>CAZUHB010000063.1:17053-30893 GCA_964620445.1 uncultured Phycisphaerales bacterium
CGCGCGTTCGGCATCTTCGAACGTCGCGCGTTCGGCGTCTTCGAACGCTATGCGTTCACCGAGTCGGACCGTGGCGTGCATGCGCGAGAGCGGTTCGGCGAGCGAGGCGAGGAGCCAGCCGCCGGCGCCGGTGTTCACCACGGTCAGAACGAGCAAGATCGCCAGCCGCGTCTTGTGCCGCTTCATCGAAGGCGGCGGGCGGTTGGCCAGGGCCGGTTCGATCGCACCGAAGGCGCAGGCTTCCTCGCAGAGCCGGCACTGAACGCAGTCGGCCGGCGTCACCCGGACGCTCTTCCACGAAAAGCGCGCGATCAGCCTGAGAAGGGCTCCGTAGGGGCAGACGAAGCGGCAGTAGGGCCGTCCCACGAAGAGGCCGATCACGAGGAAGGACGTTCCCAGGATGACCATGTCGACGGTGCCCGCGAAACGGAAGAAGGCCACGAAGGGATCGTACTCGCAGATGATGAAGGCGCTTCCCGTGGCCGCGAAGAGGATCGCCGCGCCGAGATAGACATAGGCGAGGAGTCCGAGCCCGTGCTGGAGCCATGCGGGGAGCGTCACGGGATGAACGAGCACCAGGTCCTGGATCGCGCCGAGGGGACAGACGGCGGCGCAGAAAGCACGGCCGAAAAAGAGGGTGAACACCAGGGGCAGGAGGAAAAAGATAACCACCGCGGCCGGGATGGCGTACCCCTGATCGGCGAGGGCGAGGGCGACGTTCTGGATCGCGCCGATCGGGCAGACGCACCCTTCGCGCCAGAAGCCGAAATAAAGGAGCGAGAAAATCATCAACGCGAAGATCGGTCCCCGCCTGCGATGACCGAGCGCGAAGAACGACGCGAGGCCGAGCGTGACGGCGAGAAGCCCGGCATCCACGAATTCCCACGCACCGCCTCGCGGCGCGGGAGTCGCGGTATGGGGCAGCTCGTGGCCACCCTCGAAATCGGGAGGCGGAAAGCGTTCGATGTCCACACCCTGTCCGCCCGAAAGGGCGAGAAGGGCGGTGAAGAGTGTGGCGCAGACGGAGAGGGTCATGCTCGGTGGTCGCTCCCTTTCAACATGTAGGCCCGATCGGCCGGGATCCGGCTGAGAGCGCCCGACGGGCACGCCGCCGCGATGGAGCACTGGTTGCAGTTCTTGCAGCGGTCGTGGCGCACCTGGAGATAGAGGGAGCCGTTCCCGAAAGCCCTGCAACCCTTGACGCACTTGGCGCAGCCCACGCAGAGCGGCTCGTCGATCGTGTATTCGTAGTAGGGATCCTCGACGAAGGTGCGCTTGATCGCGCCCGTGGGACAGAGCTGGTTCTCCGCGCCCGTGTCGAGCGCAAGCGGTTCGGGATCGAAGTATCCCGTGCAGAGCTTGCAGTAGCCGCACATGGCAAAGGTGTGGACACACTTGACCGCCGACTCCTCGCGCACGCAGTGCGTGGCGCAATTGCCGCACGCCACGCAGGTGTGCGGATCGATCTGCCAGACCAGCTCCCGCCCGCTGCCGAGCTTCATTGCCCGGTATCCGACCACACCCAGGCCGCCGAGGAGGAGCACCCGCCCGAAGGTGCGGAAGAGCTCGCGCCGGGCGAGGGATCGGTCCTTTTGTTCGGTCATTTCGTTTCTCCAGATTGCGGGCCGCTCGCGCCGGCCGGTTTCGGTTCGAAGATGCGGATCTCGGCGGTGGTGCGGTCGAGGATCACGATCCGGCCCTGTTCGTCGACGGCCACGTCGAGTCCGACGAGATCCCAGTTGAAGCCGGGCGCCTCCTTGCGCGCGTCGTGGCGGGCGAACTGCGCGGGCTCGGCCACGAAGCCGACGAACTCGCCTTCCCGGTCGTAGATCTTGACCCGGGTCAGACCCTTCTCGCAGGTTGCGTATCCCCCGTTGTCAGGGAGGAGGGCGAAGTTGCACGGATTGCAGCACCCTGAGAATCCCCCGGCCGCGCTGTTGGAAAATTCGCCCCACCAGGAGACGAGATTTCCGTCGAGGGAATAGACCTCGATCCGGTGCTCGCCGGTGTTGGCCGCGTGGAGGGTCTTGTCAGGTCCCAGGGCCACGTCGAAGAAGGGGCTCGGGATCACGAAGTCGCCGATCGGCCCCACGATCGTGCCCGACCGTTTGCAGTGGATCACTTCGCGGCGTCCATAGTCGGCGAGGACCAGATCCTCTTCGGCGACGGCGATCGATGTGATCCGCGTCTCGGCGCTGACAGGCTCCCACGCGGCGCGGCGCGTGCCGCCGGGGTCGTAAACCTCCACGTGGTCGGTCATTCCCAGGTAGATGGTGCCGTCCGCCGCGAGCGCGATGCCTCCCGGTGTGCCGTCGAGGTCGATGTCGCCCGGAACCCTCCTGCCGTCCGGTTCGAAAACCCGCACCGCATCGCGGCCGGCCACGTAGATCCTGTTGCCGGGCCCCACGGCAACGGCGCTCGGTAACCCGAGACCGGTTTCGAAGGCCATCGTCTCGTCGTAGAGGATCAGGGCGGGATCGACGGCGCGGAGGTCGTCGAGGTCGTACTCGAATTCCTTGCTCAGTCCGCTTTCGACCGTCCTGGTCCCCGTCTTGAACAGCACGGCCGCCAGAGCGGCCGCGACGGCCACGACGAGCACGATGCCCACGAGCAGGTTCGAATTCAGCGCACCCCGTTTGTCGATCATTCTTTCTCCAGACTAGTTGGCTGACAGGTCGACGCACACCATTCGCGTCAGGTCCCGGCAGATCAAACGCCCGGCGGCGAGCGCCATGGGCGCCCACGAGTCATGGCCGTCGAGCAGGTCGGCTTGGTCTAGAAGATAATAGCCTCCCGAGGTCGCCTTCACGAGTCTCAGCAGGCCCGAGTCGTTCATCGCGAAGATCTTGCCGTCGGCGATCATGTACGGACCGAGGCCGAACTTGTGAGCCGCGCCGCTCGCCCAGACCACCTTGCCGTCGACGTCGAGACAGACGAGCTGTTCGTCGGGACGGACCCCGTAGATGTGCCCCTCGTAGAAAACGGGTGTCTGCTGGGCCGAGCCGAATATTTCCGGTCCGAGCCGGAAGAGCGTCTCCGGCGTCAGCCGGCCGTCATCGTCGCGGAGCGCCAGCATGAGGCTCCCCGCCTCGTAGCCGCCGGAGAAGAAGATCCGGCCCCTGTCCACGATCAGGGGCGAGGGCACATTGGCAATGCGGATCTTCCAGTCCGTCGTCTTCCAGAGGAGCGCGCCGTCATCGTCCGCCACGCCCACCACGCCGCCGCTGCCGCAGTAGATGAAGAAACGCTTGCGGGCGAACTCCATGGGAACGATCGACGAGTGGGTCATCGCCCAGCGGTCGGGATTGGGTGTTTCCCAGAGAACGGCTCCGGTCGCGCAGTCGACGGCGGCCAGAAGCGCCGTGCCCCCCGGGGCGAGGATCACCCTCCCCTTGTCGATGAGCGGACACTGGCCCGCGTACCAGGGCGGTACACTCGTTCCGAAGGCGCGGACCAGATCGATCTGCCAGAGGAGCTCGCCCCTCGTCGCGTCGAGGCAGGTGACGTGGCACTTCGGGCCGAGGGCCACGACGTATTCGTCCGTCACGGCCGGCACGGTGCGGCTCATGCCGTGGTTGCGCTTCACCTTCACCCTGTACGAGTAGCGCCAGATCTCGGCGCCGTCGTCGAGGGACAGGCAGCGGAGCGCGTCGGACGAGTTCGGCCGGTCGTAGTCGAGAAGGTAGACCCTTCCGTTCCGGATCGCCGCACCGGCGTGGCCTTCGCCCACGTCGATCGACCAGAGGAGGGGCGGCGCATCGTCCCACCCGTCGGCGAGGCGAACGCCGTCCGTCGAGATGTTGTCGAGGCCCGCGTTCCTGAATCGCGGCCACGCGCCCGGCAGGTTCGACGCCGTGCCCGATGACAGGGTGAGGACGCCCTCCGTCGATGCGGCGTTCTCCGCCGGAGCGGTCGCTCCCCGCATGTCGTCCCCGGGGCGTCGCGCGGCCCAGCCCACCGTCGGATCGGCGCCGAGCCAGAGAACGATGGCGAACGCACCGAGCCCCGCAACGGCGCCAACGAGAATCGTGCTGAGCAGAAAGTCCTTCATGAATGCGGTCATTCCCGCCTGAGGGCGGCGATCAGATCCTTGCGAAGGGCCAGTGTCGCCGCGGTCCAGATCCAGAAGACCCCGCCCGCCGCAAGCAGGCCGAGAGTCAGGGAAAGCGAAAGGAGAGGCACGCCTCCGCCGCCCGTCGCGAGAGCGGGCCAGACAGCCACGAGCGCCGACGCCGTTCCGAGGAAGAGGCCGAGGAAGAGGAGCCATCCATGTTCGTAGACGAGCATCTTGCAGATCGTTCTCCCCGTCAAGCCAACGGCGCGGAGCATGGCGAGTTCGGCCTGCCGCTCGAAAACGTTGCGGAGCACCAGAAAGCCGAGGCCGAGGCTGCCGAGGATCAACCCGAGGCTGCCCAGAACCTGAAACATGGCCAGGTATGTGTTCTGCACCGTCATGAACGAACTCAGCCGGTCTTCGGTCGTCGTCACGTCGAATCCAATGTTCTCGCCCGCGCGCCCGAGGGTATCCGCGATCGTCCCGGAGCTTTCACGGGGCGCGTCAACGAGCAGCATACGGTATCCTTCGTCCGATGGAAACCGGTTCGTGAAAGCCGACTCGTCGATCACGATCGTTCCCTGGAGGATCGAGTTCCCGATCATTCCGACGAGCAGAAGGGAGAATGTCCGGCCTTGCTCATCGAGATACTCGATCCGGTCGCCCACTTTCTTGCCCAGCCCCCACACCATGGTGGCCTGGTCGGCCACGGCAGGCACGATGTCCGCGCCGCAGTCGGTCTGCAAGAGCCGCCACGGTTCTCCTGTGCCATCGACGGCGACGCCGTCGACAAACCCGTCGAGAAGATCGACGAAACCAAAAGCCCCGCGCGCACGGAGCGCGGCAGAGTCCACGCCGGCGAGACGTGGCGTCTGGGCGCGGTTCAGGTTGAGGCAGCTCGCATCGTCGCCGCCGCGGAGACGGAACTGCACTGTGGACGCCCCGCGAAAACCCGCCTCGTCGAGGCCGAATTCCCGCCGCCCCTCGAGCGTGTTCAGGTCGTGAAGAAGAGGATGGGTCGCCTCGCCGATCAGTCTGAATCCGCCCGTGCCTGTCGCGCGCGACGCCCCCGGCTCCGGGGGAGAGAGCTTGTTGGCGCCCACGGCGAATACGAGGAATGTGCCGAGAGCGAGGAGCATCGCCACACTCAGGCTGCGCATCCGCTTGCGGGCCGTGTTGCGCAGCGCGAGCCCCGAAAGCGACAGGCCCGCAAAAGCAGGAGGCCGCTCGGACAGAGTCCGCTCGGACAAGGTCCGCGCGGAGCGGACGAGGAACCAGTGGATCGCAGAGAGCGACGCGCCGAGAAGCAGAACGCCGGCAACGAAGAAGGACGCGGTTCCCGTCTCCGAACCGGCACCTTGAAAGAGGACCACGGCCAGGGCGGCCGCGAAGCAGAGTATCGCACAGAGGCTGCTGGCGCGTTTCGTTCCCGGGCGCGGCGGGGCGGCCTCGTCCGAGCCGTCGAGCAGCGCGATGATCTCGCTCCGCGACTGGCGCCGGAGAACGAACCACATGACGAGTCCGGCAACGAACACACCGGCTGCCGCGCCGAGGATCAGGGTGGATCCTCTCGCGTGCAGGCCGATGGCGGCTCCGGCCACGGCGCCGCTCCAGACCGATCCGAGACCGCGCAGGAGCAGGGCCGTGTAGATGACACCGCCTGCCGCACCCAGGACCGAACCCGCGATCGCCACGATCGTCCCCTCGACGAGGAGCAGCCGCCGCACCCGGATCCGGGTGAAACCGAGAGCGAGCAGGATGCCGCTCTCGGTGCGTCTTCGGGCCACGCCGAGGCCGAAGAGAAGGCCCGTGAGCAGGAGCGCCGACGCGATGAGGAAAAAACTCAAACCCACGAAGAGCTGGCCGAAGTCGAGCGCCTCGCCTGCCGCCCGGCGTGCGCGGTCGCGCAGGGGTTCGAAGCGGAGCCCCAACTTTTCGGGGGCGAGTGTTTCTCGAAGAGCCAGATCGATCGCCTGTTGCGCGCCCTCCTCGAAGCGGAACCGGATCGCGGTCAGGTCGCCGAATCTGCTGGCAAAGATCGACTGGCCGGCGTGCAGGGACAGGAACGCCTTGGGTGTTCCCCTGAACCGGTTCCAGTACGCCTCGTCCTTGGCGCGGATCCTCGACAGCTCCACGTCGATACCGGGATCCCAGTCGCGGCAGTCCTCCTTGCCCTCGAGGCCCGCAAAAGGCGGCATGAGGCTCCTGTCGAGAGCGGCTCCATCCATGGGCAGAACAGTGCGCACGCGAAAGGTGGCGGCCCGTTCCTCGAGCTTCCGGCCCGGCGCGAGGACGAAATAACGCACCTCGAGCGGATCTTCCCTGTCGAGCCCGAGGTCGTCGGCCAGCCACTGGTTGACGGCGATCTCGTCTTCGGCCATGCCGGGAGGGAGGAGATCGCCCAGGGGCGAGGCGATCGGGCCGCCCTGGCCGGCGAGCGGACCGAGAGCGGTCACGACGGAGTAGGGTGTCTGGCGGTCGCCGTTTCTCAAGGTGTTGACAAAGTAGCTGAGAAGACCGAGAGCGTCTTTCCGTACGCGCGCTGCCGCGTCGGCCACGGCCGGTTCGAGGAAGATCCGGTCCGATCGGAGCTCGATCGCGCCGTGAGAAGGGAGCGGGCGCAGTTCGAGGGCCGCATCGGCGAGCGTCCAGACCCGGTCGAGCGCCTCTTGCGCTTCCTCCATTGTGACGGGGCCGCCCGGACGGCCGCCCACGAGCATCTCGTTGGCGCGCTTCTCGACGCCGACGCGCTCGGCGAGCCAGTCGATGTCGACGAAGGCGTTGTGGGCCACGACCTGTTCGGCCCGGATGCTGTATCGACCGAAACTCCCGGCGGGCAGGATCGCCGCGACCCGGAGCCGCGCGACGACCTGGTCGGTTCGGTCGACCGACAGGGGCGCCTCGGCCGAGAGCGGACTCGATCGCCGCATGCGGAGCAGGAGTTCGTCGCCCACACCCAGGGCGAGGCGTTGCGCCAGGGGCTCGTTCAGCAAGATCCCGTCTTTTCCGGGCGCGGGGGGAGGGTCGACTCCGCCGATCTTCCAGAACCGGTCGTCCACACCGAGGACCTGAACCTGGTTGCACCGCCTCTTCGATCGTGGGTCGACGAGCACGCCGTCGACGCGGAGGAGTGGAGCCGCCTCGGCATCGAGTTCCGCGGCGATCCGATCGGCGAGGGTGGCAGTGAAAAAACGGCCGCGCAGGGCCATGACTAGGTCGGCGTTGCCCACCCGCGCCGCCGCGGTGTCCTTCAGGCTCTGCCGGACAGAATCGCCCACGAGCAACGC
Source organism: uncultured Phycisphaerales bacterium (assembly GCA_964620445.1). Classification (GTDB taxonomy): domain Bacteria; phylum Planctomycetota; class B15-G4; order B15-G4; family CAYZWU01; genus CAZUHB01. The sequence goes on from CAZUHB010000063.1 coordinate 24,395, forward strand.
GCCGGTGAGGACAGCCGTTGCCACCGCCGTGCCGAGCAGCACGCCCAGGTGGGTGCGCCAGTGGTGGCGCAGATTCCGTCGCAGCAGGTCGGCCGGCTTCATCCGTTCTCTTTCCACGGCCGCAACCCGCCGTCGTGCAGTTCGAGAACACGCCCGATGGCGCGGGCGAGGTCTGCCGAGTGTGTGGCCACGATCAGGCTCACGCCGTCCTGCTCGTTCAAGTCGGTGAGGAGCGCGGCCAGATCGCGCGACGCGGCGCTGTCGAGCGAGCCCGTGGGCTCGTCGGCCAGAATCAACCGGGGTTCGTTGATCAGCGCGCGCACGAGGGCGACGCGCTGCTGTTCGCCGCCGCTCAGCTGCCCTGGATGGTGAACGAGGCGGTCTCCCAGTCCGACCCGCTCGAGCAGGACGCGCGCCCTGGCCTGCAGCGCCTGGCGGCGGTCCCTGTCGGTGTGGACCACGGTGGGAACGAGAACGTTTTCCAGGGCGCTCAGCTGCGGCAGAAGATGGTGCGCCTGGAACACGAATCCGACCTCCTCGCTCCGAACCGCGGCCCGTTCCGTTCCGCTCAGGGCGGACAGGTCGCGTCCGTTGAGAAACACCTCGCCGCGGGTCGCACGGTCGAGAGCGCCCACGATGTTGAGCAGCGTGCTCTTTCCCGAGCCCGAGGGGCCGACCACGGCGAGCCGATCGCCCGCGGCGAGAGTGAGCGCCACGTCGCGCAGCACGCCCGTCGGCGCGCGGCCGCCGGGAGAGGGGTAGTCCTTGTCCACTCCGGCGAGTTCGACGAGGGGAATTTTCTCGTGTCTCACGATGAGATCCTCCTAGTGGAAGGCGTGAACCGATCCGTCTTCCGAACCGACGACCAGCCACCCCTTGCTCACGGCGGGCGAGGCGATGATGGCCGCACCGATCTCGTGGCGCCAGAGCTCGGCGCCGTCATCGAGGCGCACCACGTAGATCCAGCCGTCGTTCGAACCGACCACGACCTTGTCCCCGCAGATGACGGGGCTCGAGTCGACCTCGCCCCGCGTGAGAAAGGTCCAGATCTTCTCGCCCCTGTCGCGCCCGAGACAGTGCAATTTCTTGTCGCGGCTGCCGACCAGAATCCGCTCCTCGCCCACGGCGGGGGAGGAGAAGAAGGCATCCTCTCCCTCGTAGGTCCAGAGGAGTGCGCCCGTGGAGAGATCGGCGGCGACGAACGCGCCGTCGTAGTGGCCGACATACAGGCGGCCGTCGACGAGCGACGCCGACGCCGCGATATGCGAGCCGGCGTCGATCCGGGCGATCGGTGCGCCGTCGGCGATCGACACGCAGTGAATCAGGCTGTCGCACCCGCCAAAGGCCGCAACGCGCGAGCCCACGGCCGGGGTGCCGTTGACGTAACTGTCCGATTCGTAGACCCAGAGCGGTTCGCCCGAGTCGGAGTCGACACAGTGCAGGTTGTTGTCATAGCTGCCCACGAGGATGGGCGCGCTGTTTTCGTTGCCGGCGCGGGCATGGTTCACACCGCCCACGATCTTGGCTCCTGTCTCGTATCTCCAGCGGAGCGCGCCGCTCCGGGCATCGATGGCGTAGAGGAATGCGTCGGTCGATCCCACGAACACCGTGCCGTCGAGCACGCAGGGCGAGCTTTCCACGCCGCCGCCCGTGGCAAAACGCCACTTCTCGCGTCCCGACGAGAGGTCGATGGCGTAAAGGTTGCCGTCGTCCGATCCCACGAAGACCGAACCCTCGAAGAGGGCAGCCGACGACACCACGGGCCCGCCCGTGTCGAAGCGCCAGACCGCGCCGAGCTCGTCGGGCAGAGCGCACTCCGCTCGCCCCCCGAGATCGGGAGCGCCGTGGAACATGGGCCACGACACGCCCTCGGTCGAAAGGGCGGCCGCGGCGGCCGGCTCGCCGGCGGTTCGACCGGTGTCCCGGGGACTCTGATCCTGCTTCTGCAGCCAGAGCCAGCCCGCGGCCAGCCCCGCGAGAACGAAAACCAGAACGACAAGAGAGGTCGCTTTCATGGCGCGCGGTCTTTTACCTTTCCGCCTGATCGGCAAAAAATACGACTGGGCTATTCTTTTACATTTTTGATTCATATTCAATTGGGGAAAAAGGAGAACAGCCATGAAGATCGCACACCCGACCCTTCTCGTCCTCATTCTGGTTGTCCTGACGGGTTCCGTCTCTGTCGGGGCGGACTGGCCCCAGTGGCGGGGTATCGACCGGGATGGCCGGTCGCCCGAAAAGGATCTTCTCGAGGAGTGGCCTGCCGGCGGTCCCGAAATGATCTGGTCCGCCGACGGCCTGGGCAGCGGCTACGCGTCGACGTCGATCGCGAGCGGCATGGTCTTCACCACCGGCATGGTGGGGGACCGGGGGCTGCTCTTCGCCTTCGGCGTCGAGGGGAAACTCCTCTGGAAAGTCGATTACGGCCCGGCGTGGACCGATCCGTGGGGCGGCGCCCGCACGACACCCACCGTCGACGGCAAAGAGGTCTTCGTCATGTCGGGCAGGGGGCTGGTATCCTGCTTCGACAGGCGGAAGGGGAAAAAAAAGTGGTCCTTCGACGCGGTCAAGAAATTCGACCTTCCCAAGTATCCGCGGTGGGGCATGTCCGAATCGGTGCTGCTCGTGGACGGCAAGGTGATCTGCACGCCGGGGGCTCCCGGCGCCACGATGGCGGCGCTGAACAGGAAGACGGGCAAGGTGGTCTGGACCACCAAATCGCTCGGCGAGGAGTCCTCCTACTGTTCGCCCCTGCTCGTGGAGCATAACGGCAAGAAGATGATCGTCACACAGGCGGCCGACTCGGTCATTGCCGTCGATCCCAGATCGGGCAAGGTTCTCTGGAAGGACACGTTTACCGACTACCTTCAGAAGCAGCGGGCGATCAACGTGAACACGCCCCTTTTTGCCGGCGGCTCGATCTACGCCACCAGCGGATACGGCGACGGCGGCGTGATGCTCTCCCTCTCCGGAACGGGAACCGGCGTGGAACGGAAATGGATCGACCGCACCCTCGATGTGCATCACGGCGGCGTGGTTCTCGTCGACGGCCATATCTACGGCAGTTCGCACAAGGGCCGGTGGGTGTGTGTCGACTGGGAGACGGGCAAGGTCCGCTACAACGAGAAGGGGATCGGTAAGGGATGCGTCATCGCCGCCGACGGATTGCTCTACTGCTACGAGGAACGGAAGGGGACGGTGGCTCTCGTCGAGGCGACACCAACCGGATTCAGCGTGAAGAGCCGCTTTCAGATCACCAGGGGAGAGGGCAAGCACTGGGCCCACCCGGCCATTTCCGACGGCGTGCTCTACATGCGCCACGGCGAGTACCTGTTCGCCTTCGATATCGGAGAGAAGGAAGAGCCGCCCAAGTAGCCCGGTCGAGCCGCCCCGATCCGATCACGGCCCGAGGCGATCGATCCGCCCGAGCGCGGCCGCGGTGAAGATCAAGGGGTAGAGCTCTTCGGAATACCAGAGTTTTGCGAAGTAGAGTCCGATCGGCGCCGCCTCGAAGGACGTTCCCTGATCTGTCGCCTCCACAAGCCAGTCCGCGCCGCGGGCGAGCGCCCTGTCGCGCTCCGCCGAGGAGCCTTTCTCCCCGAGGCTTGCCAGGGCGTCGAGGGCGAGAGCGGTTTCCTCGATGCTCGACCGCGTACGGCCCTCGCCCCCCCAGCCGCCGTCCCCGTTCTGGTTCCCCACGAGCCATGCCTCCGCGCGCTCCAGCATCGAACCGGCTTGCGGCAGCGTCCGCAGCGTTTCGAGACTCAGCAAGGAGACGACCTTGGCCGTTCCGTAGGTGGGATTCCGTTCGCCGCGCGCCTCTTCGTTTCCGAACCAGAGAGGGACCCATTCCCCTTCGTTTCCCTGGGCCCGGGCGAGGTAGGCGAGAGCTTTCTCGGTGAAAAGGCCGATCTTGACGCGGACGCTTCCCGGCACCTCGGGCTCTCCCTCCCAGAGCGCCAGGGCGCGCAGGGCGTGGGCGGTGAGATCGGCGCAGCTCCGATCGAAGGGAAGCCGGTTCCACCCGCGGCAGAAGGTGGGCACGCCGCCGTCCCTGTTCTGCATATTGATCAGCCACTCGATGCTCCCGCGGACCGCGTCGAGAACATGAACATCGCGCACGCCGAGACAGTGGAGCGCGCAGAGCGCGCCGGCCGTGTCGTCCGCGTCGGGCACCCCGCCTGGCAGGTCGGTCCACGCCCAGCCTCCGGGCGCGGCGCGGGTGAAGGGGTGTTCGGCGCGGTGCTGCTGATCGACCAGCCAGAATACCAGGTTTCTGGCGGCCCGTTCGTCGCCGAGCGATTCGAGAGCCCCCGTCGTGGCGAGAGAGTTCACCGAAAGGGTGGTCACCCACGTGGAGAGGTTCGTGTCGATCGGCCAGCTTCCGTCGGGCCGCGCCCCCCGTTTGATGAAGTCGATACCGCGCGCGGCCACGGGATCGTGCCCTTCGCCCGCGGCCACGAGCGACATGACCACGAAAGACGTGAGGGGGATCGCCTCGAGAAATCCGCCGCTCGACGGCTGCATGGTGTCGAGCACGCGCAATGTCCGGCGCCGGACCAGGGCGCGCACGAGGCGCTTCAGCGGATCTTTGGGCGGATATTTTCGAAACCGGACCAGGCCGAGGGCGATCAGCGCCGGAACGGCGTAGCTGACCACGCCGAGCCGCAGCCAGCGGAAGAAATAGTGGGGCACGGCGGCGAGTTCGAAGGGGAGCGGCCGCACATGTTTCCACGCGGCGCGGCCCGAGCCGAGCCGGCCGCTCAAGGCGCACATGGTCAGGATCGGAACGGAGAAGGTGCGGTCCCTGCCGTAGCGGGACGAGATTGCCCGTGCCAGGGAGGAGGGATCGAGACCGCCCGCCTCGCGGGCGAGCCACGCCTCGGCCGGGTCGAGCCTGTCGGCGAATCGTTCGATCCGGTCCGCGGCGGAAAAGGCCGCCCAGGCGAGCGCCGTGGTGCTGATGTTGCTGCGGCTCGAAACCGTATCGCCCCAGCCGCCGTCGTTGTTAGCGTTCCGCGCGAGCCAGGAGAGACCCTGGTCGATCAGATGAGCATGGCGGCGCCGATCGGCCAGGCAGAGGGCGCACACGGCCGTGGCCGTGGAGAGGGCGCTGCCCGAAAGATGGCCGATCCAGTGGCCCTGGGCGGTGCGCGCGTCGAGCAGTCTTTGGCGTGCATTGGCGAGCGTGCGGGCCAGGGCTGATCGGTCGATCGCGCGCGTCGTCATGATTCACTCCGCCAGATGACCCAGGGCGAGCAAGCCGTAGAAGGTGTACTCGCAGTCGAGCATGTCGTCCGCCCAGTGTCCGCGAAAACCCCCTGTACCGCTCCAGAGAGAATCCACGAAATCGAGAGACTTCTCCCTGAATTCACCGAATTCGCCGGATCGGGCACCGGACCAGTTCAGGGCGTGCAGAGCGGTGGCTGTCGACAGAAGGTCCGGAAGCGGCGTGGACTCGGAAGCGACGAAACCGCCTGATTCGTGGCGCCGCTCGAGCAACCACCGCACGGCCGTCTCCGGAACGCGCACAGCCAGTCTGGCGAGCACAATCATGGCCGCGGCGGTCACGGGAGTCGTTCCCTGGGCCATGCCGGGTTCGTTGCCGTAGCCGCCGCACGCTGTCGCCCGCTGCTCGACGGTCTCGACCAACCGGTCCGCGCGAGGCAGGCGTACGGCCAGGTCCTCGTGGGCGCCGAGCGCGAGGAAAGAGGCGTAAACAGTCCCCGTCTCGCTGCCGGGTGCGTTCGCGAAACCACCGTCGGCGCTGCGGTATTCGGCGATCCGCCGCGCGATCGGCTCACTCAGATCTCGCGGAATCCGGTCGGTGAGGGATGCCCAGCAACGCGCGAGGCAGGCGAGGTGGACGAGGTCGAGCGATTCACCTCTTCCGAAGGAACGGAGATAGGATTCGAGACGGTCGGCGGGCCGGTCGACGCCAAGGGCCGCAAGGGTCTCCAGTCCGAAGACCGTGTAGTAGAGATCACTCTTCGCCGACCGATCCTCGAAGCCGCCATCGTCGTTGATCTTGCCGCTGACGAAGTCGGCAACGAGAGCGCTCGAATCATTGAGAAGCTTCCGAGCCCGGCTCGCTTTTTCGAACATTTCCAGCCTGATTGTCACTGCAACAACCCATCACGACACCATCATCGAAAATTTTTCCAATGACCCTGCGCAGGATCAGTTTCAGGCTGGCCGAGCGCACCGGGTCGAGGGCGCGCACAGCCTCGCGCTGAAAGGAGTGAAGCATGACGCGGGCCGCCTCTTCGGCCGCGCGCCACGCCCGCAGTCGGTGGATTTCTCCGGCCGAGTCGGCCTGGGATCCGGCACGGCTCCAGTGTTTTTCGAGCACGTCCCGCTCGTCAGGGCCGGCGCGGTCCACGGCGAGAGCGAGCATCACCGAGGGCCGGAGCGGCGCGGACCCGGCCGACGGGGCGTCGAACTCGGCCGACGGGGCGTCGAACTCGGCCGACGGGGCGTCGAACTCGGCCGACGGGGC
>CAZUHB010000064.1:0-13532 GCA_964620445.1 uncultured Phycisphaerales bacterium
TCGATGAGTGCCGCCCGATCGCGGATGCAGATCGGCCCCGAGAAAATTCCCCGCCACAATCTGACCGATGTTCCGTAACCCGTGCATGGTGAGATGATATATTAATCCAAGGGAAGCCTGCGTTCAGACTTGCCTGAACTTGACGGGAATTATCTGGTAGCCGATCGGGCCCCGGGGCCTCTTGCCCCGTACCGAAGGCGCCCAAACTGCAACCGAAGCGCCGAAAGGAGGTGTCGAAAACCGTCGCCCTTTCCCCCGAATCCAAGCCACACACAACAAGGAGGTAAACCGTGAAAGCAGACAGCACCCTCTTCGTCTCCGTCCTCGTTTTTGCCGCGGTCCTGCTCATCGCCCCCGACGTTGAAGCGGTCGAACCGGAAACGGGTCCGGCCCATTTCACAGACACTCACGGCGCCGGCGGTGTTTGCTGGCTCCTCGGTCCGATGCGGCACGAGAGCCCCGCCTGCGAGAGGCTCTACGTCGGCGGCCTCGACTGGCTCGTCGATCAGGCCGTCTGGGACGGAAACACCTGCCGCTGGTGGCTCTCCACCACCGCTCCCCAGGGACATCCGAACTATCGCCTGATCACGGGAGAGCCCGCGATCATCGGGCCTCTGGTCGAAGGCTTCAGGAGCACGGGCAAGACGGCGTACAAGACCGCCGCCGTGGGCGGTGTCAGGGAGATTCTCCTGTCCGCCCAGTGGAGCCCGACCTCGGTCGGACCGGGATGCTACTGGGGGAAGCGGGTCGGCCACTCGCAGGGCCCCGGCATGGTGGGCGGACTGCTCATCGACCTCTACGACATATACCCCAACCCGAACCTCTACCGTCACATCGAGGGACTGTTCAACTGGCTGAGATCGGAGGCGGTCATTTCCGTGAACGGCCAGGATGAATATCTCGCCATGTGGCCCACCGAAAAAGGGGGGGACGAGTTCAGGACCGGCATCTGCTGGGGGAACGCGGGCAACCTCGACCTTCTCGTCAAGGGGTACGAGGTATTTCCGCAGTTCGCCTGGTCCGACGGCAGAACGCTGCGCGAGCTGATCAACGCCAACCTGCGCTGGCTCGAGTCGGTCGCCTTCGAGGTCGACATCCCCGGCCAGACCGAGAAGGGTCTCGCCTGGCCCTGGATGCGGATCGAAGAATTCACGAACAACGTGGGCTGGGGGAGCGGCGTGTCGGGGATCGCGGCGCAGTTCGTGTCGGGATACGAGATCAACAGTGCGGCCGGTGATCCTTTTGCGGCCGATTGCGTCGATGTGGCGCGGAGGGCGGCGCTCACCGTCATCCATCTGGCTGATACGCTCCCCGCCTTCAAGCGGGGCGCCTGCGGGGGCGAGGGGGGGATACACTTCTTTCTCCTCGAGTTGGCGGACGCGCTCGACACGGTACCCGATCCGGACTTCGCCGAAGACTGCCGGGAGTCGGTCGGCCGGATCGCCGACCGGATCATGGCTGACACGCTCCTTTTCAATGGACGGGCGGTCTGGAAGGCGAGCACCAAGTTCGGCCAGAACGCGGGATCGATCGCATTCGACTATGGCGCGACCGGTCTGGCCGCCGTGCTCTACGAGATCGGACATGAACTGGACCGTTCCGATTGCGTTGTCAGGGCGCTCGATACGGTGGAGTTCCTCCGGTTGAACACCTACTGGAACGTACCCGTCGGGTGCAAGTGGCCGATGATCATTCCCCATGACATCGACGCTGACGGCGACGGCGTGCTCGACGATTGGGATCAGTTTCCGAACAATGGCGACGCCGCGCGGGACGCCGACGGGGACGCCATGGGCAACCTCTTCGAGTGGCTGATCGTGGACCACGATCCGGACGATCCGATCACCGGATTCGAAACGGTGCTGCCCGGCGACAACTACGACGGCGATCCGTACACGAATATCGAGGAGTTCCAGAACGGAACCGATCCGACCGAGCCCGATCCCTGATCGACGACAACCCAATCCCCGGCCTCGCGAGGGGCCGGCGGACGCTTTCGAGAACCCGACCCGGCTCTCGAGTGGTGCCGGGTGATCGTGGCGGGAGTACCATCAGTCCAACTCGAGCCCGATCAGCGCCTGAGCCATTGCGAAGCCGACGAGCGAGTAGTTCGCCGCGGAGCCGTTGTAATGGCAGTGCCAGTGCCCGCCGAGCCGTTCGTACTCGGCCTGGAGTTCCTTGGTGGGGAACTCCTTCGTGTCTTTGATCTCTTCCCGTTTCTTCTTCTGCTTGTAGTCGTTCTTGATCTTGCAGAGTTCCTCGAGGCGCCTGTCCCAGAAGGCCGCCGTGGGAACGAAGACCACCCTCTCGAGTGACTCCTCCTCCGCGGCGGCTCTCTGCGCCCCGCGGAATTTCATCATGTGCAGCGCGGCCTGGTCGTTCTTTTCGGCGGCCCTCTTCTCGATCTCGAGCCCGCCGATGCCCATCTCGCCGATGGCGATCGCCATGTCGGGGGCGTCGAGGTCCTTGCGCAGATCGCGAAACATGGCGGCCAGATTGCGCGCGTAGTTGTCGATGATCCCGGGCCCGGAGCGCCACCGGCAGTAGTCGTTCCAGCCCTGGAACCAGGCCATCCCCACGATCTCGTACCCCTGTCCCCTGTAGCCGGGAACCACGTCGCGGATCTGGTCCAGGCATTCTTCGATCTCGGAGACCATCTTCCGGTAGTAATGCCCGACCTCCCGGCTCTGGTCCTTGGAACGCTCCTTCTCGAGAACGGCCTCCTCGTCTCCCGTCAGCTCTCCCGCGCCGGGCGACCGGAAATCGCAAAAGACATCCTTGCCTCCCCACGCGGTCTTGATCAGCAGGACGTGTTCCTTGTACCGATCACCCATGATCGTCCCGAACATCAGCTCGGGGCCGATCTCGTGGTCCCTGAATCCCCAGCCCACGGTGAGCGGACCGCTCGTCAGGTTCTTGGTGCTCCACGAAATCGTCACGTCCCTGCGAACCGCCCACGAGCCATTTTTCTTTTTCAGCTTCTTCAGCAGATGGCCGTGCTCGGGATGCTCGCCGAGCCTTTCGAGGCTGCGGATCTGACCGTGGCCCTCCATGTTCGATTGGCCTGCCAGGATGAAAACTTTCACCTTCCTCTTGGCCGCCTCGGCGCTCGATGCGAGAGACAGGAGCAGCGTGAGGCAGAAGAGTGTTACAATTCGACCATGGTTGTTCATTTCTCGTCCTCGTCGCTAAAAAGACCTGCAGATCGTCATGCACGACAGAGGGTACCTTTGTCGGGTCGCCGATTCCACCCACAAGCGATCCTTCGATTCAGATCCCAGTGAAATGATGGTGACTAGCGGTCGATCCTGTAGATCGTCACGCTCAGTGACGGGACCTCCATGCTCTCCTTCAGGTCATCGACGGGAAACTCCTCGATGAACAGGGAGTCGGGCCTGCCCGGCTCGTTGTATGCCATCGGATCGTCGTGGCGGATGCGGTAGGCGCGCCCCCTGCCCGAAAGGGAGATGCCCTCCCAGGTGATGGGGAGATCGAGCGCCTCGCGGACCGGATTGACCACGGCCAGGGTCAGGGCTTTCCTATCCGCTGTCCACGCTGCAGCCACGTCGAGCGGTTCGGGAGCGCCCCTGATCGCGACCGGGATCTCGCCGAAGACCTTCCTGTAGAGCTTGAGCACCTGGCCGGTCGTGGCAAAGGCGGCCGCCGTCCTGGACGTCTTGATGCAGCCGATCACGTTCACGGTCTGGGCGTAGTTGGCCATGAACACGATGTCCGAGTTGCGGAAGTACTCGTGAAGGGCGCGCGCGATGCCGAGCCCGTCCTTCCAGTGGTAGCGGATCCCGAGCTCGCCATAGAGGTGGGGGCCATACCAGTGATTCCACTCGTCGAGCGCGATCGGAATCTTTTTGCCCTCGAGGGCCGGGATGCTCTTCCGGTAGCGGCGGTGAGCGTCGCAGATACGCTTCACCGCCCGCGGTGCCAGCGCCGAGTGGGACATCGTGCTCGACGATTCCTGGACGTAGAAGTGTTCGCTGATGAGCTCCATGTGATCGGCGCAATGGGCCAGGGTCGTCTCGGTCCACTTACCCACGGCGCCCACGGCGACGCACTGGATGGCCGGGTCCTCCGCCCTCATGGCGTCGACCACGGTGTTGTGCTTCGTCACGTACTCTTCGAGCGGCATGTGGCCGAGCTGCCACCCGCCGTACATCTCGTTCCCGACGGCCCACCACTTGACGTTCCACGGTTCGGTCCGGCCGTTTTCGGCGCGCCGTTTGCCCATCGGCGTGTCGGCTGATCCGTTGCAGTATTCCACCTCTTCGGCGGCCATCTTCGCCGTGCCCAGACCGGTGTTCACCGTGACGTAGGGCTCGGTATCGATGAGCGCGCAAAAATCCATGAACTCGTGGATGCCGAAGTCGTTGTGCTCCACGCCGGTCCAGGCCGGATTCTTTCGCGGTGGTCGCCGATCGGGATCGCCGATGCCGTCCTTCCAGTCGTAGCCGCTCACGAAGTTGCCGCCCGGCCAGCGGTAGACGGGCGAGTCGAGCTCGCGGAGCAAAGCGAGCACGTCGGGCCGCATGCCGCTTTCGTTGTCGGCCGGCATGAGCGACACGGCGCCGATCCGCACCGTGCCCGTTCCGGAGGCCGTGATCTCGAAACGTCCGTCGCCCGTCGAACCGCCGGAGCGGAAGCGGAGGGGGAGTGTGACCGCCCGGTCGCTCCGGCCCTGCATGGTGGCCACTTCCCTGTCCGCGTCGCCCGCTCCCCAGATGAAGGAGACATGGACGAGCACGTCCCGGCTCGCGTGTGCGAGCACGATCCGGCCCTCGTAACTTTTGCCCTCGATCAGGCCGAGCCCGCCCTGGACGAAACCGGCCCGCCGACCGCCGCCGTCCACCGCGATCTCCGGCGTGTGTTCGCCCACGAAAATGTCGCGGTCGTTCATCGTGACCGCACCCTCCGGCCCGACCGCCTTCCACGGCGACCCTGCGCTGCTCACGGGGTGGAAGAACTTGCGGTCCTCGAGCATCTCGGCCCAGATCCCGCCGTAGATGCAGCGGCCGAGGTGCTCGATGAACTGGCCGTAGATGTACTTCGAGATGGGCGCGCCCTCGGCGCCCGCGGCGATCGTGATTTCCGGTTTCATCTCCCTCGTCTCCAGCAGTTCGAGCCGGACATCGTCGTACCACGCCCGGCCCGTGGCAAAGCCCCATCCTCCGTAGAGGCAGTTCACGTGGACCATGTCGTTCTCGGCCGTGTCGAAGAGCATCTCGACCCGTGTCCAGTCGGTCGTGCCGGTCACGACCGGAGTCTCGCAGCCCGCCATCGCGTGCAGGTTGAAGAGCGCGCCCTTTCCGGTGGTCGGCGTGAGACCTTCCGTGCGGATCCAGCCCGAGAGGCGGTACTTCGAAAAAGGCTTGACCCGTACTTGCTGTCCCCACGAGAGATCGGCGCCCTTCTCTGAGAAGATGGTCACGCTCCGGGAACCGGTCCGCCCCAGCGGCGCAACGTCCAGCGTGCCCTCCCCGTTCCACCGGTGAACGGTCCATCCGGCCGGTTTCCGGTCGGCGACCTCCTCGAAGGACGGATTGGCGATTGCGTTCGGTTCGAGAGCCCGGGCCGTTCCGGCGACGGTGAAAGCGGTCAGAAGCAGAAACGCTGCCTGAGTCATCAGTCTTGTCATGGCGGTTTTCCTCGAATCTTGTCGGTTGCTCAAAACTGCGCCGCCTAGAGGGGTGCGCCGCAATCGTCTCATTTGACGGTCCACTCGTGAATGCCCGTGGAGAAGTCCTCCCGCAGGGTGACCTCGATGCGGATCGCGTCGGTGCGGACCGTTTCGAAGAGAACCTCGTTGAACCGGTCCGGTTCCACACCGTACGTCCCGGTCGTGAACACGGGCCGCCAGTCGCCCCCCTCCCGGTAGAGCAGACGCCACGATGCCGGAACGCGGCATTCGCCCCGGCCCGTGTCGTCGAACCAGTAGACCCCGACCCGGGACACCTCCCGGTTGCGGTCGAACTCGTACTGCACCCACTCGACAGTGCCCTTCCGCGGCCACCAGTGGAAGAAGGGCACCTTGTGATCGCCCGACGCATCCGGCTCGAGCCTGTCGTTGACGGCGGTCGGATTGGTTCCCCCCGAAGCGGTGAGCGTGCTCGTCGTCGCCAGGGTGGGCCGTCCGAGGGGCCTGACCGATTTCGGATCGTTGGAGATCCAGACCGCCATCTCGCCCGGACCGCGATGGGCCCAGACGTGGTAGGGGATCGCCGTCAAGGTCACCTCCTCGAGGAGAGGCTCTTCGCCCTCGGAGTCCTCGTGGGCGCTCCGGGCCACTCCCCGCAGAACGGGCACGCCGCCAAGCACTCCCTTTTCGAATCCGGCCTCGATCCTGGAGCTGTCTGGCAGTACGAGATTGACCACGTGCCCGTCGTTGTCGGGCCATTCGGCGCAGAAGACGAGCGGTCCGCGCTGCAGGGCGACCTTGTGCCGGTCCGCCTCGACCGCCTCGTGAGCCAGAACGCGCCGCACCGGCATGGGCAGGTCGAGCTCGATCACATCCCCTTCTTTCCAGGTTCGATGGATGCGCGCGTAGCCCCGGTCGAGGTCGGCGTGCACCTCGACACCGTTCACTGTGATTTTGACCTCGTCGGGCAACTGGTGCATGAAACGGTAGAGGTCGCTCGGCACCGGCTCGTTGCGCGCCCACCCCGGTACGCGCAGACGGACGGAGAAGCGAGCCGCCACAATCGCGGGCGAAACGGTGATGACCACCCGGCCGTCGTAGGGGTAGAGCGTCTTCTGCTCGAGGTGGACCGTTCCCCGCGTGGTCTCGACCTCCGCGCAGCCGCCCGCATAGAGGTTCACGTAGATGTCGCCCTTCTTGTGGGCGTAGACATACCCCGGCACCGAGGCGATGAACCGCGTCACGTTGCCCGGGCAGCAGGCGCACCCGAACCACGCGCTCCGCGTGTGCTGTCCCATCGACTCGAGCGGATTGGGGTAGAAGAAGTGCTTGCCGTCGAGCGCGATACCCGAGAGGAAGGCGTTGTACAGGGTGCGCTCGAGCACGTCGATGTATCCGGCCGCGCCGTGAAGCAGAAAGAGGCGGTGATTCCAGTAGACGTTGCCAATGGCGGCGCACGTTTCGCAGTAGGCGCTCATGTTGGGCAGCTCGTAGTCGTCGCCGAAGGCCTCGCCCTGCGCGCGCGCGCCCACGCCGCCGGTGATGTAGAGCTTGCGTTCGACCACGTTTTTCCAGAGCCTGTCGATCGCGTCGATCATGGCGCTGTCGCCCGAGAGGGCGGCCGCGTCAGCCATGCCGGCGTACATGTAGGTGGCGCGCACGGCGTGGCCCACCGCCTCGGTTTGCTCGAGAACGGAGGCGTGGTCCTGGTTGTACGCCCCCCAGAGCTCGCGGCCGTGCGGCTTTCCGCGCTCGTCGAGAAGATAACGGGCCAGGTCGAGGAGCCGCGCGTCGCCCGTGATCCGGTAGAGTCGCGCCAGACCGATCTCGATGATCTGGTGGCCGGGCGGCTTGCGGATCCCCTCGGCATGAAACGTCCGGCAGAGGAGGCCGGCGTTCTTCAGGGCCACGTCGAGCAGGGTGCGCTTGCGCGTGGCCTGAAAGTGGGCGGCCGCGGCTTCGTAGAGATGGCCGGCATTGTAGAGCTCATGACTCCCCCGGAGCTTTTCCCAGCGCGCGCCGCCCATCCAGTTCCGCAGGTGCTCGCATCCGTTCGTGCGGCACGTGTAGATGTAGCCGTCCTCCTCCTGCGCCGCGGCGATCTTGGCGATGAGCGCGTCTAGGTAAGCGTCGAGCTCCGGATCGGGCTCCACGGCGAGCGCATAGGAGGCTCCCTCGAGGATCTTGTACGGATCGGTGTCGTCGAACGGAAAGCCTCCCCTGTGCGCGCCCTCCATGAGGCCGCCCGCAATGGCGAAGTTGTCGATCCGTCCCGTCTTCTCGCACTGCGCGAAAGCGTGGGGGATCGTCACGGTGCGATTCGTCTCGATGCGCGGCGCCCAGAACGTGTCGGTCAGCTTCACCGCCGTGAAGGGCACCGGGCAAAAAGGATAGTCGCCGCGCGCGGATCGCTCCTCCCCTGCGGGCGGGGATGAAAGAGCGCCTTCGCCGCCCGAGGCGTGGACGGAAGCGGCGGCAACGAGAGGAAGGACGCAGGCCGTGATGATCAGGTTCCGGAGTGTCATGATTCTTCTTCCCGAATCGATGCTGTCGATCAGCCCTCGTGAAAGTAGATGTCCCACGACAGGTACTTGGCGAGCGCCTCGTACACTCCCTCGGCCACGGTGGACCGATTCAGGGCCACGTGGTGCTCGAAGCCGTTCTCGCAGATGAACCGGAGCAGACCCTGAAGGTCCGGGATGCGCGCCACGCCGTACCCGCCGAAGGTGTCGATCGGATCGTCGGTGATCGCGCCCTCGCCCACGTAGGCCCGCATGCAGCCGAAGTCGTCGTTCGTCGACACGCGCAGGTAGGTGAAGGGCCCGGACGCGATCCGCCCCACGCAGGTGCCGTAAGCGTTCTCCTTGCCCACGGCGCCGGCGATGATCTTCTGATAGTCCATCTCCATCCCGTCGAAGACCGACCTGGGCAGGTTGGAGCAATGGAACAGAACGCACGCGTCTTCCTCGTCGCCATAGTTGTTGTTCCAGTCGAGGAGCGCCGACGGCGTGCCGCTCGCGAGGCGCAAGGCCAGCATTCCGACGGCGCCGGTCACGTCGACCTCGCAGGCGCTCGGGTTCAGGCTGTCGGACAGCATGCTCATGACCGCGCAGGGGACGATCCCGAAGAATTCCTCGAGCGCTGTCCAGCACTGCACGGCCGTTGCCGAGAGACCCTGCTCCTCGACCCACCCGTCGACCACCGCGCCGAACCTGGCCATCTTGAGGAGAGCCGCCTCGGGTACGGCCCTGGTGTCGGTGTAGTTCTGGATCGCCTTCAGCTTGGCCTTGACCGCCGACGCGCTCTCCTCGAGCCGCTCCACGCGGCCGAAGAGATCGTAGAGGTCGATCGTCTCCACAGAGATCCCGCTCGCCTCGAGAATCTTTTCGCTGTACCGCACCGTGTTGAACGCCGCCGGCCGCGCACCGATTGCGCCGATCCGCACCCTGTCGAGGCCGCGCACCACGCGGCAACAGGCGCCGAACCGGGCGAGGTCTTCCTGGAACGACTCCGATTCGGGCGCCACCGTGTGGAGGGAGGTGAGCGAGTAGGCGATGCCGTACTGGGAGAGGTTGTTGCAGACCGACATCTTGCCGCAGAAGCTGTCCCGCCGGCTGCTGGGCGTCATGCTTCCCGCATCGTCCGGATAGGCGTGAATGAGCACGGGGACCTTCAAGTTTGCCATCCTGAGGGCGTCGGCCACGCCCCGTTCGTCGCCGAAGTTGGGGAGGGTGACCACCACGCCGTCGATGCGATCGGCGCGGCGGCCGAAGAGGTCGGCGCACTTGCGCGCGTCGGTGCGCGATTCGACGGTTCCGTACTTGGTCTCCTTCGGCGTCAGAGCCACCACATTGAATCCGGCCTTCTTCAGGACCTTGAGCATGCGGTCCCGGCCTTCGAGACAGAGGGCATCAGGAAAAAAGCCGCGGTTGCCCACGATGAGTCCGAGCGTGGTCTTCGACATGGGAACGCCTCCACCTGTTCTTCCGGCGATGTGCCAAAAAAAGGATTGAATTACCGTTCGAGGGACTTAAATTAACAATGTTAAAAAAGCATTGCAACGATTTTCGGATCCCTCCGGTTTCGAGGGATCGCGGTGGAATCGTTGACACCCCCTGGCACGAGGGGCTCCCTCGACAACGGCTCTTTCGGGGATACGGAGATGAAGAAATTTTCGATCGGCCTCGACTACGGCACGAACTCGGTGCGGACCCTCATCGTGGATGCGGCCACCGGCGAGGAGGTGGCGGCCTGCGTCTTCGACTACGAGATCGGCGACGAGGGTGTCGTCATCGATGGGCGGGATCCGAACCTCGCCCGCCAGCACCCGGGCGACTACCTGAAGGGGCTCGAGGCTTCCCTGACGGGCGCTCTGGCGGAGGCTGCAAAAGAGGAGGATTTCGCGCCCGATCGGATCATCGGCATCGGCGTGGACACGACCGGTTCGACGCCGCTGCCCGTGGACGCCGGGGGAATCCCGCTCGCTTTCAAGAAGGAGTTCGCTCGGAATCCGGATGCCATGGCATGGCTCTGGAAGGACCACACCTCCTTTGCCGAGGCCGAGGAGATCACCTCCTGCGCGGCAACGGACAGGCCCGAGTACCTGGCCAAGTGCGGCGGGACCTACTCGTCGGAGTGGTTCTGGTCCAAGATACTCCACTGCTGCCGCGCCGAGCCCGAGGTTTTTGACAGGGCCCACACCTGGGTGGAGATCGCCGACTGGATTCCGGCCGTACTCACTGGAACGACCCATCCCGACATGCTCAAGCGGTGCATCTGCGCCGCCGGGCACAAGGCGATGTTTCACTTCTCCTGGGGCGGCTACCCCGATGCCGGATTCCTGGGCGGCATCGACGAGGGGCTTGCCCGGGTCCGGCTCACCCTGCCCGACGAGTCGTACCACGTGGCCCAGGCGGTGGGCGCGCTCACCGGCGAGTGGGCGGCGAAGCTCGGCCTGCGCGCCGGCATCCCGGTGGCGGCGGGCGCCTTCGACGCCCACCTGGGCGCGGTGGGATCGGGCATCGGCGACGGTGTGCTCGTGAAGATCATCGGCACGTCCACCTGCGACATGGCGGTGAAGCCGCTCGAGGCCGATCTTCCCGACATTCCCGGCCTGTGCGGCATCGTTCCCGAATCGATCCTGCCCGGCTTCCACGGCCTCGAGGCTGGACAGTCGGCGGTGGGCGACATCTTCAACTGGTTCGTCAATCGCGTTGCGCCGGGCGGGCCCGAGGCGGGATCGCACGGGACGCTCACAGGCGCGGCCGAGGCGTTGCGTCCCGGCGAGAGCGGACTCCTCTGCCTCGACTGGCACAACGGCAATCGCACCGTGCTCGTGGACCAGCGCCTCACCGGGCTCCTCGCCGGCATGACGCTCCACACCACGCCGGCCGAGATCTACCGCGCCCTCGTGGAGGCCACCGCCTTCGGCGCCCGCGTGATCGTGGAGCGGTTCGAGGAAAACGGCGTCAAGATCGATCGCATCGTCAACTGCGGCGGCATCTCGGCCAAGAATCCGATGGTCATGCAGATCTACGCCGACGTGATGAACCGGCCGCTCGAGATCTCACGGTCGGCCCAGACCTGCGCCCTCGGCGCGGCCATGGCGGGCGCCGTGGTCGCCGGGAGCGCCGCGGGCGGCCACGACGATTTTGACGCCGCAACAAGGGCGATGACAGGCGTGCTCGATCAGGCCTTCCGGCCCGAACCCGCGGCCGTCCCGGTTTACGACCGTCTCTACAAGCTCTACCGGCAGCTTCACGATCTCTTCGGCACGAAGGAGTACGAACAGAATCAGTTCAACGTGATGAAGGAGCTTCTCGGCCTTCGCGACGAGGTGCGCGCCCGCGGCGCCGGAGGGGGCGGGCCGGGAACGGCAAGAGGGGGAGCGGAATCATGAAACAGGAGGCCCTGAGAAAAGCCGTGTGCAAGGTGAACAGGGATATCTTTTCCACCGGACTCGCCGCGCTCACCTTCGGCAACGCGAGCGGCGTGGACCGTGACGCCGGCCTGCTCGCCATCAAGCCGAGCGGAGTGGATTACGGCGACATGAATCCCGGCGACATGGTGCTCGTCGATGCCGCGACAGGCGCGGTCGTCGACGGGCGCTTGCGGCCCTCGTCGGACACGGCCACCCATCTCGTTCTCGTCCGGGCCTTCGGTGGAATCGGTGGCGTGGTGCACACCCACTCGCGGTACGCCACGGCCTTCGCCCAGGCGCGCAAGCCGATCCCCTGTCTGGGCACGACCCACGCCGACTATTTTCGAGGCCCCGTTCCGCTCACGCGAATGCTGACGCGCGACGAGGTCGACGGGGACTACGAGACGAACACGGGCCGGATCATCGTGGAGCTCTTCGAGAAGGAATCCCTCGACCCGGACGACTTCCCCGGGGTGCTCGTGGCCGGCCATGGTCCTTTTGCCTGGGGGCGGAGCGTGGCCGAGGCGTTCGACCACGCACGTGCGCTCGAAGAGGTGGCGCGTCTGGCCTTCGATACTCTCCTTCTCCGGCCGGACCAGGGCTCCCTCCCCGGTTTCCTGGCCGAGAAGCACTTCGGCCGCAAGCATGGAGCCGGCGCCTACTACGGGCAGACAAGATGAGAAACCGCTCCCACCAGCCTCCAGGCTCGGCGACGGGCCGCGCCGAACCCGCCCTTCTGCGGCGCGTGAACGCCCGCCACGTGCTCGACGTGCTGCTCGAGCTCGGCCCCTGCACGCGCACCGCGCTCAGGGAACGCACCGGCATCAGCGCGCCCACCATGTCGAAGCTCATCGATCATCTCGTGGGCAGGGGCCTCGTCGAGGAGGCGCCCGAACCGCTTCTCACCGCGGGCAGGCCGAGCAAGGTCTTCCGGCTGGCGACCGTCACGGCGCAGGTCGTGGGAGCGGTGATCGACATCGGTGAGACGAAGGTCTTCGCCTGCGGCCTCGACGGACGCATCGACGATGGCGCCGTCCGCGTCTTCGAGACGCCTCACACTTACGACACGCTGCTCTCCCGCCTGTCGACGGAGGCCCGGATCGCGGCGCGCGACCGTGCCGCGGCCTGTCTCGGCCTGGGCGTGAGCGTGCCGGGGCTCTTCAACGCGCGCGAGGGGCGGGTCATGCTTTCGCCCAACCTCCGGTTTCTCGACAATGCCTGCCTCGCTTCCGATCTCGGCGACCGCCTCGAGTTCGAGGCGACGATCGTTCAGGAGGAGCGGGCGCTCTGTCTCGCCGAGCAGCTCTTCGGCGCGGCGCGGGGGCTCGACGACTTCGCCATGATCGACATCAGCGCCGGTCTCGGCATGGGGGTGGTCAGCGGCAGCCGCTTCGTGGGGGGGCGCGACGGCTTTGGCGGAGAACTGGGCCACATCATCGTCGATCCGGGCGGAGAGCGGTGCGGGTGCGGCAACGAGGGGTGCCTCGAAACGGTGGCCACCGACCGCGTCTTCGCCCGCATGGTGGAGGCGAACGCGGGGCGCCCGGTCACCGTGGACGAGGCGATCGAGCTCGTCCGGTCGGGCAAGGTGCGCGTGCGGCGCGAGCTGAAGGGCATGACGTCGTTTCTCGCGCGCGGACTCGGTGTGGTGGTCAATCTATTCAATCCCGCGGCCGTGTTCGTCTACGGACACATGTTCGACGCCCGGGAGGGATTGTTCGACGAACTCGTCGACGCCGTGGGCGCCTGCGCCCTCGGGCCATCGCTCGAAGCGTGCCGTATCGTGCGCTCCCGGGGGAGCAAGAAGCAGGGTGCGGCCGCGGTGGTCATCAACCGGCTCTTCGAGGGCGCGGGGCCCTCGATATAGCAGTCGCGACAATTATCAACGCCAAGCCGTTGACGATTTCAACGGCTTGACGTTGACGATTTCAACGACTCGTTGACGGCTTCAACGACTCGTTGACG
>CAZUHB010000064.1:13632-30756 GCA_964620445.1 uncultured Phycisphaerales bacterium
CTTCAACGACTCGTTGACGGCTTCAACGACTCGTTGACGAAAGGCAAACAGCATGGAGACGGGACTGGCAACGCTCGACTGGCTCGTGATCGCCGTTTACTTCAGCGGCATCGTGGCTCTCGTCTGGTGGTCGTCGCGCAAGCAGGACACGTCGACCGACTACTTTCTCGCCAGCCGGAACATCGCCTGGTTCGTGGTGGGCGCATCGGTCTTTGCGTCCAACATCGGCTCGGAGCACATCGTGGGGCTTTCGGGCAACGGCGCAACGAGCGGCATGGGCATGGCCCACTGGGAGCTCCACGCCTGGGTTCTCATCATGCTCGCCTGGGTGTTCGTGCCCTTCTACTACCGGTCGGGCGTCTTCACAATGCCCGAGTTCCTGGAGAAACGCTTCAGCTCGAAGGCCCGGTGGATCCTCTCCCTCGTGTCGCTCGTGGCCTACGTGTTCACCAAGGTCTCGGTGACCGTCTACGCGGGCGGCATGGTGTTCGGCGCTCTTCTGCCGGACACCTTCGGATCCCCCGAGAACGCCTTCTGGGTCGGCGCGCTCGCCACGGTGATTCTCACCGGGATCTACACCGTGCTCGGCGGCCTGCGCGCCGTGGTCTACACCGACACGGCGCAGGCATTCATCCTCATCTTCGGCTCGATCTTCATCACCTGGTTCGGCCTGAACAAGCTCGGCGGCTGGAGCGAGCTGGTCGAGATCTGCAGCCGCAACGCCGACGGTTTCGCCCTGTGGCGGCCGAACAGCGATCCCGACTTTCCCTGGCTCGGCATCCTGATCGCGTCACCGATCGTGGGGATCTGGTACTGGTGCACCGACCAGTACATCGTGCAGCGCACCCTGGCCGCGCGGAGCCTGAAGGATGCGCGCCGCGGCGCTCTCTGGGGCGCGGCCCTCAAGGTCTCGCCCGTGCTGATCTTCCTCTTGCCGGGACTGATCGGCTACGCGCTGCACCAGAAAGGGCTCATTTCCATTCCCACCAAGATCGTCGACGGCGAGACGGTGCTGAGCGGCGACCAGGTTTTTCCCGTGATGGTGTCCACCCTGCTGCCCGTGGGTCTGCGCGGTCTCGTGGTGGGCGGCCTCATGGCGGCTCTCATGAGCTCGCTCTCGTCCCTCTTCAACTCCTGCGCGTCCCTTTTCACCAAGGATGTCTACGAGAAGATCAATCCCGGCGCGTCGGAGCGCAGGCTGGTCAACGTGGGCCGCATCGCGACCGGCGTGGTGGTCGCCCTCGGCATCGTGTGGATCCCCGTCATGCCCCTGATCTCGAAGGGCGGGCTCTACAAGTACCTTCAGAGCGTGCAGAGCTACCTGGCTCCGCCGATCACGGCGGTCTTCTTGCTCGGACTCTTCTTCAAGCGGATCAACTCGAAGGGCGCGATCGCCGGGCTGGCCGCGGGGTTCGTGCTCGGTATGGGCAAGCTCACGATCCAGGCGCTCGTCGGGGGCGAGACGATCACCGGGCCCGAGTGGCTCCTGTTCATCGGCAATTACAATTTTCTCTTTGCCTCGGGCTGGTTGCTCGGTATCAGTGTGGCGATCGTG
This sequence comes from uncultured Phycisphaerales bacterium, assembly GCA_964620445.1. Taxonomy (GTDB): domain Bacteria; phylum Planctomycetota; class B15-G4; order B15-G4; family CAYZWU01; genus CAZUHB01. The sequence continues at coordinate 15,188 of CAZUHB010000064.1, forward strand.
GTCTGCGTCTCGCTCTTGACGCCGCCGCCCGATGAGAAGAAGATCGCGGGGCTCACCTATGCCACGGCCACGGCCGAGGACAGGGCCCAGAATCGGGCGAGCTGGAACAAGTGGGACGTGATCGCCAGCATCGCGGTGCTCGTCGTGGTGCTCGGCCTCTACCTCTATTTCAGCTTCTGGCTCGGCTGACGGACAGAATGTCATTCGGGAGAAATGCGATGATCGACATCCACCCCGATATCCGCGGATTGATCTTCGACTGCGACGGCACCCTGGCCGATTCGATGCCGCTTCACATGACGGCGTGGGAAAGGGCTTTCGTCGCCTTCGGCGAACCTTACCGGCCCGACTTCCTCGATCCACTTCGCGGGATGCACGAGGAGGAGATCGTCGTTCTTTACAACCGAACCTACGAGCGCGAGCTCGATCCCCGCGCCGTGGTGGACCGGAAGCACGCTTTTTTCAAAAAGGGCGTTCACCTCATCGAACCGGTCGAGCCGGTGGTCGACGTGGTGCGGCGGTTCGGCGACGAGTTGCCGATGGCGGTCGTTTCCGGGGGTCGGCGCGAGACGGTCACCCTGACGCTGGAGAGCCTGGGGATCAGGCCATTCTTTACCACGATCCTGACCGCCGACGATCCGATCCCGCCCAAACCGGCGCCCGATCTTTTCATCGAGGCGGCGCGGCGGATCGAGGTGGCGCCCGAGCTCTGCCACGTCTTCGAGGACGGCGACCTGGGGCTCGAGGCTGCCCGCCGGGCGGGGATGATGTCCACCGATGTGCGCCACTTTTTGTAGAACCTGACCGGAGACGTGTCCGGGAGAGGACGGACGATGATGGATGTCACGAGACAGACGATTGCGGTGGTCGCTTTGTTGCTTCTCTGCACCGGCGGCGCCGGGTCTGAACCGGCCGCGGACGAAACCCCGCGCGGCACGCCGACTCCGGAGCAGATCGCGTGGCACGAGCTGGAAATCACCATGTTCGTGCACTGGCACCCGGGTACCTGGCAGGGGCGCGAATACGACAACCGTTCCACACCGCTCGACCAGATCAACCCGTCAGAACTCGACACGGATCAGTGGTGCCGGGTGGCCCGGTCCTTCGGCGCGAAGCTGATCCTGTTCGTGGCCAAGCACGTGGGGGATTTCTGCTGGTGGCAGACCGACACGACCGAGTACTCGATCAAGAACACGCCCTGGAAGAACGGCAAGGGCGATGTTCTGTCCGACCTGTCCAGGAGCTGCGAGAAGTACGGCCTGAAACTGGGCATCTACGTCTACCCGGGCAACGAGGACCTGGGCGCCGGCATCGGCAGCGGCGGCCGCACCAAGGATCCGGCCAAGCAGAAAGAGGCTGACAGGATCTACCGGCAGCAGATGACCGAGGTGCTCTCCCGTTACGGCGCGATCACCGAGGTCTGGTTCGATGGCAGTTGCATCACAGACGTGAAGGACATCATCGATCGACACGCGCCCGGGGCGATGATCCTCCAGAGTCCTCACGCCACGCTCCGCTGGCCGGGCAACGAGGCCGGGATTTCGCCCTACCCGGCGTGGCAGACGGTCGAGAAGCAGGATGCGCTCACAGGAGTCTCCACCAGCCGTCACAGCGATCCGGACGGCGATGTGTGGCTTCCGATGGAAATGGACGTGCCCTTGCTCAACCACAAGTGGTTGTGGGCGCCGAACACCGACCACATGATGCGATCGGTCAACGAGCTCATGGACATCTACTACAAGTCGGTGGGCCGCGGCGGCGTCCTGCTGCTCAACTCCACACCCGACACGACCGGCCGCATCCCGGACACGCACGTCGAACGCTACAGGGAATTCGGTGAAGCGATCAGACGCATCTATGCAAACAAGCGCGGCGATGTCTCCGGCACGAGCCGCACGCTCGAGCTCCGCTTCGGCCGGCCAACCCCGGTCAATCACCTCGTTACCATGGAAGACATCCGCCACGGCCACATCGTCCGCGCCTACGAGATCGACGGACTGATCGATGGCGCTTGGCGCTCGCTGGTCGAGGGATCGTCCATCGGGTACAAGAAAATCGACGTTATTCCCACGGTGGATGTTGAGGCCCTCCGTTTTCGCGCCACCGAGACGAGGGGTATACCGGTGATTCACTCCTTTGCGGCATACAATGCGCCGGTCCCCGGGATCGTACCCGTGGTTGGTGTGAAGGCATCGTCCTCGCACGTCACCGGACAGTTCCCACCGGAGAATACAGCGGACGGGGACCATTCCACGCGATGGGCGTCGGTCGACGGCGCCCGCGAGGGCGAGACCTGGCTCGAGTTCGAATTCGAGGGCGTTCGCGAGATCGATGGCGTCCGCTGGAACGAGGGATGGAACCGGGTGCAGGCCTATCACCTGCAACATTGGGAAAGGGAGCAATGGCAGACATTTTTCCATGGCAAGACCATGGCGCGGGAGACGGCACGTTTTACCCCGGTCGAAACGGAGCGTATTCGGGTCGTCATCACCAGCACCACGAACGATCCCACGATCTGGGAGATCGAGTTCCTGCGCCATCCTGATGAGCACGGGGCGTCGGCCGGCTGGCGTACAGTCACAGGATTCCGCACGTCGCAATTGGGACGGGAGTGGCTTGCGCTCGATATCGATTTGACCCCGCACATTCCCAAACCCGGTCAGTACGAGGTCCGATTCCGGCAGCCGTGGGCAAGTCCGATCCTGAAAATCAAGGACGCCGTGGTCGTCATGGCCGGCACCGAAGCTCCCCGGCTGATCACCGCGCTCGATCGGCCGCTTCGATGGAACATCAACCGCACGGCGCAGGTTACATCCGACAAACAAGGGCGCACGACGCTGAGGATTGTTGCGCGGCTCGTGGGTGACGGGATTTGGGATGGCGAGCTCGTCATACGCCGGGTCGAGTGAGTCATCCGGAATCGGCTCCGGCAACATCCGCTTTCAGAGGATCCTGCCGATCTGTTAGAATCGGCCCACCCCTGCCCTGCGCGGCAGCGGGCAGTTCGAAGCGCGGAAGCAACCTCGAAGGAAACGGCCCATGACGAAGAACGACGTGGCCCTGCGCATGGAGGGCGTGTCCAAAGCCTATCCGGGCACGCTGGCCGTGGACAACGTCGACTTCGAGGCGCGCGCCGGCGAGGTCCACGCGCTCATGGGCGAGAACGGTGCGGGCAAGTCGACGCTCATGAAGATGCTCGCCGGTTCGTTCCACGACTACACCGGCCGGATCCGGATCAACGGGGTCGAGGTGGCGCTCCATTCGCCCGCCCTGGCCAAGGCGCACGGCATCGGCATGATCTACCAGGAGCTCAGCCTCGCCCGGCCGATCAGCATCGCCGAGAACCTTCTCGTGGGGCGCCTGCCGGCGCGTTTCGGATTCGTACTCGACAGGCGTGCCATGGTGCGCGAGGCGGCCCGATGCCTCGAGCGGGTGGGGCTCGACCTCGATCCGCTGACACCGGTCGAGGCGATCAGCCAGCACGAGGCCCAGCTCGTCGAGGTGGCCAAGGTGCTCGGAAACGATCCGGCCATCCTCGTGATGGACGAACCCACGTCGGCGCTCTCGCGCGAGGAGACGGAGCGCCTCTTCGCCTGCATCAGGCAGCTCAAGAACGCCGGCCTCACCATCATCTACATCTCCCACCATCTGTCCGAGGTCTTCGCCATTGCCGACAGGGTGACGGTCCTGCGCGATGGCAAGAAGATCGCCACGCGCGATAGCGGCGCGATCACACCGTCCGATCTGGTGCAGATGATGGTGGGCCAGAAGATCGACGAGTTCTACACGCGGCGGAAGGCCCACATCGGCCGGCCCGTCCTGGCGGTGCGCAACCTGACGAGAAAGGGTTTCTTTCACGATGTCTCCTTTCACGTCAACGAGGGGGAGATCCTCGGCATCGCGGGGCTCACCGGCGCGGGGCGCACGGAGGTGGCCCGTTCCCTGTGCGGCCTCGATCCGATCGACGCGGGCGCGGTGGAGCTGGAGGGGCACGCCATGACGGGACGGTCCTATCGGAACGCGGTGAAACAAGGGCTCTTCTACCTCTCGGAGGACCGGAAAAAGGACGGACTCTTCCTACGGCTCTCCCTGCGCCGGAACCTGGTGTCGGCGCTCATTCCCAGGAGCACCACCGCCGGTTTCTACTCCGACCGGAGGAGCGGACCGATCGCGGAATCGATGATCGAGCAGCTCGAGATCGTTGCGGCGTCGACCGCGGTCGACGTGGGCAACCTGTCGGGAGGCAACCAGCAAAAAGTCCTTCTCGGAAAATGGCTCGCCGCCGAGCCGAGGGTGCTCGTGCTCGACGAGCCGACGCGCGGTGTGGACGTGAAGGCCAAGAAGAAGATCCACGAAGCGGTGATGACGCTCGCCGACCGGAAGAGGAGCATCATCCTGATCAGCTCCGACCTGCCCGAGCTGGTGGGATTGTCGGATCGCGTGGTGGTGATGCGCTCCGGGCGCGTCATCGGAGAGATGACCGGGGACGCGCTGACCGAGGAGTCGGTGCTTCTCGCCGCGAACGGAAAGAGGGAGCTCAAAAATAGTCACGAATAGTCGAAACAAACTGGCAGCGATCTTCGACAGGCTCGGCATCTACCTGATCGCCGGCGCGCTCCTCGTTCTCGGCTGTCTCCTCTTCGACGAGTTCTTCACGATCAAGAACCAGATGGGCATCCTTAACGCGGTGGCCCTCCTGGGGATCGCGGCCACGGGCATGGCGTTCGTCACCTTCTCGGGCCACATGGCCGATCTGTCCATTCCGGCGATCATGGCTTTTTCGGGAATCATCGCCGTGGCCGCCCTGCCCCTCGGCCTCGTGCCCGCCATCGCCCTCGGGATCGCGGCCGGAATGGCGATCGGCGCGATGAACGGGCTGGTGGTCGGGCTCTTTCGCGCCAATCCGATCCTGTGGACGCTGGCCGTGGCCTTCTTCATGGAAGGCTTCATGCGGTTCACGTGGAGCAACAACCAGATCTATCCCGACACCACGCCCGGCACAGCCGGCGCCGCGTTCATCGGACTCTTCCGGATCACGATCGGGCCGGTCCCGCTGATCGTTGTCGTCATGCTCCTCATGTTCGCCCTGGGGCACATCGTCCTGACCCGCACCCGCTTCGGTGCGGAGACCCGCCTCGTGGGATCGTCGCCTGCCGCGGCCAAGACATCGGGAATCAATGTGCCCCGGGTGGTGTTCGTCGATTTTCTCGCGGCGTCCATTGCGGCGTCGGTGGCGGGCATCTTTCTCACGTCGATGAACAAGCTCGGCGTCTTCTACCTGGGCAAGGGCTACGACTTCAGGTGCGTCACCGCCGTGGTGATCGGCGGCATGATGCTGAGCGGCGGCCGCGGCCACATGCTCGGCGTGCTCGGCGGGGTCCTGGTCATCGGGCTCCTGTCCAACATCATGACCTTCATGGGCATCAACACTTTTCAGCAGAACATCGCCACGGGGACCATCTTCATCCTGGTCGTGTGGCTCCAGCAGTACCGATTGAGGAAGCGGGGGAAGGACTTTGCCTAGAAGCGCGCCAGTCTCGAAAACACCCCTCACCCGGACCCTGAACGAGCACCGGGCGCTGATCCTGCTGCTCGCGCTGTTCGGCTTCCTCTCCCTTTGCGCGCCCAACTTCCTGTCGGTGCACAATGTGACCACCATCGTGCGCGGCGCGAGCCTCAACGCGGTGGTCGCCATCGGTTTCACGGTGGTTTTCATCCTCGGGCAGCTCGACCTGTCGATCGGCGCGGTAGTCATGCTCTGCGGGATGCTGTCGATCGGGCTGCAGCCGCAACTCGGGTGGGCGGGCAGCATCAGCCTGTCGATCCTCGCCGGCGCCGCGGTCGGCCTGATCAACGGCCTGCTCGTGGTGAAGGCACGGATCAACTCCTTCATCGTGACCCTCGGCACCATGATTAGCGTGACAGGCATCATGCATCTTTACAGCGGCGGCGGTTCGAAAGCGATCGACGCGTTCGGTCTGGCCGACTGGCTGGCCGAGCCGATCGTGCCCCTCGTGCCGCCGCTTTTCGCCATCACCGTGATCCTCGTGCTGGCCGCCTCTTTCGTTCTGAAGAAAACGACCTACGGCCGGGGATTCTTCATGGTGGGCGGCAATCCGGAGACCGCCTGGCTCGCGGGCCTCGACCGGGACCGCTATCTGCTGGCGGGTTTCGTGTTCTGCGGCGTCATGGCCGGGACGGGCGGCGTGCTCTTTGCCGCGAGCTTGAGCTCCATGACCTCGGCCGCCGTGCTGGGGATCCGCACCTTGATGACCGTGCTCGCTTCTGTCATCATCGGAGGAACCCTGATGAGCGGCGGGAAGGGGAGCGTGGTCAAGAGCTTCCTTGCCGTGCTCCTGCTGACGACCCTGTTCAACGGGATCGGGTGTTTCGGCCTCGGCTTCGAGGTGCAGATATTCGTCAACGGGCTCATCCTGGCGCTGGTCGTGCTCTACGAGGCCTTTGCCAACTACAGGCACGATCTGCTCAAGGGCCGCCGGCCCGAGTTGCTCGCGGAACTGGCCGGCGCGGACACGGAGGGGCAAGAGACCGAGGAGGACGAGATGAGCAGCAAGGACCGTTTCGCGATCGTCTGCGTGACCCTGGCAGCGGTCGTGGGCATCGTGGCCATCTTTGCCATGTACTTCATCCACGAGGAGAGGGTCGCTCTGCAAGGCGGCGGCGGTTCAGTGACCCAGCCGGGCGGAAGGGACATCTTCGCGCTCCGCGGCACGGACGGCCAGCCCTACATCCTGCCGAAGGTCGACAAGAAGCGGATTCCTCCCCGGCCGGCCGATCCGAAAGCCCTCCCCGAAACGGTCAGCGGGCACTGGTGGGATATCGAGTACGCGGGGTGGAAGGTGACAAAGGCCCCCATGCCGGCGTCGCCCGGGGATGGGCCCTCGGGAAAGAAGGTGGTGCTGCTCAAGGCGGGCGACCACCCGTACTGGACCTCCTACGTGAGGGGTTTCGAAACGGTGGCCGAGTTCTTCGGCATGGAGATCAAGATCTTCAACGGCAACTGGAACGTGGACCTGCAGGCGCAGCAGGCGGACCAGGCGATCAACGAGCGGCCCGACATGATCATCTTCGCTCCTGTCGATGCCACGGCGTGCACCCCTCTTTTGCGGCGGATCAACAGGTCGCGCATTCCGTGCATCACGTCGAACACGATTCCGTGCGACGAGGCGATGCGCTACTGCCTGGCCTGGTCCGGGCCGGACGACTGGGGACAGTTCCGGATGCTGGCACGGCGCTTCGCCGACGCGCTCGGCAAGAAGGGGGGGTATGCCATCGTGCGCCACATGCCGGGCAGTTCGCCCTTCTTCGCGCGCACCTTTGCGCCGATCACCGAGCTCGTGGAGTACGCGCCCGGCATGGAGCTCCTCACCATGGACACGGCCAACCTGGAAGCGGAGGGCACGATGCAGCTCGTTTCCGCCTGGCTGACCAAGTTCGGCGATAAGCTCGAGGGGCTGATCCTGGCGGGCGACGGGTTCTGCATGACGGGCGCGCTCGAGGCCTTGCGGAACGCGGGCAGGGACGACGTGGTGATCGTGGCCGCCGGAAACAGCAAGACCGGCATGGATTCGGTCAAAGAGGGCGATGCCCTGGCCATCAGCTACCAGTCGGCCGAGGGCGACGGAGCCCTGGCGCTCTACACGGCGGTGAGGTGGTTCAACGGCGAGACGATCGATCCCGTCAACTACCTGCCGAAGCACATCATCACGAAGGACGACGTGGAGAACTACATGCCCGCCCAGTGGTGAGGGAGAGAAAATGACGCACCATTCTTCGAACCGATCGGAGCGCTCGAAGTCCACGCTCGCCAAGCTGGAGCGGATGACCAGGGCGCTGAGCCACCAGGAACCGGACCGCGTGCCGATCAGCGACTTCTACTGGGGCGGTTTCGTGGAGCGCTGGCGCGAGGAACTGGATCTTGCGCCCGATGCGAGCCCCTATCACCACTACGACCTCGACTGGATCGTGACCGTTCCCAACATGGATCCTCACATCAAGGCGTTCGAGACGATTCACGAGAGCAGCGCCGAGGTGGTGATCAAGACCGGTTTCGAGACCACGCTCCGCAAGAAGTTCGATTTCCCAATGCCGGAGCAGATGAGCTGGGACACGGACTCGATCGAGAAGCTGGAATCCTTCGCGTTCGATGATCCGAGTGATCCGCGCCGCTACTTCGAGGCGGGCGACAACCAGATCGCCGGGGTGGGAGACGGTTTCGCGCGCAACACACCGCCCTGGGTCGACACGGTGAAGAGCCTCCGCCCCGACTTTCCCGTGTACGGGAGCGTGATCGAGTGTTCCGAGTGCCTCACCCGGCTCGTGGGCCAGGAGAACACGCTCTTGTGGATGGGGCTCTATCCCGACCGCATGGGGAAAGCGATCAACCGGATCGGCGAGTTCTACGTGGAATGCACGCGCGCGGCGCTCCGGGCCGCCGAGGGGCTTCTCGACGGATTCGTGATCTGGGGCGACATGGCTTACGGCCGGGGGCTCTTCTTTTCGCCCGCCTACTGGCGCGCGTACTTCAAGCCCTGGGTCGACGCGATGGCCGGCCTCTGCCGCGCGGAGGGCCTGCCCGTGATCTATCACGGCTGCGGCAACGTGAAGGAGGTCTTTGGCGATTTCGTCGAGATCGGGATCGACGCGTACAACCCGCTCGAGACCAAGGCCGGCATGGATTGCGTGGAGCTGAAGAGGGAGTACGGCCGCGAGATCGCCTTCTGCGGGGGGAGCGACATCCGGGTGTGGGCCAGGGGGGACGAGGCCGCGATCCGCGGCGAGGTGCTCCGGAAACTGAATGCCGCAAAGGGGGGCGGCTACATCTTCCAGTCGGACCACTCGGTGCCGTCCGATGTTTCTGGGAAGACTTACGATTTCATTGTCAAACTCGTCCGCGAGCACGGGACCTATCCGCTGGACCTGGGAGAGCATGACGAGAAGATCTGAGGAAGGAGCGTGCCATGAAACGTTACGGGTGGGTCATCGGATTGAAAGAAGAGAAGATCGAGGAGTACAAGAAACTCCACGCCGCGGTCTGGCCCGGTGTCCTGAAGAAGATCAAGGACTGCAATATCCGCAACTACTCGATCTACCTGCAAAAGCTCGATGACGGGCGTCACTATCTCTTCGCCTATTTCGAGTACGTGGGCGATGATTTCGACGGCGACATGGCGGCCATGGCCGCCGATCCCACGACCCAGGAGTGGTGGGATGTGTGCAAACCGCTTCAGACACCGCTGAAAGGCTGCGCCGAGGGGGAGTGGTGGGCCGACATGGAGGAGGTCTTTCACTGCGATTGAGCCGCTTGTCGTCTTCTTTACGGGTTGTCCGTATCACCAAATGAGCTCGACTCCGGACGATTGCGGGCAGATTTTCACCGATAGGAGCGTAAGCGGTTTTCCCGGGATATGCAACTTTTCTATCTTCGATCCCGGTGCGGGCGTCGTCTTGACAAAGCCTCGACTTGGCAGCGATGAAGCGCATTTCAAAGCCATCCATGAAGACCATGATCTACCCTGGATCGTACCCAACGGAAGCCCACATGGGGAGGCGGGGAATGGGTGGTGTCGAATTGAGCTCTGCGCGCAGATAAAAAGGATATTCATCCGCGCTGTGATGTCGCTTTTATGCCGCAAGGCGCGCCGACCAGGGCTGGGCCCTTCGCACTGCGGGGCATATGACTCCTCATTTCCATGCTCTGGTGGTAGACGGGGTTTTCTCCCGTGAAAGCAGGACAGGCTCCGTGGACTTCCATCCGCTGTTAGCAGGCCGTTGAAAAAGTGCTTCGAAAGCGAGGCCGAGTCATTTTGTTCGAGATCAAGGCGCGAAACCGGAGGCGAATCGGTCGATTCGTCGAGGATTTCGTAACGCAGAGATCGGAGAAAAGGGCCGGCCGCAGCCGAATTGACTTATACAGCGGCCTGTCAAGCCATGCGAGATGGAATCATCGTGGCTTCCGGTGACGCACCGACTATTTTCTGTAGCGCAGCCTGGAAATATCTGCTACATTGCCGTGAATCTCGATTGGGACACGAGTATAGGGACAGCTTCACAAGACTCACGAATGTTTTTCTTCAACCCGAGGGAGGAATTATAATGAAATTTTCGTTCGTGTTTTTTGGAATAGTCATTCTCTGCTCCACATCTCTCTCTTCGACTATATACGTACCCGATGACTACCAGACGATTCAGGAAGCGATCAGCGCCTCCTTTAACGGCGACACTGTCATTGTAAAGCCAGGAACTTATATCGAGAATATCACATTTCTCGGAAAGGCGATCACCGTAGAAAGTGAGCAAGGCGCAACTGTAACGACCATAGATGGCAATCAGAATTATCCGGTCGTGATGTTTATCAATAATGAAGGAACAGATTCCGTAATCAATGGCTTCACACTGACCAATGGCCTTGCGCCGGACGGAGGCGGAGTCTACTGCCCAGGATCTTCCCCGACCATCATGGACAACACGATTACGTTGAATAATGCAACCTACAAAGGCGGTGGAATCTATTGCGTCAATTCCTCGGCGATAATTGACAACAACGATATCTCATACAATTCTTCCAACGATGGTGCCGGGATCTACTACGATTATTCGTCACTCGCGATAACAAACAACATACTTTCAGACAACACGGCAACCGACGTGGGAGGCGGGATCTACTGCTATCACAATCCCGTGTCCATCATTACAGGCAATACGATTACAAACAACCTCGCGCAATACGGTGGCGGAATCTCGTGTTACAACGGCTCCGATCCTGTTATTGCTGATAATAGTATTATCGGAAACTCGGCCGACGAAGGAGGTGGAATCTACTGCTATTCAGCTTCACCCGATATAGAATCCAACGATATTTCGAACAACTCTTCCGGTAGAGGAGGCGGAATCTACTGCACTAATTATGATTCCGTCTCGCCCATCAATGACAACTGGATTACAAATAATGTTGCCCCCATGGGAGGCGGAATCTGCTGCGATCAATCTTCCCCGGAAATCACGAATAACGAAATCTTGTACAACGACGGTGCCGGAATCTACTTCCGTTCGTCTGAATATACATCGGAGGTTTCTGGTAATACAATTTCGTACAATTCGGCTGGAGAGGGTGCCGGAATTTGCTGTGACGATTCATCGCCCGACATCAAGTACAATGTGATTACAATGAACACCAGTTCCGGTCACGGAGGTGGAATCACCTGCGCTGGCTCGACCTCAGTCATCGAGTACAATCTCATTGCCGAAAACTGGGCTGCCGCCGATGGTGGTGGAATCCGCTGTAGCAACGGAGCCGCTCCCACGATCGTCAATTGCACTCTCGCATTCAATACGGCGAATAACGGCGGGGGGATCCACTGTCATGATTCCGATGCCACTATCAAGAACTCCATTCTCTGGGAGAACACCGCACCAACCGGCCCCGAACTCTGGATCGGCGATTTGTACTCACCGTCAGAGGTTTGGATCAGTTATTCGGACCTGTATGGAGCGCAAAATCTTGTCTACATCGAACTCAACTGTGCACTTCACTGGGGTTCGGGTATGATCGGCGACGATATCGTTAACCATAACCCTCTTTTCGTCAACCCATCAATCGGGCAATACGAACTTCAGGCGGCCTCCCCATGTATCGATGCGGGAGATCCGGATCAGCAATACAATGACCCGGACGGAACAAGAAACGACATGGGCGCTTACTACCATGACCAATCCGGTCCGTTCTCGGATCTGGTCATCAGCACGATGGTTTTCGATCCGAGTTCTGTAGATCCAAACACTAACATCGCGGTGACCTATACTGTTGAAAATATTGGCGGCGCTCCGGGCGGATCATCCCAGGTCGGCTTCTTCTTGTCGAAAAACTCAACTTTCGATCCCGACGACATTTTTCTCGGGGAGGAGACCGTTCCGACCCTGAACCCGGGTGACACTTTTACAGGTACCAACTTTCCGATCGCCGTGGGTGATAATCCGGGAAACTGGTTTCTGCTGGGGTACGCCGATTGGCAGGACAGTGTCACAGAATCCAACGAACAGAACAACCTGTACGATGCCGGTCAGTTGACGATAAACTCGTTGTGGAACAGCGCGAACGTGATCTCCCAGTCCTTGGGTGGACAGGTAACCTTCGACCTTCGCGCCGGTAATGGTTATGAGCGAAGGCGGTATTTCCTTCTGGGGTCTATATCGGGAACATCTCCCGGAACCGTTTTGCCCGGGGGCAATGTACTTCCCCTGAACAGAGATGTATTCACGGAATACATTCTGAAATATTTCAACTACACGACCTTTGACGATTTCAGAGGGTGGTTCGATTGGAATGGTGAGATGACCGCGACTCTCGATGTGCAGCCAAACGCGATCCCCGCGCCTTGGGTCGGAGAGATAATGACTTTCGCCTTTACCACGGAGCTTCCTTACGACTTCCAATCGAATACGGTGGACGTCGAGGTCGTTCCCTGATGTTGAATTTTCCGGTCATTTGCGCCGATTCAGTGCAAGATCGGTATATTTTGACATTTCGTCACCTGGCCGAAATGGAGGAGGTCTTCCAGCGCAATCGGCGCTCGTGGGGAGTCATCTTCCGGCGGGCCGCGCAAAGATCGCCCGGGCCCGCTCGAGAATCCACGTGTATCGTTCGAGAGAAACGTCGGGCGGGCAGGAGTGATCGGAGTGCATGATGAAACCCCCTTCGCGGGCGAGCGGAATCTTGCGCTCCAGTTCTTCCTCGATGACGCTTTGCGGTCCGGCCATCGCGGCCGCGCCGATGTTGCCGAAGAAGGAGAGGTTCCTGCCGTAACGCTTGCGCAGACCGACGGTGTCCATTCCGGCCTTGACCTCGAGAGGGTTGAGCACCTGGACGCCGCAGTCGACAAGATCGTCGATGAGCGGTTCGATGGCGCCGTCCGAATGCATCCAGAAATCGATCCCCTCTTTTCGGACGAACGAGCCGAGCCGGGCCACGGCCGGCTTGAAGAGCGCGCGCCAGGAGCGCGGTGCGATGAGCGGGCCCGTGGTCATGCCGAGGTCGTCGGCCGCGAAGATCCCGTCCGGCCGAAGGCCCTCGTCGAGACAACGCGCCAGAACAGCGACGACCAGGTCCTGGTAGGTGTCGGCCATGTCGCGCACCCATTCGGGGTCTTCAGCCGTGTCGAAGAGGAGGTTCTCCATTCCCCGGTGGCGCCACGTGGCTTCCCACGGTCCGTAGAACATGAAAAGCATGTACCGGCCCTTTTCGCGGAGGCGGTCGTACTTGCGGCGCGCCTCGTCCCACGTTGGGTAGGGGGCGAAGTGTCCGAAATAGGAGGTGTCGTCGACCCTCGCTGGCTCGGCCGGATCAGTGTCGAGTACAAAACGGGGCTTGATCGCATCCCACGCTTCCGGGCTCGCGGTCCTGTGCTCCTGGAAATCGATCGTCGACGAGATCCCCTCGGCCTTTTCGAGGGTGTATCCGAAACGGTCCTCGTAGGTGATCATGCCCCCGTCGCGCTTCAAGATCTTCTGCTCGAATCGCGGAGAGGTGTCGAGAAACATGAATGAGAGATCGAACCCGAAGTGATCCTCGATGGAGACATCGTCGGGCAGGCCCTGCGCGCGCCACGCGGCCAGGGTCTGCTCCCAGGGTGTCTCGTGGCACGGCAGGCTGTCGGGCCTTTCGAAGGCGAGGGCGCTCTTGATCCTCTGTCGGTGTTCCGGGGCGGTCACTTGTTCCGCTGAACCTCGCGGAGCGCGCGTCTCAACTCCTCGATCTGCCGCGCCATCCGGTCCACCTTCTCTTCGAGCTCCCTGATGCGGCGCGCCTCGGCGCTCGGTTGATCGGTATCTCGGCTCTGACGGTGAGCCCACATCTGCTCGGCAAGGCCTGCGATGGCGCGGGCCCTCTCCTCCTTTCCCCATTCGCGGCAGAGTCTCGATGCCAGGCCGAGGGCCTCGACCTGCTGTTCGAGAGGCGGTTTCCGCTCGCGCACGATGACGGCCTCTAGGCTCTTCATCTCCTCGAGGTCGACGATCCTCGCCTGAATCGCGCGCTTGAGAATTTCGGCTGCGTCCTTCTTGCCTCCTTCCTTGAGTACGTGGAGCGCGGCCTTCATGATCTCGAGCTGGCGCCTCGCATGGTCGGCTTCCGTCTCACCCCGGGCGTGCGCGTCTTTCTGACGCTCGAGTTTCCTGCTAAAAACCGCGGCCAGCTCGCGCACTTCGGCCGCCTTGCGCTCGTGGCCGAACTCGTCCCAGAGGTCGCCCGCGTACATGAGGATCTCCACCTGAACGCCGAGCTCGGGCGCGCTTTTGCGGATCTCCATCGCTTTCTCGTCGCGGCGGCCCTCCATGGCCAGCTCGCGGGCGTGGATCGCGTGCTCGAGGATCTCGGCCGTGTCGTGGCGGTCCGCCTCGAGCAGGGCCTTCATGGCGATGCGCATCACCTCGATCTGGTGGAGGCCGATCTCCCGCTCGGTGCGGTCCCGCTCTTCTTTCCGGCGCCCCTTGATCTCGGCGCGGACATCGTCGGCCACCCGCGCGAGCATGGCGAGCTCCTCGTGGCGGCCGAGCTTTTCGAGCGCCACCATGCCGTACTCGAGCCCATGAAGGATTTCTTCCAGTTCGCCGCGCCCTCGGTCCTGTTCACGCTCCACCCGGCCGCTGGCATCTTCGAGCCAGGCGCGCAGGTCCTCGGCCTTGTGTCTGAGCTCGGCGGCTCTCTCCCGTTCGCCCGCTTGCTCGAGTTTCTCCGCTTTCTCGAGAAGAAGGTGGATCTCTTTTTTCGCTGCCGCGAGCTTGCGCTCCATCTCGTCCTGGGCGGTTGCGCCCGGAGCGAAACAGAGGACGAGACAAAAGAGGGGCGCCATCCAGATCAGGCCGTGCAGGGGCCGGCCAAATTTGTATTTTGTGTTTCTCATCGCTTTTCCTCCTCGAACAGGGTGGGTTGAATCCGACGGAGTATTCCTTCTTGGGCTGAGCTGTCAGGATATCAGTTACAGGCGCATTTCCGGATATTTTTCTCGATTCTCGTCCCTGTCAGTGCGCCGCGCATGACATCACGCGCGAACTTTCTCCCACTCGTCGAACACCGCGTAAGCCGTGTCAGGATTGGTGCCCGCACCGAGCTCGCACTGGGCAATGATCCCGCTGCGCAAGATCGATCCGTCCTCCACCCGGCCCCGCCTACCGGAGAAGAAAGCCCGAGACCACGCCGCTTTACCGTGTGCTCCAGGAACACCTCGAGACCTTCTTGGCGCGGGTGGACGGCGGGGAGGGAGGTGCAAACTGGCCGGGATTCGTGAGAAGAGAGCTCCGAAGCTTCATGGAGTGCGGCCGGGACGGAATCGTGGCCTTCTCGTGCAAGGGTAGAGGCTTTTGCCCATCCTGCGGCGGCCGGCGCATGGCGGACAGGGCCGCCTATCTTTGTGATTCGGTGCTGCCCGAGGTGCCGTACAGGCAGTGGGTATTCACAGTTCCGTTCCGCGTTCGGTACACCAATGGTTGAAAGAGACGGTGACCTGCCCCCGAGAATGATACCAGTTAATTCGGGGTAATTACATGTGAATTTT
>CAZUHB010000065.1:0-30471 GCA_964620445.1 uncultured Phycisphaerales bacterium
AGAAGGCGCACTTGCCCCAGAAGCAGTCGCGGCCCGCCATGGTGTAGTAGAAGGGATCGTACTTCTTCCACTTCTCGCCGTAGAGATGGGCCTTGGTCAATTTGCGGTCGATGAAGGGGAGCGTGTTCAGATCGTTCTCGAGTTTGAACGCGCCTGTCGAACCGCTCGCGCCGTTTTCGCGGAATCGGAAACCGGGCGGCAGGGGAGCGCCCTCCTCGAGGTGCTTCACCAGGCCGAGGAGCATGAAGTCGTAGTTGCCGCCGGTGATCACGAAATCGACGCATGACTTTTCAAACGATTCCTCCGGCTTGGCAGTTACATGGTCGCCCATGAGAACGGTCTTGCACGTGGGAACCAGTTCCTTGAGATCGGCCAGGATCTGCCAGTGCTGGCGCACGACGGGAGTCTTGGTTTCGATGGCGATGAGGTCGGGTTTGGCCTCGCTGAACATCTTGTCGAAAGCGGGCCTGTCTATCTGCTCGCTGATGGCGTCGATCCAGACGACATCGCAGCCTTCCTGCTGGAGCAACGTGGCGGCCTGAGCCGGGACCACGGGGAAGATGTACGATCCCACGTGGTACCACTGGAACTGCCGGTTCTGGGTGAGCATGGGGCTGCCCTTACCCTCGAGCGGCGGATATGCGATCATGACCTTCAAGGCCGGTCTCCCTTCTCTTTAGAGATAGCCAAGTCCCTTGAGCCTTTCCTCCACATCCTTGGCTTCTTCTTCGCTGTAGGAAAAATCATCTTCATCCACGTCGTGAGTCACCCCATCGAATCGGGGCGGATTGCGCTCGAGGTATTCGGGTTCGAAGAGGTCTTCGAGCAGGCGGCCGTCCATATCCTCCGGAATGGGAAGGCCCGCCAGGTAGAGCATGGTGGGCGCCGAGTCGAGCAGCCTGGCTCCCTCGATGATGCCTTTCCTGATGTGGGGGCCGCGGGCGATGAGGGTGCCCGCCAGGCGATGGGTGCCCTGGTGCACGAAATCGGAGGCATCGATGTTGCCGCAACCGGTGAAAATGGAGCTTCTGGCCGCGTCGGACGAGACCGACGTGTAATAGGCGTAGTCTTTCCAGCCGATGAGGAGGTCGGGGGCCACGTCGGTGAGAGGGCCGTCGTAGATCTCCTCGCGGCGCCAGATCCGCTCGATCACCTGCTCGCCCGTATCCGGGTCGGCGAGGGCCATCAGCTTGGCGATGATCTCCTCGCGCACCGTCTCGTACTCAGTGCCCTTCTCGACCGTACCTTCCGGTTCGCGCCCCTTCAGGTTGATGTGGATGTTGCCGTACATGCCGAGGCCGTACGCCTTGGTGCGACTCCAGTCGATGCGCGAGAGAAAGACAAAGGACTCGATCTTCTCCTGCATCCGGCCGAGGCGGCTCTTGATGAAGTTCTTCATCCACCTGGGCATGAGCCTCTTGGAGAGCTCGCGCGAACCGCGCACGGCCGACACCATCCGGCCCTCGCGGCGCATCGAGAGGAGGCCTTCCGTTTCGAGCCAGTTGTTCAGATGGAAGACCTTCCGGATCGGGCCCGCGCCGTGGTCGGAGATGATCAGGATCGTGGTGTCCTCGTCGAGCGCGTCCAGAATGCGGCCGAGCTGGATATCGGCGTTCTGATACGCCTTGACCAGGTGGCCCTTCCCGGGAATACGCCCCTCCCTGAGAGCCGCGTCCGCATCGAGGTCGTAGTCATTGTGCTGGATGCGGTCCACGTTGTTGAAAACGGTGATGAACAGATCGCAGGGCCGGGTGCGCATCAGGTGGAGGCTCACATCGGTGCGGTTCCGGTCTTCGCGCTCCATGTCGCGCCAGAGGGCCTCGGGATCGTTCTTTCGGCCCACGGGCGATCCGAGGTGAATGTAGTAAGCGCCGAACTTCGCCCTGATCTCGTCGTAGATCTCGGGCGGCTCCACCGATCGGCTGTCCTCGGCAGGCGAGTCGAGGCCCGAGAGCATGAAGCCCCGCTCCAGCCTTTCGGGCGGAAAGGTGAAGGGCACGGCGATGGCGCCCGCCGTCTTCCCGTGGCGGGACATGATCGACAGGATGCTTTCCGACTGGCGTTTGCTGGCGTTGATGAACTCGAGCTCGTAGGTCCCGGCGCGGCGCCGGGTGAAATCGAACACGCCGTGGCGGCCGGCATTCATACCGGTGAGGAAAGAGCTCCAGGCCTGGGGTGTGATCGGGTGAATCGTGGACCTGAGCTCTCCCGAGCAGCCCTCGTCCATGAGCCGCGCCATGTTGGGAAGGAGTCCCGCCGCCGCCATCGGCCGGATGCAGTTCAGAGTGGCGCCGTCGAGGCCGAAGACGACTGTCTTGTTTCCCTTTGCTGCGGGCGCATTCATGATAGCACGGCCTCTCTACAGGTAACCCAGGTGCGCCAGCCGTTCCTTGAGCTTTTCGTGATCGATTTCCTCGTCTTCAATATCGTCGTATGTTCCATCTTCGTAGGTGTCTATGTAGTGGACCCCCTTCTCGTCGAGAAAGGCGGGCTCCATGGCGTTCTCGATGACCTGGCCGTCCATGTCCTTGCCCACCGCCTCTCCGAGCAGGGTGAGCATCGTGGGAGTGATGTCTCGCACCGACGTCATGGGGAGCTCGAATCCCTTCTTGACGTTCGGCCCGGCCATGATGAGGATGCCCTCGTCGGCGTGGCAGCCCGACATCTGCATGTCGAGTTTCACGTTGATGTCGGTCAGCTTGTACTCGCCCAGTTCGCCGAAGGAGATGTGGCAATCGTCGTGGATCGCTTCCACGTTTGCGCGCTCGTTCGGCTTGGTCACCACCAGGGTGTTGCCGAAGGGCTTGACGAAATAGGCAGGATCGCCGGTCTCGACGACGCGGGCCTCGGAGAGGCGTTTCTCCGTGAGATCCTGCAGCTCGCGATCCTTCTCGTTGAACTTGACGTGCACGCCCGGCCCGAAACGGGCCACGACCACCTTGTTCGTCAGCTGGAGGATGTCGAGCATGACGTCTATCTTGGCCGAGTAGGGATTGATCGCCTCGGGCATCGCCTCGCCGCCGTGATCGGAAACCACAACGACGTTGGTGCTTTCGGGAATCCCCTCGAGAATCCTGCCGATCGCCTTGTCCGACACGCGGTACGAGTCGGTGATCACGTGTCCCAGGCTGTCGATCATTTTCTGGTCGACCTTGCCCTGGAAGGGCTCCGGTTCGTGGAACGCCCAGTATCTGTGGGCGATCGAATCGCAGGTATGGATATGCCAGGTGCAGAAATCGGGCTGGTGCTTCCGCAGCAGGTGGCGCAGCAATCCGGTTGCCATCTCGAGGTGGAGGAAGACCATCCTGTAGTAGCGCTCGAGCATGCCCGGCTTCATCAGCTTGTTCCGGAGCAGGGTGGCCGCTCCCTTGAACATCGTTCCCAGGGAGGTGCCGTGTCGCAGGAGCTTCAGGCCGAGCCCGATCGATTCCCAGATGGCGAGGATCCGCCCGTGCGTGTCCTTCCACTTCTTCCGCTCGCTCAAAGACATCTCCTGGAAGAACTGGTACTCCTCGGGAAAGGTCTCGGTGCCGAGCGCGCAGATGCTGGGGATCATGAAGCCGTTGACCGGGTGGGGGGGCCAGGTGACCAGTGTGCCGAAGGTGCCGACCGTGTATCCTCGATCGCCGAGAATATCCCAGATCCGCTTGGCGCGCAGCATCTTCGATGAGGCTCCGAAGAACTGGATGCCGTGTTTTTCGGGCGCTTTTCCGGAGAAGATGGTCGTCCAGATCTTGGGGGAAATCGTCGGAGGGTCGGACATGAGAACTCCCGACGCGCCGCGGTCGATCAGCCTCTTCAAATTGGGAAGCTCTCCTCTGTCGAGAAGGGGCTTCATCACCGTCCAGGTGGCCCCGTCCAGTTCTATGATCATAAGCCTGGGAGCGCTCATACTTTTCTCCGTGAGTGCCGCCTTCGGAACCGAATGGTCGAAAGGCAATCCGTTATCGAGATATCGTCATCTCGATCTCATTTTTAAAGGTTTTAATCGGAAGTCGCCACAGAGCGGGACCTCTACCGTAACCCCGCCTCATTTCGGCGAGTTGTCGTTTCGACCCGTGCAAATACCATCCCGTCCTGTCTTTTGCAAGGAGACACACTGCGCCTCTTACAAACTCCTCGTTACGACGCCTGTATTCTTCGGCAATGGGGGGAAACAGGTCGATTTCGTTTGCTCCCGGGCAATGTCCCACGAGCCACCAGTGTGCCTATTCATAGCCCGGTGTATCAACCGGTTCAATCATCCCGGGATGGTCCGAAACGCGTACGATTCGGACCGTCTGGCTTCCCGAGGGTTGGCATGTCGATCAAAGAGAGCAAGAAATCAATATATACGCGCTTTCCTGAATGAGGTCAAAGAATTTACACCTTTTTATGAGTAATTGTACGGATAACCGATGAAAAACCCCTGTCGCGCAGGCGATCAGTTCTGCTGCGGTTGCAGCAGGGGGGTGGCGAGTGCTTGCTCTTCAGGTGTTTCCGATGATTCGCGTGCCCGTTTCGAACCATAGAGCCTCGGTGCCATGACCTCATGGAGCGCGGAGGTGGCGATCACCGGAAACCAGTAGACCTGGTCGACCAGGTGGCCGCTCGTGCAGACGAAGACCGAGTACCCGCAGAATGCCGCAAAGAGGCTCAGAGCCAGTGCGCGCGGTGTTCCGCGCAGGCGAATGAGCATGGTCAGCAGCCGCTTCACGATGAAGATGAGGAAGAGGGTGAACGTGGCTGCTCCGATAATACCTGTATTGACAAGGACTTCTGTGTAAAGATTGAGGGAGTCGGGAATGAAGATTTTTCGCGCCGTCGGTGAGGTTCGGTATGCGTAGTCGCGGTACTCGTTTTTGAAACCACCCGGCCCTTTGCCCAGAAAAGGATCGTCGTTGAACATGTACAGGCTGATCCTGAAATCGTTGAGTCGCAGGTCGATCGTCCTGGCAGCCACTCCCCGTGGCTCGGAATAGACCCTTTCGATATGCAGGTCGGTGGTCGTCACAAGGGTGCTCACGACCAGGAATCCGAGTCCCACAACCACCGCGGCCTTGGCGAACTTGTGTTTGCCGTCCCAGGCGATGAACCAGACCAGGGACATGATCGAGAATCCCAGAACGGCCCCGCGCGCCGCGGCGCCGAACACATTCACGAAGCAGAGGCCGATCGGTGCGATGAGGAGCGCCTTGAGCCAGATCGAGCGCGACCTGAAGAAGAAGTAGACCACCATCATGCACATCATGCCCATGTAGCCGCCATGCAGGTCACCGTCAGCGGCCATTCCGTTGATCCGCTTCATGCTCGTTTTTTCGATCGTGTCGCCGAGCTGCGCCCCGAGGAGCGATCGATTGCCCAGCTTGACGTAGATGCTGTCCCCGTTGATCTCCATCAGGCCGAAGAGACCGATCGCGATCCCGGCGCCGGCCGCGGTCAATACCATCAGGTCGATCTCTTTGACGTTTTTCACGGTGTAGAGAACGAGAAAGTAAGCCAGAAAGCAGTAGCTGAACATCTTGAGGTCTTTGAGCGCCTGCTCCACGTTGTCGGACTTTATGATCGAAACGATGCAGATCGTGTAGAACAAGAGGAGCAAGACGTGTTCGGGCCGGCTGAAGGGGATTCTGAAGAGGCTCCAGTCCCGCCGGATGACCATGAGAGTGAAGACCATGGCGAGCGTGGCGAGGAGGATGACGCTCGACATCTTGAGCCCTTCCTGGGTGATGGGCAGGTTGAAGAAAGCCACCCATCCGAAAGTGAAGACATACCCCAGGGTGCCGAGGATCGGTTTCCACGCGAGAACGACCCCGCACGCGATCGCGAAGATCAACCCGATTCCCAGGAGGGGCTCGAAGACAAATGCGAGGACAAATGTCAGGATCCCCAGTATGGCCATGCCCCACGTCAGCAGCATGTGGACTCCATCAAGAGGTCGTTCCTTTTTTCCGAGCCAGCTTGCGTCCGATCAGAGCGGAGATTTCCTTGATCTCGCGTACCCCGAATATAGCGCACGCGCCCAGGTAAACGCAAACACCGGCCAGAAGACCGGCCGCTACTAGAATATATCGGTTTTGCCCCCAGATTGCTGGCCCATAAACCATGACGAGATGCACAATTCCGCCGGCGGCCAATGCGGCGGCGGTGATCCGGAGGAGCGACTGGAAACAGATTTCGCGCCAGTCGAGAACTCCGATCTTTTTCTGGAGGATCACCAAAAGGATCATGGCATTGATCAGCAACAGGCATGGTTTGGCGAGCGCGATGCCGTTCAACCCCATCCATTGCATGAAGAGAAGGTCCATTCCCAGGTTCATGATGCAGCCCAGCGCCGTGACCAGCAAGGGGGTCTTGGCGTCGCGCAGCGCGAAGAACACGCTCCGCGTGAAACCGTTCAGGGCGAGGAAGAAGAGCCCGAACAAGATGAAGAAGACAGCTCCCGTTGTGACTTCCAGATTTTCGGGCGTGACCTCGCCGTACCCGATGAGCACCGCGATAAACGGCTCGCGCAGCAGTAGGAGAAAAACCATGGCGGGAAAGACCATGAACGCGAGGAGCCCGAAAATACGGCGCACGAAGGCCCGCATCCCGTCGAAGTCGTTCGCCGCCGACATCTCCGAGAGATGGGGCATTGCACTGCCCAGGGGCGCCACGAGGAGCACGTAGGGGAGCTGACCGAACCGGATCGCCGCCATGAGGGCCGTGACTGATCCCGCGCCGATGGTGGTGGCTAATAGCTTGTCGATAAGGAGATTAAGGTTGGCAAGAACCGTAGCCAGAAGCCCGGGGCCGGTCAGCTTGAAAACGGTCGACAGACTCCTGTGCCGCTTAAAGGAGAAGGAGATTTTGCCCTCCTTCATCAGAATGGTGACGAGGACCACGGCCTGGAGGAAGACTCCGAACAGTGCGCCCATGAGGATCGACTTGATCCCCAGGAGGCTGGCGAAGAGCAGGGCCGACAAGATCGACGACGTGCCATAGAACAGAAAAGTCACGCTCGGCAGCGTGAAGCGACGCTCCGTGTAGAGGACGCACGCCGGTACGGCTCCCAATCCGGAGAGGACCGGGACCGGCGAGATGATGCGGAAGAGGACGGCGAGAGTCTTTTGCCATTCCGGAGGCAGACCGGGTGCAAGACACACGGAGAGTATGTCGGCCAGCATGAAGATCGCGAGGGATATGCAAAAGAGCAGAAGGTTGATGTAGACCAGGGACGAACTGGCCAGTGCGCGTGCCTCCTTTTCGCCGTTCTCCTCGCTCTCTTTGGAGAGGACCGGAATCAGAGTGTAGTTGAAGACGTTGTCGGCGAGGGTCAGGAAGAGGAGCGTTATCGTCTGGGCGATCAAGTAAGCGTCGGTCGCCTCTTTCATTCCAAAGGTGGATAGAATGACAATCAAAAGCAGGTAGCGCAGGAAGCGGGCGAGTATTTTGCTGATGCCGAGGATCAATGCTCCCCGGAGGATTCCCTTGCTACCTGTGGCGCTCAAAAAGACGCTCCTCTGAAAAAAATGAAAGACAAAAAATCAAAGGCCCGCCGATTCAGCGCATCCACGCATCGATCGATCCGGGCGCGGTCATCGAAACTGCCGGCCCCGACCGTTACGGTCGACTCCGAGCACGCGGTTGTCTTCAAGCGCCCGGTTGTCTTCAAGCGCCCGGTTGTCTTCAAGCGCCAAAGGGTATTAAAGGTACCCCAGGTCTTTCAACTGCTTTTCCACGCGCGCGGCTTCTTCCTCGGTGAAATCCTGGGCCTCGTCGTCGAAAGCTTTCTCGTCCACCTCGACCGTTGCGAAACCATGAGCGCCCAGGGCGTCGTCGGTCAGCATCTCGCGCAGAACGGCCCCGTCCATATCGGAAGGGATGGGCAGATCGAGCAGACCGAGTATGGTCGGCGCGATGTCGATGATACGGGGGAGTTCGAGCTCGAGCCCCGGCTTGATGTCGGGGCCGCTGGCGCAGAAGATCCCGTTCATCCTGTGCGAGCCTGAACCGGTCCGCCAGTTCGCGGGCTGAAAGATCTCGGGATCGAGATTCACGTCGACAGGGTATTCGCCATCCTTGAGAAAGAAGAGGACGTCGGGCGCCCTGTCCACGAAAGGCCCGTCATAGATCTTCTCGCGCGGCACGACCCGGTCGGGCGGGACGAGCTGCTCGCCCGTGTCCGGATGCCTGATCTGCTGCAGTTTGTCGATGATGACCTTCTTGAGTTCCTCGGCCTCGGGCCCCGGTTTCACGATCCCCTGGGGTTCGCGGCCCTCGAGGTTGAGATAGATTCCCGACTCCGTGTTCGACACGGAGTAGGCCTTGGTTTTCGACCAATCGATGTACTGGAGGAACCTGTAGGGCGTGCTCTTCTTCGGTTTCTTGACGAGGGAGATGGTTTTCCTGAGGAGCCGTCCCGCCGCGGTGGGAGCGATCTTGTGGTTGAGCCATTTGGCGAGGGACGAAACCCTCGCGCGGCTGCGGGCCGCTTGGCGGTTCCAGCCGGTGCAGCTCAGCAAGCCCTCCTGTTCGAGCCACGTGTTGATCGCGAACTTGCCCGTGAGCGGTCCAAAACCGTGGTCCGACATGATGAAGACGTTCGCCGACCGTCCGGCAGCGTCGACGAGCCGGCCGATCCCGGCGTCGATCTCGGAGTAGATATCCAGGATGCGCTCGCGGAAGCGGAGGTCCTTCCCGACGGGCTTCGCCCCGGGATCGAGAAGGTGCCAGAGAGAATGGTGAATCCTGTCGGTCGCCTCGAAAACCATCATGAACACATCCCAGGGACGGGATTGCATCAGATCGAGCGCGACCGTTCCCCTCTGGCGCGCAACGTCGTGCAGGGCGTCGAGAAGGAGGTCTTCCTGGCCGCGGTTGTAGCTCTGCCACCAGATGTCGAGGACGTAGGGGCCGAACTTCTCCTCGATCTCCGCGGCCAGCTCGGGCGGATGGGTGTAGGTCACGTCCGTCCCGGGCGTGAGCATCCCCGTGACCACGAAGCCGTTCACCTTTGGCGGGGGCCAGGTGGCGGGCACGCCCACGATGCCGAGGTCGAGGCCGGCGTCGGAGATCATCGACCAGATCGTCCGCGCCCGGATGTGGGAATAGTTGACCACCTCCCTGCCGTAGCCGCCCTCGACGGGTTTGACGAAATCGAAGAGGCCGTGCCGTCCCGGCTCCTTGCCCGTCATGAACGAGGTCCAGGCCGGACCGGTCACCGGCGGAATCACCGATTGGAGCGGTCCGCGCGTGCCTTTTTCGATGAGACGGGCGATGTTGGGCAGCCTGCCCTCGGCGATCAGGGGGTCGATGATTTCGAATGTGCCCCCGTCCAGGCCGATGATCACGATCTTGTTCCTGTTCTGCCCTGGGGGAGCAGTCTCTTCAATGGTCATGGTCGAATCTCGAAAGGTGTTCGGACTGCGCGCCGACCGAGCCGGAGTTCGCCGGCTAGGAGGACCACTTCTTCTTGGGAACGTCGGCCAGAACGCAGAGGACCGGAAGACCGACTCGGTTTTCGACGTCCTTGGCGATTCTGAAGTTCTCGACCCAGTATTCGGTGAAAAACGCAACGCCCAGTCCCAAGAGCACGCTGGCCGCGAAACCGAGTATGATGTTGATGAACCAAGTCGGCGAATCCCTCTTGGCATCCGAGGGCAGAGCGGCGCGCTCGATGATGTGGAGGTCGTAGCCGCCCTTCTCGAACGCGCTCTGAACCTGGAGTTGCGTGTGCTTGTCGAGGAGATTCGCGTGGAGGTCGCGGTTCGAGTCCACGGCCCGCTGGAGGCGGTCGAGCTCCATCTCCTTGACCACGAGCTGGCTCCCTTCCTCCCGGAGCTGTTCGAGCTGCCGGGCGAGGACGGTCCGCTTTGATTGAAGGGCGATCACGGAGCTCATCGAGTTGGCATAATCGATCGCCATGTTGCGATGGATCGTGTTGAGAACGGCCACATCGCTCGCGGTGTGCTCGCGCATCTCCTTGTCGATCGACGCGTGGATGGTCTCGATCTGAGCCTCGAGGGACTGGACCGATGCCATGGTCGAGGACAGGTCGATCGGCATGTTGCGGTGGATCGTTTCGGCCACCGACATCTCGCTCGCCTTGATCTCGCTCACCGCCTGCTCGAGCTGTTCTCGTTTCAGCGCGACCTGGGCCTCGAGCTGTTTGACCGTCTCGTGCTCGGAGGTGTAGTTCTCGCTCGCGGCAGCGAGCAGGGCCTCCATGTTGTTCAGGCTTTCCTGGAGCGCCGAGATGACCGGATTGCTCGACACCACCATCGACGCGGTGAGCGACTCGGACTGATCGACGACCTGCTGCTCCATCGTGGTCAGCCGCGCCTTGGCCCCGGCCAGGTTCGCCTCGAGGGTGTTGAGCGTCTCCACGAGCAGGGACATGGTCGAGCTCGAGGCCACGACCATTGCCGGCGAGAGTGCAGCGCGCTGGGTGGTGATCTGCTCCTCGATCCCTTTGAGGCGCGCCTGCGTTTCGGCCAGCGTCGCGTCGACGGTACCCAGATCCTCCTCGACCTTCGCGATCAGTTCCAGCTTGGCGATCTTCTCCGCCGCGATACTGACGATGTTGTTGTTCTTCGTGTATTCGAGGAGAGCGTCTTCTGATTTCGTGAGCTCCTTGACCGCTTCTTCGAGCTGCTTTTCCGTGAAGGAGAGCACGGTCTTCGAGCTGTCCTGGTCCATGGTGATGTTTTTTTCCAGGAGTGCCTTTGCCATGTAATTGGCGATGTCCGTCGCTTTCTCGGGCCTCTGCTCGCTGATGGTGAGGACGATTACCTGGGTGGCGGCCTCGAGGTCGCATTTCACGGACTTTTCCATGAAGGCCCTGATCGCGTCTTCCTTGAAATTGGGCGGATCGTCATCGCCGCCCAATATCAGTTTGAGAAGCGCGAACGGCGACGTGAGCACCGCGCTGATCCCGTTCTTGATCGAGAAGCGCGCGCCCTCGGGATCGGTCTTCTGTTCCTCGAGCCTCTTGTCGAGCTCGAAGTGTTCCACTACCTCGGTGGCCAGGTCGCGGCTGTAGAGGACCTGGATGAAGTTGGCCGCGGGGATCACCTTGGCGCTGTCCCGTACAGGCACGCTCATGTCATCGAAGAGGGAAAGCTGCTGCTGGGCCATCGAACGCACGAGGATCTTGCTCGACGCTTCCCACGTGGGGACCGACAGCCACGTGCCGAATACGACGAGGATGAAGGTGATCGCCGTGAGACTGATGATCAGCCTCTGCCTCTTGAAGATCGTGTAGAGAAAGTTGTAAAGGATGATGTTTTTTTCAGGCTTGTCCTTCATGACCATCCTCTAAATGAATCGTTTGTAGATAAATGAAGGAATGAAGTATTTGCGGCGGTTCATCACCACACCGAGGATGTTCACTCCCTTTTGTACCAGTTGGTTCTTGGCCCGCTCCAGGTCGTCCCACCGCGTACCCTCAGCCCGCATCACGATGATGGCGGCATCCATGTGGGAGGCGAGAACGACCGAATCGGTGTATCTGTTCACGGGACTCGAGTTGAAGATGATGAAGTCGTAGCTCTTTTTCAACTTGCCCAGGACCTCGTCGAGCTTCTCCATGTTGAGCTGTGTCAGCTGGGTGGTTGTCGAGCCGCGCGGAAGGACGAAGACATTGTCGAATCCCGTCGATTGAACGACCCTGTCCGGATCGGCCTCTCCGAGCACGACCTCGTAAAAGCCGTACCCGTCGCCGAGTCTGAAGATCGATTGCAGAGAGGGGCGCCGCATGTCGCCGTCGATGAGAAGAACCTTGCTTTTCGTATCCCGCGCGAGGGTGAGGGCGAGATTGACGGCCACCGTCGTCGCGCCGTCGCCATGGGCCTCCGCCGTGACGATGATCGCCTTGGATACGGGCTGCTTCTTGTGGTTCAGTACCACGGCGTCCTTGAGTTTCTGGAACTCGACATCGATCTCCGTGATCTGGTCGGCTCGGAAGAGGCCGTTCAGATTCTTCCCTCCCGCGGCCGGGCTCTTTTTTTCCTGGTTCATTTTTTTCTTTTCTTCACTCATATTCCGGAGCTCCCTTTTGAGCTCTACATTGAGGTCGAATATCTTCTCGAGAGCGGATTTCTTCTCCTCGAAAAAGTCCGCGTTCTTTTTGAGAAACTGAACGAACCGCTCAATCGACGCCAGGCCTCCAGATGCCAAGCTTCTAGATATTGACGCCGCCACGCCCATGCAAACATCCTCCCCGGCCTCCATTCGTCAATTCGAGTTTTCGTGTCTGACGGTCCTGTCTTTCAAGGGGTAAGAGAAGGAGAAGCCGAAACGTAAGAAATTGGGCATCATCGAGCTGATGTACTGCTGCACAAACTCGTTGATCTTGGTGATCGTTGTTTTCGGGACATAGATCACGTCGTACGGCATGAGCACGAAGTCGATTGTGGTCTCACCGCTCAGCCGCCTGTCGATGTCGATGAGGTACGTGACCGTTTCCTGCAATTCGTGGTCCTGCCGAAGGAGCAGGACGTGATCGAGCTTGGCTGTCGCCAATGGGCCGCCAGCATTGAAGATCGACTGAAGCACCGTCATCCGGCCGGTGAGAGTGATCGGGCCCGGAGCGAGGACCGAACCGGCGATCCACACTTTCTGGCCTGAAAAGTTGTTGAGAATGATGGTGATTTCAGGATTTTTGATCTTTTTTCTGTAAATCTCCGTGAGGAGCTCATCCAGCTCGGCGGGAGTCATCCCGGCCACGAGAAGGTC
The DNA here is from genome assembly GCA_964620445.1 of uncultured Phycisphaerales bacterium. Taxonomy (GTDB): domain Bacteria; phylum Planctomycetota; class B15-G4; order B15-G4; family CAYZWU01; genus CAZUHB01. The sequence goes on from CAZUHB010000065.1 coordinate 12,697, forward strand.
CTCGGCCAGGGGGAGCGAAATCCTACCGTCGGGCCGGACAATGAGAGATACATCGAGATCCTCTTCATTGAAGAACTTCACGTCGAACTGGTCGCCCACCTGAAAGGCGTATTCATCCATGCAGATGCCCGCGGGCGGCTGCATGGGGATCTCGGTGATGAAGTTCTCGTCACTCGAGCAACCTGGCAGCCACAGGGCGGCCAGTACCGCGAGGCCGGCAACCACGGGGATCTGCGGAGTGGAAAGAGTCAAAAACCAGGCCTTCACTTCTCTCTCCCTATTAATATTCCTTCTGCCTCGCAGGATCGACTTGATCCTGGAGACCTTGCGAGCTGCCCTATTATGAGGGGCGGATAGTACGGGCCCCTGAGCCACCCGGACACAACAAAATCGATGGTATCGAACGCAGGGAGCCGACTATAACAGATCCTTCAAAAAACAAGTTAAACAATTACCGGTCTCCGTACCCAACTCTGGCTTTTTCGGCCTTTCAGTCCGTAATATTGAGGCCATCTGGACGAAAAGAAAAGTACGTTCTTTTTTTTGAACAGGATACATAAATCATTGCCCATCAATAGGCTCCCGTTCCTCTACACACAGATAGAACTGTCTTTATCAGTATCTTGATGTCGAGGCCGATCGACTGGTTTTTAACGTAGTCTATGTCGCTTTCGATCCAATCGTGGAACTGGCTGTTGCTCCGGCCCTTGATCTGCCAGATACCGGTAATTCCGGGCTTGACCTGGAGCCGGATATCGCGCCAGCGAGGGCTCCATTTCATCTCGTGCATGGCGAGCGGCCGCGGCCCGACGAGGCTCATATCGCCTTTGAGAACATTGAATAGCTGGGGTAGCTCGTCGAGGCTCGTCTGCCGTAAAAATTTTCCCATACGGGTCAGGCGGGGGTCTTTCTTGATCTTGAACATGGGACCGTCGCTCTGGTTGATCTCCTGCATCTCGTCGATCATCTTGTCCGCATCGATCACCATCGACCTGAACTTGATCATGAAGAACTTCCGCCCTCCCTTTGTGCGCCGAATCTGGCTGTAGAAGATCGGCCCCGGAGAATCGAGCTTGATCGCGGCCGCGATGAAGAGGAGCGGGATCGCGCACACGATCAGACCGACCGCCGAGATCAGGAGGTCCATCGCTCTCTTGAAGAAGGCGTTGAGAAGGCCGTAAACCTGGCCGCGGCCCTTGACTTGGCTTTCCAGCTTGAGAGGGGCGAAATAGGTCCCTGCCAGGGCCAGTTCTCCGAAATGGAGCTTTTTTCCGTTCACCAAGGTGTTGCGGATCGTGGCCCCAGGTTTGATTTTCGTGTTTCTGCACGAGATGGAGTGCTCCATCTCCGCCCCGTCGCCCAGCTGTGTTCCCGACCAGAGGATCGATTCCTTGATCCGGCTTCCCTTGGAGATTAGGCAGTTGTCGCCGATCACGGCAGGCCCCACGAGTATCGATTCCTCCTCGATGGTGGTCCCCTCGCCGATCAGCAGGGGGCCACTCAGGCCCGCTCCGGCCGCGATCTCGGTTTCGGAGCGCACGAAAACGCCGGGTGAGAGCTCCTTGCCGAGCTGATCGAGACCGTTCTCTTTCGTGAAAATCGACTGATTGGCGGCGAAGTACTCGTTCACGTTCTCCAGCTTGTTCACATCCTCGGCCACCAGGCAGGCTCTGACCGTCTGATTCTCCTCGATCAAGGTAGGAATGAGCTGTTCCTTGATGTCCATGTAGCTCTCGTCGCTGATGAAGTCGAGGACGCCTGGCTCGAAAACGTATAGTCCCAGGGGTTGAAACAGTGATTTCTGTTCTTTCGGTGTCGGGGAGTCCACATATCCCACGATCCGCATCGATGAGTCGGTCTCGAAGCAGCCGCGGGCACCCTGTTTCAGTCGCGAGACCGCCACGGTAGCCATGTTTCCCGATTCGCGATGCCGCTTGAGCAGGTTCTCGAGATCCAGGTTGCCCGGGTAGACCGGGCTGAGAACTACGAATGAGGAGTCTCCGATGAATTCCTTCTGGGGAACGAGACACCCGGCTGGGCCGCGGGGAAAATCGTCTTCCAGGAATCTGACGTTCACACCCAGGTCCTGGACGTTGACGAATTCGTCCTCGATGAGCTGGGTCGAATGGCCGGCCGAGATGAGAATATCGTTGATGTTGTTTTTTTGCAGCAGACGGAGGAGGTACCAGAGCACCGGGCGGTTTCCCACGGGGAGCAACGCTTTGACGGAAAATTTACTCAGGGGATTTTGAAGAGACTCTTCACCCCCGGCGAGCAGAACAGCTTTCATGGCTTCCCAGTTCAGGTCTTTCAAACGCTCATCTACTGTTGAATCGGAAATTTAGAACGCATACTTCATACAAATTAACGGCAAAACTCGGTTCCTCTTCGGTTCGATTCGCGAACAGGATCACCTTTGGGGGCCCGGACCGGAACCGGCCGATTTCTCATTTTCGGCCTGTACCAGGGCAGGCGGAGAGTGTCGCGCAGCCTTTTGAACACTACATTTGCGAAAGCGCGGTGCGAGGCTTACAATGCACCGCGTGATCAATGCACCACGTGATCTGGACCGCGATTCTTTCAAATGCTCCACGCGTACGAGATCACTATAGCGTAAGATCATCTCAGGCTTATGAGAACTCAGGCATAAATTGTCTAGGTTTCTGTTGCACAAACTGTAACTTCTTATCAATCATCAAGGAAAACCATTTTCGTGCGAAGGACCATTGATTTTCTCGGGATCCGGCTCGACGTTCTCGATACGGAGGGACTGTTCAATCGCATCGTGGATTTTGTCGAAGCGCGCACACCGCGAAAAGTGACTTATCTCAACGCCCATTGCACGGTTATGGCCATGAATGACCCGGCCTACAAGGAGGCCCTCAACCGCCACGATCTCGTTTACGCCGACGGTCAGGGTGTGGTGTGGGCATCGAAGCTTTTCGATTCTGCCCTCCCATGCCGATCCACGGGAGCCGACTTTCTTCCTCCCTTCTGCGCGGGTTTTGCCGAGAGAGGCCACCGGCTCTTCTTTCTCGGTGCCGAACCGGGCGTGGCGCAGAATGCGGCCGATCGGCTCAAGGAGAAAGTGCCGTCGCTCGATGTGGTGGGCACGCACCACGGCTATCTCGAGGGAATTGACAACGCCGCGCTCGTGGCCGAGATCAACGCGGCCAAACCGGACATTCTCATCGTGGGTATGGGTGTTCCCTTGCAGGAGAACTGGGTCGAGAAAAACTTCGCCTCCCTCGAAATTCCCGTGATCTGGAGCGTGGGCGCCCTGTTCAACTTCATCTCCGGTGATCTGGCTCGAGGGCCCCGTTTTCTCGTGGATCATGGTTTCGAATGGCTTTGTCGGCTTTTTATCGAGCCGCGCCGCCTCTGGCGCCGATTCATCTTTGGTAATGTGAAATTTATTTATTACGTCCTCGCACACAAACTGTCGGGCAAAAAAAGCCGATGCTACTGATCTGGTATATCCTGTTCTTCTTTGGGCTCCTGTTCGCCTCGATCAACGCCTACCTCTGGTTTCTGGCCCTCGCGAGTTTCCTGCCCGACAGGAAACGTGCGCCGGCCGGCCCCCCGAGCACCCGGTTTGCGATCATCGTACCCGCTTACAACGAAGCCAAGGTGATCGGACGGACGATGGAGAGTCTGAAGGAGATCGACTATCCGGACGACCTCCACGAGATCGTGGTCGTGGCCGACAATTGCACCGATGAGACGGCCCAGATCGTGCGCGATTGCGGCGCCACCTGTTTCGAGCGGGAGGACGACGCGAATCGCGGCAAGGGTTTCGCACTCGACTGGGTCTTCAAGAAGCTCGCGCAGAATCCTTACGATGCGGTGGTGATCGTCGACGCGGACACGGTGGTGGCGCCTGATTTTCTCACCAAGTGCGATCTCCGAGTGCGAAGCGGTGAAGACGCGATCCAGGGCTACTACGATGTGATCAATCCGGAAGGATCGCCCATGTCGAGCCTTTCCTACCTTGGATTCGTGCTCAACCGGAACCTGCGCTACACCGGCCGCACGCGGCTCGGCGGTTCGAGCAATCTGCTCGGAAACGGGATGTGTTTCACACGCGCCATCACCGACAAGTACGGTTGGCCGGCCAGCTCGGTGGTTGAAGACCTCGAGTTCGAGATCCTACTCAATCTCGATGGGGTACGGGTGAGCTTCGCACCGGAGGCGCGCATCTTCGCCGAGATGCCCGACACCTTCGAGCAGTCGACGACGCAGCGCACGCGCTGGGACCTGGGCAAGTTCCAGATCCGAAACACCTACGTGCCCCGCCTTCTCAAGAAAGCGGTCACCCGCCTCAGCCTGAACTGCCTCGACCGGGCGATCGAGCTCTGCATTCCACCCTACTCGATCCTGTGGGGATTCTCCTTCCTTCTCTTCGTCGGTGCGCTCGTCATGTCTTGCATGTACACCTTCGACGAACTCTTCGTGGTCTGGTCGGCCGGCCTGGGCGCTTCGATCGCCTACACGTTTCTCGGCCTGGTCGTGGCCCGAGCGAGCTGGCGCATCTACCGGAATCTTCTCTACGCGCCCTTCTTCGTCATGTGGCGGATGAACATCATCTTGAAAGGGAACATCTCCAAGGCAACAGAGAAGTGGGTGAAGACGGAGAGGTGACCGCACCGTCCGCCCGACAACTCACCGAGGATTTTCAGGGGGATGACATCAACCGCCGGAGCAGTTCTCTGGCCTCGGCGTTCGAGGGATCGAGGCGCAGCGCTTCTTTGAGACAGTTGATGGCGTCCTGTTTCTGCCCCTTGATGGCGAAGGCGCGGCCCAGCGCAACGTGGACATCCACATAATCGGGCAGGCATTCCCTGGCGATCTCGAAGTACGTAATCGCCTCGTCGATCCGGTTCATTCGGGCGAGAAGGTATCCCAGATAGTAGTTGGATTCGGCAGAGCGGGGTTCGAGTTTTATGGCTAGCCTGAACGCGGCAATCGCCGAGTCGAGGTCTCCCTGGTTGGCGTGGATGTATCCGCGCCAGTAGGCGGCCTTTCCCCACCAGTCCTCCGACCGTGTGCTCTTGATCCGGCTTGCCGTGTTCAGCTCCCTGGCCGCCTCGGCATACCATCTGTCGCGCTGCTGAAGTGCTTCGGCGCCGCGCCCCCGCGCTTCGAGCGCGGCCTGCTCCTGCTCGCCTTTCTTGATCAGCGCCCGGCCGAGCGTGACATAGAGCCCGCAGAAGTCTTTCTGCAGGGTGAGCCCCTCGCGGAGGAGCGTGATGGCGCCGTCAGGATCGTTCTGCCTGATCATGAGGTCGCCCACGATTTCATATCCCTGGAAATCGGGATCGACCACGTTGTCGGGCAGGTCGTTCACCCACCAGGCGAGCGGTGCGATCGCGACGGCGGCAACGGCCGCCGCGAGCCATCGCTTTGTCCGGAGAGCGGCGATCCACCACCTCGCTCCTTCGCAGGCAAGGATCACCAGGATCACCATCACCGGAATCCTGAACCGGGTGCACACGAAAAAAGCGATGACCGTGCCCGAGTAGACGAGCACGAAACCCCAGAGGGGAAAGAGACGGCCCGGCCTCCGAAAGCAGAGGAAGAGACCGAGAAAGGAGAGGGGGAGGATCAGCCCCGCGCCGATCGGCAAGAAGCGGACGATCCCGCCGTAGCGCTCTGCAAAGAAACCGATCGGCTTGTTGTTGTTGATCTCTTGGGCGTTCCAGTAATAGCGGAATTTTCTGCCCGTGAGGTCGAGCCAATCGCCCGTTTTTTCGGTGATGAACTCGAAAGACTTCCCGAAGAAGTACTGCGAGACTTCCGATGGCTCGAGCGAACGGCCCACCTCCTGCTCGGCCATTGCGATCGTGTCGTAGTAACCACCCCACCAGTCGGCGCGCGTTCCGGGAACCACGGCGCGCGTGCCGTCCGATTGGGGATTGTTTCCGATGTAGAAGTTGACTCCTCCCTGGGACGAGACGAGGACGAGGTCGTCGCCCGCCGTGTAATTGCGCACCGTGATCGGCAGGATCGGCACGAGGCAGGCGAGACCGAAGAGGACCGCCTGCAGCAGGCCGCGCTGCAACTCCTTCCTGCGCCGGACGAGAATCCACAAACAGACGGCGAGTCCGAAGAGGAGGACGTTCGGCCGCGCGATGGCCGAGAGCCCCAGCACAAAGCCGCTCAGCCCATAGTCGAGCGTCCTGCGCGATTCGTCGGCGCGCAGGAGGAGCCAGAGGGCGAGAAGGTCGAGCAGCACGATCATGGGAACGATGAGGAGCTCGGTATCGAAGTAGAGGAAGATCCAGTAGGTGGCTGCCACGATTCCCGCTGCCGCGCCGGTCGCAATGCCGAAGAGGCGGCGGCCGATGAGGAAGATCAGGCCGCAGCTCACCGCGCCCATCGCGGCCTGTATGATCCGAGGCACAAGAAAATCCTCGCCGAACAGCTTGAAACAGATCCCGAGGAACCAGGGATAGAGGGGAGCCCGGAAGTAGGGCTGGCCTTCCATGAAGCACTCGCCGCGCACGAAGGCGCGCGCCCACTCCACGTGGTAGAGCGGATCCATGATCGGATTCTCGAAGGTAGGGCTCGACCGCATCTGCATCACGTAGATCAGCCGGATCACGAACGCCCCCAGGACAATGGAGCCGAGGAGAATCCATTCGGTGCGGAGGGCGGGGCGCACCGTGCTCTGTTTGCCCGCCGTCTTGGCCGGTCTATTCGTCATGATTCTGCTCCTTCTCGACGCGAGACGTCCCGCGGCGCGAGGCACGGCCGAACTGCCTCACGAAAGGCGACCGTTCGCGCGCTCCGCGCGCCAAGCGGGCCGCCGCGAGGTCGTCGCCTCCTCGGGCCATGGCATCGGCCATGAGGGCGAGGGCCTCGGAGATCAACGAAGGGGCGGGCGCATAACCGACGAACGAATTGCTGTCGGCAAGCAGCTGTCGCACCACTTCCTTTGCGGGTGCATGATAGCGAAGAATGTAATAGGCGCGCAAATAGTGCTCGGCAGCTTCAGCGGGCCGATCAGCCGCCGCTGCCCGCTCACCGAGATCGAGGCTGAGGCGGAACTCGGCAGGCGAGTGGCTCGGCCGGCAGGAGAAGACAAGGGCGCCGAACCTTTCCCGGAGCGCCGGGCACCTCCCCCGTCTCTGGAGCTCGAAATAGAATTTGCCGAAGAGCCCGTCGCCGAGGAGAAAGAGATCGCCCGAGCGCTCCAGCTTTTCGAGCTCGGCCAGGAGAGCCTTCACCACGATCGGATCCTCATAGAGCAGAAGCAACTGAAGCACGTTGAGGGCCCACGCGTGATCGGGGCGTTCCTCGGATCCGCCGGCGTTCGCCTCCCAATTTTCCAGGATCGTTCGATCGGACAGGGCCCGCTGGTGCTGCAGGAGAAGACCGGCAAGGATGGCCGGCGCGGCGTCATCGGAATTCTCGCCGAGGGCGCGGAGCGCGCAGAGGACCCGGTTCGGCCGGTCGTAAAAGAGATCGAAGAAGGGCGGGGGAGCGACCCTGGCCTCTTCGCTGAAGGCGAGAGCCCAGTCCCTGAAGAGACGGAGCCCCTCGTCGTCTCCGACGCGCCCGAGGGCCGCGATGGCCGCGCACGAGGCTGCCCGCCCCGCGGCGCCCGATCTGTCCGCCGCGATCTCGAGCAGTTTCTGCCGCCGCGATCGGATCGTGGCCTCGTCCAGGGAGTCGATCGCGATGGCGCGAATGCCGCTGTCCTGTTCGTGGTCCACGATCTTTTCGAGAAACCTGAGCGCGGGGGGTGTCAATCCGCATTTGGCGACCTTCTCCACGAGATCGTTCCTGCTGCTGCTCGTCAGGCGATCGAAAACCTCGTCGAGAATGGCGATCGCGGAAGGATCACGACGGCTCAGGAGCGCGCTCACTCCGCGCTTGGAGAGGTCGATCAGCTCGTCGCGCGCCATGCGTCTCAGGAGTTCGGTCGACAGGGCGCCGTCGAATTCTCCCAGGGCGGACACGAGGCGCCCCACGCCGCCATATCCCTCGCTCGTCCAGAGTTCCTCCACGCGGCGCGCCACGTAAGCATCGGTTTGCCGATCGTTGAGTCCGATCAGTGCGAGAAGGAGCACCTCGCGCTGGACCGTGTCACCCGTCCCTTCGCAGAGCGAGATGATCGCCCGCACGGCCGCGGCGCGATCCTTCTCGAAAGCTGCGGCGTCGCCATAATCGGATCGGTCGCCCATGACATTGTCGAGCAAGGCCGCCGCGATGAGCGCTGCCGGCCGCGCTTCGGCGACCTCGTCGATGAAGAGGCGCGCCACGGCCGGGCGGTTCGATCCGCGGCCCGCATCCGAGAGGGGGCGGACGAACGACTCCCGCACCCCCTTTTGCGACTCGGCCCGGAACCTTTCGAAGAGGTCGGCGAGAAGCGGAGGGGACAGACTCTTCATGCGGCAGATCGCGCCGAAGGCACCGAGCGCGGTTCGGGGCGGATCGTGGAGGGCGACATGAACCAATGCCTGGCGAAGCGATTCAACGCCGGGATGTTCCGTTTCGTACAAGCCGAAAATTTCCATGTAGTTGACCGCTTTTTTTACGGCTCGTTCGCGCAGTGCTCCCTCGAGCAGCGGCAGAAGCCGGGCCAGGGCGGCGGCTCCTTCCACCGTGTTTTCCGTGTCGATGTGGGTGAGGCAGTGATCGACGATCGCGTCCTCTTCGATATGATCGATCGCCCAGCGCTCGAGGATCGGTATCGCCGCGCGATTCAGGGAATCCCAGAGGAGTTCAACCACCGCGGCGGCCGGCAACCTGTTTTCGTGGAGCGCGCTCTCCAGGGCGGTGACCAGCTCTGTCTCGTGCTTTCCGGCCAACCAGCCAACGAGCGTGTCCGCCGCGTCCTCGCCCACCCCGCTCTGCTGAACCGACTGCTCGAGGATCCAATCCAACCTCGGGCCGGCCGCCTCGGCGCAGGACAGACTACTCCGCGATGCCACGGCCGCGACGAGGGCGAGAAGCGCGACCGGAGCCCTTTCCGTCGACAGGGCCAGGCCGTGGAAGAAACCGGCGTTCCGCGGCCGGGCAAGAACAGCGGCGATCTTGAGGAACTGGATCAGCTCCGCCTCGGACAGGTGGGAGGTTGCCTTCTCGAGGTCGGCGATCGCGAGGTCGGCAAAAAGGTCGTCGACATAGACGAGAGCCGCCCGCCGCACCTCCGGCTCGGGATCGTGGAAGGCGCGCAGCACCGACGGCGCGGCCGCCGGATTTCGAGACGCACAGAGCGCCAGGACCGCGGCGCGCCGCACGGGCCAGAACGGATCGTCGAGGAGGGGTGCGATCGCCTCCACCCTGTTGGCGTCGTGCGAGAAAAGGCTTTCGGCGCAAAGGCCGTGACGTGCCCGAATCCCGTCGAGAGCCGCCACGCGCACCGTATGGCTCTCGTCGCGGAGGAAAGGGACGAGGTCGTCCAGGTCGCCGCGCTCGGCCAGAACACGGACGGCGGCCAGGCGCCGGCAGCTTTCGGTCGACACCGCCAGATCCTCGATCGCCGACCTCGCCGCGCTCCCGAGGCCGCACAAGATGGCGAGGGCTTTTTCTTTCTCCAGATGGGTCGTGCGCGTGTTGACGCGGCCGGCCGCGGCTGCGGCCAACCGGTTCAGGTCCCCTGCCCGCGCCCCTTCGTGCGGAACGGTTTTCTGCGCCTGGACGAGGCCGGACGCGAACAGAACCGTGCAGAGAAGTGCGTGAAAGGTTTCGAGAGTGTTCCGGAGTCTCAAAGTCCTGATCCGAAAGCCTGTGGCAAGTGATCCAGAATGTCGGCCGCGGTCATCGAGATCTGACCCAGTGCGCCCGCGGCCAGGTCGCCGGCTGTCGCGTGGAGGTCAGCGCCCAGTGCGGCGGCGGCCAGAGGACCGTCGATGACATGGAGCAGCGCGGCGATCGTGCCGGTCAGGACATCGCCGCTTCCGGCCGTGGCCATACCCGGATTGCCTTTTTCGACCAGGTGATGGCCCTCGCCGTCGGTGACCACTGTCCGGTGGCCCTTGAGGAGCACGATCGATTTCAAACGGATCGCCAGTTCCCGTGCGGCATCGAGGCGTTTGTCTTGCGCCGGTGGCGTCCGCGTCTTGGCCAGCCGGGCGAACTCACCCGGGTGGGGCGTGAGCACCGAGGGTGCTTTGCGTTTTCGGATCACCGCCTGATCGAGAGCGAGCGCGTTGAGACCGTCGGCGTCGATAACCATGGGCAGGGAGGAGAAGTTGATGATCTTGAGCGCGAGCCGCGCGGTTTCGGGAACCGTGGAGAGGCCCGGTCCGAGAGCGATGATGTCCGACTCCTCGGCCGCTTCCAGGATCTTCGTGAGCGCTTCGTCCGACAGGGTGCCTTCTCCGGTCTCCGCGCAGGGCAGAAGGGTGTAGCAAGGACAGAAGGCCGCCACCGAGGACGCTGCCGACCGGGGAAGGGCGATCTTGACCAGTCCGGCTCCGGCACGAAGAGCGGCTGCTCCCGCGAGCGCCGCGGCGCCCGGCATGGCGCACGAACCGCCGACGATCAGGATCTTCCCGAAGTCGCCCTTGTGGGCCTCATCGGAACGTGTTGGTATAGCGGGTAGTTTCATGAACCTCGACTTTCCTGTCTCGAGTTTTATCACGGTCGATCTACCCGGATTAAACGCCATCGCCGAGCAGGCTGCAAAAAAAAACCGCGCTATCGAGAAAAGTGCGGTGCGATCGAGTATGATCTATACGAAGGCGCTGGGTCGAGTGTTCTTCACGGTGTGCCCAGGCAGCACCCGGTGTTGAGATTAGGCTGGAGACGAGCATGATTGCAGTGGAACTGTCGAGGATCGTGATTCACGAACGAAGCGATCAGCAGTTCATCTGCCTCACTGAAAAGGACGGCAACCGCTCTTTTCCCATCATAATCGGGATTTTCGAGGCACTCGAGATCAATCGTAAGGTATCGCAGGTCAAATCGTTCAGGCCGATGACCCACGATCTGATCCGCAATATTCTCGAAGCACTCGGTGTTGAACTCGACAAGATCGTGATCAACGATCTGCAGGGCGGCACGTTTTACGCGAAGCTCTACCTGCAGCGGAACGGCGACGAACAGCTCGTCGACTGCAGGCCGAGCGATGCGATCGCTCTCGCCTCGGCCCTCCAGACACCGATCTTCGTGGAAGATCACGTGTTGGACCAGGTCGGCAAGGTGGAGGAAAGCGCCGACGACGAGGATCCCTTCGATTCTCTTTGACAGCTTGTGAACATCCGGAGGGATGGCAGAGTGGTCGATTGCGGCGGCCTTGAAAGCCGTTGACTCCCTAGGGAGTCCGTGGGTTCGAATCCTACTCCCTCCGCCAAAAATAACCCTGGCGGACAACCTGTCCGCCTTTTTCTTTTTTGGACCGCGGTGGTCTCATGCGGTCGGGCTGAATTTCCTGAAGAACAAGAGAGAAGAGTATTGCGGGCGCTTGGAGGGGGTTCGTTCCGGGGATGATTTCCGCCGGCCTTCGTTCTTGAAAATAAAGAGGGGAGCGAGAGTGGGGGAGATCGAGGTTCGGTTGGTTGGGCGCGGCCCTGTTCCGGACCAACTCTTGCGGCGGATACGGTGAGGCTCTTTTCTCCCTGCACGGGCAGATCGGGCGGGCGCGTCTGGCGACGGGTGGAGGTGTTTTTCAGCTTCATGGTCAGCGGCCGGAGCCGAAAACTCGCTGGGGGAGAATCCACTTCGCATCGCTAACAGACTGCCCCATAGTCAGAAAGAACGATCAGCACGCTGATTCTCCCCCGGCGAGGTCACGCGACCAGATTCTGCAGAAGCTGAAAAACACCTCCACCCGGCGCCATAGGGTCCGCACCTCCGCCTCTTCCTCTTCCCCGGAGGAAAAATAATTACCCGACCCCGTCTGCAAGGTTGACCTCCCGACAAGGACGAGGTTAGACTGTTCTGCCTTGATTGAGGCCACCAAGCGGAGAGGTGGCAGAGTGGTCGAATGCGGCAGATTGCTAATCTGTTGAAGGGTAATTTAGCCCTTCCGCGGGTTCGAATCCCGCCCTCTCCGCCATTCGAGATCGAACGGCCCGGCACATTGCTGTCCGGGCCGTTTTTTTCACTCCCCGTCTTTTGCTCCGACTCATCATGCTTTATGATCTCTTTCGTGGTGGACGATGGCGGGCTGCCTGACCGTTGATAGTGCCCGAGAGAGAACGATGTACCGTAAAAAACTGCTGCTTCTTGCAGCCTTGATTTCATTGGCCCTCGCGGCCTCGCAGGGGTGTGTGGAGCGGGAACTCTTCATCAAATCCGATCCGCCGGGTGCCATGGTGTTCGTCGATGGCATCCCACGCGCTGTCACACCCCTGTCCGTGCCTTTCGACTCGTACGGCACGAGGGATATCGAACTCAGGCTCGGAAACTACAAGGTTCACTGCGAACAGATCGACGTGAACCCGCCCTGGTACATGATCTTTCCCCTCGACTTCTTCAGCGAAGTCCTGATTCCGTTTACGTGCGTCGATTCACACGTGATCGACGTCAAGCTCGAAAAAATTCCGGACGACGCATTCGAGGACCAGGAGGAGATCCTGAAAAGGGCGCGCACTTTGAGGGAGAGTTCCTGACCCTCGGGGAGACGCGATTGATAGGCGGCTTCTACGAAAACGATTTACAGACACCGGGCGACCTCGATCAGCTCGACGTGACCGTGATGGGGCTCGGACTCTTCGGGGGCGGCGTGGGTGTGACCCGCTTCCTCGTCTCATGCGGGGCGCGCGTGACCGTGACCGATCTGAGGGAGCCCCGGCTTCTGGCAAAGAGTCTCGAGCGTCTCGAGGGGCTTCCCCTGCGATTCGTTCTCGGCAAGCACTGCGCGGCCGATTTCGTGGATACCGACCTCGTGGTTGCCAATCCGGGCGTACCTCCTGACTCGCCATTTCTCAATGCGGCGCGCGATGCGGGCGTGGCTGTCGATTCGGAGATCAACTTGACCTTCCGGTTTCTTCCCACGCCGCGCATCGTGGGGATCACGGGATCGAATGGCAAAACAACCACCTCCCACCTGACGCACCGCATGACCGAGGCCTGCGGCTGCCGCGCGTGGCTCGGTGGCAATATGGGCGGATCCCTGCTTCCACGTCTCGGCGAGATCGGTTCTGACGACGTGGTCGTTCTCGAACTCTCCTCCTTTCAGCTTGAAACCCTGGGAGCGGCCGGACTCGGTCCCGGCGTGGCAGTGCTGACCAATATCACGCCCAACCACCTCGACCGGCACAAAACTTTTGAAAACTATATCAATGCCAAGGCACAGATCTTCAACAAGGCTGTTGCGGCGGTCGTCAATGCCGATGATCCGTACACCGATAGAGTCGTTTCAACGGTCAACGGGTTACGGCGAAAATTCTTCTCGTCCAGCCGGACCATCGATGAGGGTTTCTTTCTCGACGAGACGGGGATCGTCGAGGCCGTGGGCGGCAAACGGCGCTTCCTCGTGGAGCGGGGAGCGATCACCCTGCCGGGCGTCTTCAACGTGGAGAACATCATGGCCGCGGCGGGCGCGGTTTCGCTCGTTCTCGACACCGAGCGCCTGCCCGAGGCCGCGATCCGCGCCGGGGCCGCATTCGGAGGGGTTGCCCATCGTCTCGAAACGGTCTGCGTGGCTCGGGGCGTTCGGTACATCAACGACTCGATCGCCACGACGCCCGAGTCGACCATCGCGGCCCTCGGCACGCTCGACGGTGAAATCGCGCTGATCGCCGGCGGCTATGACAAGCAGATCCCCTTCGACGACCTCGCGGCCGTGGTGCGCCGGAAGGTGGGCGTCCTCTATCTTGTTGGCGAAACAGCGGGCAAGTTGGAACAGGCCGTTCGGAAGGTGGCATCGGGCGGCACACACCCTCGTTTGATCCGCGTGAGCGGCGTGGCCGAGGCGGTTCGGATCGCCGCTTCACAAGCCACCGAGGGGTCCACGGTCCTCCTCTCCCCAGCGTGCGCATCCTACGATCAATTCATCAATTTCGAGGAGCGTGGCGCCTCCTTCAAGCAGGCCGTGGCTGACGCGACCTGTTCCGACGACATCGGTTGATCAAGACCACGTCCAGAACCCTTCCCGATGAAAGACCAAAGTTTTTTTTTGGACGGAATATATTTCCAAAAATAAAGTTAGGATCGATGGCCGACGATCATATAGGGAAGCGGTGAGATAAGGGACTATTGATTCTTTTAGTCCTATGGAACAATGAAAGAGCCTGTGTCGAGGTACAGTGGTGGTTTTCTAAGAGGACAATTCCGATCCAAGATCTTTGCAAAGTCGAGATGCCATCATGCCTCCTGGAGATTCTCCCGTATCAAGATGAAAGAGAGCTCGAATCGATGAAGCTTTGTGACAATTGCAGAAAAAACGTCGCCACCGTGCACCTGACCGAGATCAAGAAGGGGCAGAGCGAGGAAATCCACCTGTGCGAGAACTGCGCCCGCGATTTGCGCGTTCCGCACAAACCGCCGGTTTCGGTTCATGACCTGCTCGGCGCGCTCGTGGACAAGCCGTCGCCCGAAGAGAGCCCCTCCGTGCCCGAAGACACCATGTGCGAGGAGTGTGGACTCACATTCGAGGAATTTCGGAAGAATCCCCGTTTCGGTTGCGCGAACGATTACAAGATTTTCGGCCGGAGCCTCGTCCCCCTGCTCGAGAAGATCCACGGATCGAGCAAGTATATCGGCAAAGTGCCTTCCTTTCAGGACGGTCAGCCCGTGTTTCTGCGCGAGCTGGTCACGCTGCGCCAGAAGCTGAAAGAAGCGATCAAGGCGGAGGCCTACGAGCAGGCAGCCAGCATCAGGGACAGGATCAACGAACTCGAGGAGCTTGCCGGATCGCCCAGCAGCGACCTCCGGAAAGGCGCTTCCTCGAAAGGCAAGCGCAAAAAAGGCGGTCAAGATCTAAAAGAGGAGTCTTCAGAGTGAGTTTGAAGAGCGCGTACATGGGAGCTTGGCTCAAGGGTGAGGGGCCCGAAAGCGACATCGTGGTCTCGTCGCGCCTCCGGCTCGCTCGGAACCTGGAAGGATTCAAGTTCAAAGGGCGCATGAACGAGGACGAGGAGCTTCTCCTCGAGGCCCACCTGCGCGAGAAGGTCATCGATTCGACCTTCGGCGACAACATGTGCTACCTGAGCTTGAGCGAGCTCGACGATCTCGATCGGCTGCTCCTCGTGGAGAGCCACCTGATCAGCCTGGAACACTTCAACGGCTCCGGCCAGAGGGGCGTGGCTTACGACCAGAGCGGATCGGTGAGCATCATGATCAACGAGGAGGACCACTTGCGGATTCAGGTCCTCGCTCCCGGGCTGGCGCTTCGCGAACAGCTGCGCCGCATCAACTCGATCGACGACGCACTCTCCGAGCAGGTGCCCTACTCGTTCGATACCGATTTCGGCTATCTGACGACCTGTCCCACCAACGTTGGAACGGGATTGCGCGTTTCGGTGATGCTCCACCTTCCGGCGCTGGCCCTGTCGAAACACATCCAGAAAGTCTTCAACGCCGTGGAAAAGGTGAATCTCGCCGTGCGCGGCTTCTTCGGCGAGGGCTCCCAGGCGCTGGGTGATTTCTACCAGATCTCGAACCAGGTCACCCTCGGCGTGTCCCAGGAAGAGGCCCTCCTCGAGCTCGACAAGGTCCTGCCCAAGATCATCGACTACGAGCGCAACGTGCGACAGGTGCTGCTCGACGACCAGCGCAAGATTCTGGAGGATAAGGTATTTCGGGCCCTGGCTATCTTGCAGAACGCCCGGTCGATCCCGTCCGAGGAAGCGATGGTCCATCTCTCTTTTCTCAGAATGGGGATTTTTCTACAGATGGTCGATGATGTTTCGATCGATGTGGTGAACAAGCTCTTTCTCATCATTCAACCCGGGCATCTGCAAAGTCTGGTGGGCAGTGAACTTTCGCCCGAAGACCGCGACGTGGAAAGAGCGGCGATTATCAGGAAAGAGCTTCAGGAGGATTGATTTCATGACGATGTAGGTGGGGTAGTGCTATTAAATAGGGGGCGCCCTATCCGCTAGGATGGTGAAATGCGTTTAAGATGAACAAGTTGGGAGAGTAACATGTTCGATCGCTTTACCGACCGGGCTCGAAAGGTGATGAGTCTGGCAAAGAATGAAGCGCAACGACTGAATCACGAATACATCGGTACAGAGCACGTGTTGCTCGGTCTCGTTCATGAGGGGAGTGGGGTTGCGGCCAATGTTCTCCGGAACATGGGCATCGATTTGAAGAAGATCCGCCAGGAGCTCGAAAAAGTCGTCAAGGGAAGCGCCACGCTGGTGAGCATGGGCCAGCTTCCTTTCACACCTCGTGCCAAGAAGGTCCTCGAACTCGCTCTCGAAGAGGCGTCGCAACTGGGTCACAACTACATCGGCACCGAGCACCTCTTGCTCGGACTGATCAAGGAGAGCGAGGGGATTGCGGCCCGCGTTCTCATGAACCTTGGCGTCAAGCTCGAGGAGGTCCGCGAGGAGGTACTCGAGTTTCTCGGCGCCGAGATGAAGCAGGATGAAGAAGAAGAGGAAACGCAGGGACCTCCGGGGCAACCCGGCCAGCCCCGCCCGGGCGGCAAGTCGAAGACGCCCGCCCTCAACGCGTTCGGCCGCGACCTGACCAATCTCGCCCGCGAGGGCAAGCTCGACCCGGTCATCGGCCGCCGCGACGAGATTCAGCGCGTGGTGCAGGTCCTGTCGCGCCGCACGAAGAACAATCCCGTGCTTCTCGGCGAGCCGGGCGTGGGCAAGACCGCGATCGTCGAGGGACTGGCCACCGACATCATCCGCGGCAACTGTCCCGAGGTGCTCAAGAACAAGCGCCTCGTGATCCTCGACCTCGCCCTCATGGTGGCGGGCACCAAGTACCGCGGCCAGTTCGAGGAGCGCATCAAGGCTGTGATGAACGAGGTGAAGCGCGCCGGAAACGTGATCCTCTTCATCGACGAGTTGCACACGCTCGTGGGTGCGGGCGGTGCCGAGGGCGCGATCGACGCGTCGAACGTTCTCAAGCCGTCGTTGTCGCGCGGCGAGGTGCAGTGCATCGGCGCCACAACGCTCGACGAATATCGAAAGTACGTGGAGAAGGACGGCGCCCTGGAACGCCGTTTTCAGACGATTCTCGTGGAGCCGCCCAACAAGGAAGAAGCGGTGGCCATCCTCAGGGGGCTGCGTGACAGATACGAGGCCCACCACGGTGTTCAGATCACCGACGAGGCTCTCGAACTGGCCGTCGAGCTCTCGACGCGCTACATCACCTCGCGCTTCCTGCCAGACAAGGCGATCGATGTGATCGACGAGGCCGGCGCGCGGGTGCGGCTCAAGAACATGACCTCGCCGCCCGACCTCAAAGAGGTCGAGAAGGAGATGCAGGAGCTCGAAAAAGAGAAGGAAGAGGCCGTGGCCTCCCAGGATTTCGAGCAGGCCGCGTTCCTGCGCGACAAGGCCGACAAGCTGAAAAAGAAGAGCGCCACCATCCAGAAGGAGTGGCAGGAGAACCGCAGGGAGTTCGGGGGCACTGTCGACGAGGACGCGATCTCCGAGACGGTGTCGAGCATCACGCGGATTCCGCTCACCCGCCTCGAGAAGAACGAGGCGAACCGCCTCCTGCGCATGGAGGACGAGCTGCACGAGACCGTGGTCAGCCAGAACGACGCGATCGTGGCCGTGGCCAAGTCGGTGCGGCGTTCCCGTTCGGGGCTCAAGGATCCGCGGCGCCCCATGGGCTCATTCCTCTTTCTCGGCCCGACCGGCGTGGGCAAGACCCACCTGGCCAAGCAGCTGGCGCGG
The DNA here is from genome assembly GCA_964620445.1 of uncultured Phycisphaerales bacterium. GTDB lineage: Bacteria > Planctomycetota > B15-G4 > B15-G4 > CAYZWU01 > CAZUHB01. The sequence goes on from CAZUHB010000065.1 coordinate 30,462, forward strand.
TTCATGTTCG
>CAZUHB010000066.1:0-30104 GCA_964620445.1 uncultured Phycisphaerales bacterium
AAATTCACATGTAATTACCCCGAATTAACTGGTATCATTCTCGGGGGCAGGTCAGTAACCATAAGAATCCAGGGGAATACATTGGTATAGATTGGATTCGCGTCGGCGATGTCGTAGAGGTTTGGACGAGTTACGTCGGTACATTTACAGAGATCGTGCAGCCTCCTCCGCGACCCCACTATTCGGTCATCTACTCAACTCGAGTGACATTCCCTTGATAGTTGGAGAGGGATCGGACGTTGACTAAAGGCAAACGCTCCTCTGCGGCCAGTTCAGTAGGAAAGAATTACGTGAAAAATATTGCGCACCACGACGTTATTACTCTTGGTGTAGGAGTCCGTCGTCGGTGAATGACTGGGAGATTAGCGTTGATCGTTGGTGCTTGGAGGTTTCGCCCGATGGTGCATAAAATATTATCTGCCACACTCTTCCTGCTCTTGGTATCGGTAAGCCTACTCGGAAAGCTTCAGGGAAGTACCATCTACATCCCGGACGAATACCCGACGATCCAGGCAGGCATCAATTCCGCCGTGAATGGAGACACTGTCATAGTGAGACCTGGAACGTACGTCGAAAACTTTTGGTTTGGTGGAAAGGCGATCACCGTCAAGAGCGAGATGGGACCTCATGTGACAACAATTGACGGTAATAAAGTGACAAGCGTCGTGACTTTCTTACACGGAGAAAGCCAAGACTCTGTCCTCGACGGTTTCACGATTACAAACGGGTTCGGAAGATACCTTTCTGGGATTCACATGACCTTCGGAGGAGGAGTCTTCTGCCAGGATTCTTCTCCGACGATTATCAATAATATTATCAGAGATAATATCATTGAGTATATGCCTGGAGGCGGTGGAGGAGTTTTCTGTCTTGATTGCTCTCCGTCAATCGTTGGGAATGTCATCATCGAGAATAAGCCGGATGGTGTTTCCGGCATGATATATTACGGATATTCGATAAATCCGATAATCATGGATAACGTGATTGCCAGAAACCAAGGTCCTGGGATGATCTGTGACGGGACTCCCGTGATAGTAAACAATAGAATCATTGGGAACTCTGGTAGCGGGATTGCTGGTCACTTTAATTCTGCGACGATCGTCAACAACCTCATTTCCGAGAACATCGCGACCTATGGTGGCGGCTTTCTCTGCGATAACTACTCCTCGGCTACCTTAGTCAACAATACTATCTGTTCGAACGTTGCCACTGATACTGGGGGAGGGATTTGCTGCATTCAAGGGGCCACAGTGAATGTTGCCAATACAATTCTATGGGAAAACGATGCTGCTGCGGCGGGACCAGAGATTGGCCTATTCACGAACTCGAAGCTGACCATCAGTCATTCCGATGTAAAAGGAGGCCAAGATTCAGTCTATGTCGGGTCTGGATGCACACTCAACTGGGGCTCAGGCATGATTGATTTCAATCCACTGTTTGCGGACATCGGTAACAGCGACTACCATCTTACTTGGAACTCCCTTTGCCGGGATACCGGCGACAATTCATCAGTAACCGAAACCGAAGACTTTGAAGGCGATCCGCGAATAGCTCTCGGCACGGCGGACATGGGGGCCGACGAATTCTATTACCATCTCTACCACATGGGTGATGTCATCCCCGGCTACCCCATCGACTTGAAGGTTGTTGGATACCCAACGGCGCCCATCATACTTTACCTAGGCTCTGGTCTCGCTGACCCTCCCTACTCTACTCAACACGGCGACTTCTGGCTGACGTGGCCACCTCTGTGGCAGGGGAACATTGGGACGGTGCCGAGTAATGGTATCAAAGTTTTCTCGACGACAGTGCCGACTAACTGGACCTCCGGCTCCGAGCACCCTCTTCAAGCCCTCGTCGGGCCATGGAATGGCCCCTGGACGTGGTTAACGAACTTAGATGTGCTCACCGTAGAATAGGTGCTATCAAGAACAAATGGAGGACTTGTTAGGTTACTTTGCCGAAGGTGTAAAACCTAAATCTCTCACCTAATTCCCTGATACCCTTGGTTTCCTGGCAAGTTCCCTTTACTAGTCCTGGCGATTCTTGTTTTTCTGATAGCAATCCCTTATCTGAATCCGAATCTGGCCGCCTCCAAAGCCCGCGACCCGGGCGAGAAGCCACCACAAACCGCTGGCGAGCATCGAACCCGCCTCGTTGTTCGAGTGCCGATCTAATTTACTCCTTGTAATAAGGAGAAAATTGCGCTAATAACTCCTTCAGAACAGGAGAACTTAAAGTGAACCAACAAAAGAACCACTCCGGAGTCACGCGATCAAGAATCGTTGCGCAACTCGGCGAGTCCCTGACCAAAGCGCTGCCCGAGGCCACGCCGCGGCGGCTGGCCGGTCGCGTGACCTTTGCGCGCAAGGCGACTGCGGTGGTCGGAATGCGGCGCGCGGGCAAGACCACCTTTCTGCACCAGATCCGCAGGCAGCGCCTGGAACGGGGCGTCCCTCTGGAATGGCTGCCCTACATCAACTTCGAAGATGAACGCCTCGCCGCCTTCGCTGTCGAGGACTTTTCCACCCTCGTCGAAGAGTACTACCGACGTTTTCCCGCTCTGCGCGGGGAGGAGACGGTCACCTGGTGTTTCGACGAGATTCAGGTCGTCCCCGGCTGGGAGCGTTTCGTGCGCCGACTCCTCGACGGCGAAAAGGTCGAGGTCTTCATCAGCGGGTCGTCGGCAGCGCTTCTCTCCCGCGAGATCGCCACGTCCATGCGCGGGCGGGCCTGGGAGACCGTGGTCTTTCCCTTCGGCTTCGAGGAGTTCCTGAGGCATCATGGTCATGAGATGCCGGAGCGGCTTGACCTGCTCTCCGCCCAGGAGCGGTCCGCGCTACAGGGCGCCCTGCGGGATTATCTCCGCGTCGGTGGTTTTCCGGAAGCCCAGGGGCTCGATCCAGACGATCGTTTCCGGCTTCTGCGCGACTACGTCGATCTGGCCATTCTGCGTGATGTCGTGGAACGGCATGCAGTGAGCAATGTGGTCAGTCTACGATGGATGGTCCGCCGTTTCCTGGGCAGTCCGGGGGGGCTTTTCAGTGTGGAAAAGTTCCATCGCACCCTGAAGTCACAGGGCCTGGCCGTGGGCCGCGACACCTTGCATCACCTGCTCGCCCACCTGGAGGACTGCTTTCTGGCGCGGCCCACATGGGTCGAAGCGGACTCGGAACGTCGGCGGATGGTCCACCCGCGAAAGGTCTACCCCATCGATCCGGGCCTGATTCCGGTGTTCGACCGGTCCGGCAAGGCCAACCTGGGCCACAGCCTGGAAACCGCCGTGCGTATCGAGCTGGAACGACGCCTGCTCGACGTTCGCTACGTGCGAAGTGCCGACGGTTCCGAAACGGATTTCCTGGCCCGCCCCGCGGACGGAAGTTCGATGCTGATTCAGGTTTGCGCCGACCTCGGGGACGAAACCACGAGGGAGCGGGAGGTGCGCGGACTGCTTTCCGCCGCGGTCGAGCACCCCCGGGCGTCTCTGAACCTGATCACGCTAACACCGGAATCGGTGGGCGAAATCCCGGAGCCGATCCGCGTGCACGACGCCGCCGTCTGGTTCCTGGAGCCGTGGCTGATTGCGTCCGGGAGTGAGGAGTCCTAGATGACGGAGACAGCGGGCATACGCCTTTTCATCTAGGAATCGTATTCTATTAGATGATCAAAATGATGAATCTTTTTTTTCCGTTCACCGCCCCAAATACCCAGCCCCCCAACCATGCCCGGCCGTAATCATCCCATGATTACCATTCCCAGACTCATCCCCCGTGGTCACCCCAACCCCCTCGTCGAAATGCCACAACCCAACAGTATACCCATCCGAAACAAAGGGCACCGCCGTCGGCGTGAAGTTACCCGTATACCGCAGCGTATCCGAAATCCGCAACTCATCCACAACCGCCCCCGACTGCACCAGGCAGAGATCCTCGCTCACCACCCACGGAACATTGATGAGCCCGTTCAAACCGCACTCCGTCCCGTCCACGTACACGACGCCGTCGTTCTGCGGTGCGCCGGTCTGGCAAAAAGCGATGTGATACCATCTGCCCGCTTCGATCGTGGCGTCGATGCCGGTGACCCTCCTGTCACCGCCGTACTCCTTCTTCGTTCGAAAGTAGACATGGTTGCTCGCGTCGATCCCGACGCGCCAGCCGCCCCCGCCGTTGAAGGGGACGAACTTGTCGAGAATGACCGAATCCCTGTTCTCCTCCGTGCGAAAGATCCACATCTCGATCGTGATCCCCCCCGACCCCTGAAGGTCGAGGCTGGAGTGCTGCCCGAAGTTCACCGTGCCCGCGACGGGATCGAGACTCACCCCGTACCCCAGACTCGGAGCCAGGTCGAAAAGAGCGATCTGCGAGAACGGCCCCGGCACGCCGGAGAGGTCCCACGTTTTGACCTTCCAGTAATAGAGCGTCCCGGCCTGAAGGGGCACGCCGCAAGGATTGGCCGACCGGCCGCCGGACAGGACCATCCCCGTGTCCCACAGGTTGCCCACATCGTTCTGGATGTCGGCCAGGTTGTCGGCAATCAAAATCTGATACGCGTTCTGGTCGTCCCCCTTGGCACTATCCAGATCGTCGAAGGTCCATGTCAACTCGGGATAACCGATCGGCAGGCCGGTGGGATCGACCGACCCGTCGCAGCGAAGGTCGACGGGCGCGCCGGGCGGAGCGTTGGCGATCAGCTTCACCGAAACCGAATCGCTCCCCAGCCCGGGCGCGGCGACCGTGATGAGCGCACGCCGCGGCTCCTTGTGCACGAGCTGGAGCGGCGTCGCTCTCCGTTTCTCGCTCCTCCCCGGCTGGTAGAGAATCGTTGCCACGCCCCGCTCGGTCATCACGATGGGCGGCCCCAACAGGCTCCCGGGCCCGTTCAGGGAGAAGGTCACCTCCGCCTCTTCCGTCTCGACGAACAGATCGTTGACCTCGTCGTGGAGCTGCACGGTGATGAGCGTCGACGCGCTCGGTTCCATTCCGAGCAGTTCCTTGTCGGACGACGCAACGAGCCGCGTGGGGGAGACGTCCCAGCCCGCGACCCGGGCGAGGAGCCACCACAAACCGCCGGCGAGCATCGAGCCCGCCTCGTTGTTCGGGTGCTGGCCGTCCGACGCGTACGCCGCGTAGAGCGCCTCGAAACCGTTGTCGTCGAGCGCCATGTTCCCGTTCGGGTCGTGGCTCTCGATGGCGGCGAGATCGAAAAGAACCTTGCCGTTCGCCGCGCAGTACTCGCGCATGTTGTTGTCGAAGATCGACCGCTTCTCGCCCCACTCTCCATTGTTGTTCAGCGCGCTCGTCCACCAGACGAAAGTGGTGTCCGGAAAATCCGCCTCGAGCGCCTCCATCATGTCCCGGTATTCGATCCAGCGCTGCTGCGCATCGACCTGCGCGCCCCAGTCGATGTAGCAGAACTTCATGAACGCCAGGTGCGCCCGGTCATACCCCTCGTTCCGGATCTTGTTGGCGAACCCCTCGATCTTGCTCGGCGACATCCAGCTCCCGCCGTAATCGAGATGGAGGAGACCGTCGTTCGTGTCGAACCAGGTCGCCGCAACATTGACGGCCATGTCGATGCCGTACCGGACAGGATCGCCCGTCTCGAGGCGGCCCATTCCGTTCGTGACCGTTCCGCCCACCGACGCATGGCAGAAGAAGATGTCATACTGCCGGGCCAGATCGAGATAGGCCTGCGGAATCCTGTCGGCATCGACGCAGGTGTGATCGACGAGGATCTGGGCACCGGCCCCGGTCGAAAGCAAGGCGGCGAAAGCCAGAGCGGCAAGAGTCTTGGTGATCGTCTGCAAGGTTCCATCCTCCGGAACTGGTGGAAGACCGTTCGCGTGAATCACCATTTCGGTCGGACAGGGACCGCGTCGGTTCTCCATACGAAAGGACGGCTCGCTCGAGGTCAGTGGTTCTATCGATTAAGGCTTCTTTGACTCACAGTATAACCGACGACGACGATCAGAGGGCTGTAAAAACGAAACCGGCCCGTGGCGGTCAGCATCCTCACTCCCGACGCGGTTCGGCCTTCCCGGTCAGATCGAGCACGTAACGGGTCGCACGACCCTCATCGACGACACACACCCACGGGATCGAAAACGGCTTCCGGCTGCCACGCATCGATATGGCCGGCTCCGCCCCCCAATCCCCGGCGCACCTTTCGACGTGCCAGCGGCCGGGCGTGAGGTTCTGGAACGAGTAGTTGCCCGCCCGATCGGTCTCGGCAAGGACCGGAAAGCCATCCCCGCGCGACGCCGACAGGAGAATCTTCCCGCGATCAGTACCCGGCCCGCAAAGAACCTTACCCTCGATCGAACCCCCCTCCGTCAGAACGAACCGCAAACCGTGCTTGCCGCTCTTGCGATCGATCTCGAAGGGACCCAGCTCGCAGGGAGCGAACCGATCGATCACCGCTCTCGCGTAAAAGGTCCCCGAATCATCGAAAAGGATGGAAAAACGCCCCTCTTCATCGGTCTCCGCGAAAGCCGCCTCCTTCCGCCGTGACCGGCACGGGAATTGGTTGACCATGTAGGAGACACCCGGCTTCACCGCCTCGTGCACGCTCACCCTGGTTCCGGCGACCGGCTCACCGCCGGCAAGCACCCTCCCCCGCACACCGGGCACGGGACGGAGCACAACGTCGAGCGGATCGGGAAAGAGCTCCCCGTCGAAGGGCCCGCACTCGGCGCGCAGGCAATTCTTCGCGTCGACCCTGATCGAGAACTCCGTGAGAGGAACGCCGAGTGCGGCAATGCCGTCGCCGTCGAGATCATCCCCCGAGATTTCTTTCAGAAAGACGTGAAAGCCCTGGTGCTGTCTGAGAGAAAAGCCCTGTGACATATAGACATCGATGTCGCTGGCGAAATCCAGATCGGCGCACACGACTCCGACCCTGAATGGATCGACGAGTTCCCCCTTCTCGTCGCGCACGCGGAGGCGAAGACGCTTCCTCGAGGTCGTGAACTGGATGACGAGATCGAGCGTTCCGGGAAGGACATTCTCCACGAGGACGGTCTCGTATTTTCCGTCCCGGTTCCACGCTTCTATCGAATGGGGCTCGTCTTGATCCACCAGATAGCGGAACCATCCCTCCTCATCCACATCGTAGGTGTAGGTCGCGCCGATCGACGGGCGCTCACCGGTGATAGTGAGCCTGGCACGGTTGTCCGGGATGCCCTCGGGTGTCAGGAGGAGGCACTCGATCCGCTCCTCGGCCGGCCGTGCGTCGACGCCGATCTCGGCGCCGAAAACCTCCTTGCCCGCGCCGATCGCGACAGGTTCGGTAGGGGAATAGCAATAGTGATGGCTCCCGGCCCAGATCCGGACCGAGCCGGGCGGAAGGTCGCAGAACCGGAAAGAACCGTCCTCGCTCGATGCGGTGCTGGAGAGAACCTCCTTGCCGGGCGGCCCGTGCCTTCGCGCCGCGTCCACGTCGATCCCGTCGAGAGAAGGACCGGTGCAGCAGACCCGGACATCGCCGACGGGCAGGCCGAACCTGTCGACCACACGGCCCGAAAGGGCTCCGGCCGCGTGGAGGATCACGTCGCCGAAACCGATCGATCCCCAGTATGCCTTCGCCGAGAAGTGCTCCGAGACATACCACTCCCGGCGTGCGTTGACATTAATCGGTGTCCTCCCGAAGCAAATGGACCAGGAGACCAAATCCATCGAGCGGTCGTTCCTGCGTGGGGACGCGTTCTCGCGTGAAAACGCTGGAAAATCCGCTTCGGCCCGGCCATCGGCCCCGGTGGTGAAATCCCTCCTCTGACCCTTGAACGAGAAATCGACGTGAACATCGGACAGCGGATCGCCGTTCGTGTCGACGAATCGCACGGTGACACTGATCGATTCCGGCAGCGTGCCGGCGGCCGCTTCACCGTCGATCGGCTCCGTGTCGATGCCGAGCCGTTCCACCTCCCGCGATCGGTCCCGATCATCCGGGTCTCGCACTCGGGCCTCCCCCGAATCGCCACTGCCCGCGAGATCCGCCCTGACCGGCATGCACTCCGGATCACCAGCGCCGCCCTCGTCGGAGATGGTAAGGAGATAGACGAACACCGCGATGACGAGTATTCCGAGCGCGAACAGAACCGGGTAGAGTGTCTTCGGCCACAAGGCACAATCCTCCCCTGACACCTTCAAACCGTTATCGCAGCATATTCGACAGTACGCCGATCCGCATGATGATGTACGATATTAAAGGTAGTCCCCGACGATCGCACGGTGACTTTTCAAATTCGGCCGCAAATGACACTTTTTTTCAGGGGTGGACGATTCTGTTTTCTTTCAGGTACAATTTTCACGGCGGATAACAATACAGCGTGTTCAACGCCCAATTCTGTTCTGGAGGGAAAATATGAACGGCTCCGAAGAGAAAAAAGAAGTTCTCGTCGTCGTGTCCAAGCTCAAGAACTACATCCGCTCCGCATCCGGAATGAACACGGCAGCCAACGTGGCTCCGGCTCTTTCCGAACTGGTGCGGCAGATGTGCGACCAGGCGATCGAGAACGCTCGGAACGATCGTCGCAAAACCGTGATGGACAGGGACTTTACAGGAACCTAGTCCACGCCGCGGAGAGACGCGCCCAGGGGCGCGGAGACACGCGCCCACGAGAGAAACAACCATGACCGGCGACATGGCCTCGCTTTACGCTGCCAGGCTCAAGCGGTACACGACCGCTCTGCGCAATGGCAAACCCGACATGATCCCCATCCGCCCCTTTGCGGCGGAGTTCACCGCGAAGTACGCCGGGTACACCTGCCAGGAAGTGACCCACGATTTCGAGAAAGCCTTCGCCGCGGTGCGCCGCTGCGCGGCCGATTTCGACTGGGACGCCGTGGTGAGCAACATGGTTTACGTCTGGACCGGGCTCACCCAGGCGATCGGCCTCGAGTATTACGGTACACCGGGCATCGACATTCCGCCCGACATCGGATTTCAATATCGCGAGCCGAACGAACAGAATGCCTACATGAAGGCCGACGAGTACGACGCGCTCATCGCCGATCCCACCGGTTTCCTCTATAACGTCTGGCTGCCGCGCGTTTCGGCCGACGTGGCTCCCCCCGGAGCGCCCGCCACGTACCGGAACAATCTCGCCTTCGTCAAGGGCGGCATGGCGATGCTCCGCTACTTTCTCGCCTTCGGCGACCAGAACGCCCGGCTCCGCGAAGAGTCGGGCACCGTGTCGGCCATCGCCGGAATCCTCAAGGCGCCCTTCGACATCATCGCCGACAAGCTGCGCGGCTACGTGGGCCTCACCATGGACATGTTCGAGCAGCCCGGCAAGGTGCTGGCCGCGTGCGAGGCGCTCATGCCGCACCTTCTCAACGTGGCGCTCACCTCGGCCGATCCCGAGAAGAAGGTGCCCGTCGGTTTCTGGATGCACCGCGGCTGCGTGCCCTTTGTCACGCCCGCCCAGTTCGAGTCCCACTTCTGGCCCACGCTCCGGCCGATCATCGAGGAGCTCTGGCAGAATGGGCTGCAGACCCTCTTCTACGCCGAGGGGGACTGGAACCACCATCTCGACCGCTTCGGCGAACTCCCGGGCGGGAGCATCGTCTACCACGTGGACCAGGCCGACATCTTCGAGGTGCACGAAAAGATCGGCCACAAGTTCTGCCTCTCGGGCGGCATTCCCAACTTCGTCCTCGGCTACCGCCCGCCGGACGAGGTGCGCGACTGCTGCAGGAAGGTGATCGACGGCGTGGCCGGCGACGGCGGCTACATCATGGACGCCAGCGCCATCATGCAGAACGACACGCGCATCGAAAACCTTCAGGCCCTGACAGAGTTCACGCGCGAGTACGGGACCTACTCGGCGGGTTCCGATCAGGCAGCGCCGGCTCCGGCCGGTTCCGCCGCCGCGGGAGCGCCCATTCCGGAGGGCGCCGGCGCCGGACCGGGTGTCTGCGTCCCCTGGGAGGACAAGCTCTCCGAGCTGCCGTCGATCACCGGCGATGCCGATCTGGCCAGGCGCATCTGGGAGGAGATCGACGGCCTGGGCAACATGTTCATCTGGCAGTGCCTGCTTTCCTTCTGAGGTTGAAGATATGAACCGTCGCCAGTTTCTCAAGACAGGCGCGGCCGCGGCCGCGGGCGCGTTGGTCGCGCCCGGTGTGCTCGGCGCGCCAGGCGCCCGCGATCCCGGGTCGCTGCCCAACGTGCTCGTGATCTACACCGATCAGCAGAGCTGCTGGACATTGAGCTCCTACGGCGCGGACCTGATCGAGACACCCCATATCGATTCGCTCGCCAGGGACGGCGCGCTCTTCGGCAACTTCTTCACGAACAGCGCCGTGTGCACGCCGTCGCGCGGGTGTTTCCAGACCGGCCGCTACCCGCACGCCCACGGCGCGTACAAGAACAACATCCCCTTGGGCCGCGACGAGGTCACCTTCGCGCAGGTTCTCAGGGAGCGCGGCTACGACACGGGCTACGCGGGCAAGTGGCACCTCGACGGCACACGCAAGCCGGGCTGGGTGAAAGAGACGCGCTCCATGGGGTACGACGACTGCCGGTTCATGTTCAACCGGGGCCACTACAAGAAGGTGGAAGAGCAGGAGGCCGGCGATCCCCAGTTCTCGCCCTACAAGGTGATCGGCGATGCCGAGACGTACACCACCGACTGGCTGGCGCGCAAGACGATCGAGTTCATCGAGCGGCCGCGGGAGAATCCCTTCTGCTACATGGTGAGCATTCCCGATCCGCACACGCCGTTCACGGTGCGGCCCCCGTACGACACCATGTTCCAGCCGGCGAAGATGACGATCCCGGCGACCCTCGGCCAAAAAGACCTTCCCCTCTGGGTGAAGAAGGCGCGCGAATCGGGGAAACAGAAGCCGCCGTCAAAAAAGAAACTCCGCTCCATGAAGGCCAGGTACCTGGGCGAGGTCAAGCTGATCGACGACTCCGTGGGCCGCATCCTCGACTGCCTCGAGAAGAAGGGCATTCTGGACGACACGATCGTGATCTTCACCACCGACCACGGAGAGTACATGGGCGAGCACGGCCTCATGGCCAAGAACAATCTCTACGAGCCGGCCTACCGCCTTCCGCTCCTCGTGCGCTGGCCCGGGAAGATCAAGGCCCGGACGCGCGTCGACCGGGTCGTGAGCACCGTCGATTTCCAGGCCACCCTTCTCGGCCTCATCGGCGTGGATCCCTGCGGCCGCCACCAGGGAAACGACGCGTCCCCTTTCCTGTGCGGCAAGGAGACGGCGTGGGACGATGTGGCGCAAATCCATCATTCCTCGCTGGAGCGCGCCGGCATCTTCACGCCCGAATTCGAGCTCGCCTACGTGAAGGAGAGCGAGGCGATCCTCTTCGACAGGCAAAAAGATCCTGACCAGGTCCAGAACCTCTTTGCGAAGAAGAAGTACAAGAAAATCGTCGACGATCTCTTCGAGCGGATCGTGGCCCACCACGAGGAGACGGAATCCCCGGCGGCGGCCTGGCTGAAGGAGATGGCTTCATGAGCAAAGGCCCGAATGGGCGCGGCCCGAATCGGCTCGGTCGGGATATCCTGGCGGTCGGCGCCGTCAAGGGATTGATCGGGTGGCGGGGATTTCCGGTCCTCATCCAGGTGCTGCTTCTCGTCCTTGTCGGCCTCCTGGCGATCAACGGCTGGGAGATCGGATCGGGCCGGTCGACGAAGGAGCTCATGACCCTGCGCAAGACCTGCCTGACCACGCTTGCCGTCTGGGGGCTCTGGTGGCCGCTCATGACCGGTCTCGCCCTGCTCGTCGGCCGGATCTGGTGCACCGTGTGTCCCATGGAACTGGTCAACCGCGCGGGCGACGAGATCGCGCGCCGCATCGGATGGCCCCGCGCCAGGCTGGGGAGGATTCTCGAGGCGGGGTGGGTCACTCTTCTGGCGTATCTCGTGCTCCAGGCGTTCGTGGCCGGATTCATGCTGCACCGCTTTCCGTACTACACGTCGATCCTGCTGATTGCGCTCTTCGGGACCGCGCTGTTGACGGGCTTGCTCTTCCGGCGGCCCCGCTCCTTCTGCGTGGCATTCTGTCCGGCCGCCGCCTTGCTGTCGGTGTACGGGCGTTTCACCCCGGTGCGCCTCGACGTGCGAGAGATCGCGGCCTGCGACAGCTGCGCGGGCAAGGATTGCACGCGGCACGAGAACCGGCACAGGTTCGACGGCCGCAGCTGTCCGTCCCTGCTCAAACCCTATGATCGGGAGCTGTCGGACAGCTGCGTGCTCTGTTTCCAGTGCGCCAAGATCTGCCCTCAGGACAACGTCGGTTTCGGGCTGGTCGACCGGGACGCGCCGTCGCGGCGCAAGAGGCTGCTCAGGCCGTTCGAGGCCGTGTTCGTGCTGATCGCCGCCGGTTTCGTGACCCACGAGGTGGCGGCCGAGGTGAAGTGGTTCGACAGGTATTTTCATTACGTGCCCGAGAAACTGCACGGCCTCGTTCCGGACATCTCCTTCCGCTGGTGCGAGGCGGCCTGGTTTCTGATCCTCTTTCCGGCGCTCGTCTGGGCACTCGTGGCGGCGATCGGTTTTGTTGCCGGATATCGCGGCGGGATCAGGAACCTGCTCCTCTCCGCGGCCACGGGCGCGGCACCGGTCGTGGCCGTCGCCCACCTGTCCAAGGCGATCGCGAAGATCACGGGATGGGCCGGATATCTGCCCCTCTCGCTCGCGGACAGCGCCGGCGAGGAGACTTTTCAGCGCCTCGCCGATCAGACCCTCGCACCTCCGCCGCGCCTCGCGGACCTGTCGATCGTGGGCGGCGTCATGCTCGTTGCCTTGCTCTGGATCTCGTGGCGCGGGTGGCAGTGGATCAGGGAGACCGACCGCGGATCGCCGCGCGCGGGGAGCGCCGGCATCGTCGTGTCCGCCATGCTCTACGCCGCGGTTCTGGTGATCTGGTGCTGCGCGTGATCGTTTGATGAAGAGACATGGGGAGAAGAGCTCTCGCAAAGAGCGCGAAGAGCGCGAAGAACGCCAGGAAATGGACGAGGGTCAAGAATCTGACCCCTTGGCGGCCCTGGCGCCTTTGCGAGAGACTGAATAAAAACAGCGAGCACCCTCGAGGAGAAAGACCATGAAGAAACTCGCCATCACGGCTCTTTTGGTTTTTGTTTTTCCGGGCGCGCTCGCGTTCGCGTGCTCGGCCTTTCTCGTGAGCGACGGCAAGTCCGTGCTCGCCGGGAACAACGAGGACTACTGGAATCCCTTCACCCACGTCTGGTTCATCCCCGGGACGGAGGGGACCCACGGCCGCGTCTGCTTCGGTTTCGACGACAACTACGCCCAGGGCGGGATGAACGAGGCCGGGCTCTTCTTCGACGGTTTCGCCACGGCGCCGGTGAAGGTGGTGGCGAGGACGGGCGGCGAGACCTTCAAGGGCAATCTGATCGAACACGCCCTGTCCACGTGCGCCACGGTGGAGGAGGTCGTCGCCCTCCTCGGGAAGTACAACCTCGCCTTTCTCGAGAACGCCATGCTCTTCTTCGGCGACAGGACCGGCGATGCGGTGATCATCGAGGGGGATGAGTTCCTGCGCAAGGAGGGGCGCTTCCAGGTGGTGACGAATTTTTACCAGTCGCGGCACAAGGGATCGGCCGCGCCCTGCGAGCGTTTCGAGATCGCCACGGCCATGCTCGCCTCGCGGGAGATCTACGACGTCGACTTCTGCAGGAAAGTTCTGGCCGCGGTGCACAACGAGAAGCGGTCGCCCACGACCTACTCCAACATCTACGACCTGAAGAGGGGGATCGTCCACGTCTATCACTTTCACAACTTCGAGAACGCGGTCACCTTCGATCTCGCCGAGGAGCTGAAGAAGGGCAAGCGCCACATCGAGCTCCCCTCCCTCTTTCCGCGCACCTTCGCGTGGGAGGTCTTCAAGAAGGAGAAGGTGCGCGAGGTGGAGAAGCGGAGCGCCGGCCGCAAGGTGGTGGCGATCGAAGACGCCGTCCGCGCGCCGCTCGTCGGGAGGTACGCCGTGCCCGACGAGATCTATGCCGGCGCCGTGATCGAGGTCTTCGTCGACGAGGGAAAACTTTTCGGCCGGTTCAACGACGAGGCGCGCTTCGAGATGAAACCGGAGTCGCAGACCGAGTTCTTCCTGATCCGCTTCGACAGGGACTACGATTTCACCTTCGTGCACGACGATACGGGCAAGGTGGTCGAGCTCCGGGTGGAGACGTCGGGCACGAAGTTCACCTGCCCGAGGATGAAGTGACCCTGTCTATTCCGTTTCTTCGAGCGGGGGAAGAAGGTCCTCGGCGTCGAGCTCCACCTGGATCTCCTCGCCGTCCCGCTCGAAGATGAACATGCAGTGCGTCCCCGGTTCGGCCAGGACGATTCCGTCGAGGGAGATGTCCACCTCGCTCTTCTCGCCGACCGCCCTGGCGATGGTGAGAAGAACGTCGCCCTTCTTGATGCCGGCCTTTTGCGCCTCGCTTCCGGGCACGAGCGCACCCACCACCAGAGCTGAGCCGGGCTCGAGTACGAAACCGAATCCGCTGAACCTGTTCTCGCCCAGATGGTCGCAATCCTCGTAGGCGTAGAGCAGGATGCGGTCGTTCTCGAAGTCGACGACCGTGTGATATTCGAGCACCGACTCGATCCCCAGGATGCCGGCCACTTTCTCGGCGATCTCGAGATCCTTGGACATCCTTTCCCGCAAGTAGTCCCAGCTCTCGATCACATGGACCGGGGTGTCGGTCTTCCTGAAATCACCCGCCCACAGCGCATCGACTCTCTGAAAATACCCGCGCAGCAGCGTGTTGTTCACATCGTGGGAGAATGCGGGCAAGACGTGCTCGTTCCGGTGGGAACCCCTTTTCCAGACCTCTTCGAGGATCACGCTGTCCGAGCATCCGGTGTCGAAAATGCACGGGCCGCGACAGGCCGCGACCCCGTTCTCGCCCGGCTCGCCGAAAGAGAGGTCGAGGATCGGATAGCCCTTCGGCCGCCGGATGGGGATGATCACCGGATCGCGCGTGCCGTCGGGATGGGGCAGGCCCTCGTCAGGGGCGCGGGCCGGCGCGAGCCAGATCTCCCTGTCCCTGAAATTCAGGCCGAGCGAGCAGCCCCGAAAGAAATCGTTTCCTGCCAATCCCCAGATCCGATCCCCGGGGAGACCGAGGTACTCGAAATCCTCCTCGCTGTGAAAGCCGTCATAGAGGCTGAACTTTTGCGTGCCGAGGTTCAGGCCGTCCATCTTGACGCGGAGCCGCCCCCCGGTCATGCCGAGAGTGGATGCGTAATTCCTTTTGATGAACGACGCGCCCGACCCCGTATCGATGAGCATGAGAAAGGGCCCGGCCCCGTTGAGGGTGGCCTGGAAGTAGATCCCACCGCCGAGGAAATCGTTGAAGTGGAGCACCATCTCCGTCTTGACGAGACCCTCCTTTGGACCGGCGGTCGACCGCTCGACGGCGGGCAGAGGGCCGCTCGACGGCCAGAGAAGGAACAAAAAAATCAGGGCCGCGAGCAGTGTTGGTCTGTTCTTCATTCTTTCGTGAGCTCTTCCCAGTCGATATCATGGCTGTTCGTTCAACGGCCGGTCATCTTACCACCAGCGGAGTGCGATGGAAAATGAATCCGATCGATCGACGCGACTTCAACAAGGCTCTCGGCCTGGGCGCCGCCTCGCTGGCGCTCCCGGGATGTGCGCTTCTCGGCGGGCGGCCGGAACCGCCGCCGAACATCATCTACATCCTGGCCGACGATCTCGGCTACGGCGAGGTGGGCTGCTACGGCCAGAAAAAGATAAAGACCCCCTCGATCGACCGGATCGCCGCGAACGGAATGCGCTTCACCCGGCACTACTCGGGTAACACGGTGTGCGCGCCGTCGCGATGCGCGCTGCTCACGGGCAAGCACATGGGCCACGCCTACATCCGCGGCAACGACGAGATGAAGGAGCGGGGCGACGTGTGGCGCGATCCCGCCATCGAGGGGCAGCGGCCGCTCCTGCCGGGAACGGAGACGATCGCCACCATGCTCAAGCGCGCCGGCTACGCGACGGGCGCCATGGGAAAGTGGGGGCTCGGCGGCCCGACCGACAGGGGCCATCCGAACGAGCAGGGCTTCGACGAGTGGTACGGCTACCTTTGCCAGCGGAAGGCGCACTTTTACTACCCGACCCATCTCTGGCGCAACAAGGAGAAGCATATCCTCGAGGGGAACAGGGATGGCGCGCAAGGAGACTACTCGCACGACTTGATCGCCGACGAGGCTCTCGGGTTTATCAGGCGCAACCACGACCGGCCCTTCTTTCTCTATGTGCCCTTCTGCATACCCCACGTGTCTCTCGAGGTGCCCGAGGATTCGCTCTCCGAGTACAGGGGGCTCTGGCCGGAAACGCCGTTCAAGGGAGGACACTACTCGGCCCATTCCACGCCGCGCTCCGCCTACGCCGCGATGGTGACACGCATGGACCGCGACGTGGGGAGGATTCTCGACCTGATCGACGATCTCGGTATCGCGGACAACACCCTCGTCGTGTTCACCAGCGACAACGGTCCCACCTTCAACGGGGGGACCGATTCGGCCTTCTTCGAGAGCGCCGGGCCCTTTCGCGGTCTCAAGTGCTCGCTCTACGAGGGGGGGATCCGCGTGCCCTTCGTGGCGCAGTGGCCCGGACGGATCGCGCCCGGCACGGTGAGCGATCACATGTCGGCCTTCTGGGACATGATGCCCACTTTTGCCGAGATGGCCGGTGTCCGCGCGCCCGGCGACGTGGACGGCCTCTCGATGGTGCCCACCCTTCTGGGCCGGCAGGGCGCGCAGGAGGAGCACGACTATCTCTACTGGGAGCACCGCGGCAGCCAGGCCGCGCGCAAAGGAGACTGGAAAGCGGTCCGCCGGAAGGGGGAGGAGAGGATCGAGCTCTACAACCTGGCCGACGATCCGGGCGAGGCGAAGGACGTGGCCGGCGAGTTCCCCGAGATCGCCGCATCCATGGCCGAGCTCTTCGAGACAGCCCGTACGGAGTCGGAGTTCTTTCCTCTTTGATTCCTATCCCCTTTCGAGAGGAACGCAAATGAACCGATCAATGAAAGGTCCTGAAGAAGATGGCAATACATGAACTGGCTGGTCAGCCCGCACCCCGATCGATCCTCGTCGACATCCCGGCGCTCCTGAAAGCCTACCGGAACAAACCCGATGTTTCGGAGCCGGGGCAGAGGGTTTCCTTCGGAACCTCGGGGCACAGGGGTTCGTCGCTCGCGGGCAGTTTCAACGAGGACCACATCCTGGCCATCAGCCGGGCGATCTGCGAGTCGAGGAAAGCGCGGTCGATCGACGGGCCGCTCTTCATGGGGATGGACACCCACGCCCTTTCGGAGCCGGCCCTGGCGAGCGCGCTCGAGGTCTTTGCCGGCGCGGGCGTCACGGTGATGATCGACAAGGACAGGGGTTACACGCCGACGCCGGTGATCTCCCACGCCATTCTCACACACAACCGGGGGAGGACCGAGGGGCTTGCCGATGGCGTGGTCATCACGCCGTCCCATAACGCACCCAAGGACGGCGGCTTCAAGTACAATCCGCCTCACGGAGGACCGGCCGACGCCGAGACGACAAAGATCATCGAACAAAGAGCCAACGAGCTCCTTGGCAGCGGGCTCGACGCCGTGAAGCGGATTCCCTTCGAGAAGGCGCTGAAGGCCGATTCCACGCACATGTACGACTTCACGAATCCGTACGTGAACGACCTGGAATACGTTGTCGACCTGGAGATGATTGCCGGTGCGAAGATCAAGATCGGCGTGGATCCGCTTGGCGGTTCGGCGGTCCATTTCTGGGACCCCATCGCCGAGAGGTACGGGCTCGACCTCGAGGTGGTCAATCGGATCGTCGATCCGACCTTTTCGTTCATGACCCTGGACAAGGACGGCACGATCCGCATGGACTGCTCCTCGCCCTATGCCATGGCGAGCCTGATAGGACTGAAAGACGAGTTCGACGTGGCCTTCGGCAACGACCCGGACTCGGACCGTCACGGCATCGTCACCCGGACCGGGGGGCTGCTCAATCCCAACCACTACCTTTCCGTTGCGGTCTGGTATCTCTTCCGGAACAGGACCGCGTGGAGAGAAGACGCCGCCGTGGGAAAGACACTCGTCTCGAGCTCAATGATCGACCGGGTGGCCGCGCACCTCGGCAGGACCCTGTCCGAGGTGCCGGTGGGTTTCAAGTGGTTCGTGGACGGGCTCATCGACGGCCGTTACGGTTTCGGCGGAGAGGAGAGCGCCGGCGCCTCCTTCCTGAGAAAGGACGGCGCCGTGTGGACCACCGACAAGGACGGGATCATCCTGAACCTGCTCGCCTGCGAGATCACGGCCAGGGAAGGCAAGGATCCCGCCGTGCTCTACAAGGATCTCGAGGAACGATTCGGCAGCCCGATCTATGAGAGGATCGACACGCCCGCCACGCCCGAGCAGAAAGCGGCACTGAAGACGCTGTCACCCGACGCGGTCACGGCCACCGAACTCGCCGGCGAACCGATTCTGGCCAAGCTCACGCGCGCGCCCGGAAACGACGCCGGGATCGGCGGGCTGAAAGTCACCACCGAGAACGGCTGGTTCGCCGCGCGCCCCTCCGGCACCGAGGACATCTGCAAGCTCTACGCCGAGAGCTTCAAGGGGAAGGACCACCTGCGGAAGATCCAGGAAGAAGCCCAGGCGATCGTCAACGCGGATCGTTGAGAAACATGATCGCGCCTCCGGTCACGACCATCACGGTTCCTCGCCCTCTTCATCGGCCGTCTGATTTCGGCCGCGATATTCTTCAGCCTTCCGGGGCTTTTGCCAGGAATCATAGAGCTTGACCAGGACCTCCAGCGCGATCCGCGTCGATCGGTCCGCTTCGCCGAGTTCGGCCTTCATCTCCTCGTAGGCAGGGAGGAGGCAGGTTTCGGCCTCGTCGAAACGTTTCAGGACGATCAGGCACTCGGCGCGCTTCACGTTGAGCCGGGCCCTTCTCGTGTCGCCCCGCGTCGTCTGCTCTCCCGCGATGGCGAGGGATTCTGCGAGCAGCTCTTCAGCTTCGGAGAACCTGCTCAGTGTCATGAGTACGACGGCCAGGTTTTCGATCGCTCCGAGCGTCTCGGGATGCTCGTTGCCGTATACGCGGCCCGCCACATCGAAGGCCTCGCGAAAGAACGGCTCCGCCTCCTCGAGTTTGCCCTGGGACCGAAGAGCCGCGCCCATCCACTTCATCGACAGAAAGGTTCTCTTATGGACCCGCCCGAAGTGGCGGAGCTTGATGTCGAGCTGTTCCCGGTGGATCGCCTCGGCTTCGGCGTACCTTTCCTGTTCCTGCCTCAATTGGCCCAGATAATCTCGTATGAAGAGCGTTCGGTCATGCTCGTCGCCGCGAAAACGGCGAAAGGTGTCGATGACCTCCTGCAGCAGCGGCTCGTACTCGCCGAGCCGGCCCGTGGTGGAAAGCAGGCCGACGAACTGGTCCATCGTCTTGAGCGTGATCTTGTGGTCGTCACCCAGAACACGGCGTCTGATCGCCAGCAGTTCCTGGATGAAGGGTATCGCCTCGGAATTCCGGCCCTGACGCAGCAGAACGACGATCAGGTTGTTCAGGGATTTCTGCGTGTTGTAATGCTCGTCTCCGAGTACGCGGCGCCGGCTCGCCAGAACCTCCCGCGAAACCGGTTCCGCCTCGGCGAACTTTCCCTGGCTGACCAGAAGCGCGACGAGGTTGTTCATCGTCGAGAGCCTGTCGGTATGGTCTTTTTCGTAGAGAGTCTCCTGAGCCTCCAGAACTTCTCGAAGGAGGGCCTCCGCCTCGGCGCACTTCTTCTGAGCCATGAGGACGTTGGCCAGGTTTGTCTTCGAAAAGAGGGTCATCCGGCCCCTTTCTCCGAAAAGACGGAGCCGCCCTTCCAGCGCCTGCCTGATCAAGGGTTCCGCCTCGGCGAACTTCTTCTGGTCGCTGAGCACCGCACCGAGATTGTGTGCCGACTGGAGTGCGCGCTCATGGTCCGGCCCTAAAATCCTCCTTTCGATCTCGAGTTCCTTGCGGACGAGAGCCTCCGCCTCGGCGTGGTTTCCCTGCTCCTTGTAGGCGACGAAGAGGGCCGACATGGTGCTCAGCGTATCGAGGTTCTCCTGACCGAATTCTCGCGTGTAGATCTCCAGCGCGGCCGCGTGCTGCTTCACGGCCTCATCGTTTCTGCCGAGTCCCTGATAAGTGCGGCCGATCGTGTTGTGGAGCAGAGCGGCGATTTCCCAGTCGTCGGGAAAGGAGACGGCGACGTCCAGACTCGCCCGATCCAGGACATCGACCACCTTCACGTCCTTGTCGACCTGTCTCGGGTCGGCCGAGGTCAGCATGCGGGCCAAAAAATCGTAGACCGCTTTTGTTTTTCTCGTTTCGCTCTCAGCCCGGATCTGCGCATTGAGCGCGTTGTCTCTTTCCTGCATCACCTGCGGATAGGCCCAGAAAAGAACGTAGACAACGGCCGAGAGCAGGACGAGAAGGGACGCGCCGAGGGCTGTGCTCACCAGGGGATAGCGCCGGATCCGTTTCCAGACCCTGGTCGCGAATCCCGCCGGCTTTGCGAGAATCATCTCGCCGTTGAGCACCCGCTCGATGTCGTCGGCGAAATCCGCCATGCGCTGGTAACGGCGGTCGGGATCCTTCTCCATGGCCGTGACGATCACCGTCTCGAGGTCGCGGGAGATCGCGGGATTGAGGCGCCGCGGAGCGACCGGCTCCCTCTCCAGGATCTGATGAAAGACTTGCGACGTGGTTTCGCCCCTGAAGGGCACCTGCCCGGTCACGGCCTCGTAGAGGGTCACGCCGAGGGAATAGATGTCCGATCTCGCGTCGATCTTCCGGGATCTGGCCGACACCTGTTCGGGCGACGCGTAGTAAGGCGTGCCGCGGAACTCGCCAGTGAGGGTCAGGGAAGCGAGATCGACATGGCGCGCCACGCCGAAGTCCATGAGCAGTGGCCGGCCGTCGGGTGTGATCTGGATGTTCGAGGGTTTGACGTCCCTGTGGATGATGCCGGCCTGATGGGCGCATTCGAGCGCCAGTGCCGTGTCCCGGATCCAGCCCAGGATCGTCGGGGTGGGCGTCTTCTCCTGCCGGTACCGCGCCTCTGCGAGCACCCGGTCGAGCCCCTCGCCGGGCATCAGTTCCATGGCAAAGTAGCGGACGCCCTTGTCCTCGCCACTTTCCAGAACGGTGATGATGTTGGGATGGCGTAGCTTGGCCACGGCGCCGGCCTCCCGCGCGAAGCGGCTCTCGACCTCGAACGATCCGACCCTTTCCGGCCGGATGACCTTGAGCGCCACCTGGCGGCCCAGGGATTCCTGCAGGGCGAGGTAGACCACGCCCATGCCTCCCTCGCCGAGGCGGCGGATCACGCGGAAATCACCGAGCCGATCGAAAGGGAGGCCCTCCTCCACCTCGATCCCGTCTTCCTCGTCGCCATCCTTCGACGCGGGCAGGACGAACTGGGACCAGGCCGGCTTCTCCGGGAACTCGGGGGCTTTCTCGTGGGCCTCGAGGAGGCACTCCACCTCCGCCCGGAGACTCGCGTCGCCGCCGCAGGCCTCATCGAGGAACGCAAAGCGCTCTTCCCCGTCGCGCTCCAGCGCGGTTTGAAAGAGTTTGCGGATCTTGTCGAAGTCTGTCATCGATCGTTGACCGGGCCGAACAGCCTCGTACTCACTGATGCCGAAATTTGGTGCGCGTATTATACAGCCTTCGATCGGGGCAAGCACATGCCGAATTTAGGGGAGCTTGCTCATCGGCGAAGAGGATGTCCGGTGACAGGGCGGTTTGTCACCGGAGTGCCGGTTTTTGATCTTGCTGCTGATCCGCTCACCCCGCGGGGTGTGGCGACCCGCTCCTGAAGGATTGACCTTCCCGTGCGATTGCGCGAGATATAAAATTTACAATCAAAGAAAGTTTATTTATAATCTCCCCGTGAACAGATTCCAGATCTCGACTCGACCGAGGGAAAACAGAAGAGGAGCACGCCGATGACGTTGCCGATCAGAATTACGGGGATTTTGCTGCTCGCGTTCTTGCTTGCAGCCGGTGCCGAGGCCGCGAACGTGAGTCCCTCCGATCCGAATCTGCAATACATCGGGCGGTGGGATGATTCCGATCCCACGCAGCCCTGGGCCTACGCCCAGGGTTCGACGGTCATTGCGAGCTTCACCGGGACGAGCATGGCGGCCACTTTTCATGTCTCCTCGGGCGAGTATTTCCGCGTCATCATCGACGACGATCGCGACTCCTCGACAAAGGTCTCCTTCTCCTATGGAAATCCGCTCACCCTCGCGACAGGTCTTGCGCCCGGAACGCACACGCTCGAACTGATCAAGGAGACCGATGTGGGGCGCGCGACGCTGATCGATCTCGAGATCGACAATGGCGAATCGATCGTCCCCTCGCCCCCGAGGCCGAGCCGGCGGATCATGTTCTACGGGGATTCGAACCTGGCCGGGTACTCGCTGGAGAGCGAACGGAACCAGAGCGGCTGGAGCCGCGTGGGCTGCTATCACGGCCTTGCGGGAATCACGGCCCGCATGTTCGATGCCGAGTACCAGAACATCTCGCGCAGCGGCGCCACGATCTCGAGCTTGAACGACGCCTACGACCGGATCGACTGGTCGACGAGCAGCCCCCTCTGGAATTTTGCGGCCTACCCCGTGGACGTGGTCGTGGTCAACATCGGCGCCAATGATTACTGGCGTCCCAAGAACCAGAACAAGACCCGCTATCACGCGCTCCTCGACGACCTCAGGGCGGACCATCCCGCCGCGCACATCATGCTCTTCAACGCCTTCGGCTGGGAATGGAACGAGCCGGCGAATTACATTCACGAGGTGATCGCCGAGCGGCTCGATCCGAACATGTCATGGGCGGTCTTTCCCTGGGTGTTCGAACAGTACCACGGCTGCGAGACCGAACATGCGGGGATGGCCCAGTACCTGGCCGCCCACTTGACGACGATCACCGGCTGGACCGCCAGTGAACCCGACGTGGTCAGCGGTTACGGCCAGAACGGCGACGTGGCGAACGGAAGTTTCGAGGAGGCCGCTCCCTTTGGCGGATGGGGCTGGCGCTATTTCGACGATCCCGGGGTGAGCCGCGTCCACGATCCGGCCGGCGCCCATGACGGGAACCACTACCTGCGCCTCGAAAACGGTGCGTCGTCCCATCAGACGAATCCGGCCGGCAACGGCGACGTCATCGCGCTGTCCATGTGGATGCGCGGCGGCAGCGGGGGGGAGAGCGTCGACGTGTCGATCAGCTTCCGCGACCAGGGCGGCGGGGGGGAGATCAACAACCCGATGCAGGAGACGACCGAGGCGATGACGCTCTCGGCGGAGTGGAAGCTCTACTCGATGACGGTCACGGCGCCGACCAGTCCGCCCGATCCGGTCTACAGCGCGCGCGTCGCGTTCGTTGCCGGTTCCACCGATCGCGTCGAGATCGATTCCGTCGCCGTGGGCAGGCCCGTGCCCGACATCAAGGCGAACGGTTCGACCGACCCTTTGTTGATCAACCAGGGCGACAGCCTGACCGTGGACATCGCGCTCGAACCGAACAACTGGGACGGCGGCAGCGCCGACTGGTGGGTTCTGGCCGACACGGCTTTCGGATGGTATCGTTACAATGTGGCGGCAGGCAGCTTCGTGCCCGGATTGGCAGCGTCCCATCAGGGGCCGCTCTTCGCGCTCGGAGCGTACACGGTCTACAGCGGGACCTCCCTGCCGGCGGGGACCTACACCTTCTACTTCGGTGTGGATCTGGACATGAACGGCAGCCCTGACATGGATGCCATGTACCTAGACACGATCGGTGTGACCGTCCAGTAGGGTATGGAGGAGACGACATGGCCGAACAGGAAAAACGGGACGAACAGGAAGGGCAGCCCTCTTCCGAGCGCCCTTCGAAAGAGGAATGCAAGAGAGCGCTCAAGGCGTTCAAGAAACGTCTCAAACTGATGCGGCTCGACGATGAATCGAGGATCGGCGGCGGTTCGATGAGCAGCGGAGTGCAGTCGGGCATCGTGGCGATCCGGCCGCCGAACAACTATCCCGAGGAAGTCTGGGAAGAACTCGTGAGAAAGGGCAGGTTAAAAAAAGCGGGGCCCGGTCTCTATGAGTACGTGATCATGTCCTGATCGGTTCGGCTCGCCCGGTCAATCCCCCTTTCGGGGAGGCCACACTTTCAGCGACCGCGGCCCGCTCTCGGCCGGCTCGAAGGGGCCGGGGAAGGGATTGGCGCCATCCCGTTTCTTTCCGAGATAGTCGGTGTCGATCCGGTAGGGTGAGCCGTCGGGCTCCTCGTAGGGCAGATCGGGAATCTTCGCCCTGCCGAGCGAGACCGTCGTCACCAGCCGTCGCTCCGTCTCCTTCGCCCACGCCCTGTCCAGATCGATCTGCAGGAAGTATCCCTCCCCCTTTTCGACCAGTTCGAGACCGGGATCGAAGTCCGGCCGCACGCAGGCGTCCCGCTCCAGCTTGGAGGGCCGGGCTCCGCCGAGAAAGACATTGCCCGCCATGTGCATGGGAAGAGCCGCGTCGTCGTAGGGCGCCAGGCCGGTGCCGCCCGCGAAGATGTTGTTGTAGAACCGATCGTCTCCGCCCCGGGTGTTGCACAGCCCCGCCAGCTCGGTGGAGTGCGCCTTGTGGTAGGGGGTATCGCGCCGCAATTCGGCAAACACCCTGATCTGGCCCGCGAACAGGTTGTGGACGTACGCTCCGCCCTCGGAAACATCGAGCAGGCTCGTGGCCGAGAGGAACAGGTTGTTCTCCACCATGAACGGCCCGTGGTTGACTTCCACGAAAAGGTCCTCGCTCGGCCCGTTGTGATGGAGAAGGTTCCGGGTGACGCGCGTCCCCTGCGTCATCCAGTCGAGCCAGATCCCGCGCGTCGTGCGAAAAATGTGATTGTGGCTGATCACCGTGTCGATGGCGCCGTGGAACTTGATCCCCGCCATCTCGGCCCCGGTGAAGAGGCGGCGCACATGGATGTCGTGGATCGTGTTCTTCGTGACCGTGCAGAACACCGGGCCCATGCTGCCCACGATCCCGGCCTGTTCGCAGTGGGCGATCCGGTTGTTGCGCACCATGTGGTGGCCGATCCTGTCCTTCGACCAGCCTCTTTTCAGGGCGCGCTCGATCGTCTTGACGTAACCCTCGGCCGAATTCTGCGACGTGTTGTCGAACGCGTCGCCATGCTTGCCGAGGGTGACGCCCGTGCAGGTCGAGTAACGGATATCATTGTTCTCGATGACCCAGCCCTTGCTCCAGTGGGTGCCGATCAGACCGATCTGTTCGGCCGTGGGCGGCGCCCAGGGTGTCGCGGCGTGCATCATCGTGAAACCGCGCACGGTGATGTAGTCGATCCCCGGCTTCTCCGGGTAGAAGACCGCCTGCCGCACATTGATCTCCACGTCGGCCTCGTTGGGATTCGGGCCCTTGAACTGCGCCCAGATCGTGGTGCTTGCCGCGTCCACTTCAGAAAACCACAATCCGTCATCGGGCTTGTCCGTCCGGTCGAGCCCCTTGAAGAGGAGGCAGATCGTCGTGGCCCCTTCGGCCGGCTTGATCTTCGCGGAGAAGGTCGACCACGCTTGCCACCCGCCCGTGTTCGTGACCGTACAGGCGCCGAGCAGTTCCCCGTCGGGCCGATCCCGGCGGATCTCGATGAGTCCACCGCGCGTGGCGGACGCGGCGCGGATCTCGATCTGCTCCGTGTGCGGGCCGAGCTCGATCCCCTCGTAACGAACCCAGTCGCCCTGCTCGATCCAGCCGATGCACTCGCCTCCCTCGGAGCAGGCCGCTTTTTGAATCCCCTTCTGGTCCGCGAAACCGGCTGCCGCGATCTGCGAGGCCTTCGGCGACTCGTGGCCGGGCCGCAGCCAGGCCACATTCAGCAGGTACTGGGCGCTCCGGGGAGAATAGGACCCGATCGCCTCTCCAAAAGGTTTCAGCACGTCGTCGAGATTGGCCGCCTCGATCAGCCAGTGGCCGTTCACGTAGACGGCGCCGGTGTGATGGCGCCGTCCCTTGGGATTGAACCAGTCGCCGCTGATCACGTCGTCGAAGGGATTGAAGGTCCCGAAGAAACCGTTCGGAAGGGTGACCTTCCATGTGTCGTTTCCGACCTTCTTCCAGCCTCTGACGATCTCCGAACCTTTGATGACGGCCTTCTCGCCGGCGGCGGCCTGATAGGTGATGCGCCGCGCGTCCGATTCGCCACCGCGAGGCGGATCGATCCGTTCGCGGTAGGTGCCCGCGTGCACGGTGATCAGATCGCCCGGCCCCGCGATCGCCGCCGCGGCCGAGATCGTCTCGAACGGTTCCGACGCAGAGCCGGGATTCCGGTCGCTGCCGCCCGGGGACACATGATATTCCTCGGCGAAGAGCCCCTTTGTCGTCACGGCGGTCACAAGCAATACAGCCACGAAGATGATTCGATATCGGCCCATGATTTCCTTTCCTTTTTCGTACGAGCTCCGGCGGTTCAGGCCCTGATTATAGACCCTGTGATCGGGATTGAGGAGCACGGCTTATGCAATCGTCGAACGAAGGCTCCGATAGCCGATCGGGACTCTTGCACCCTACTTCCGGACCCCGTTGGAGGCGCCGGCCCCGTCGAGGACAGCCTGCACCTGGTCGGGAAAGATCGTCACCGTCACCCGCTGCGGTTCTTCACCCGGCTCGAGCCGCACCTTGGCCGTACCGAATTCGATATGCGCCTTGCGGCCGCCCATGTAGGCCTCGATCTGGTAGACACCGTCCCGCGACAGTTCGATCCGCGCGATCTCGTCCTCGCCGAGGGGCGCGTAGGTCGCCCGGGTCTTGCCGTACCACCCGGCGATCCGGTTGCTGCGCCTGTCCCACGTCGCGAGCCTGTCGGGCAAACCGGATCCGGCGCCCTGCGCGGTCGCGCGTTTCATTCCGATCCATACGGGCATGGTGCCGACGATTTCGCGGAGGCCCGGCACGTGCACCTCGACGGGCGGGATCTCGAGAAAGCGGAGTTCGCACCCGCCATGAACGAGCACGGTCGGCTCCGCGTGGTAGCCCTGCGCCTCGGGCCACACATCGAGGGTCGGGCTGACGCTGAAGATCTCGGTCCGGCCGTTCCTCCACGGAAACCCGACGAATTCGATCTCTCCGCCGGGGCGCACGATCCTCGCGACGAGTGGCCTGTTCGGCTGGATCCGCTCGCCCTGATCGTCGACCGCAACGACCTCGAAGCGGTGCAGAAAACGGGAGAGATCTAGATCGAGCAGACGGGGGTGGATGTCCATCTGTCCCGGCACGATCTCGATTCCGTCGATCCGCAGGAAGGGATCGGGAAAGTCGCGCACGCGGATCACGACATTGTAGATCCCCGGCCTCACCCAGTCGAAGTAGATGTACGTCCTGCCCTCGTGATCGTGCACCTGATCGTCGCGCTGCTGCTCCGGATCGGCCATCGACTCGAGCCGCACGCGCACACTGTTATCCGGCATCCAGGACGGAGTCAGCACGGTGCCGACCACTCTCGACCTGCGGTCCAGGATCACGTCGATCGGCTCGCCGCTCCCGAGGTCGGCGGTTTCGAAGGGGAAGTGCCCGTCCGCCTCGACACGCAACCGGTAGCGGCCCTTTTCGAGCTCGCCGAAGAGCTCGAAGCGGCCCCCGTCATCGGTTCGGGCCGCGGTGAAGTCCTCGTCGGCGAACTCGAGCCGGGGATTCTTGCCGCCCCTCATCCGCTCCCGCTGAAGCTGGACCGTCGCTCCCTCGATCGGCGCTCCCAGATCGTCGGCCACTCTGCCGCGGGCGAGTCGGCCGAGGGCATCGATGCGCAGGTCGCCGAGATCGGTCACCTTTGCCTCGGGAAGCGCGGGGAGCGTCATCGCCCGGCCCGCGGTGGGGGTCACGTCGTTCCGCCGGATCTCCAGACGAAAGGGCGCCGAGTGCGGCTCGCGCACATGGTAGGGGAGGTGGAAGCGTCCCGCCTTGTCGAGGGTCACCTCCTCGCCTTCGAGCCGGCCGGCGTGGCTGGTGATCAGGAAGGTGGGCACCCGGTGGGCGAGCGGCTTGCCTGCCCCGTCGAGCAGGCGGCCGAAGAGCATGCCCGCGTCGGGCGCCACCACCATGTCGACGGTGACCCGCTCTCCGGGCGTGCTCGGGCCGAGGAAGGAGGGGAACCGCCAGGTGAAGTCATTGTCGTCGAGCTCGCAATGCGCCGTGAACCCGAGTCCGAGCCCGACGAAGGGAAAGACGAGCGCCTCCTCGTTCTGCTCCTTGCGCATCTCCACCCGCATCCAGGGAGCAGCCTCCTCGGCGTCGATGCGGAGCTCTCCGTTCACGGGGTGGCTGAAGGTCCGGCCGTCGAGGTCGACCGTACGGAGCGCGATGCTGCCGGTGGCCGGCATGCGCAATTCGATCGTATCGGCCGGAACCGGGCGTCCGCCGAAGGCGCGCGCCTCGGGCTGCTCGAGCGGCATGAGAAGCACCGCCTCGAACCGATCGACGAGGTGCGGGGGCCACCAGTCCTCGTGCTCGTGACGGTAGACCTGGAAGTGTCTGAAAAGCGCGATGCCCTCCGCGTCGGTGTGGCGCCGCGCGCGTAGCTCGGTGTGCGTCGCGGGACGGCCTTTGTCCTTTTCGCCGCGCGCCGCGCCGCGTTTTTTCTTCGGATTCTTGCTGTAGTCGGCCTTTGCCCTGCGCAGGGCGGTATTCAGCTCGGCTTCCTTCTTGCGTATGCCGTCCAACCTTCCCCGCGCCGCCTCACGCTGCGAAGGGTTGGCCCGGATGTACTCTTCAACCTTTGTCCTGTATTGCTGGAGCTGCTTGATCTGCTCCCACAGCTTGGCCGGATCGTTGTCCGCCGGCACGTGCTGGATCACTCCGACCGGCACTCCGGCTACCGGTTTGTCCTCGCCGTCGACGACGCGGACCGTCACGTTCTCGTCTGGCCGCAAAACGATCGTTTCCAGATCGCGGTGCTCCCGTCCCACCTTGGCGAAGCCGTACATCCCGGGACGTATGGCGGTGATCATCGCCCAGTCCTCGACCGGTTGCAGTTCGACCCGCCCCCGGGCGTCGGTCCTGAACCGTTCTCCCTCGCTCTCGGCCAGAGCGCTCCAGTGCTGGGCAAAGGGATCGGTGAGCGCGTCCCCCTCAAATCCGTCGAGAAAGAAGACTTCAGCCTCCGCGGCCGGCACCCCGGGCTCACCGTCCCACACCTGCACGGTCAGGTAGCGGATCTCTTCC
Source organism: uncultured Phycisphaerales bacterium (assembly GCA_964620445.1). Lineage (GTDB taxonomy): Bacteria > Planctomycetota > B15-G4 > B15-G4 > CAYZWU01 > CAZUHB01. Next base: position 29,248 of record CAZUHB010000066.1, read on the forward strand.
GTCGTGGCCGGCAAATCGATCCGCGGCGCATCGTCGGCCGGTTGTTCGTCGAACGATTCCAGCTCCTCGTCGATCTCTCCAACCAGGTCCAGATCGAAGGGAATGCTTTTCTTTTCATCGGTGTCGAAAAAATCGGTCGCGAAGGGCAGCGGGGTGTCGGTCGTCTCGCTGCCGTTCCAGAGAAAGAACATCCCCGTGATCACGGCGACGGCGCCGATGACCAGCAACAGCCCCAGGGCCAGAAAATGCTTCCCGTTCATCGATGGTCCTCCCGCGCGAGGCGTTTGTTCTTCTCGCTACAGGATATGCGAGAGACCACGGTGGGAGAAAGAGGTGATATCGAAATTTAACGAGGACTCAGTCGATCCGCTGCTCGTCGGCATTCTCCGGGCTTACTTCGCCCTGTCGATCACTGCCTTGTTGCCCTTCAGGGTAAGAGGCCGGTCGATCACCAGGGAAGGCGCGGCGAACGTGTGGGTCGTGGCAGCTTTGAAAATCAGGGTCCCGTAATCGGGAGCCGCCGCCAGGGCCTCTTCGACGTTTTCATGCGGATTGCCGGGCGATCCGTCACCTGATGTGGATGCACCGACGAAGTGAACGTTTTCGGGAGCAACGCGAATCAAATTCGTCTGGCCATCGGGATAACCGCAGTCATCCAGCGTGTACCATCCGTCTCCGTCGCCTCCCGATCCCATGTTCATGAGAAAGAGCCAGTAGGGAGTGGTCGCATCGTATCCGTGGACCACCCAGGTATGGTAGTCGTTCCACCCGGGCCAAGACCAGAGGGGGTCGTGACCATGCAGGTCCAAACCGGGTACATAGGTAACATAACAGACCGGGCACATGGGTAACACTTC
>CAZUHB010000067.1:0-23991 GCA_964620445.1 uncultured Phycisphaerales bacterium
GCCCCTTTTAGGGGCCTTCCTCATACCACCTGCTATGCAGGTGGTGCTGATTCGGGCAAAAAAGAGCGAGTTGTGTGTGGTGTATTTGTAAGATGTTGTAGGTTGGTATGTTATGTCGTTTTTTGCCGCTTGCAGGATTGGCGGATTCTCGCGGTTCGTCGAGGCTGAATTCGGCCCGTCACTCCTCTTTCGTGCCCTTTGTTTCGGCCGGATACTGGTGCGGCTCGATCCGGACGATCTCCTCGCCCCGGTTCGCGTCCAGGAATCGGACCACGTCAGCGACCATTTCGGGCCGGATCGTGTGGCCCGTGCCATTGTACGTGACGAACTGGGCCGGAATCCCCAGGTCAGCGTAGATCTTCCGGCTCGACTCCCACCTCTCGGCCATCGATTCCCCCAGTACGGCCCTGGTGAGCGCCGCGTCTTCCGGATCGTAAGCGTCGCCAAAGGGGAGGGTATCATTCTCGTCGAGCGCTCCCATGTAGATGAACTGCGACACCTTCTTGTACGCATCCAGGTCGAGGTCCTTGCCGGTCAGCTCTTTCAGGTCGGCGGCGCCCACGTGATAGCGCAGGCGCTGGCCATCCTTCTCGCGGAGAGGCAGGATCGGCATTCCGTTCACCCCGCCCGTGGCCACGGCCCGCACCCTGCCCGGATGGAGCAGCGCGAAACGATTGGCAAAGTTACCCGACGCCGAGAAGCCGGCCATGAAGATCTTCTCCTCCGTGGCGATACCGCGTTCCGACAGGATCGCACGCGCCCGGTCGACCATGGCGAGGAGCTGAAGATCGACGCGCAACGTGGGGCCGCTCTTCACGAGGAGGGTGTCCCTGTCGAGGGCGTGAACATAGATCCGCCAGTCGGTGCGCGGCCTGGGAAAAACCGGGACGAGCAACGGGACCTTCAGCGATCGCGCCAGACCGCATCCCGATCCCTCGGCCAGTCGCCGCGCCGACTCCTCGTGTCTGGCCAGCTCATCGCTCGGGCTGCCCGTGTTGTTCGGCACCACGAGAAGGTGGATGGGATCTCGACCGGCGATCGACTCGGGAAGCAACAGGAAGCAGGGGAAGTGAAATCCTTTCGATCGATCCGCCTCGATGCGCAGCAGTTCTTCCTTTTCCTCGTCCTGCGCGGCACACACAGGGGAGGCGGCAAAAAGCAAAACGAACATCATCACGGTGAGCGATCTCGGCGGGGCGTTTCGGAAAGTGTTCCGATTCATGAAGACTCCTCCCTTGCACAATGCTCGAAAACCGCGATTATACAGATTCCGAACGGAATGGTTCCTTGCCCTCGGGAGAATGGAATGAAAAAGGTACTGCTCGTTCTGCTTTTCGTTGCCGCTCCGTCCTTCGCGAATGCCGACAGCTCCATCGCCTGGCACGATGCCCGTGGCGGCGTGATCGACGGCAAGGGCTGGACCGAAACGAAATCCCTCTACGACCGCCTGCCGGCCAAGGCCGAGGGAGTGGTGCGCGCTCCGGTCTGGAATCTGAGCCGCGACTCGGCCGGCCTGCGCATCCGATTCGAGAGCAACGCCGGCGCGATATGGGTCCGGTACAGGCTCACCTCGGCAGCACTGTCCATGCCCCACATGCCCGCCACGGGAGTGAGCGGTGTCGACCTCTACGTGGAATCGAAACCGGGGGTCTGGCACTGGCTGGCTTCGAACAGGCCCGCGTCGCAGACCGTCGAATCGAAACTCGTCTCCGGACTCGCGAGTGGGCACAAGAAGTTTGTCCTCTATCTCCCTCTCTACAACGGAATCGAATCGTTCGAGATCGGTGTGCCCGCCGGCGCACGATTTCGTTTCGGCGCGCCGCTGAAGAAAAAACCGATCCTCTTCTACGGTACCTCGATCACACAGGGGGGGTGCGCGTCGCGGCCCGGGATGGCCTACCCCGCGATACTCGGCAGGCGGCTCGGTCGACCCACGATCAACCTCGGATTCTCGGGAAATGGAAAAATGGAGCCCGAGATGGCCGATCTTCTGGCGGAGCTCGATCCTTTGGTCTACGTCATCGATTGCCTGCCCAACATGAACAGCGCCGAGGTGGCTGAACGGGCCGGCCCCCTGGTGCACCGTCTTCGTAAAAGTCACGCGAAGACCCCGATCGTGCTCGTCGAAGACAGGACCTACTCGAACGCCCCCTTTGTTCCGGCCAAAGCCGAGCGCAACAGCACGAGCCGCGACGCACTGCGAAAAACCTTCGACCGGCTCGTCGCAAAGGGAGTGAAACACATATATTACGTGGAAGGAAGCAGCCTGCTCGGCAGGGATGGCGAAGCCACCGTGGACAGTTCGCACCCCACCGATCTCGGCATGATGCGCTACGCGGACGCCCTCGAATCCCTTTTGAGTGAAGTTATTAAGTAACTTTGATAAAATCGTTGAAAAATCCGTAAATATCAACCGCTCCCGACGCTGATCCTATCATGGAAAAGAAGAACAAAGACCTGAACGCGAAGACCCACCTCCTGCTGAACCGTGCCAGAAAAGGCAATTCGGCCGCTTTCGAAGACCTCTACAACCTCTACTCGGACCGTCTCGAGGGAGCGGTGCGCAAGAGCCTCGGACGAAGGCTCCGGGCGCGCATGGAAAAGGAAGACCTGGTCCAGTCGGTGTGGAAGGATGTCCTGCCCGATCTCTCCCGATTCGAGTACCGCGGACAGGATTCGTTCTTCCGCTGGTTGTGCGCGCGGATCATCCGCAAGATCCAGGACAAGGGGCGCTACTACGGACGCGAAAAGAGGGATGTGGCCAGGGAAAAGCCGCTCGACGGCGGCGCGTTGCGATCGGGCGGCGGCAAAGTTCTGCCCGCCTCCGATCCCACGCCGAGCGAGGCCGCCATCCGGCGCGAAAACGTGGAGCGGCTCATGGAGCTTCTCGATCATCTTCCCGACAACCAGCGCCAGACCCTCGTCTTTCGCTTGCGGGACAACAAGTCTTTCGAGGAGATCGCCGGCGAACTCGGCCGGTCGGCGGGCGCGGTGCGGCAGCTCTATTACCGCGCCCTGCGGCGGATCGGCGAGTTGCAGGGCGGCGACCCGCCCGGGGGAGACAAGGAGTGAAAAGGCCGATCAATGAGTGACCGAGACGATTCGAACAACACCGAAGAGTCGAAGCGCGTCTTCGAAGAGTTCCTGTCCAGGTGTGAGTCGGGCGAGGATCTCATCTTCGAGGATTTCTTGCCCAACCATCCCGAGCTCGAGGACGAACTCCGCTCCCTCTTCAAGGATCTGAAAGCCGGCGGCAGCGCGCCACAGGCCGGTGCGGCCGACTCCGCGGCCGGTCCGCCCAGGTCCGCGGCCGGTGCGGCAGATTCCGGCCCTGGCCCGGACGGCGCCCGAAAGCCGCGCGTGCTCGGCGATTTCCGGATCATCGGCGAGATCGGTTCGGGCGGCATGGGCACGGTGTACGAGGCGGAGCAGATCTCGCTCAAACGCCGCGTGGCGCTCAAGGTGCTTCCCGCTCACCTCAGCTTTTCGAGCGAAGCCGTTCTCAAGTTCCGGCGCGAAGCCGAGGCCGGCGGCCGCCAGAGCCATCCGGGCATCGTGGCGATCCACGGCGTGGACGAGGAAGAGGGCGTGCACTACATCGCCCAGGAGCTGGTCGAGGGCGGCGTCACCCTCGCCGACAACCTCGCCGAGATCAGGCAGAACCGCCCCCGCCCTGCGGGCTACTTTCGCGAGGCCGCGGCGCTCATGGTCGAGGTGGCCGATGCGTTGAGCCACGCCCACCACGCGGGGGTGATCCATCGCGACATCAAGCCGTCGAACATTCTCATCACCGAAGAGGGCCGTCCAAAGGTGACCGATTTCGGGCTCGCAAAGGTCGAGGACGCCCTCGCCCTCTCGCGCACGGGAGATTTTGCCGGCACACCCTACTACATGTCGCCCGAACAGGCGGCGAGCCGCAGGATCGGTATCGACAAGCGCACCGACATCTTCTCCCTGGGCGTGACCTTTTACGAGCTCCTCGCTCTCGACCGGCCCTTCGAGGGGGATACGTCGCAGGAGGTACTGCGCAAGATACTGCTCGACGAGCCGAGAGATCCGCGCAAGCTGTGCGCGCGCGTCCCGCGCGACCTGGCCGTGATCTGCCTCAAGGCGATGGAAAAGAAACCGGACGCCCGGTACGGTTCGATGAGAGAGCTCAACGACGACCTGCGCCGCTGGCTTGCGGGTGACGTGATCCACGCGCGGCCCGCCGGACCGGGCGCGCGCCTCTGGAAACGGATGAAGCGGAGCCCTGCGATCAGCGCCGCGGTGAGCGTGGCTCTTCTGGCGGTGGTCGTTCTCCTCGCCTACGTGCTCTGGTCCTATCCCCAGATCCGCACGGGCAAGCTGGAAGCCGAGGCCGCCGTCCATCAGGCGCGCGCGGCCGAGATGGAAGCGGTCGCGGAGCGGGACGCCAAGGAAGCGGCGCTCGAGGAGCTGGAGGTCGCGCTCGAACGCTCGGACGGATTGCGTCTGGCAGCCCTCTCGGGGAGCCTCCGCGCGTCGTGCCCCGGCCTCGCATTGAGTCTCGCTCTCGAGAGCGCGCGGCGCAGCCCGGGCCTGGCCGCCAACAATGCCGTGCTCGAGGCGCTGAAAGAGAGCCACGAAAAGCAGGTCGTGGTCAGCTATCTGCCGGTTCACTCGCTGAGTTTCAACAGGGACGGCACGCGTCTGCTCGTTGCCTCCGAGGAAAACAAGGCCTGGATCTACGACACGGAAAAGGGCGAGGAGCTCGTCGCTTTCGTGGGCCACGAGGGCCCGATCAACAGCGCCTTCTTCAGCAGCGACGAGAGCCGCGTGATCACCGCGTCGAATGACAGGACAGCGCGCGTTTTCGACGCGGCCGACGGCAGGGAACTGCTCCGCCTCGAGGGGCACGAGGGCAAGGTCATGACCGCGCGGTTCAGTCCCGACGACGACAAGGTCCTCACCCTCTGCGACGACAGGTCGGTGCGCATCTGGGATGCGGCCACGGGGGAGCAGGTCGGCCGCCTCTTCGGATGGTTCGCGGGCGAAGCGGACGACGCCCTGTTCAGTCCGGACGGCCTCAGGATCCTGACCCGTTACAACGATTCGAAAGCGGTCCGTCTCTGGGACGTGGCCTCTTCCGCGGCGCTGTTCACGTTCAGGGAGAGGATCTCGACGATCAACAAGGTCCGGTTCAATCCCGACGGCAGCGAGATCCTGGTGGCGCTGAACAGTGGCGCGGTTCTCCTGGTGGATACTGCCACGGGCAAGGAGATCGACCGTCTCGAGGGACACAGGGAAGGGGTGAACCACGCTGCCTACAGCCCGGACGGCCGGTTCATCGTGACGGCGTCGACGGACAAGACCGCCCGCGTCTGGGCGCGGGATGTCTGTTCCCTGGAGCAGATCTTCACCGGACACAGGGATCGGGTTTCCTTTGCCGCGTTCAGTCCCGACGGCCGGAAAGTGCTCACCTTTTCCAACCAGGATCTGTCGGCGCGCCTGTGGGATGTGGAGAGCGGGGACGAGGAAGTCGTTTTTCGCGGACACGAGGCCGGGATCAAACATGCCGTGATCAGCGAGGACGGTCAAAAAGTCGCCACCGCGTCGAGCGACCAGACCGTCCGGATCTGGACCGTTTCGAAACCGACCCTGACCCGCCGGGTGGGTACGGCCGAGGACCGTTTCGGCTCGGCGCGGTTCAGCCCGGACGGCCGATGGCTTATCGGCGTGGGGAAAAAAGGGAATCGATCGATACTCTGCACCGCCGGGACAGGCGAGGTGGTGTCCGTTTTTTCATCGAGCCGGGATGAGGAGACGCGGACGGGAAACGATTCGAACAGGGGGACCGTGGTCGAGCTGACCACATCCAAGATGGACGGCGCAGCCGTGAAAGGCCAGACCTGGGAAGCGGGGGAGGTCAAAGGGGCGAGCTTCAGTTCTGACAGCAGCCGGCTTTTCGTCACCTTCGACAACGGCCGGACCGCGCGGGTCGTGGATCTCGCCACTGGCGCCGCGTGCGCTGATTTCGAGGAGTCGACCTGGGTCGGCGGCATCAACTCGGCCGAGTTCAGTCCCGACAACCGGTACCTGGTGATCGCATCCTCCAACCGGACCGCGCGGATCGTGGACACGGCCACCGGCGAAGATCTCCACACCCTGGTCGGACACAAACCGACCTTCCTGAATCTCTTCAATTCATTCAAGGCCTCGTTCAGCCCCGACGGCGGGCAGGTGCTCACCTCGTCGAGCGATATGACGGCGCGGCTCTGGGACGCGGCCTCGGGCAAGGAGCTCCTCTCGGTCGAAAACCAGACCGGACCGATCGGCTCCTCCTTCTTCAGCCCCGACGGCAAGATGTTCGTCACGATCGCGCTCTTCGGTCTCACCACGAACGGCTGGGACACCGCCACGGGGGAGGAGCTCTACTCGGTTTTCGGATACAACGGCGCCAATCCCTTCAGCCCCGACGGGAGGCTGATCGCGGCCGCGTCGCCCTTCAGCCATCAGATTCTGATCAGGGATGCGGCGACCGGCGCGGTGCACCAGAGCCTCTGGGGACACACCGACCGGGTTCTCACCTGTCTCTTCAGTCCCGATGTCAAAAGCCTGGTCACCGCGTCGAAGGACGGGACCGCGCGGATCTGGGACCTCGACCAGGGGGTCGAGATCCTCACGATCAGGGCGTCGGGCGCGGGCATGAGCAGCGCGGCGTTCAGCCCCGACGGCCGGAGCGTGATCACCGTGACAAGTGACGGCGTGGTCACTATCTGGCCTGTCGATCCCCTCTCGGTTGCGGCGCACAGCGTGCCGAGGCAGCTCACCCTCATGGAGAGGCGCAAGTACCATGTCTGGAGCGAGAGCGATCAGAAGAGCCTCGATCTGATCGACCGTCTCTTCAAGGACCTCGCCACGACGCAGGAGCTGGTCGACGCCATCGAGGCGGACGAGAATCTCTCCGAGCCGGTGCGGCGCCTGGCGCTCTACATGGCGCGCACCCGGCTCTGGAAAGAAGAGGACATCCGCCTGGAGCAGGAGCGGGTCGAGCCGAAAGATTTCTTTCCGATGAAGTGAACGGTCGTCGCGGTGGGGCTCCCGCCCCGACTCACTTTTTCCAGTCGAACTTGGCAGGCTTGTAGGGCACTTCTTTCTGGGGATACTTTTTCAGGAGGGCCTCGGCGCGCAGGGTGAGAGTGTCCTTCTCCTCGGCGAGATCCTTCGGATCGAATTCGACGATCTCGTGGGGGATGACGCCGATCCCCTCGATGCCGCGGCCCTTGTTGAACCGCGACTTGTTCGAACGGACCGACACGTAGAGCTGGAAGAGCCCCGACGGCAGATCGATCGTGGTCTTGCTCGACGACATGCCCGCCGTGGGGCTCTCGCCGATCATGTAGCCGCGGCCGTCCTCCTTGAAGATACCCGCCCCCGTCTCGCCGGCGCTCACGGTCAGCGCCGAGATGATCACCACGATCGGCCCGCCGTACTGGGCCGGCCCCGCGCTCCGATAAGTCTTGCCGAAGGCGAGCGTCTTCCCCTCGGGCACGAATCGGCCCATGAATCCGTCGTGGTCGAAACCGCCCCCCGAGTTGCCGCGGTAGTCGAGGATCAGACCGGGCACATTGCCGAGAGCGGCCAGGGCCTCATCCATCTGTTCGGGAAGGTTGCCCGGCGAGCGGCGCACGTGGATGTAACCGTATCCGGCCTCGGTCGTGGTGTAGCGCAGATCCTTGGTGGTCTCCACCTTGCCGGGATAGAAGGCCGGACCGTTGGGTACGACGCTCGCCCTGGTGTAGGTGACGGTCCGTTTCTTCTTCTTGCCCTTCAGGTCCTTCACCTCGAGCTCGAGGCGCGAACCCGCGGGAAGCGCGAGCCCGCGATGCAAGGTGTAGAAATAGGCATGGTGATCGGTGGAGAAACTGCGCGTGTCGGCGAGCTCCTCTGTCTTGGCGTCGAGCCACTTCAAGGCCGACTTGCCTTCGATCTTGACGATCTCCATTCCGGGCTTGAGACCCGAACCGGCTGCCGACGACCAGGCGTTCTTCACGTAAATCTTCTTTCCCACGCGGCAGAGGAACATACCCGGACCGACGCGGGGCCCCTGTCCGTCGTCGGGCCACTTGATCTCCTTGCCCTTCTCCAGGGGATTGACCCTGGCGTGTCCGTCCTCGACGCGCGCCAGGAGCCGCACGAGGAGGACGAGGTGCTCCTGGTCGGTCTTCACCTTCTTCACGTTCTTGAGGAACGCCTTGGAGACCTTTTTCCAGTCGATCTTTTTCAGCTTGAAGAAGTGGCCGCACTTTTTGTCGAGCTCTTCGAGCGCGAAGCGGACGTCCTGCTCGTAATCGACGCCATCACAGCGGACCGACGGCACACAGACGACAAAGAGGATCGCCACGGCAAGGGGGGCGATCGTCTTGCTCAGAGATCGGGTCGGCATTTTGTTCAATCCCAAGGTAAACGATTCGTGCGATCAGTGCTCGATTGCGGCTTGTGATAGCCTACCGTGAAGTCGGGGCGCAACCTTTTTCGCGGAGAGAATCTCCTCGAGTACGCTCTGGAGCGGTGTGGTCGGCACGGAGCCGATCAATCCCTCGAGAAGCCGCGTGTCCGGTTTGCGGCAACGCGTGTCCTCGTAACCCGGACCATAGGCCTTGCCATAAGGAATGAGCCTGATCGCCGACCTGCTGCGCGCGAGGCGCACCACCAGGTTGGCCAGTTCGCGGATCGCGATCTCCCTGTTGCCGCCCACGTTGACGATCCGCCCGAGTGCGGCGGGCTCCTCGATCAGGGCGCGCAGGCTGGCCACCATGTCGCCCACGTAGGTGAAGCAACGCGTCTGGCAGCCGTCGCCGAACACGGTGATCGCGTCGCCGCGGAGAGCCTGGTTCACGAAACGGGGCACCACCATGCCGTAATCGCCCGACTGACCCGGGCCGATCGTGTTGAAGAGGCGGGTGACCACCACGGGAAGCCCCGAACGGGCGCGAAACTCGAGAGCATGCGATTCGTTCGCGAGCTTGGACCGGGCGTAGGCCCAGCGGCCGGCGCGCAACTCCTCGGGCGACAGTGCGTCATCTTCACGGAGGGCCTTGTCGGGAAGGGGAGATCCCGGGCCGTAGACCTCGCTCGATGAGGCGATGAGGATCCTTTTTCCTTGCCGGGCCGCGGCGGAGAGGACCGATTCGGTGCCTTTCCGGTTCTCCTCGAAGACGCCTGCCGGATCAGCCATGACTTTCATCACACCCACCACCGCGGCGAGGTGGAAGACGCGGTCGACAGCGGCGACGAGGCGGTCGACGAGGGAAGGGTCGCAAACCGATCCCCTCACGAAATCGAAGCGCCCGGAACCGCAAAGATCGGCGACCGTTTCGAACCGGCCCGCGGAAAGATCGTCGAGCACGGAAACCTCGTGCCCGTCGCGGATCAGATTCCTGGCGAGATGGGACCCGATAAAGCCCGCTCCGCCTGTCACTAGGTATCTCATGAATGTCATCCTCCGGAATTGAGACTCCGGGCTCAAGGGGGATCTTCCCGGAAAAGAAGATTGCCTCCCGGCAGCGGGAGCAGTAGTTTTACGGCGATGGAGAGAGGTGGATCCGCAACAACCACAAGCCGCGGCTCGATCGGATGGAGAAAATCATGCTCAACACGCGCGACCTTTTTGATTTCTCTGGAACCTTCATGGAGGACGAATTCGACAGGGCCCGGCAGCCGTGGGACATCCTGGCCCGGATCAAGGCGTTCCTCGGCGAGCACCTGGAGAGGGAGATCAGGGGCGATGTCCACCCCACGGCCGTGGTCGAGCCCGATGTGTTCATCGACGAAGGGGTCATCGTGGAGCCGGGAGCGTTCATCCAGGGTCCGACGTGGATCGGAAAGGGGAGCTCGGTGCGCCAGGGCGCCTACGTCCGAGGCAATTGTGTCGTGGGCGAGCAGTGCATCGTGGGCCATGCCACGGAGGTGAAGAACGCTGTTTTTCTCGACCATGCCAAGGCGGGCCATTTCGCCTACGTGGGGGACAGTATTCTGGGCAAGGGCGTGAATCTCGGGGCGGGAACGAAGCTGGCCAATTTCAAGCTCGACGCGGGCAATGTATCACTTCAAGTCGATGGCAAGCAGATAGATACGGGCCTCAGGAAGTTCGGCGCCCTGCTCGGCGACAACGTGCAGACAGGCTGCAACTCGGTGACCTCGCCCGGGTGCGTGGTCGGCCCGGAATGCTGGATCTATGCCAACACAACCCTGCCGAGCGGCATCTATGAAGGGCGTCAGATATTTTTTAGCCAGGGCCGCCGCATCGCCTCCCGCCGTCGCCGTTAATAAAAGAGCCATTGAAAATGGCAATTATTTGTGTGTACTCACCGCCCGATCCGAAAGAATTGAAATTTCTGGACAAATTGTTTATTCTGAACGGCCTCGTGGATGCAGCCGAGATGATCCAGGCGACCTACGGCACCATCTACGTTCCCTGGGGTGTTGTGCACAGGATCGCCCGGGGATCCGGGGAATTTTCAGTCAGCGGCGGGAGCCGCGAGGCTCAGTCGCTGATGCCGGTTCACATCGACAGGGTGGAAAACAGCAGGGGATATTGCGAAAGCGGTTCGGCATTTATCATGATCGTGGAGCTTGCCGAGCCTGTCGAGGCTTTGAGCGCAATGCCGCTGGGACCGACCGACGATTCCGAGTCGCCTCAATGCGACGACTCGACCGAGCTCAACCGTGACGATCAGCTCAAGCCGGCCTGGTTCTCGCTCGACGATGTGATCGCCAACCGGGAGTCGGTGAAAGTTATCGAGTTCTGAAGGAGATAGTCCATGTCCAAAGGAATCATTACCACATTGGCTCTGCTCGTTCTTCTCGTTCCGGCGAGCCTGTCGGCCGACAGGGAACAGGTGACCCTCTATCGCGACATCTACGGAGTGCCCCATGTTTATGCGACCACCGGCGAAGGTGCGCTCTTCGGTCTCGGCTACGCCCAGGCGGAGGACAATCTCGAGGGGATGGTTCATAATTACATCCGCGCGGCCGGCCGGCTGAGTGAGTTCTTCGGTCCTGATGATCCGATCAAACCCGGATCCGACTGGCGCTATCTGTCCAACGACTACGTGGTCAGGCTCTGCAAGGTGAAGCAGACCGTGGTGGATCGTTACCACGAGATCGACGCGCGGTCCCGTTCGAGGGTGGAGGCATTCGCGGCGGGAATCAACAAGTTCGTCTCGGAGCAGGGTGGGAATCTCCCGTCGTGGGTCGTGGCGAACACACCGGTGACGGGCGTGGACATCGTGTCGTTCGTACGCTATCTGCAGTGGGCCAACGAGTACGATGTGGCCCGCGAAGATCTGCACGGCACCTCCAAACGGCCGAACCAGTCGAACGAGTGGGTCATCGGCCGGAGCAAGTCGGCCACGGGGAATGTCCTCTTCGAGATCGATCCGCACACGATCTGGTACCTGCATCAGCGGTTCCACGAGTCCCACATCGTGGGCGGCGAGTTCAACTTCAGCGGAGCGGCCGTTCTGGGTTTGCCCGTTTTCTATGACGGGCACAGCGACGTGTTCGCCAGCGCGCTCACGGCCAACTTCGTCGACCTGGGCGACGTCTACGTGGAGGAGCTCAACCAGTCGAATACGAGCTACCGTTTCGACGGTGCCTGGTATCCGGTCACGACCGAGATGGGAACCATCGAAGTATTGGGCGTGGGCACCTTTCAAGCGACCTTCCGCTACACCCACGGCGGGGAGCGGTTCGTCATGGAATGGGATGAGAAGAATCACACCGCCCACACGGGGCGCATCGTGTTGGGAGATCAGATCGACATGATCACCCAGGTTTTCGCCATGACCACGGCCCGGAACCTGACCGAGTACAAGCAGGCCCTTCAGATGAGGCAGGCCTCGGCGGGAAATTTCATGTATGGCGACGTGAATGGCGACATTTACTACATCTACAACGCGCGCCAGTTCTACAAGTCGCCGCTCTACAACTGGAACGAGCCGGTCGACGGTACGACGAGCGCCACCGAATGGGGGGCGCTCATCGATTTCGACGATCTGCCCCAGGTGGAGAATCCTCCGTCCGATTATCTGATCAACAACAATGTGGCGCCCTGGTACGTGACCGACGGGTGCACGATCGATCCAGATGACTACCCCTTCTATCTCTTCCGCCAGGATCCGGACGGGAGCGGGGGGGCCGCCTTCGGGTTCCGGCAGCGGCGCGCCAACGACCTGATCCTGCCCGACAACGACATCACCATGCTCGAGATGCGGGACTTCGCTTTCGATCACTATCTGATCGTGGCCGAATGGGTCAAGCTCGGTATCGAGGAAGGGATGAACGACCCCGTGGCGCGCAGCTATGTCGACGATCCGCTCGGGTTTCTCGATCCGGCCTGGCAGCTTCTGGCCGACTGGAACAACGAAGCGGTGATACAGAGCGGCGCGACTACGCTCTTCACGGTTCTCTACAGCCTTTCGCCGGTAGCCCTGCCGGCCCTCGAACCGCCCGATCCGTCGAATCTGACCCTGCCGCAGAAGGTCTATATCCTGAACGGCCTCGTCAAGGCCGCCGAGTATATCCACGCGGCGTACGGCACGATCGATGTTCCCTGGGGCGACGTGCACAAGATCGCCAGGGGAACGCGAAAATTCGCCGTCAACGGCGGAAGCAGCGAGGCGCAGTCGTTGAGGCTCGTCAACATCGACAGGCTGAAGAACCACGTGGGATACTGCGAGAGCGGTTCGGCATTCATCATGATCGTGGAGCTCTCCGACCCGGTCCAGGCCTTCAGCGCCGTGCCCTATGGCATGACCGACGATCCCTCGTCGCCCCATTTCGACGATGCGACCGAGCTCTACTGCAACGACGAACTCAAGCCGGCCTACTTCACGCTCGACGATGTGCTCGCCAACCTCGAGTCGGTGAAGGTGCTCGATTTCTGATCGGACGCTGTCCGCGGGCAATCTTGTTCTAGAAGAACTTCCACCCCGTAAGCAGACCGGCCAATCCGGCCAGGCCGGCCAGAAGAAGCGCGCCCGTCGCGCCGATCCCCGTGCGGACCGAAAGCGTGGCGCCGAAATCGACCTCGCGCACCCGGCGGTTTTCCATGTCCACGAGCAGCCCTCGATCGCAGCCGAACGCAATGCAGTACTCGAGGAGCTGGCGCCGCACCTCGGCGCGGCCGGGGCTTGCGACCGCCGCGCCCGACTTGGCGTCGGCCGCAAAGAGGCGTCCGCCCTTGCGGGCGATGAAGTCGACATGGATCGTGCTCCGCGACTTCTCGCCATCGATGCGGAGGACGATCTCGGCCGGCACCTGCTCGCCGAGCACGCTGTAACCCTGGGCCGAGAGAAGTCTGGCCGCTTGTCCTTCCAGTCTCTTGCCGCGCCGCGATCGATGGGCGATCCGGCCCACGGCCACGGCCGAACGCACCTTGAGAAAGACGAGCCCGCCAACGATCGCGGCGGTGACGAGCGCGCCCGCTGCGATCAGCGGCCCCTCCGGCCCCTGGAGGATTTCCACGATTTTATCCATGATGCCTTCCGCCCTGTTTGTTAGCCTCTGGTCGAAACGACCAGCGTGCGCTGACGCACGACACAATATCCGCTCCTCGCCGGCTTGTGGAAAGGAAACCGATGCAGGAAGAAAGAAAAATGGCTCTCTTCATTGATTTCGAGAACATCGTGATCGGGATCGAAGAAGCCCAGTACGGAAAATTCGACCTCACCCTCGTTCTTCAACGGCTCCTCGAGAAGGGAAAGCTCCTCTACAAGCGCGGTTACGCCAACTGGGACCGTTACTCCAAGTACAGGCGCCTCTTTCACGACGCATCGATAGAACTCTTCGACATCCCCAAGAGCACGCAGAGCGGCAAGAACGCCGCCGACATCCAGATGGTGGTCGACGCTCTCGAACTCTCCTACTCGAAGGAACACATCGACGTCTTCGTGCTCGCCTCGGGCGACTCCGACTTCTCCCCGCTCGTGTCCAAGCTCCGTGAGAACGACAAGTACGTGATCGGATTCGGCGTCAAGAACTCGGTCTCCCAGCTCCTCGTGTCGAACTGCGACGAGTTCATCTACTACGAGGACATCGTACGGCCCCACCGGAAGAAGAAGGTGCGCAAACGGGGTCTCTCCGCCAAGAAGCAGGAGCTCTACGACCTGCTCATGGAGTCGATCGCCGCCCTCATGCGCGAGAATTACGACGTGATCTGGGGTTCGATGGTCAAGCAGACCATGAAACGCAAGATGCCCTCCTTCGACGAGCACTACTACGGTTACAGCATGTTCTCGGGAGTGCTCAAGGATGCGGCGGAAGCGGGGTTCATCGAGGTGGAGAAGGACAAACGGAGCGGGACGCTCATCGTGACCAGTCTCAAGGAGTGATCGGTTCGGTCGGTGTCAGGCCGAAAGAAACCGGCTGCGGAGACATGGGTGAGCGATAAGCTGCAAAAAAAGGCTTTGCGGTTTCATAACCGCAAAGCCTTTTTATGTCAGTTTGATCGGCCCTACAAAGATGTTAGCTGAAGTGTGCGGCAGCCCTGATCTTGTAACGGAGATTGGCGGCCCGGTTCACGAGCAGGTTCACTCCCTCGGAGATCTTTTTCCGCGCGCGGCAGACCACCATTTTGAAATTGTCATATTTGAGCCCTAGCTTTACTGCCGCGTCGGAATAGGCAATGCCGCACACTTCGACGAGATGGAGAGCGCTCTTCTCCTTCTCGGTCAATCGCATGCGGTAGGCGTTCAGGTAGAGTATGAGAGAGAGGGAGTAGAGCTGCTTGAGCCGCTCGACGTCCTCGGAGTTGATCATCTCGCCCAGGGGCGCGCGGGCGTTCTGGTCCGCCTGCGTGTCGGCGATCGAGTCGAGATCGACCGTTCTCATGCCGAGCTTTTTGATCTTCCTCCTGATCGTGTTGAGGATGATCGAATAGCTCCAGTTGTAAAAGGAACGGTCATGGTCGGCACGGAATTTCGAGGGGTAGCGGTAGATCAGAAGGAACACGTCCTGCAGCACATCGGCCGGGCTGATCTGATAGAGGAAGCCGTTGAGCCGCCGCGTGATGATGTTGACGAAGTGCTTGTTGTTGAGTTCGTAAAGGGCCGAGTAGGCCTCCACATCGCCGGTCCGGCGGTACTCGTTCATGAGCCGGTTGTTGGTCTGCTGGAGATTGAACTCCCCGCTCTCCCAGTCCGCGATGATCTCGCCGCTCGCCGAATCAGGCGACGGACGTCGCGAGAAACGGAACTCGAAGGGTGTGACAAGCGGTTTTCTGCCTCGCTTCGCTCTTTTCGATGTTTGCACTGCATTTAACATTTTGATCTCCTCCCGGTCGAGAAGCGGCCTTCTCTCAGGAAGTCACTTGTTAATGATCCAACCTTCCACCCCCCTAAGTCACTTTTGCGGCGGAACCGAACATCGCCGTTCTGTTTTTTTTTCGCAATCGGACTCAGTGGAGAGGGGGTATGTGTTTTAGTGGTTTGTTTATAGGGTGTTATGGTGCTTTGGTGCTTTAGCGTTTTTTTGACTTCCCGAAGCCGCGAACAGCATCGATCCCGCACCGGGGACGCCAACAGGTCAGTCTTATCTTATGGAAGCGGATTCACTGAGGCGGAGGGGGCCGCACGCTCATCGGCGGTGGGCGATGAGGCGGAAACCGAGGTTGTGCGCTGTGCTGTCCGATTTCAGGCTGTCCCGGGACGCCGCGCGGAAGAGCGAGGCCCTGACCCCGTCATAGGCGCCGCCCCGGATCGAGTAGATCGGATACTCGGACGACGTTCGGTCTTCGTTCCATTCGATCACGCTTCCGGCGAGGTCTCGGACACCGTAGGGGCTCTCGTCGATCGGAAAGCTGAATCCCGGCTCGAGCAGCTTGAGATCAACGGCGACCAGGACCTTCTCGGGATAGGAAAAAAAGGTCTTGCAGAAGGTGAAATCGAACCGGTTGCCCCACGGAAAGGAGCGCTCGTCAGCTCCGCGGGCGGCTTTTTCCCACTCTGTCTGCGAGGGGAGGTCGAATTCCCACTCTTCGCCCGCGCCCCGGTTCTTCCACTTGATGAAGTCGATCACGTCCTGCCGCGACACGCCCGCCACCGGTGTTTCCAGGTCGCGCCAGTGCGGGCACTCGAGCGTTTTGGTCTCCGAGTCGTACGTCGCCAGAAAGGTGGTCTCCTTTTCGCCCGTTTGGGTTTCGCGCGACGGGGGCGTGAGCCTCGGCAGGTAAGCGCCGGGACGGGTGACCTCCCCCGCGGCGTAGCGTTCGGCCGCGAACTCGAACCACTCGCCCAGGGTCGTCTCCCGCCTGGCGATCCAGAACTCCTGGACCTCGCGCCGGACCCGGTCCTCGGGCCAGAGCGCCTCGCGGTCGCCGCCGCTGTAGAAGTACCCGCTCGCCACGCGCACGAATCCGGGCGGCGACTTTCCCTCCGCGATGAGGTCCGCCTGGAGGTGAATCGACCTGCCCCGGTCGAGAACCACGGGCAGCCGGAGATCTTCCATGCCCGGCTTTCTCACCAGAACGAGGCACGAGCCCGGCGCGCACTCCATCGACGGGAGCGGCAGTGTTCCGAGCAGGTTCTGGCCGGTGCAGTGAAGCGCATAGGCGGTGGCCTCTCCGCGGATGCTGGCCACATCGCCTTCCTTGAGGACCACCTCGATTTCCTTCCCGCCGCGGACGGCGAGAATCTTGACGGTCCGGGGCGCCGGTGTTTCAGCCAGAAGCCGCCCGCCCGACAGGGCGCTGATGCCGCTCCGGTCGCTGAGAGAATCGCCCGGGCCGGTTGCGGGGACAGAGATCTTCTTGTCCTTCGACATGACCGTGATCCACGGCGGTGAATCGGAACGGTACCGATCCCAGGCGAAGGTGCTCGGGCGGTCGAGATCGTCCACCGACGCGATCCGCTGGAAAGGTTCCACGTCGCTCCTCGCCGCGGGCGTTCCGTCGGCCACGTTCTCCACGAAAAGCCCGTCGGCAGCCCGTTGCCCATCGATCGTGAGGATGAGATCGCCCGGCCGCAGATCGGTGATTCCGCCGTTTTGGACCACGATGCACGGATCTCCCGCATAGAATCCCCGGGCGACCGGCATCGGTTCGTCCGTGACCTCGTCCAGGCGCGGCACCGGCACGAGCCGGTCCACTCCCGCGTTCGGGCTGACCTTTGCATAGCTGTCATAGCGGAAGAGGTAGGCGCGCGCGCCCTCGGTCCCGCTGATGGTGAGCGAGGCGAGTCCCTCGAGGGTGGCCGCGTACTTGCCCTTCGTATCGTACTTTCTCACGAGCGCCGCGTAATGATCCATGCCGAAGGCGTTGCCCGCGTCGAGCTCTTCCTCCCACCGATCCATGAAGTGGGCCGCGAAGGCAGCGAAGACGGGCGGGCACTCGTACTCGCCCGCGGCCTCCGACTGGGCGAGCGCCGTGTTCAGGGCGTAGATGATCTTCTCCTTGCTGTCGGCGAGCTGCAGTTCGAGCCGTTTGAGCCGGTGCCGCAGCTCCTGCGCCTTGATCCTCTCGTTCTCGGTGGTGAAGGTGTTGTCGATTTTTCGCTGCAGCGCGGCCAGCTCCCGGTCGAGGGCGGTCCACTCCTTGCTCAGGGTCTTGTACTCTTCCCTCTGGCGGCGCGCCTGCTCGAGCTCGCGCTCGCAGCTCAGCATGGCGATTTCCTTGCGGAGCGCGTCCACCTCGGGGTGAGAGTCGTCGAGGGACAGGAGGCGATCGAAATGTGTCTCCGCGTCCTCGAGGGCGTGCGCCTCGATCGCCGACCGTGCGAAGCCGATCACCTCTTCCACCTGCCGCTTCACCTCTCTCTGCTTCTCGAACTCGGCCCACTGGACCCTGGCCATGTAGCCGGCCAGGATCAAGACGGCGATGACAGCCACGAAGATGGCGGCGGCCACCATCCGCTGCCGACGGATGAGCTTGATCATGCTCCTCAAGAAGCCCGTCGGCCGCGCCTTGATCGGCCGGAATTCGAGGAACGCCCGCAGGTCCAGGGCCAGGTCGCCCGCGGTCAGGTACCGGTGATCGGGATCCTTCTCGAGGCACTTGAAGACGATCGTCTCCAGCTCCTTGGGCACGCCCGGATTGTGAACGCGCGGCGGCCGTGGATTCTTGACGAGGATCTGGTTGAAGACCTGCTGCGGCGTGTCGCCGTTGAATGGCACCGTGAGGCAGAGTAGCTCGTAAAGGGTGACGCCGAGGGAGAAGATGTCGGCTCGCTTGCTCAGCCCCACGCGCTTGCCGGCGAGCTGTTCGGGCGCCGCGTAGAAGGGGGTGCCCACGAGCTCGCCCGTCTTGGTGAGCGCCGCCGTGCCCAGTTCGCGTGCCAGGCCGAAGTCGGAGAGCCGGCAGCGGCCGTGGATGTCGATGAGCACGTTCGACGGTTTGACGTCGCGGTGGAGCACGCCTTGCGCGTGGGCGTGGTCGAGAGCCTCGGCCAGATGGATCACGAAGCGGCAAGCCAGGGCCACGTAGGGCCGCGTGAAGATTTCCGGCTCGGGCTTGCGCTCGGCCTGGCCGTTCAGGTCCGCGGCGGTCTCCTCCACGAACGGCTTCATGTACTCGGGAATGTTCTCCTCGAGGAAGTCCTTCACCATCTGGCTGGTGATCGCCGTCGGATCTTTCCCCTTGAGCGATGTGAGGAGCTCGTCCATCTGCACGCCGCAGACGAGCTCCATCGCGAAGTAGGGGATCCCTTCCACATCGCCGGCGGTGAGGATCGAGACGATGTGCTGGTGGCTGAGCCGTCCCAGGGCCGACACCTCGCGCCGGAACCTTTCCCGCGCCGTGGGACTCTTGTGGCGGAGCGGCGACAGCAGCTTGAGTGCCACGAGCCGGTCGGTGGCCTCTTGCCGGGCGAGGAACACGACACCCATCGTGCCGCGGCCGATCTCCTTGAGCAGGGTGAAGTCGCCGATACGCCGGCCGAACTCCTCTCCCCTGTCATCGCGGAAGGCGAAGAAGAGCTCGGGGTTCTGGACCACCGAGGCGACCTCGTCTCCCTCGGCCGGTTCCGGGTCTTCCTTGAAGACCGACCGCGCCTCTTCCCATGTCCAGAACCTCTCCCAGAGCGCGTCCTCGATATCGCTGTGCTGGCTGAAGTAGGCCTTCAGATCGAGCGCCTCGCCCCGCTCGAGGCGGTCGAGGTACTCGCGGAAAATCTTTTCGACTCGTTCTTGCTTATCCATGTTCACGGGCGCCGGTTGATCAGGGCGGCTCTTCTTCCTTCTTCGATTCCATGATCGCCTTGACGAGGGCCTCCTTGGCGCGCACCACGCGCATCCGGGCCGTGTCAGGCTCCACGCCGAGGGCTTGGCCGATCTCCTGGTGGGAGAGCCCGAGATACTCACGCATCTCTAGGATCTCCTTCTTGTCAGGTGACAGTTTATCAAGCGCGCGCCGGACGCGCACCTTGCGTTCGTTCATCTGGGCGAGCCGGCTCGAGGTCATCGAGTCTTTCGGGTGAACGGCCGAGTCGTTCACCCCGCCCGTTTTGAGAAAGCGGGGAAGCTTTCCGCCGCCCCGCTTCTTGGCCGCGTAGAAGCGCGCGTCCGTTCTGATGCGCGACCGGATCAGGCTGTAGAGCCAGTACTTGAAAGATCCTTCCCCCTGCCACTTGAAGGTGGGAAAGAGGCGGACCGCCTCCTCGAGGGTTCCCTGCACCACGTCGTAGGAATCGACGAACCGGCGCAGACCCATTCCCATCTTGCGGCGCACGGCCTGGAGCACCTGGGGCCAGTAATAGCTGAAGAGCTCGTTGAGCGCGTTGCGATCGCCGGCCTGCGCCTTCTGGACCAGGCCCTGGGTTAGCTTTTCGTCGGGTTCTTTCATGGACACCGCATCAATCAGATCTAGATCGCCTCATTCTAACCTGCCGGCTCGACAGACTTCTACTGATAGTTCTCGGCAGCGGAAAAGGTGGATCGAGTTCGAGGTCCCGCCGTACAACGGCAGCCATACGGATGAGATGGACTTTTTTTCCGCTTTTCGGTTATAATCTCTGTTCAGGTGGGCGCCGCCGCCACCGGCACTCCCACCGGATTCAACGAAATCGGATACCCTCACGCAAACATCAACCACTATCTCGGATCGGGCCCGGTCGACCAGCTCTGCCCTGCGCGGCGTCCGTCCTCTCGAGGGGGAAGGTGACCATGACGCGTATCTGCTTCGCGATCTCCTCGGCAATCGTCCTCGGTATGCTGCTCGTATCAACGGCCACGATCGCCTCTGCCCAGGTAATCCCTCCGGACCGGTGGTTCCCCGACGCCTGGCAGTCAGCCGGTTATCCGGTATCGATCCCGTCGCCGGCCGCGATCGTCGATGTTTGCGACTTCGGCGCGGTGGGAGACGGGATCACCGACGACCATGCGGCGGTCCTCTCGGCGATCGACGCGCTCGGCGGTCAGCCGGGCGTCGTGTTCTTTCCCGCCGGGACCTATCGGATGAACGCCAACCTCACCCTGCCGGCAGGCATTGTGCTCAGGGGTGAACGGTCTTCCGACGCGGGCCTACTGTTCGAAACTCTCGGACACTGCGTCAACGTGAGCGCGGCGCAATCCGAACCGTTCCAGTCGCTCGTCTCGGGGTATTCCCTGTTCTCGTCCCAGATCGAGGTGACCGACGGCAGCCCGTTCGAGCCGGGTGACTACGCCGAGATCAGGGAGGACAACGATCCCGCGTGGCAGGCGAGCAGCTGGGCATCCCACGCCGTCGGCCAGATCGTCAAGATCGTCGATGTTCAAGGCAACATGGTTCGCCTCGAAAGACCGCTCCGCATGGCCTACCTCGCCAGTCTCTTTCCAGAGATCAGGCCGATCGATCCGATCACCGAGGTCGGCATCGAGAACATCAATATCGAACGGCTCCTGATCGGTACGTCCGAGGAGCGGGACAACCTCTGCACAATCTATTTCAACTACGCGGCCCGCTGCTGGGTGCGCGGCGTGGAAAGCTACAACACTTTCGGCGGGCATGTGGGTACGGGATTCAGTTCGCAGTTGGCCGTGACCGGATGTTATTTCCATCACGCACACGAATACGACGGCGGGGGGTCCGGTTACGGAGTGCGGCTGCAGTACAAAACGGGCGAGTGCCTGGTCGAAAACAACATCCTGCGACATCTGCGCCATTCCATGCTCATCCAGGTGGGCGTCAACGGAAACGTGTTCGGGTACAACTACTCGCGGGAACCGATTCGCGACGAATGGCCCTCCGAACTGTCGTCGGACATCACCGGCCACGGCAACTATTCCTTTGCCAATCTCTTCGAGGGCAACATCTGTCAGCACATCTGGATCGACTCCTCCCATGGCGCCAATGGCCCGCTCAACACCTTCTTCCGCAATCGGGCCGAAAGCTACGGTTTGAACATGACCGATCCGCTCGCCCATTATCAGAACTTCGTGGGCAACGAGACCTTCAAGGGATTCTGGTGGTTGTTCGTGGGAGACGGATACTCGCTGAGGGGTACGGGACACTTCGAGTACGGCAACAACACGGAAGCGGATGGCATCGAACCGGACGGCACCGGCGATCTGGCCGACTATTCTTATTACCTCAACGACGATCCGACGCTGCCTCCTCCGGTGCCGGATTTCTGGAACATTCCCGACACGCTGCCAACCGTGGGCCCGCCGCGCGGCCTGAATCCGAGCAAGAACATCCCGGCGCGCGAAAGATACTTCACGGGATCGAGCATGACGGTCGGTCCGCCGAGTATCGCGCGACAGCCGGTGAGCCAGGTCGTCGCTCAGGATGGAACAGCGACTTTTGAAACGGAGGCATTCGGGACGCCGGCCGTCGCCTACGCCTGGGAGAGGGACGGCATCGCCATACCTGGCGAAACGGGCGGCACCCTGACGATCACCGGCGCGCAGTGGTACCACGGCGGAACATACCGCGCCAGGTTCTCCGACGATTGGGGCGAAGAGCTGAGCGCTCCCGCAACGCTCGACGTCGTCTTGCCCCAGCCCGCAATCGTCATCCTCTTGCAGCACCAGAGCGGATCGGGCGCCTATTGCACGCTCGACAGCAACCTGCAGCCCCTGTCCTTCGTGCACCTCCCGAACCCGGAACCGGGCGTGCTGTTCCGCGGACTCGACGGCGGCTGGGTGTTGTCGCAGGACGGCGACGGCGGCGCGGCAGCGGCGATCGACATCGCTTCACTCGGCACGACAGGCCTGACCGATCCCCAGCCCGGGTGGATCGCCAGGGCGTTCGACAACATGGAGATCCTCCTGCAGAACGGCGACGGCGGCGCGATCGGGCTGCTCGACATCGGCAGCTCGGAGTACACGCAGGTCACCGGCGTGGTGCCCGGCTGGATCGCCCGGTCGCTCGACAGGGACAGGATCCTGGTCCAGCGCGGCGACGGCGGTTTTTCGGGCTTGTGGGATCTCGGCAGTTCCACCTACTCGAAGCTCTTCGACGCCATGCCGGGCTGGAGCGTGCGCGATATCGACGGCGATCTCGTTCTGGCCCAGCTTGGCGACGGCGGGACCGTCTATATATGGGATCTGACCGCCGGCTCGGGAACCAAGGTGAGCGATTCCATTCCGGGCTGGAAGGCGCTGAGCCTTCACGTCTACCCTTGATGCAGGCTTTTGGCGAACTCCTTGCCCGGCGCGTCGGCTTGATTCAGCACAGCGACATCGGGAATGTACAGGCACTTGAGCGGATCGTGGTTGACAGCGATGCCGGCTGCGTTCAGCTCGGCCAGCATCGCGTTGCACGCGCTGCCGTCCCTCTTCAGGGCCGCGTAAAAGCGCGCGTCCGTTCTGAACCGGGAACGTCTGTCAGATTTGAAACCATGTTCGGGAAGGAGGAGGTTCAGTGGTATTCGCTCTTGAAAATCTGCTCGACACCGTTGTCGTCGATCTGCTGCCAGACGACAAGGGCGGAACCGCTGTCGTCCATGGCCACTTGCTGGCGCCGCACAAAGGTCCCGTCGGGGCTGATGTTGTCGGAGAGGTCGGCCGGATGGATCCAGACGCCCTGCCGGTATTCGCTCTTGAACACCTGCGAACCGATACCGTCGAATTGATTCCAGACGATGAGGGCGTCACCATTGTTGTCCATCGCCGCCTCGGGATACTCGGCTCTCTGCCCGTCGGGGCTGATGCTGTCGGAGAGGTCGGCCGGGTGGGTCCAGACGCCGCCGCGGTACTCGCTCAAAAAAATCTGAGTTGAATTGCCCTCCGACTGATGCCACACGACGAGGGCGTTGCCATTGTTGTCCATCGCCGCCTCGGGATACTTGGCATCCTGCCCCTTCGGGCTGATGCTGTCGGAGAGGCCGGCCGGGTGGGTCCAGATGCCGCCGCGGTACTCGCTCTTGTAGATCTGATGGTCATTCCCGTCCCGCTGATACCAGACGATGATGGCGTTGCCATTGTTATCCATCGCCACCTCTGGAGAGAACGCGGGCTGTCCGTCGGGGCTGATGTTGTCGGAGAGGCCGGCCGGGTGGGTCCAGATGCCGCCGCGGTACTCGCTCTTGAAGATCTGATCGTTGTTCCCGTCCGACTGCATCCAGACTACGAGAGCGTTTCCATTGTCGTCCATCACCGCCTGGGGCGCGTAGGCGCTCTGTCCGTCGGGGCTGATGTTATCGGAAAGGCCCGAGGGGTGGGCCCAGATCCTCTGGCGGTATTCGCTCTTGAAGATCTGGGACGGGCCTCCGTCGTATTGATACCAGACGATCAGGGCATTCCGCTTGTTGTCCATGGCCGCATAGGCCGACGAAGCCTCCTGATATTGCAGATCGGGACTGATGCCGTCGGAGAGGTCGGACGGGTGGGTCCAGTTGCCGTCGCGGTATTCGCTCTTGTATATCCGATTGTAGAGTCCAACGGACTGATACCACACGACGATCGCGTCCCCCCTGTTGTCCATCGCCGCCTGGGCATACCACGCCGACTCCCCGTTCGGGCTGATATTGTCGGAAAGGTCGGCGGGATGGTTCCAGATCCCGTCGCGGTATTCGCTCTTGAAGATCTGACTCCTGTTCCCGACCCACTGACGCC
>CAZUHB010000067.1:24091-30096 GCA_964620445.1 uncultured Phycisphaerales bacterium
CCGTCGCGGTATTCGCTCTTGAAGATCTGACTCCTGTTCCCGACCCACTGACGCCAGACGATGAGAGCGTTTCGATTGTCGCCCACCGCCACATTGGGCGAGAAAGCGCTTTGTCCGTCCGGGCTGATGTTGTCGGAGAGGTCGGACGGATGGGTCCAACCCTTGTCGACGCAAATCACCAGGATGCTGGTCACATCTTCGCTGTAGATCGTTCCGGCGCCGTTTGAAATGGTGACTTCTTGCTGGAGGGGGCCCGACTGGATCGTCACCAGGTAGGGGCTGTAGCGGCTGAGGGGAGTGTCAAAAACGAAGGGACCGTCCGCGGTGATCGTCAGATCGTCTCCGCCGTTGTTTTGCAGGATGAGCGCGCCGTCGAGTCCCACCACCGTGCCGCCCACGGTACAGGTTTCGACGACGGCCCCGATGTCGCCGTCATCGTCCCCCTTGGAACCGCCGCCGCACGCGGCGCACGCCAGCAGCACGAGGGCTGCCAGAGCCTTTCGAAGAGGCGGTGTTTTCCTTACGATCGGTTCCCTGTTCGAGCCTTCCATGACAGCCTCCAAACGCGAGGGCGATTCTATCATATTTCGTTGATTCTGGCAATCGACGAAGACAAGGCATTGCCGACCCGTTCAGCGATGGGGAAAGGGGATCAGGCAGCAAAAAACGATCGCCTCGACTCCGGAAAAAATCTCCCGGAAAGGAGGCGATTGATTCTTCTAACGGAAGAGGCGTGGCAATCAGGCGGCGCCGGTTTCACTCACGCAAGGTGCCGGCAAACTCCTTCCCCAGCTCGTACGCCCGCGCCAGCACATCGGCATCGGGAATGTACCGGCACTCGAGCGGTTCGTGGTTGACCGCGATCCCGGCCGAGTTCAGCTCGGCCAGCATCGCCTTGCACGCGCCGCCGCTCCACCCGTACGATCCGAAGACCGCGCCCAGCTTCTTCGCCGGACGCAGCCCCTTGATGTAGGCGAGAAAACTCGCCACCGTCGGAAGGATCCCGTTGTTGAGCGTCGACGAACCGACGAGCACGCCGCGGCAGTCGAGGATCTCCGAGGCGATGTCGGTCAGGTCGGACTTGTCGAGACGGAAGACGCGCGCCCTGATCCCCTCGTCCTCGAGCCCCTGAAGGACCGACATGGCGAGCTTTTCGGTCGAATCCCACATCGTGTCGTACACGATGCACGCGCGCGGATCGGTCTCGCCCGACGCCCAGCGTACGTACTTCTGCACCACCTCGCTCACGTAGGAGCGCCAGATCACGCCGTGGCTCGTGGCCAGCATGCCGATGTCCATCTTCGACGCCGCGGTGAGGGCGTTCTGCACGGGGCGGACGAGGTACATGAGGATGTTGGCGTAATAGCGCCGCGCCTCGTAGAGGGCGGTCGCCTTGCCGAGCTCGTCGTCGAAGCGCTCCACCGAGCCGATGTGCTGGCCGAAGGCGTCCATGGAGAAGAGGATCTTCTCCTCGGGCATGTAGGTGAACATCGAATCGGGCCAGTGGGCCATCGGCGTGAGCGTGAACTGCAGCGTGTGCTTGCCCAGGTTGATCGTGTCGCCGGTCTTGACCGTCTCCTTCTTCCAGCCGCCCGCGAAGTGGAGGTCGAGCGCCTCGTGCCCCTTGGGCGACGCCACGAGGGTCGCATTGGGCGCGGCGCGCATCACGTCGGGGATCGCGCCCGAGTGGTCGGGCTCGGCATGGTTGGAGATCACGTAATCGATCCGCGCCGGATCGACGTACTGGCTGATCTTGCGGAGCAGCTTGTCGGCGAAAGGCCCCTTGACCGCGTCGATGAGCGCTATCTTCTCGTCGACGATCAGGTAGGCGTTGTACGACGTACCCCGCGGCGTTGAGTAGCCGTGAAAGTTGCGCACATTCCAGTCGGTCACCCCGACCCAGTAGATTCCCTCGGCCAGCTTGATTTCTGTCATTGTCGCCTCTTTGAGAGTTGATCAGTTTTCGAGGAGGATATAGTCGTCGTACTGGGTCTCGAACCAGAGTTTGTGCTTCGCTTCTTCCATGGCGAGCTTGAGAAAGAGGTTCTTGATGGCCGCGTCGTCGGTGCTGTCGGCGAGCCCCATGTAGAGGCGGTAGGCCTTCTTCTCCTTCTGCATGCCGAGGACGAGCGCGTCGCCGTAGTCCATGCTCCCGGTCGGATCCTTCTCGCTCATGTGGTCGCCCACCTTGAGATCGGCCACCTTCTTGACCTCGATCTTCTCCACGTCCGAAATGTCGAGCTCCTCGAGGATCTGCTTGTGCCTGTCCTCTTCCGCGGCGTAATCGAGAAAGAGCTGCTTCACGCGCTCTGATTTTTGAAGGTCGGCCACATGCCGGTAGAACGCGGCCGCTTCCTCTTCCCTGGTGATGGCGAGATCAATGATCTCCTTGGGAGTCATCTGGGTCATCGGTTTTCTCCTTTGGGCTCCTTTTTATCGTCTCATCGGGAAACGGGGCGGTCTGCCCCTGTTTCGTTCAGCGCTAGTTGCTCTTCTCGAAGCTGTCCGTGCCCACACCGCATACGGGGCAGAGATAGTCCGATGGAAGGTCTTCGAAGGCGGTCCCCGGCTCGATGCCGTTAGCGGGATCCCCGATCGCGGGATCGTACTCCCAGCCACAAATTGTGCAGATCCACTTTTCCATGATGCTCTTCCTTTTCGGTGCCGTCCCCGCAGTGATCTGGAGGCGTGCGGGGAGTTCGAATTCACGTCAAATAAACGTACGAAGAGCGTTATATAGCCGTTTTGGGTTTCATTCTCAACTCAAATCCAGGGTCCGATTGCGGCGGAGGGCCGGCCGGAGAATGGGCCGGCTCGGGCGGGTGTCACCGGCACCGGTTGAGCTGGCCCGACAGGTCCCACCGGCCTGGTGTCACGAATTCCCAGTCGGTGTAGCTCACGCCGTCGTCATCGGTCACGGTGAAGCTGACCAGGTAGGTTCCCTTCTTTTGGTAGGTGTGCACTCCCAGATCGTCGGGCGGCTGGCCGTCGCCATAGTTCCATGAACGGGAAACGATGGAGCCGTCGCTGTCCGTTTCCACGCCGGTGAAGGTGACGGTCAGCCCTTGAAAGGCGTAATCGGAGATGACGCTCTCCAGCGGGGCGTGGTTGTTCGAATCGCCGTGGAGCATCCCTTCCAGCAGGCTGTAGGCGTCGGCGGCCATCTGATTCTCGACGCGGGTCATCTCGTCGGTGATCTTCGCCACGACAGCCGCTTTGGACCAGTTCAGCCCGCGCCAGTGGGGGAGCAGCTCGTCGAGAACGGTGTCGAAAAGATTTGACTCCATCGGCAGGGTGCGGGCCTGGACGTGGGCTTCACCCAAGCCGGAATTGTACAGCCCGCCCCCCGAGTTATTGCCGCCGACGATGTCGGCGAAACAGCCGTTGCCTTGATTGTCCATCGTATCGGGCAGATCGTCGACCACGGCCCAGACCGGCACCGCGATACTGAAGTCGGTGTGGCCCAGCGCGGTCCACATGGTCGACAGCCGCGGGTCCTCGCCGGGCAGAACGCCATGGATTGCCGTGGATCCGACCGTGGTGGAAGGATTGAATTCTCGCACGAAGTCATACTCGTCGGTGGCCCCCATGTGGCCGATCATCCCCTGGAAGAGCGTCTTGACCGTCAGGCCTCCGTAGTGACCGAAGTTTTGCAGCGCCGCCTTGTTCCGGGCGATCTGAAAGGTGACGTCCTCCGATGTACCGGGCGTGTCCGCGCCGTCGCCATGGGAAGTGTTGCCGTTTCCGCTGTAGTGGCCGATGTTCCCCCGAACGGCCAGCCCGCTGCGGTTGACGACCCGGCCGTGCTCCAATCCGCCAGAGATGGTGATGTATTGCACATCGCGTGTGGTTTCAGTGGTGGCGTACCGGAAGCGCTGCCTCCCCTTTCCGTCGGAACGGACGGCGCTCTCGTGCAGCTCCCAGAGCGCCGCGTTGCCGCCTGCATCGTTGAGGAAGTAGATGCCTCCCTTCGTGATGCCAGTGCTTTCGATGTAATCGTGAACCTCGCCGATGCCGGTCAAGTTCGCGAGGAAATGGGAGTTGGGCCAGCCCCAGTTGTCACCCAGGGCATTGTGGGCGCAGGAAAGCCCGGCCGTGTTGAGACCCTGGCGCACCTCGTTACCCGGTGGGATGGCCATGTTCGGGTCCGGATCGATCATGGCCACGTAGGCGTGCTGGACGAAACCGGCTGCAGATCCGTCCGGGCCGAAGGCCTGTTCGCCGGCGTGCTTGTAGATCAGGTGGTTCCGCTGCCAGCCGAGCATGCGGACCTTCCAGGCGATGGGGCGGCCGTCGATCGTGACCTCGCCGTCGGCAACACCGCTGCGGCAGGCCCATACCGGGTTGGGGATCAGGAGAAGCGCTGAGAGCAGCACTGAAATCGTGCGTGTGAATACACCTTTTCTTGTCATCCGTTCCCCCTCGATTATCACGATCCTCAGACTGATCAATGATACCGCACCATCGCTTTTTCAGGAACACCCATCCCGGAAAGACCGGTCGATCCGCGGCGATCGTGTTCTGGAGGGTGAGCGCGACGGAAGGCGGCGGAGTGCGGTGACGCCACCGCTCGCCCCGGGTGGATCGCTTCTGCCCGGTTCCGTCAATCGAGCATCGACGCCTTGGCGAAGAGGTAGTAGAGCCTGCCCTCGGTCTTCACGCGGCCGGCGAGCTGCTCCGCGTCGGGGCCGGTGCCGATGAAGACGTCGACGCGGCCCGCCGACCGGATCGCGCCGCCCGTGTCCTGGTCGAGGGCGAAACCCTTGTACGGTTCCTGCACGATGAGGCCCGTGGCCGACCGCTTGGGAAGGGCCGTCTCCAGAAAGGTGACCGATGCCCGCGGGAAGATCGTTTTGTCCGTGGCGATCGTGCGGAAGGGGGTGACCGCGGCGCCGATCGAGCCGTAGGGCCCGCCGTCGGTCTCGGTGAAGAAGACGTAGCGCTCGTTCTTGAAGAGGTATTGGAGCAGCTCCGACTGGTTCGCCTTGAAGTAGTCGCGGATCCGATCGAGGGAGACCTCGTCGCTGCGCAGCTTGCCGTCGGCAATGAGTGCCTGGCCGAGGGAGCTGTAGTTCTTGCCGTTCTGGCCGGCGTAGCCGATCTTCATGATCGTGCCGTCTGGGAGGCGGAGGCTCGCCGATCCCTGGACGTGCACGATGTAGGCGTCGAGGGGATTGTCGAGCCAGGCGATCTCGAGCCCTTTGCGGGCGAGCACGCCGCCCTCGTCGATCTCGCGGCGCGAATAGTAGGGGAGGATCACCCCGGTCGCGGTGCGGCGCCCCTGGATCGAGCCGTCCCCGTTCTTGACCAGGTCGTCGGGCAGGCCGTAGAGCGGAAAGCGGAACCGCTCGGTGCGCACCCGGCTCGCGTTGATGAGCGGCTCGCAGTACCCGGTGTAGAGGACCGTGCCCCGGCGGTCGAAACCGACCGATCGGTAGACGTTGAAATGCCGCAGCAGGCGGTCGGCGAAATCGCCCGGCGTGAGGGAGCGGATCAGGTCCTCCCGGAAGAGCTCGAGGCTGCGGTGCGCCTGCGAGTGGGAGATCCCCTCCATGGGGAAGGCCTGGCGCGACGAGGGCTTGTTCATGTAGGCGATCGATTCGTCGATCGCCTCGAGAAGCGACGGTTTGTCCCTGAAGCCTGCCGCGAAATTGGGCAGCTCCTTCGGTTCCGTCACCAGCTCGAGAGCGTGCTCGCCCGGGGCGAGCTGGCTCGTGTAATCGTGCTTCACGGGCTTGTCGCGCACCGGCGCAACGCAGGCCGGGATGCAAAGAAGGGCGGCGACGAGAATCGCCGCGACGCTTGCGGGAACGATTTCCAGCATTCTTGCCGGGCCCTGGGGCCCGTATTTTTTTTGAGCGTTCATCAGGATTTTCCTCAGAGACCATGGACCG
This sequence comes from uncultured Phycisphaerales bacterium, assembly GCA_964620445.1. Taxonomy (GTDB): domain Bacteria; phylum Planctomycetota; class B15-G4; order B15-G4; family CAYZWU01; genus CAZUHB01. Next base: position 29,986 of record CAZUHB010000067.1, read on the forward strand.
CCAGATGCCCGAATTATAGCACCTCGCACCCCGGCCGCGCCAGTCCCAGTCCCGCCGGCCAGGACTGAAGAATCAGATTGATCCAGGAGAGCCGATCCATCGAGTGGTAGC
>CAZUHB010000068.1:0-29181 GCA_964620445.1 uncultured Phycisphaerales bacterium
AGAAGGTGAAACCTTCGATGAGAGCCGCGGCAATGATCATGCCCAGGCGGATATCACCGGAGGCCTCGGGCTGGCGGGCAGTACCCTCCATGGCGCTCGCCGCAAGCCGGCCGATGCCGAGACCGCCGCCGAGAACCGACAGACCCGCGCCGATTCCAGCGCCCAGGCCCTTACCCATAACGTCGAAACCGCCGCTCGCAGCGACCTGATTGACAGCATCACCTGTTTCTGGAAGCATCGTTCACAACTCCTTTTACTGTTATTGTCAAGTACAGCGCGACCAGACCACCCTCCGATCAGTGCTCCGGGTGAATGGCCATGGAAACGAAAATGATCGACAGAAAGGTAAACACGTAAGCCTGCAGAAAGGCCACGAGGACCTCGAGCAGTGTAATGAAAACCGCCAGCACGAGGGCCGGCAGCATGACGATATAGCTTTGCATGGCGAAGCAGAGGCCGAAGAAGGCGAGGATCACCAGGTGGCCGGCGATCATGTTCGCGAAGAGACGCAAGGTCAACGCCCCGGCCTTGATGAACATCCCGAGCACCTCGATGATGAAGATGACCGGCACGATCGGCGCCGGCAATCCATGAGGCACGAGGCTCGTCCAGAACTTGAGCGGGCCCACCGCCATCATCCCGCCGATGAGCATCACACCGAGCGTGACCAGCGAAAGGGATGCGGTCACCGCCAGATTCGCCGTGGACGTCCCCGCGATCGTCGGGATCGGGAAGAGTCCGAGAAGGTTCGAGAAAAGGATGAAAACGAAAAAGGTGAGAAAGAGAGGCATCAGCTTGTCGGCGTACTGCGCGGGCACCAGTTTGTAGACCATCTCGTCCCGCACGTAGAGCACGACAGACTCGAAGGCGTTCTGAAACGCCCCCCGCGGCCGATCGGTGCGTATCGCCAGCCTGGCCACGTTGTAGAAAATCAGAAGACAGAGAACAGCCGCGATCCCCTGCATGATCGTATGGTTGGTAATGTTGAAGGTCAGCCCGAAGAGTTCAAAAGAGGTGAACGTGTGGGCCTGAACGTGGCAGAAAAGCTGCAGGAACATGTCGCCTGCTGCGATTTCTTCGCCGCCATGCTCTGCTGCCGCAGACGCGGTTGCCAGAAAAACCATCTGCGCTCCTTACTCCTTTTTCACCCTTTTTTCACTGCCGCAAAGGACCTGAGACAGAGAAATTCGATAATGTTCATGGCCAGATATCCCACGCCGAAAGATAAGGCGAAGGTTACGACCGCCTGGCCCACGAACCGTGCATAGACGAAAAAGATCACAACAACAAGAACCAGTCGAACAATGAATCCAACCCCGAAGACCGTTACGAAAAGGCGCTGCGACCTGAAAAGTGCCCATCGCATGACGATGAAACTACCGGCCATGAGTATCAAGGCCAGGGTGAGACCGCTCAGTAATCCACGAGGGCCTCCGGGGGAGTCCCATGTTTTCGCCGGGAAATAACCGATCGCGTAAAGCCCGAGCAGAACTGCCAGGGACCACAGGATAAATCTCAACACCTGAACAACCCCTAATGGGCCACAAACCGCGGGTCACTCCTGATCTTTCTTTGCTTTCGCGGGCGGCAGGACCATGAGAATGAACCTGTACATTCCCAGGCCGAAGCCCAGCAGGAAGAAAAGGATGGAAAACAGGGGAAATGACTGGATTTTTTTGTCAATAAACTGACCGAAGAAGAAGCCGCCGATCGTGAGGGCTCCGAAAAGGAATCCGATGTGGGAATAGCGTCCCACGGCCAAGAACAGATCACCTTTTCGCATGATGAAGGCCCGACCTCGTAAGTACTTTCCAGAAAAGGAGATTCGGGAAAATTCGGCAGGACGAAAGCCTCGATCCTCTGGCGCCAACTCTCTGTCAAAAACAAAATAGAATAGCCGGCTATTACGACTGATTAGCGTGAAGAGGTCAACCAAATTCCACGACCGATGACAAATAAATTTCACTCATCCCGCTTCAGCAATTCTTCGATCCTCTTTTTGAGAATCTCGAGGGTTTTCCGGTCACCGTCGAGGGCTGATTTCGATTCTTCGAGCACTTGGCGCGTTTCGAAAATCCGCGACTCGAAGAGAGCGATCTCCTTCTTCAAACGTGCGTCTTCGACCTCCAGCTTTTTCAGCTCCTCCGCTGCCTGGGACACTTTCAACCAGACCTCCTCGGTGCGGGAGGCTTCACGCTCGAGGATTTCCTCCCGCGCCGCAATGCGGCTGCGTTCCGTTGCGAGAGTATTCTTCAGCTCCTCGGCCTTGGTCTGGGACAGCTGGAGTTCACCCTGGAGTTTGGTGAGCTCTTCCTTCTTCTTGGCGATCTGCGCCTTGGCAGCGGCGAGATCCTTGTTGACGGCATCGAGCGATTTCTTTTGCGCCTCGAGCTGCTCCGTGGCTGCTTCTTCCTGGTGCTTGGACAACTCGAGAGATCTGTTGAGAGTGCGGATGTGATCGAGCTCGCGCCGCATCTTCTCTTCCAGTTCCACCCGTGTCTGGGTGATGTTCTTGTCGCTCACCCTGAGATCTTCTTCCTCGGCCAGGGTCTTCGTCGACTCGAGCTGAAAGCAACCGATCGAGACGCACAAAAACGCAGCCGTGACGACGAGGGCCAGCCGGGTCAGAGCCTTGCCGATCTCCATTGAAATACTCCTTAATTACCGCATGGCGGCGCGCGCACCAGCGCGGTCCAAGACCGCCCGAAGTGAACCCGCCCGAGGGCGATCCGCCGAGGATGGCGCACCGCGCCAGATCGATGGTGAGGTGGCGCCAGATAAACATAAAGATTGCCCCGCCTCAAGTGGGAGTTATAATCTCCCTCTTCGTTTTCTCTTGAAAACCGGGTGCCCCGGAGCCTGGACGGGCGATGAACAGAAAATCTAAATCGTTAACACAACATGAATTGAGCACAGTGGTCAGCGAATTCCGTCCCCTGATCAAAGGGCGGCGCATCCTCGAGATCCGCGATGTCGCGCCCGATCCGACTCCCTGGCTGACCGCGCCGGCGCCGGAGAAGTTCATCATACTCCTCGAGGATGCGGAGTCGACAATGCAGCGGATCGTGCGGCTCGTCGTTTCGGTTGCTGCCGATCTGAACTACCTCCTCATTTCTCCGAGACCGCAGCGCCGCCTGAAAAAAGGCGAAGGATCGTGGTTCGCCCAGGGGCTCCACTCCAGGTGCGCCGACGGTCGCGTCCGCGCCGTCGAGGTCGCGGAGAAGGACCGAATCGCCACCTTCGTCATCGACGATCGCGACGGTCGCGGCCACTCTTTGAAGATCGAGCTTTTCGGCCGCCATGCGAATATCGTGCTCGTCGATGAGGAGGGCATCGTCGTGCGCGCCCTTCGGGAAACCCGGACGGAGGCGCGCCACATCGCGGAGGGATTCCCCTATCCGCCCCCGCGGCGCCCCGCGGCAAAGCGCAAAACATTTCTCCAGGAAACCCGCTTTCTTCTGGAGAACACATCGGCGCTGAGCGGGCTGGCGCTCAACGAGGCAGCAGACCGCTACTACCACGAGCACGAAATGCGCTCCCACCTGGAACGGACAGGGCGCACATTCCTCTCGAAGATCCGAAGAGAATCGAAGCGCCTCCGGAAAACGATCGCCCAGACAGAAGAAAAAATCGCCGATGCAAAAGCGGCCGAGAAGATCAAGGAACAGGGGGATCTGATCAAAGCCCACTTCCACCTGGTGAAACGTGGAATGGACAGTATCGAGGTGGCCAATATTTTTTCCAGCGACGGCGAGACACTCTCGATCGCCCTCGATCCGTCGCTCGAGCCGGCACAGAATCTGGAGGCGATCTACAAGCGCTACCGGAAGATGACGCGCAGCGTGCCCCACCTCGACAAGATGCTCGCCCGATACGGCGACCGCCTCGACGCGCTCGGGCGCCTGGAAGAAGGGATCGAACAGGCTGCGTCCCTCGAAGAGCTCGAGCCCTTCGGAGAAGAACTGATCGCCTTGAGCCTTCTCAAACCGGTGGCGGATCCTCTCCGGACCGGCCCGAATCGGGCGTCATCGACCGAAACGCGTGGGTCGGTCGCCAAGTCGGAGAAATTCAGGAACATCCGCCGGTTCTTCATCTCACGGAGCCAGGAAGCGCTCGTGGGCAAGGACGGGGAGACGAACCACAGGCTGCTTCAGCTGGCTCGGGGTCGAGATATTTGGCTCCACTGTCAGGGCGCTCCGGGCGCCCACGTGGTCGTATCGATGGCCAGGGGTGCGAATCCGTCGCTCGACCTGCTCCTCCGGGCGGGGCAGCTCGCGGTTCACTTTTCGCAGCGGCGGGGAGCGGAACAGGCCGATGTGATCTACACGGAACGGAAATACGTGCGGGCGCTCAAGGGTGGCAAGAAAGGCCGGGTCACCGTGGAGCGGTTCAAAACGCTGCATATCAGATCGGATCCCGAGCTCCTCCGATCGATCCTTGGCGCGCGCTGACAAGACCCGTCCTCGAAAAAGAGAGCGGACATTGAATCGAGCAGAACCGGTTACAGAGGGCAGGCGCACCTATAAATCATTGCAATTCCGTGCGATCCACAGTTTAACTGGAGATTCAGGCACAACCGGAAACGATGTGAAAACCTGGAGAGTGACGATGAAATACGTGGCGCTTTTCCTTCTCGGAGTCCTCTTCGCCTCATGCGCGGGCCTGAGCGAGGAGGAGTTAGGCAAGCTGAACGACTACAAGCTGAACAGCAAAAACTACTACACCCAGGGCAAGTACCACCAGGCCATCGACCAGTGCCGCAAAGGGCTGGCCATCGATGACGATGACTACTCGCTCAACCTCGAGATGGGTATGGCTCTCTACTACCACTCCACCCTGCTCAAGGATCGCGCCGAACGGATGCGCTACCTCTTCGGCGCTCTCGAACAGCTCGAGAAGACCGATTCCTTGAGATGGTTCTTCGGCGATGACGACTACCGCGTCCACCTCAGCCTGGGAATGGTCCACTACCGCGTGGCAACCGAGTACAGGCGGCAACTGGTCGAGGCGGAACGCCGTCTCGCCAACGTTCAGAACGCGGAAGGCACGACGGACGACGAAATCGACGTTCTCGAGGACAAGATCGACGAGTGCACGGAGGGCGTGGAGGATGAGATCGAGCTGGCGGAAGAACACTTCGCCAAGGTTTTATCCTACGAACGCCAGAACGAAAACATCGAGGCGATTCTCTATCTGGGACAGATCTACACCTACATCGCGGATTATGAAAAGGCGGTGGAATATCTCTCGCGCGGTCTCGACCTGCTGGAGAGATCGAACGGTTTTCTCAGCAGGCGTCTCGAGAGCGAGGACACGATGGACGCCTCGGAGCGGCTCTTCTTCGAGAACCGCCTCCAGGAGAATATCGCGAGGGAAAAGGATCTGCGCGGGATTCTGGCCAACGCCTACGGCCGTCTGGAAAGGCACGAGGAGAGGCTCGAACAGTTCGAGCTTCTCAACGAACGGGGCATGCTCGATGGGATTCTCTCTTATAACAAGGCCCTGGCGGAACGGGATCTGGGACGGTATCCCGAGGCGATCATCGACTTCAACCGGTTCATCAGAGAGGGCCTCGCGCCCGATTCCGAGGTGGAGGACCACGAACGTCTCACCAAGGCGATCAACAGCATGATGGAGATGGCCAAGGAGATGGAGCAGGCCAACACGGTTCTGCTCTACGTCGCCGCCAATCCGAACAAGGAAAAGGATCTCCGGTGCGCGCTCGCCGATCTCTTCGCATCGGTCGGCATGTTCGCCAAATGCGTGGAGCAGTACGACATTCTCCAGGCGCGCGATCTCTTGGACGGCGACCTCTATTTCAACCGCGCCGTGGCCGAGCAGGAACTGGGGCGCTACGAGGAGGCGATCCTCGACTATGACCTCTTTCTCAAGGAGGGCGGAATCTCGGGCCTTCCCCTGGGAAGCGACGAGCGATTCCGGAAGGCGGCGGACGGAATCGACCAGTGCCAGAACATCCTGGATAACCGCGGCCGATCTCCCGGAGAGAACCGCCGTCCCTGACGATCATGAACCGGAGGCCGTTCCAGAAGGACCGTTGAAACCGTGGACGCCAGCGTGACCCGATCTGACCCGAACGATGAGCAGCGATCGGCCAAACACCCCTTCGGCCTTCCGCGCGCCTGCCGTCTGCGGAGGAGAGCCGAGTTCCTGCGAATCTTCCGGCACGGGGCAAAGCACAGCGGCGGAGGCCTGAGCGTCTACGCGGCGCCCAACAAGCTCGGACGGAATCGCCTCGGTGTCAGCGTGGGCCGCAAGCATGGCAACGCGGTCAAGCGCAACCGGATCCGACGATGGCTCAAGGAAGCGTTCCGACTCGAGAAAAACTCTCTGCCCCAGGGATTCGACTTCATCTGCGTGCCAGCCCGAAATCCCAAGAACCAATCGGTCGCCGTCTTCGACCAGTCGGTCGTCGCGTTGCGCATCCTTTTCGAACACCTGGCGCGAAGCGCGGCGCGCAAGAGCGAGCAGAGACAGCGCCGGTGAGAAGAATCCCATGGTAAGCAGAATCGTCATCGCCCTGATCGGATTCTACCAGAAGGCGCTCTCCCCCCTCAAAATGCCGAGTTGCCGCTTTTACCCCTCCTGCTCCGAGTACTTCAAGGTAGCCGTCGGCCACAAAGGCCTCGTGCGCGGGTCTCTGCTCGGTGTCTATCGCATTCTGCGGTGCAATCCCTTTTGCCGCGGCGGGTACGACCCTGTCCCGGGTGTCGACGAAAGGGGGAAGGGAGAAAAAGACTCTCGCCAGGTCGACAGCCCATCTCGACGTCCGGAATAGATCGAAGACCAGGCAATCAAGCCGGCCCGATCGAAGGCTGAAAAGCTTAACATACTGTTTTTACCACACTTGCATCTCCACGGGAGTCGACTCTTCCCACTCCGACCCGACGAATCCTCAGAGAGAAATCTTCAGTGGCTCTGCGCCAATCCCGATAATCGATACAAGTGATATTACAGATAGGAGGTTACAGGTAATGACCAACCAGCCCCCGGACGCGTCCATCCTGATCTTTTTCGGATCCCTCTCCGCCCTCGGCTTGTTCGGCTTCGTCACGATCTTCCTCTACCTGCGATCGAGTTTCAGGCTCGTCGCATCGATCGAGGAGAAGCACCCCAAACTCTGGCACGAGCTCGGTGCGCCGAGAAAAACGTACGTGAGAGGTAGTGGGCGCGGCTTCCACACGGTGCAGCCGCTCTTTCCATTCCTCGCATGGGTGATCAGGGGGACAGGGCCAGGGCTCGACGGGGACGTGTCGCGTCTCTTCAAAAAGGTGAGAATCCTGCTCTTCGCGGGACTGTCGGAGATCGCAGCCTTTCTCGTTCTCTTCGTCCTGCTGGCACGATCGGTCGAGTGATCAGCGCGCGCCTACTCCTCGGCCGGTGCCTCTTCCTCGGCATCGCCGCGCTGGTAGAACTGGACATTGTAGTCCTTGATGATCTGTTCCATGGCGAAGGGATCGTTCTCGACCGGTGCGGTTGAAGCGGCGCCCGCGCCTTGCCTCGCCTGCCACCTGGCGATCATCTTGTCCATCTCGATCCGTTCGCGTTCCTTGGTGATATCCTCCTTGCTCATTGCCGACGGCGGCGGGAAACGCCGGTCGAGCATGCGGACAAGGTAGATCGTATTGCCGTCGTTGTCGCGGAGCGGATTGCTGAAGGCGTCCTTCTCGAGCTGCGACACGATGAATCCCATGCGCGCCTTGAGGAACTTCTCCGCCTCGGGGGCATCTTCGGCCGCGCTGCGGTTCTGGGCCTCGGTCTTGGGAAAGTAATCGACCACGACAGGGGTCAGCTCTTTCTCCGCGCATGTCTCGTCGAACACGCGATGGAGAAGGGGATCGAGCTCTCTGTTCGCCTCCGACTCGGCGCTGCGCATCGATCCCTCGCGGTATCTCTCGGCCATCTCCTCGGTATAGTCTTCCTGAGACTCCTGTCTCTCCTTGATCCTCTTTTCCGTCTCCTCGCGGGCGGTGGCCATGATCTGATCCACCTTGGTCGCCACCTCGGGGAATGCGCGCACCTTGGCTCTCATCGCGTCCTTGACGTCGTTGGCAGCGGCTTCGGCCAGTTCCATGCGCTTCTTCTGCGCAAGATCCTCCACGACCAGGTCGCGCACATCGGAGAGATCCTTGAGTTTCGCCTCGTCCTTTTCCTTGACGCGCACCAGGAATGCCACATGGGTGACACAGTCGGCGCAAGGCTTGATCACGACCGAGTAGTTCTTCCGGACGCTCCTGATCCGCCTCTTGAAACCATCCGATCCGAAGCGTTCCAGCGTGTCGAGCGTATCCCAGGGGAGCTTCTCCTCGAACGTCTTTCTGCTGAGCTTGTACTTGTCGCAGAGGCTCTGGAAGAAAGCATCGGCGTCCGGCGCGTCGGCTTCCGATCGGGACGCATCATCGTCCTTTTCCGCCTCGTCCTTCTTGGCGGGCGATCCGAAGAGATCGTTCTCCTTGGCAAAATCGGTCCACTCCTTCTCCGCCTTGTCGATCAAGGCCAGGACCTTGAGCTCCTTCTCGAGATCGTCCTTCACCTCGGCGAGCTCCTTGTATTCGGCAGCCGGCTCTTCGGCGGTTTCGTCCGTTTCGCCTGCCGGTGATTCGGTCTCCGTCCCGGCGTCGTCGGGTTTCTCGATCTTGTAGCGCTCCTTGACCACCCCGAAGTAACGTTCGACCTCGCGTTCGTCGATCGTCACATCAGCCGTGAGCTCCGCGTAGGCCTCGAAATCGATCTGCTCCGTATCCACGTAGGCGAAATCGAAGAGAAACTTCTCGAAGACGGTCAGCTCTTCCTGCCCGATCCCGGGCCGGACCGTCTTGTAGTAGTCCTCGATCTCCTTCTCCTCGAAGGTGGTCACATCGACCTGATCGACGAAATCGTCGGCCTTGAAAGCAAGGTAGTCGAGCTTCAGCTCCTCGTTCTCGACCTTGTATTTCTCGTAAATCTCCTCGGTGAGAAAGAGGTCGTCGGCCATGTCGTGAAAACCCTTGAACTTGTCCACGACGAGCAGCTCGCGCCGGATATCCTCGAACTCCCTGACCGAATGGAATCCAGCACCCTTTGTGAGGATCTGCCGGTATTCCTCGGGGCTCGGAATGTTCCCGCGAAAGAACGCCTTGAGGCTGTCCTGCAGCTCCATGTCGGAAACCGAGAGGCCGGCCCGCGACGCTTCCTCGTGGATGACCAGATGGGGCAGGATCTGGGACTGGTCAAACTCCTGGCCCGTCAAGATCGCCATCGACTGGAGACTGTGAAAAACGCTCCGCCACCGCTGGAGCGAAATCTTGACCTTGGTCCCGTCCTTGAGGGTGTATTCCCCCATCTCGTCCACGATCTCCTGGGTAAAGCAGGTCTTCATGGTGGATTGGACCGAAAAGATGGTGAAGGTGAAGATCGCCAGCACAACCACAAACCATAGCATGATCTTTTGATTTTTACGGAAAAACTTGAAGGACATCTGTCAGAACCTTTCAGAACATTGTCGCAACGAAGGGTATTTCGAAGGGAAGGATTATAAGTCCAGAAGTCAAACGATCAAAGGATTTCCCGGCGGCAATTTGACGACTTCGGCGCCTGCGACACCGGAGTCGGCTCCTTCAGGGGACCGGGGGCACCGGAAGATCTCGGAAATTTCAGGCTCGACGCTCCGCGGACAGCCGGATCAGGACTGCCCGGAGCGCCGGAATCGGGGGATATTTCCCTCGAGCTGTGTCCGACGTTCAACCGGACGGGGCCTTGAGTTCCTCCACCGACGGAAGGCCCTTGAGCGATTTCAGGCCGAAATGCTCCAGGAATCGGTTCGTTGTCCTGTAGAGGATCGGATTGCCGGGCCGCTTGTCCCTGCCCGCAACGCGGATGAGCCGCCGATCGAGGAGCCCGCGGAGCACGGGACCGCACTGCACGCCACGAATCGCCTCGATCTCGGCCCTGATGATCGGCTGCTTGTAGGCCACGATGGCGAGGCATTCGAGGGCTGACGCCGAGAGCCGGTCGATCGACCTCGATTTCCGAAAGGACTGGATCACATCGTGAAAAGCGGATCGGGTCACGATCTGATATCCCCCGGCGATCTCGATCAGCTCCACGGCCCGGCCCGTTTCGGCGAAGGAGGCGGCCAGATCCCCGAGCGCCGCGCGGACATCGGCCGCGGGCCTTCCGGCGGCCTCCGCGAGTTTGGCGACCGTTACAGATTCCGGCGACACGAAGAGCAGGGCTTCCAGCACGGTCTGCAGCGGAGGATCGGTTGCGAGACCGGGTGCGGGCCGGGGTTTCGGCGACTCGAGGGGCTCGGCACCCTGGGCATCGGCCGAGCGATCGGCGCTCCCCGTCGGCGGTTTCTCGGTCGATATCTTTTCCTCTTCCATCGGTTCTTCTACCTCTTCAGCGAGCTTTCAACTCGATCTTGTACCTCGTTGTCAGATTCATTTGCCAGTACTGGATCGCGGCCAAGTCGATCGGATCGTTCCGGAGGCTCTCTTCCACGGCGTCCGCGGTCTGGCCATACCGATCGAAGCAGGGCTCCAGATCGGCAACGAGCTTCACGATCCTGTACACTGTTTCGGTCATGTACGGGGTCGGCTCCACCTCGGACAGATCGCCCGGTTTCTTGCCGATCACGCTCTCCACGAGGGGGTAGAGCGGGTGGCCCGCGTCGACCGGAATGGGAGCCAGGATTCCGCCGACCTTCGAGGACCGGTCGAGAGAATGCTTCTCGGCAAGGATATCGAAACTCGCCCCGTTGACGAGCTTCCGCCGGATCTCCTCGGCAAGGAGCCTCTCCTTGACGACGATCACCCCGACCTGGAGCCTGCGGCGGCTCATCTCGCCGAAACGGACGAGCCTGTCGAGAAGCAGGTTGAACACGGCTGTCCGCCTCAAGGTCAGCAGGTACTCCTCGAAGGACATCGCATACTGCGTCTCGACGAATTTCTCCAGGTCGACCGTATCGCTCAGAAAATCGGCGCACCTTTTCCGGTGGTCGTCGATCGTCTGCTTCACGACCTTGTCCACCGCGCCGGCATCGACCGTCACCCCGAGACGGTGCGCCTCCTTTCCGGCCAGAATGTAGAGGATCTCGTTCTGGAGCGCGTTGCGTGTCCTGACCGGATTCTCGAGGAAAAAGGTCTGGTAGAGATCGGCGGCGCTGATCTCCTTGTCATCGACGCGCGCCAGGACCGTGTTTCCCCATCTCTCTTCCTCCTGGATGAATGCGCCGCCGTAAGTCGTGACACTCTCCGAGGCCGTTCCCTCGCCGACTCCCGGTTGGCGCCCCCCATCTCCCGAGACCGCGGTGTTCGCGTCCGGCTCGGCGTCGCGCGCCCGGCGCTCGTTGGCCGCACCGGGATTGCCCGCCGGGGCGGCCTTTTCACCCGCCTCCTCATGGGCTCGATCGCCCCCGTGAGGGGCGGCTTGGTCGCCTGCCTGAGGCTCGCCGATCGCGCCCAGACCCGGAACGGCGGTACAGGAGGCGGCAAAGAGCAGGGCCGTCAGCGCGATTGCCGCGAGAATATAGCCGGGTGAAACGATCGATTTCATTTGTATGTCACGATCCTTTCGATCGCCAGGGTCTTGCACACCGGGCAGGGATCCTTCTTGTCTTCGTCCTGGTTGACCGAGAAGGACTCGAACCATCCACGGCCGTTGCACTGGCGGCACTTGCGGAATCGAACCCTCACGATCTTCATGTCTCCCGACTTCTCGGCGTAGAACGCGACGAGGATCTGCTTGCGCGAAGCGGTATCGCTGTTTCTCCACCACTGCCCCGGTTTCTGCCCGATGTCGTCGATCTGAAGGCGCGACCTGCGGGACTTCGACTGCTTGGCTCTCTCCTTCTTGATCGCCTCGATCTTCTTCTTGAGCTTTTCGTCCACCGTTGCCGGTTCTTCCTCTTTTTCCTCTTCCTCCTCGTCCGACTCCGCTTCCGGGACTTCCTTGGCCTCCTCGCCGAGCAGGAAGGTGCCGGTCCCGTAGGACACGGTGCGCGCGCGGCCGCCCTTCCGGTTGAGCCAGAGAGTTTCGATATCCTCCTCGGCCATAACGTAGAGACCGGCCAGTTTCTTCCTCACGTCTCCGCCCATCTCGTCGCGCGCATAGGCGAGCGCGTCTTCCACCTTGATCTCCTTGTCGCTCGCCACCTTCCGCGCGATGATGTCGAGGTAGGAAAAGTAGTCGGTCAGGATTTTCTGCTGATAGAACTCGGTCTTCTTCGTGAGCACCTTCGCCTTGAGTTTTTCGAGTTCGCCCATCTGGCGGCTGTCGGGAAAGGACTCGGCGAAATCGTCGCAAAAGGCCAGCGCCCGTTCGAACTGTTTCTTGTAGAGCCTGTTCTTGATTTCGTTCAGGAGGCGCGTGGCATCGGCCTCGGCCTGCTTCACCTCCATCTGGCCGATCTTCTGGGCCACCACGTCCGGTTTGAAGTCCGGATCCTGCTCCGCCGCCATCTTGAAGTGTTCGAGGGCGCGGTCGTAATAGGCGATCGATTCGCAAAAGACGGCGAGCTTGAAATGATCGAGAGCTGTCTCGGGCAGAGCCCCCTCCACCTGCCGGTCGTAGAGTTCCTGCGCCGTGTAGACCTCCTGCGCTTCGACCTCGACCGTTTCCACATCCTTGACCTGGCTGTGGAGATAGGGGTAGTTCTTGCCGAGCCTGTGAAGAGTGACGACGCCGGGGCGGTCGGATTCGACCGGAACGCCGATGACGTAGTCGCCGGTGGCCAGAAGAAACCTCTTGGCCTTGACCAGGATCGGCTCGACTTCCATTCCGCCGTAACCATGAGCCACCTTGATCGCGGTCGCGTCGGCCTCGACGATGTGTTCCCAGCGCAACGTGATGATGCCGCCGTTGTCGAAACGCTTGACGGTGACTCCCTGCTCGGCGTTGAACTCGACCAGTTCGCCGTGAAGTTCGACGCCGTTCTTCAAACGGATGATTTCGCCCGATGAGGCCGCCGCCAGAACCGCGACGAGGAAGGCCACGAGCAAGGTTCCCATGATGGTGTTCTTCATTTTATCGTCTCCTTACAGGGCGCGTCCCTGTTATACCTCCGATCAGTCTTCCCTTCCAGACTCGGACCGCAGCCGGATCACCTCGTTCCTCTGGCCCGCGCCAGGTCTGAAAAAATAGGGAAAGTACTCCCCCATCTCGCGGCCGCGCGACATCCACGTGATGTGTATGTGCGCCTGGACGAGACCGTTCTCCAACCCTTCGTCGACCTGGAAATCAGCCGAATAGAAATAGCCGGGGTATCCCGGAAGCGGCGTCCGCTTCAGGGGCAGGTATTCGCCCGTTTCGCTGTCCTGGATTGCGCCGTCCTCGATGAGGCAGCCGATATCGGACACGACCCGCTCCAGGGCGATGGTCGACACTGTCCGGTCGTGGGATGTCTTGTGCAAAACGAGAGCCGTCGTGAAGAGGGACAGGATTCCGACGATTCCGCAGAAAAATATGAAGATCGCCGTGATCACCTCGAGGAGGGTGAATCCTCCCTCAGCGCCGGCGCGGAGAGTCCCCTGTCGTCCTTCGTGTGCTCCGATCTCAATCATCACGGTTCCACCACTCTCTCCGGGCCGGAATCGACACCTCCGCCGAAAAGGCCCTCCCCGCGAAAATGGGACGGCCCTTCTTGTGATCGGACGGAATGGTGTTGCGCACCCCGCGCTCGTCCACCACCAGTTCGTTTCCGTCGAGCCGCGAAAAGCGGATCCACTCGGCGCCGAGGCGGACGTATTTCTCGCCGAAACGCCATTCCCTGAAGGGCAGCACGATATCGACCGGAATCCGGCTCGTGTTCGGGCCGATCGTCCGGGTGAGCCGCGCCAGCCCGTCCTGCCCGCCGCCGGCATTGATCACCACCACGATCTTGACGCGCGACGGATAGATATCGTCGCTCGGGTCGTCCTCGCTCCCTTCGGTCGAATCGAGCGTTCCCGATGTCGATGCGAGCCGGAAGGCGTTCTTTCCCTCCTCGTCCCCCTCGGGAAAAAGAACACCGCGTGTCGAATCCCAAACATACCCGGCCCCGCCCTTGGTGCCCGGCTGCGCCTCGCGCTGATCGAAGGTGAAGCTGTCCTGGTCGAAGAAACGGAACTCGATATGGAGCACCCCCCCCATCACGGGGACGAGCTGCGCCGCCACGTCGAAGGGATCTCTCAATGCGCCCGGCGCGAAAAAGGAATCCTCGCCGCCGATCGGCGACCGGTATCCGCGAAAGAGGCTCATCGTGCCGCTCATCTTGCCGTCGCGCGTGAGCGTGGACGGAAAAGCCGTGAAGAGGCATTCCGCCAATCCACCGGTGGGACGATAGACGTCCATCTCGTCCAGCTCGTCACCCGACGATCGGTACGTCTCCTCTTCCTGGTTGCGACGATAGAGCAGGTCGATCTCGGCCTCGGACAGGGTGAAGTACCGGCGGCCGAGGGGCAGGTCGCCCGCAACGCGCATCTCGAGGTTCTCCCGTTCCTCGACATTGATTCTCACGAAGGCGAGACGCTGCAGCCGCGTCTCCCTCTCGCCGTCCCTGTCACAGTCGTAATCGACGAAGTCGCTGTAGAAGCGCACCTCGGCCCGCTCCCCCATCGGATCGTTTTCGGTGAACGCCGAACGCAGACCCCCGGCGATCGTCTCGAGCACGACCGTGCTCTTCTCGATCTCGTCCCGCTGCGCCTCGCCGCGGGTCCACATGTCCATGCCGCTCTTGACCATGCTGAAGAGCATGGCGCCCAGGATGGCGAAGATGGTGGCCGTGGTCACCAGTTCTATGAGCGTGAAACCTCTGGAGCGGTGCATGAGTTCTTCTTTCTTACCTCCACTCCTCGTGACGATAGACTCTCGACGGCTCGACGCATTCCACGCTCAGCGCGTCGAGAGCGGGAGCGTATTTCCAGGCGTTCGACGCGTAGTCGAGCGGATCGAAGGCGCCCGATCCATAGCGGGTGAACACGCGCAGTTCGACGAAGTCGCCCTGCCTGAGGAGCCAGTTGCGCCTCTTGCTCTCGGCCGGGTTCTCGAAGAGAAAGAGGTCCTTCTCCCTCGCGGCGTCGCCGTCCCAGCGCCCCCGCCCGCCCACACGGGCGAGCACGACCAGGTCGGCGCCCGGTCCGGCCGATTTCTCGACCCAGTTGATCTCGCTGAAATACGCGCCCGGCGCCTCGACGCCGAGGGAGAAATAGGCCAGCTCGGGCGCATCGCTTCCGGGCGTGTAGAAGTCCGGATAGCGCAGGGGGAGCAGGTAGGCAAGCGTCCCCTCGGGATGTTCGGAGGGTTCCGTTCCGAAACGCCCGCGGAACAGACCGCGCTCCGATTCGTCCCCGTATGGTTTGAAGGACGGCATGGAAAGGAAATTCTCTTCCTTCCGGTTGTAACCGATCACCTCGTTCTCCACGAGGATCGCGCCTGTCCAGGGGAATCCCGCGGCGTCCTTGAGAAGCACGCCCGTCGTCCCGGCACGAAGGTCCTGCTCGAGGTAGGACAGAACGGGAAAATTGAGAGCCACCACCGCCTCGCCCGCCTGATGGAATCCGGGCTCGGTGCCGAAACAGCCCCGCCCCTCGGGAAGGACGACCACGTAACCGTCCTCCACATCGACCTCGGTGCAGGCGATGATCTCGTCGCCGATGAGAAGAAAGAAGGCGTCCTCGGGCAGATTGTCGAGGAGTTCGAGCTCCTCGAGGAGGGTGTTCGAGTGGGTGTAGTTGTTGTAGTAGAGCTGGGTCGTGCCGAGCCGGAGGATCTCCTCGGTGTCCTCCTCCTCGAACTCCTCCTGGAGAACGTATCGCGCAAAGCGCGGTATATCCGGATGGGGTGTGTCGAACGATCGGAACCGGATCTCGTCGACGCACCCCCGCGACGGGGACGGGTCGCCGAAGAGATTCCCTCCGACGATGAAATCCTCGGGCGATCCGGTGGGCAGCTCGCCCGACGGAAACTTGAGTATCCGCGTGAAATCGCGCGCCTCCAGGTTGAGCTGCGTGATCAGGGCCTCCTCCGTCGCTCCCTCATCCTTCTCGTTGAGCTGCTCCTTGATCGACACCCAGTCGATGTCGACCCTCTCGTAGGTTCCGAGCACCCCCTCCCTGAGCGCGATCAGGGCCTGGTGCGGGTGGTTGAAATCATTGTAGAAGGAGTAGTTGACCACCGCTGTCTCGCGGTCCCCTTCCACGTCGATGAGAGTGATGTGGTCCCGCGGGCCCGGACGGCCGCTCCTGAGGTCGTACTGGCTGAAGGTCGTGCGGAAGGTGGGCAGAACCAGGGTGTTGACCGAATGGGAAGAGTGGTTCGTGCCGCACTGTGCGCGGAACCGGATCCGTTCGTTCACCTCGAAGGGAGTCATCTTCGCATCGGGCGAGTAGGAGGTGGAGAAGCAGTACTTGGTGAGCACCGTGTCCATCCGCCGCAGCTCTCTCGGGTCGTCGCGCGCAAACCTGTCCCCGGCGATCGTGTCGTAGCGGATCCACTCGGCCTCGTTGCTCCCTTCGCCGTTGAATTCGAGACCGAACTGCACGAGCTCCGGTTTCGATTCGCCCCTCGGAATCTGCTCGGCGAAGAAGTCCTCGAAGAGATTGGTCAGCGAGCCCTGCTCCACGTCGACCGAGATGGGAATGACGAAGATGAGAGGCTGTTCGCGATCGAGATCGTCGCTCTGGAGCGTGTTCTCCGTCCAGTACGCCCGCTGCCGCACGAACTCGGCCACACCGCCCCAGTTCACGTAGCCCGTCCCCGTGCCCTGGTTGCCTCCGCCCCACGACTCTCCGGGAGGGTTCTTCGAGGGATCGGACATCAGGGGGAGCTCCTTGTGCGGCGGGCCCTTGGGGTAGCCGCCCGAGACACCGCGCACGATACCGGAAAGTTCGGATCCGTTGAAACCGTCGTACTCGATCACCTCGAAACCGCACAGCAGCGACTGGCGGTCGGTCTGTGGCCGGTTGTCGTCCCGGCCGGAGATCACCCACTCTTCCTGTTTCTCGGTCTCCGGATTGGTGATCGTGATCTTGTGGTAGTCGGAGAAGAGCACGGCGAATCCGCCGCTCTGATGGAAGGCGGACCGCTCGAGAGCGCTCCCGTCGACGGCGAGCACGGGCAGCGTGTCGATCGTGTCGTACTCGAATCCCCGGCCGATCTGGAACGACTCGTTGTTGCTGAGCTGTACGTTGAGCGGAACGGTCTCGACCTCGTCGTTGTTCACGATGGCGATCTGGAAAGCGCCGATGTCGAGGCCCGTGTTGACCGATCCGGTGGGGATCTTGAAAGAGCTCAGGATCGACGAGTAGCCGTAGAGTTCCACGATCTCCGTGGCAGGGTGGTCGTTCGACCACGACTGGCGCTTGAGCCTCCCGCCGAAGGGATCCGCCTTGTTCGTCGCTTCCACGAAAAATGTGTCTTCGTTGCGAGAGGGGTACTCGAAGAGCTCCCGGCCGATCTTCAGCACCCCTTCACGGGGGAAGCGCGTGGCGTCCTCGACCTTGATGCGCAAGGTGGGCGCCGAAACCTGGACCCCGCTGCCCGGATTCTGGCTGACCAGGCCCTTGCCGATCGGCGATTTGAGGCGGGTCTGAAAGGAGCGCTTCCCGCGCGGCACTCCGTCGACGAAGAGGCAGAGGTCGGACGGCTTGGTGCCCTTGGCCATGCAGGCGATGTGGTAAAAAGTTCCCTCCTCGACGGGAAGGTCGGCGAAATCGTAGCTGATCGCGGAATGTTCGAGCGGGGCGCCCTCGTCGAGAAACGACATGGGCATGGTGGCGTCGGCCACGCGGAAGACGAGCTCCTTGCCGTCGAAGAAGAGGTAGATCCTGTCCGCCTCCTCCTGGATACCTGTATCGAAGATGTAGTGCGGCCCCCCGAGTTCGTCGAACCGGTACCAGAGCTCGATCGAGAAGGGCCAGACACGCGCGAAGGGCCCGTCGAGGATCCGGACCGGATCCCCGAGCGTGGAAAGCCTAACGATCTCCTTTCCGGTGATGAAGCCCTCGGGATCGTCGCAGGCCACCGTCGACGGCGGCAACTCCTTCAACGACAGGGCTCCGCCGGACGAGCCGTTTCCGGCGAGGTCCTCCGATATCTTGCGCGAGATCGCGTCACCCGAGGACTCCTCGGCCACCTTGTACTCGTTCACGTAATCGAAATGGAGGGTGCGCTCGCCCTCGACGCGCAGGGGGGCGAGCTTGACCATCGATCCCTCCTCCTCGGTCGACGGCGCGAGCTGGGACGCCGTGAGCGGGGTGTACATGGAGGGCGGATTGTTCGCCCGGACCGGCGGCGGATTCAGGTTGACGGGCAGCGTCATGTACCAGCGCCCCTCCCTGATCAGGCGGCGCTGCGCCTCGAAGGCAGCCTGCGTGTGGAAGATGTGCATCGTCGGGTGGCGCGGCGCCACGTGCATGATATCGCGCATGAACTGCCGCGCGGCCTCGCGGCTGGTCTCGGTGTAATCGAGAGCCACGGCCGTGTCGATCTGGAAGTAACCGCCCGAGGAGAAGGCAAATGGCGCCGTGCCGCCGACGACGAGGGCGTCATTCGAGTTCAGCCCGTTGAGCAGAACCGCCTCGCGGTGGAAGAAGGAGATCTGGTCGTTCTCCTCGACCAGGCCGAGAAGGAGTTCGTCCAGTTCGAGCCAGCCCGAGAGCGGTTTCCGCTTGATCGCCCCGGCGATGATCATCGCCTCGTCGCGGTGGATGCAGCGTGTTTCACCATGCAGGCTGAGGCCCTCGATGCAGGCGGCGATCACCTCCAGCGATGCCGTGTTCAGATTGACGGCGTGGCGCGCGAGCACATCGATGACGGCCGCCGCGCTGTCGTGGATCACGAAGGGTAGAGGATCCTGGAGCAGCACCGCCCAGCTGTTGGCGCCGGCCGGCACGCAGCGGAGCACCATGGAAAAGTGCACGTCGTCACCCGCCACGATGCGCACGATGCTGCCGCCGTTGATGTAGCGCCCGTTTTCGACGAACAGGACCCGGCCATCGGCGTCCTCCTCGGTGCCCAGCACGCGCTGGGCGTTCACGAAACGCCGCCCCGCGGGCAGGCCCGACCGCACCGTGACGAACGGCGCCACCCAGTCGAGCACGCTCCGCTCGAGAGCCACCTCCCCGAAAACGGCGATGTTGCGCAACGATTCGATCGTGGGCAGTGTGGAGATGGTGCCCGGCATCCACTTGTAACAGTAGGAGGCGAGCAGGAAGGAGCGATAGTCGAGGACTTCGGCGCCGCCCTGATGGTTCGCAACCAGCGGGAATTCGATATTGGCCAGCTCGAGCCCCTGCTCGAGCTCGTCGAAGGTATCCTCGGTCCGGGAGTTGTAGGCGATCACGTCGCCCTCGATCCAGAGGAGCCCTTCGTCGGGAAAATTCTCGGCGTTCCGCACCTCGAGAGAGGGCGTTTCGGAGGAGAAATCCTCCTCGAGCACGGTGCGGCAGCCGAGGAGGTTGGCGAGGAGGTAGATGGAGGCGGTATTCAGATTGACGCGGCCCTGCAGGTCGGTGGCACGGCTGCTCGAGATGCGCGTCAGGTTCCGTGTGCTGTCGGGAACGAGCGGGTCCAACCCGTCGCCGTGGGTCCATTCGCGCGGATCGTCGGCCTGGGGCGAGAGGTAGTCGAGATCGGGATGGGTGTTCTTGAGCCGCTCGACGAGCTCGTTCCGCAAGGTCTCGCAGTCTCGCCGCGCCCGTTCCTGGTTGAGCAGCTCCACCGCCTTGCGGCTCTGGTTCCGCATGGAGACGGTGAAGGGAGTGGCGATGACCATGAGAGCCATGAGCACGACGATGACCATGATGAGCGCCACACCCTGCTCGCCCGTCCCTTCACCCGTGAACGATCGTCTCGCGGTTCTCTGCTCCATTTACCAGATCTCCCCGAAAAGACCGACAGTCAAGCCGCTCGGCCGGGAGCTTTCGTGATCGATCACGATCTCCACAGGGGCGGTGTGGTGGCTCCGATCGAGGCGGCCCTCCCTGTCGAAATAAACGCGCCGCACGGCGTTTCCGAGGCTGACCGATTCGGGGAGGGTCAGTTCCTCGCCCGCCACGGCAATCCCGATCCGCACCTCGTCCACGAAACCCGAGAAGGGATCTTTCAGGTTGCCCACCGTGACCGGTGTGGCCTGATCGGTGACGAGCCGTTTCCTCTTGGGAAAGACCTCCTCTCCGCGCACGATCCCCTCCGCCGCAAGAGAGCAGCTGTAACCGTTGAAATGAAAGGCGACCTTCACCCACCGGTCGTGGGGAACCACGTAGTCGTCGGCAAAGATCTCGTAATCCTCGATCGAGGCCTGCTGCGATCCGGTCATCGTCCTGACCTTGAGACGGGCGTAGAGTTGGCCGTCCTCGCTGATCGCCAGGTGGTAGAACTCGCCCTTGCCCAGGAGGTACCGTTCTCCAGGTCCGAGAATCCGTACGAACAGTTCGAGGGAGACGCCCGTCACCGTATTGAGGCTTGACACCGCGGATATCGTGATCCCCGGATTCGATTCGAGCCGCAGGTCGAGGCAGTTGCCGATCACCCCGCCCGGTGCGATCTGGCTCGCGTCGACAGCCGCGTCCACGGGAAATCCCTTCGAAACACCCCCCTCCGATTCCTCGAAATGCCAGCATCCGACCATTTTCCAGCCGACGCCCATGACGCTGTTCGATTCCGGATCGAGGAGCACCACCGCCTGGGCCCTCTCGCGCAGGGCATGGTGCCTCGTGGTCCGGAGCGCTTCTCTCACCTGGCTGCGTGCGAGTTCGAGCCCCCCGCCCACCTTGCTGAAGGCGCCCACGCCGATTCCCATGAGCATCGACATGAGGATGAGGACGACGAGGACCTCCATGAGCGTGAAACCGGCCGTGGAGACCGCCGGCGCGCAACGGGCGCGGTCAGGGACCGGTCCGTTATGCCGCGGTCTCGGAGCACTCATGTCTCGTCGTCGCTTCATTGTTCCTGGCGGGTAAAGTTGGCCAGATCGTCTTCCGTATCGAAGGTTCCGTCGGGACCGGCGGACATGATCTGGTAGCTGTCAAAATTATAGTAGGTCCCGGTCACCGCGTTCTTGAGCGCATGCACGTCGACAGCCTCCCGGTCGGTGTCCGAGCTCTCGAGAAGGTAGGTGAAGGTCTCCGCGTAATCCCTCCAGTTGATGTAGATGATCGGATTGTTCCAGGCATCAACGAACTCGAGGAGCGCCGCGCTGCCGAAGACGGAGATGTTCTTGTCCGCATGATCGCTGTCGCTGTTGACGAGATTCGACTCGGACGCCGGGCGCAGGTTGCGCGACAGGTCCTTCCTGTAGAGGGAAAGAACGAACGCCTCGATCCCCTCGTTCGACGAGTCTCCCGTGCTGCTCACGCCGAGCTGGTTGAGCGAGCTCGGCGGATAGCCGCCCGTCTCCTGCTCATAGGTTTCGGCGTAGACCTTCATTTCCTCGATGAGGCTTCTCGTCTTGGCTTCCTCGCCGCGCGTGATCCAGGCGCTGTAAGCGCCGGTGGAGAGTCCGATCAGCAATCCGATGATCGTGATGACCACGAGTATCTCGATCAGGCTGAATCCTGCCTTCTGTCTCATCTTCCCTTCCCTCACTCCGATTCCGTCTTGATGATCCTCACGAAACGGGTTTTAAAGTCGATGTTCCGACCCCCCTTTGCCTGTCCGAAGAGGCCGAAGTTCACGGGGCGCGAGATCTTCTTGAGCTTTTTCACGATCAGCTCGTCCACAACGGGAGTTTCGTTCAACAGAAGGGTGACCTCCCCGTTCTCGTAGTCGCTGATCTCGATACCCAGCTTGATCGGTTCGTCGAGGGGGACGTCATAACCCTCGATCTCTTTCCAGTCCTCGATGAGCCGGTTCTGGTCGTGAAGACGGAAGAGGAGCTTGCCCTGATGGTTCACGCCGAGCCGGATCTCGGCATTGGCCTGGGCGCCCTGCGCGCTGCGACGGATGTAGGAACCGAGAAAAATCCCCGCGATCCCCTGGTTGCCCTGGCCGAACTCGATCTCGGCCT
This sequence comes from uncultured Phycisphaerales bacterium, assembly GCA_964620445.1. Lineage (GTDB taxonomy): Bacteria > Planctomycetota > B15-G4 > B15-G4 > CAYZWU01 > CAZUHB01. Next base: position 21,983 of record CAZUHB010000068.1, read on the forward strand.
CGAGATGCCTGAACCCCTTGCCCGAGAGCTCCCTTCGCAGCTGGCTCATCTCGTCGCCCAGGCCCTGGCGCTGCATCCCGTTGAATCGGATCTCGTTCTGAACGATGAAGACCTTGGGCCCGTAGCGCTGCACCACGTCCCATCCGTTCTTGATCTCCTTGCGCTGGAACCGGTCGACCCACTGGCTCTTGCGCAGATGGGCGTCCACGACGGCACGCGTTTCGAATGCGAAGCGGTAGTCCGGATCGAGCGAGTCCTCGGGAAAGAGCCGCATCACCCTGGAGAAGGTGTCTGTGGCGTCCACGTACTTGGCGCCGCGATAGTAGGCCACGGCCAGCCCGTTGAGCGGCTCGGGCGCCTTCGTGTTCATGTCCGCCGCTCTCTTGAAGAAGCCCTCGGCCTCGGCGACCTGGTCGAGCCTGAGCGCCGTCACTCCCTGGAGGAAGAGCGACTTGTAGTTCTCCATGCCCTGCTTCGAGTACTCGCGAAAGTAGAACGCCGCGTCCTCGAGGCGGCCCGCGTCGAGACAGGCGTGGCCCAGTTCTCCCAGAACGGCCGCGTTCCGGCCGCTGATCCGGAGCGCCCGTTTCAGGGTCGCCGTCGCCTCCTCGGGATCTCCCTGGCGGCGTTGAAATCGCCCCTGCAGGTAGAGCGAATAGGCATTGTCCGGTTCGACCTTCACGCCCATCGCATAGCTGTCGAGCGCCGCCTCGGTCTCGCCGATCAGATCGTGGGCGAATCCCTGCGCGGCGAGCGCCCGCGACGAGAAGTAAGGATCGAGATCGGCCGCCTCGGCGAACCTCTTGAGCGCATCGTCCACCTCGCCCCCGTGCAGCAGTGTCACGCCCAGGTTGCAGACGGCATCGGCGTTTTGAGGTTCGATCTCGAGGGCCCGTTGAAACGCCTCGAGCGCGGCATCCGGATCCCCCGCCGCCAGGGCCGCGGAGCCCTTCAAGAGCCACGCGTCGAAACAGTCCTGGTCGAGATGGGCGGCCCGGCCCGCTTCCTGCCCGGCCTCGGTGAGACGGTCGAGAGCGAGAAGGATCCGCCCCTTCAGAAGAAGAGCGGACACTTTCATTTCGGCCGACAGCGACGGTGACCGGAGCGCCTCGTCGCACTCGGCGAGAGCCGCGTGCTGATCGCCGCGAGTGTAGGCGAGCTCGGCGAGAGCCATGAGGCATCCGGCGTCGTCGGGCCTGATCTTCATCCCCTCCTTGTAAACGTTCAGCGCCAGATCGTGCAGCCCGTAACGCTCGAGGAACGCGCCGTAGCGCACGTACACGCCCGGTTCCCGGATACCGCGTTCGATCGCCTCTTTCAGCAGATTGAGCTCTTCCTCGAGTTCGAAAGCGGTCTCGTGGATCTCTGCGAGGAGCAGGTAGGACGCTCCCAGGAGCGGGTCCTGCTCGATCGCCATGCGCGCAATCTCCACGGCGAACTCGACGGCCTGGGAATCCTCGTCCCGTCTCTCGAGACACCACCGGGCCAGATCGTGCATTCTGACGATGTTGGCCGCGTTGGGCAGGATTTTCCTCTTCTCGAGGTGGTAGAGGTTGGAAACGGTCTGGGCGAACCCGAACTCGTCGATTTTCGCCCGTTCCCATTGAAAAGTCTCGGCCCACTTGTCCGAGCTCTGCACGTAACGCCGCAAGGTGATCGAATCCCTGTTGACCGCATCGAGAAGAGCGAACTTTTCGGGATTGAGAATCTGGCCGAAGATCCGCTGCTGCCTGTCATTCAGCCGGATCCAGTCGAATCGTTTCATCAATTCGGCGTCCGGATCTACCAGTTCCACCTCCTCGAGATCGACATCGACGGCTGCCGGTTCGGCCGCGGCGAGGTCCCCGGGATCGGCCGATTCCGGCTCCTCGGCGCTGCCCGGCTGATCGCCTTCTCCGACGCCCTCTTCGACCGTCGGCGCAGCCGCCCTGGCCAGCGGGAAGGTGTAGCGGTTGAAAAACTCTTCCGACAGGGCCGGCCGCGTGAAGGGCCAGACAGGATCGAGGTCGAGACCGGGCGGCGTGTCCAGACGGAGCGGCTGCAGGGCGAACCAGTCGCGCGGAGGCAGGAAGATGTTGCGCCCCGTGGTGTCGTAGCGATTCTCGGCCTCCTCGAGGAACTGGATCTCGGGACAGTCGTCGAGATCCTGCCAGTCGTAGGACCTGGACGAAGGCACTCTGGTTCGCTTCGCCTGGTCGTTGTACCGGAAGTACCCCATGGTGCCCAGGATGACCAGCACCAGGATGAATAAGATCTGTTCCTTGTTCGTTCGACTCATATCACAGCATCTTTCTGATCGTCACGCCGGTCCTGTATCCGGATGAATCGCGGGAAGAATCGATCGCTCTCCCGGCGACTCTCATTCCTCTTCTCCCTGCAGCACGGTCATGGCCGAGATGGTCAGGTCGGCCTCGAGCAAAGTTCCGTCGCCTGCCGCGGCGACCAGCTCGGCCTCGGAAAGAACGAGATAGTTCTCCTCGAACTGCAGCTTCTCGAGAAAAGTCGCGGTCTTGGCCATCGTTCCCAGCATCTTGAACCGCACCTTGAGCTCGTCGATGAATCCCGTTTTCCGCCGTCTCAGATCGGGAACGATCTCGATCGTTCCCACCTCGCGCATGTCGGACTGGATCGCAAGGCCCACCACCCGGTCGACCAGGTCGAGAGCGAGCAGGTTGCGCTGGATCTCCTTCTTTCGCGTGGGAGAGAGCTCGGGCATGCCGAGGTTCGCGGCCACCGTGATGTTTTGCGTCTTCGGCCACTCGACGAGCGCCTCCCGTTCGCGGGACACGATCCGGAAATACTGCACGTCGGCGCTCTCCGTCGGAGTGAGGAGGAATTCCTCGCGGGGCACGAAGTTCACCCTTTTGACGACGCTCTCGAAGGTGGACGCGTAGGCTTCATTGTCGTCCTCGGCAGCGGCCAGATCCTCGCGTTGCACGACCTCGAGACGCTGAATCTCCCGGCGCGATCTGTAGACCGACGTCTTCTCGGCATCCACGGGGTAGAGCTCGGAAATGACGACTTGACCGATGATGAAAACGAGAAGCCCCGCCATCACGAGAGTGATGAAGGTCTTGTGCTCTTGCCAGATGCCAGTTAGGTCCATCCTGTAAGCCTCACTATTCTCCGGCCTCCGAGGAGTCCGGTTACCGCTAACTTTCTATCGAGTCCTCGTCCTCTTCCTGCCGATCCGGGAACCGGGTAAAACTGATCTGCAGGAAGAAAGAGAAATCGGCTCCCACGGGCGACACCTGGGTCGTGATACGCTGCACATAGGGATCGGCCCTGAGTCTCTGCGCGAATTCGGTGAACGATTGCTGGAGCGGCCGCCCCCTCTCCCGTCCGCCCCCCTCGACCTTCACGATCATCCTCTTGTCATGAACCTTGTTGAGCTCGTCGTCCTGAACCTGATCGAGCGAGACCGATCTGATCCAGAGGTCTTCGGGAAGGTATTCCTGGATGAGCCGCAGAGTGCGCGCCAGTCCGGTGCCGGCGATCATTTTCTGTTCCAGAAAGGCGAGGTTCTTTACGAGCGCTTCGTTCTCGGTTCTCAGGCCGATCGCCCGCTCGGTCTGACTCTGGCGCTGGCGGAGATCCCGGAGCAGTCTGGACCTGTCCCGCTTGAGGATCCCATGGTCGTTCATGGAGAAGTAGAACGACATGCAGAGAAAGACGACGAGCACCGCCGCGGCGAGCACGCCGTAGATCGTCCGCTCGTAAAAGGCTTTCCGCTTCTTCGTGGCCTCGGGGAGAACCTGAATCGAGTAGACATCGTCGAAGACCGCCATCATGGCCAGGCCGGTGGCGGTGGAGAGCTCGAGCCCCTTTTCCTCGAACTCGCCCGCCGAACGGTGTGCGCTCAGATCGACCGACGCGGCCGGATCGAGGACCTGTACGTCGACCCCCAGATTGTCGCTCAGATAGGCCGGAAGGCCCGCGAGCCGTGCGCCGCCGCCCGTGAGAAGGAGCCTGTCGAGGTCGATGTCGGTCACCTTGATCTGCGCCTTGCAGAACATGAGCGACGACTGGATCATCGAGTAGATCCTGCCCGCCGCGCTCGACAGGCTGCGCGCCAGCTTTTCCTCCTGCGGCTTGAGGCCGGCCGCATCGTCGCGCACCAGGACGCGCCCCATCGCCTTCTTCAGTTTCTCCGCCTTGGATTCACTGAACGAAAAGGACTCGACGAGGGCCTGGTTGAAGAGGTTCGAGCCGCCCGACACGTTGCGGGCGAAGATGATCGCGCCGTCCCGGATGATCGCGATATCCATCGATTCGGCGCCGATATTGACGACCATGATCGTACCGGTGTCGCCCTCGCCCGCCTTGACCGCCAGGTTGTAGAGCGCGACCGCGTTCGGCGTGAACGAACCCACGTCGACCTTGCACCCCTCGAGCGCGGCGGTACGCTCCTGAATGAGGGAGTTCTTGATCAGCGTCAGAAGGATCGTCTCGTCGTCGGAGAGGCTCGAGTCGATATCGAGCCTGTTGAAATCGGCCGACAGATCGCCTCCCGACTGATTGGCGAGATCGGCGATCTCGAAACCCATCACCTGGCGCAGGCGCCAATCGGGCATGGGCGGGATCTGGGTGTAGCGGATGATCATGTCCCGGCCGGTGACCCCGAGTATCGCCTCTCCCCTGATGCCCCAGCCCGACAGCAGCCCGCTCAGATCGGCGAGACCGTCGCTGCCGGCCGTGTCGACCACGGCCGACTGAAGGACCTGAAAGATGCCTGACTTTTCCCTGCCGGCAACGACCTTGAGCGTGTCGACACCGCAATCGATTCCTATTCCAATCTTGGCCATGTCACTCCTGACCCAGCTCCTGGGCTTTGAGGGTCCATTCCGAATCGGGAAACCTCTCTTCCATGAACGCAAGGATGAGAGAAAGAGTTTCTGTTCTGTTTCCCGCCGCGTGCAGGTTGTTGGCGATGTTGTAGTATTTCTCGGCCCGTTCGTTGTCGATCGTCTGCCGCAGTTCGCGCGACTGGTCCCGGACCCGTTCCAGGGCGGCATTGAGATCGACGTCGTCCGGAATGAGCCGGAGACGGTCGACGCAACGGGCTTCGAGGTTATCGAAGAGCTCGGGATTCTGCAGGAAGGCGGCGCTTTTCAGGCTCTCGTTGATCTCGTCGAGAAATCCCTTCTTTTCCTTCATGATCCGGGCCTTGATGACCGCGGCCTGGTTGAAGACCGAATCGATGAATCGGTAGGAATGCTCGATCCGCGCGATCAGCCGCAGGGCTTCGCCCAGGTCGCGATTCTCCTCGGCCCTGGTCGCCTCCTTCACGAGCCCCTGGGCGTCCTTGTAGTCCTCGGTGAAATCGCACTTGATCTGAAAGCTCTCCTCGATCGACACGAGCGGTTTGATATGGCACCGGATCGTCAGACCGCCATGCTCGAGCGCGGCGCCCGAGACGCGCATCTCCTTTTTGAAGCCGACGCGGACCCTCTCGTGCTGGCTGCCGAAGATGATCCCCTCGGCGCTCATCGGCGGGAAGGGTTCGCTGATCGTGACGTAATCGTCGGTCAGAAAGAGGCCGACGCCCGCCTCGGCATACTTGGGCTCGAGATCGAAACAGTAGAGGAGCTCGCGGCAGCCGGCAGCGTCGGTGCCGTCGATCTTCAGCCCGGCGGCGAAATGGTCGGCGCTCTCCGTCAAGGAGTGGCTCACCTCGAGAAGCGGCGCCCCGGAACCGGCGAAGAGATAGCCCTTACCCCTGTCAAAACCGGAAGCGAGGGAATTCAGGAACTCCACCTCTCCCTCCTCGGCGTCGCGCACGACCTGAATCCTCCCCCCGCGGAGAAGGAGCCTGTCGCTTCTGAGCACCTCGATATGGCCGTGCATGCGGCGCAATGCCATGGCACCCGTCTGGAAGGTCTCCGGTTCCGCGGCCGACGCGTCCTCGAAGACCTCCAGGTCGTCGATGTGGGCAGTGCCCCTGCCCGCGGCAACGATCGAGATCTCCATCTCGCTCGCGCCCGCCGGGGGCGCGATCAGTCCCTCGATGGCGTGATAGGCACCGTCATCGATGTGGCTGAATCCCACGTCGACCGGGCTCGCGAGCGGAACGCGTTCCCCGCTGCCCGCGGCGCCGCGGTCGGCCGATCCGTAAAAGCGCGCCTTGAGCGACACGACCACGTCGCCCTGCAGCGCGGCCCACAGGGACACCTTGTAGGTGCGACGGGCGCTCACCCTGATCCTGTCGGCCGACCGCGCCACGGCGTAGCTTCCATCGGCGAAGACCGATTTCAGAGAGGTGGCACCGGACCGAGCCTTGTCGAAGACCCTCGAAAAGCGCGCCGGCGACAGCCCCTCGAGATCCCAGGGATCCGCCGCTGCGCCGTCCTGATCGACCGCGTGCTCGAACGACCAGCCCAGGCCGGCCAGGTTGCCTTTGGCAGCCTCGACCGTGCGACCGCCGCTTTTTTCGGCCGAGCGGAAAAAGTAGTAGTATCCGGCCGCGCCGAGAGCGACAACGAGAACGAGGAGGAACAGAAGGCTGCCCAGGCCGCGCCGCCCCGGTCTGATGTCGTGAATGACGCGCACCTCTTCGATCTGGTCTCCCTCTTCCGATGTGCCGCCCGCGGGCCCTGCGCCGACCGGGGGTGCTTCGGTCGAATCGACTGCGCCGGCCGCCGCCGGAATCCCGACCTCGGGTGCGCCGGCGCCTTCTTCCTGCGCCTGCAGGACGGCTTCCTGCCCCAGCAGGACGAACTGCGTCTGTCCGAGGCTGACCTCGTCCCCCTCGGACAGGACGACCTCGTCCACGCGGCGCTGATCGACGAGGACGCCGTTCGTCGAACCGAGGTCTCTGATGACCGGCACTCCGCTTTCGAAGGTAATCTCGGCGTGGACGCTGGAGATGTTCTGGTCGGCAACGACAATGGTGTTGTCGCTCCTCCGCCCGATCGTGATACGCCGGCCCTCGAGCGGAACGACCTCCCCTTCTCTCGGCCCTTTGAGGAATTTTATGAGAAAGGCTCTACCCTCTTCGGAAGGCGTCTCTCTCCGGCTGCGGCTGTCCTGCATGAATAGACCCTCTTGTCAGGCAAGGAGTTGGAATGGCCTTTTCGCGGCACTCGAACAAAAGTGAAATATTTATCAGATCGCTCGGGGAGACACAATCGCTATTTCGAGACTGGGGCGCGCGCGAAGCGTGGTCCGCTGGTCAAACAGCCTACCCCTCGGAACTGGCT
>CAZUHB010000069.1:0-29156 GCA_964620445.1 uncultured Phycisphaerales bacterium
ATCGGGCACGTGGCAGGAGGAGGCCAAGCTGCTCGCCTCTGAAGCCGGGACTAACGAATATTTCGGCTCTTCGGTGGCCCTGTCCGGGGAGCGAGCCCTCATCGGCTCCCATGGAGACGACAATTTCAAAGGCTCAGCCTTCGTGTTCCGCTACGACAGCGTGTCGGGCACTTGGCAGGAGGAAGCCAAGCTGGTCGCCTCGGACGGCCCTGCTCAGCGCAAATTTGGAAATTCGGTTTCGCTTTGCGGAACGACCGCGCTCGTCGGTGCGCATTCGGACAAAGACAATGGAATTGCCGCGGGCGCCGCCTACCTGTTCGATTACAACGACTCATCGGGCACATGGGAGGAAACAGCCAAGCTGCTCGCTTCCGACGGCGAGGCCTACGAACGATTCGGCTGTGCGGTCGGTGTCTTCGGACAGAAGGCCCTCATCGGGAAGTGGGGGGACGAGACCTACGGCGCGGGTACCGGCTCAGCCTACGTGTTCGGCTATGATCCTTTCTCGAAGACGTGGCACGAGGAAGCCAAGCTGCTCGCTTCCGACGGCGAGAACGGTGATTATCTCGGCCGTTCAGCGGCTCTTTTCGGCGATAAGGCCCTCGTCGGCGCTGACAGCGACAGCAACATCAACGGCGCCAACGCTGGTGGGGCCTACGTGTATGACTTCAACAGCACCCTCGCTCTCGACGTCAAGTGCAACGGCCAGGACCAAAATGTGATCGTGGACGTCAGCGAGAACGTCACCCTCACCATCGACATCGACAACGGCTATCACCCCGACCTCAAGGGCGACTTCTGGGTCGTGGCGATCCTGCCGATCTCCGGCTGGAACACCTGGACCTACGGGCCGTGGATGAATCCGATTTGGCGCTACGGCGCGGGCAACGAGTACTTCACCGGCCCGCCTCTCAACCACGCGGCCACGGTCTGCGATCAGCCCCTGCCCCCGGGGAACTACAAGCTCTATCTCGCAATGGATGCCATACCGAACGGCGTCCTCAACCTGACCGCGCTCTGGGACTTCGACGTGGTTGATTTTACGGTGCAATAAGTGCAAGGAGGGAAGGAAATGAGCGAGGTCAATCGTTCGGTGTTTGCGGATTCGACCGCTGCGACTCTCCTGCTCGTGACGATTCTTGTTTTCCTGGTTCTTCTTGCCGCGCCCTGCTGGGCGCAGCAGTTCGAGAACGACAAGCTGCTCGCGTCGGACGGCGAGGCGGGCGACAATTTCGGCCATTCGGTCGCCCTCTCCGGGACGAGAGCTCTCATCGGCACCTACGATGACCTGAACGGTTCCGTTCACGGTTCGGCCTACGTGTTCGGCCACGACAGCGTGTCGGGTACGTGGCAGGAGGAAGCCAAGCTGACCGCGTCCGATGGCGCGTACTGGGATCTGTTCGGTCATTCGGTCGCCCTCTCGGACGAAAGAATTTTCATCGGCGCCCCCTACGACAACGACAACGGCTGGAACTCGGGCTCCGTCTATTTCTTCGGCTACGACGACGTGTCGGGAACGTGGCACGAGGAAGCCAAGCTGACCGCGTCCGATAACGAACCCGACGACCAGTTCGGCTGGTCGATATCGCTCCTGGGGATGAGAGCCCTCGTCGGCGCCAACTATGATGACGACAACGGCGACAATTCCGGCTCGGCCTACGTGTTCCACTACGACAGCGTGTCGGGGTCGTGGCTCGAAGATTCCAAGCTGCTCGCCTCGGACGGCATGTACGCTGATTTTTTCGGTTGTTCCTGTTCCCTCTCCGGGACGAGAGCTCTCATCGGAGCCTGGCAGCATAAATACAACGTCGACCGTCCTGGCGCGGCTTACCTGTTCGGTTACGACAGCGTCTCGGGAACATGGCAGGAGGAGGCCAAGCTGCTCGCTTCCGATGGCGCGGACCACGACTACTTCGGCTGGTCGGTCGCCCTCTCCGGCGATGTCGCTCTCGTCGGCGCCTACCAGGACGACGACAACGGCACCAACTCCGGCTCGGCCTATGTGTTCCGCTATGACAGCGTGTCGGAAACGTGGCTCGAGGAAGCCAAGCTGCTCGCATCCGATGGTGACGGGATCGACAGCTTCGGCTATTCGGTCGCCCTCTCCGGTAACAGGGCTCTCATCGGCGCCCGCTGGGATGATGATTACGGCTACAAAACCGGTTCATCCTACGTGTTCGTTTACGACAGCGTGTCGGGAACGTGGCATGAGGAGGCCAAGCTGCTCACCTCCGACAGCGCCGACAGAGACAATTTCGGCCATTCGGTTGCCCTCTCCGGCGACGGGGCTCTCATCGGCGCCTACTGTGACGACAACGAGAACGGTTCCACAGCCGGCTCGGCCTACACGTTCGATTTCACCAGCGTTCTGTCCCTCGACGTCAAGTGCAACGGCCAGGACCAAAATGTGATCGTGGACTCGGGCGAGAACGTCACTCTCACCATCGACATCGATAACGGCTATCACCCCGGCCTCGAGGGCGACTTCTGGGTCGTGGCGATCCTGCCGATCTCCGGCTGGAACACCTGGACCTACGGTCCGTGGATAAATCCGATCTGGCGAGTGGGCGCGGGCAACGAGTACTATACCGGACCGCCCCTCAACCACGCGGCCACGGTCTGCGATCAGCCCCTGCCCCCGGGGAGCTACAAGCTCTATCTCGCAATGGACGCTATCCCGAACGGCGTCCTCGACCTGACCGCGCTCTGGGATTTCGATGTGGTCGACTTCGCGGTTCAGTAAGCCCACGAGCTGCCAAATATCGAAGAAATCACGATTCCGCTGTTGCCCGGCCCGCAAGGGGACGTAAGGAAAAGCAGTTGCTGAGGCGCCAAAGTCATTGAATCCGAAGGCAGTCTTTTGATTCTCCCCTTGCATGCTAATCCGACACAAGGATCGATCCGCTTCATTGATTAGGAGGTTCCAGATGAACCATCTTTGCCGCACTACTTCATCGAGTTCTTCTTCACAGGTCTTCCGGTTGATCACGGAAATGATTTTATTGGTCTTGATTCTTCTCGCGGCTCCAGCCATCGGGCAGCAGTACGAAAACGAAAAGCTTTTCCCGGCGGAAGGCACCGGCGGTGATCATTTCGGACGTGCGGTCGCACTCTTCGGCGACAGGGCTCTCATCGGTGCCCAAGGCGACGACGACCGTGGCGATCGTGCCGGCGCGGCTTACCTGTACGGTTACGACAGTACGTCGGGCGCATGGCGGGAAGAAGCCAAACTGCTCGCCTCCGACGGCAACGACGACGACTTTCTCGGCATCTCCGTATCGCTCTCCGGCGACAGGGCTCTCGTCGGCGCCGATCATGACGCCGACAACGGCTACGAAGCGGGCGCGGCCTACGTGTTCCACTACGACACTGTTACGGGAACGTGGCAGGAGGAAGCCAAGCTGCTCGCCTCGGACGGCGACGTTCAGGACTATTTTGGCTGTGCGGTCGCCATCTCCGGTGACAGAGCGCTCGTAGGCGCCTTCGCCGACGAGGTCAACGGCCCATTTTCGGGCGCCGTTTACTTTTTCGAATTCGACACTCTTTCGGGGACTTGGCAGGAGAAGGCCAAGCTGTCCGCCTCCGATGGAACGGATTATGATCTTTTCGGGCTTTCGATCGCCCTCTCCGGAGAGAGAGCTCTGATCGGCGCCAGCTTCGATGAAGCCTGGACCGGCGCAGCATACATGTTCGATCATGACAGCGTCTCGGGATCGTGGTACGAAGCATGCAAGCTGACCGCCTCCGACGCCGAGGAGCGTGTCCAGTTCGGCCAGTCCGTGGCCCTCAGCGGAGACCGGGCGCTCGTCGGCTGCGGCCTCGACAACGATAACGGCCACTATTCGGGCTCGGCCTATGTTTTCGGTTTCGACAGCGTTTCGGGAACGTGGCAAGAGGAAGCCAAGCTCTTCGCATCCGACGGAAAAGAGGAGGATCAATTCGGCGCTGCGGTTTCTCTCCACGGCGACAAAGCTGTTCTTGGCGCTCCGGGAGACGACGTCAACGGCCTTTTCGCCGGCTCGGCCTACTTCCTGAACTTCGCCAGCACCCTGTCCCTCGACATCAAGTGCAACGGCCAGGACCAGAACGTCGTCGTGGACAGCAGCCAAAATGTCACACTCACCATCGATATCGCAAACGGCTATCACCCGGGGGCGAGCGGCGACTTCTGGGTCGCTGTTTTGCCCGCCTCGACAGGGTCTCTCTGGACATACGGATCGCTCGAGACACCGTACTGGCAGAACGGATCGTGCAACGAGTACTACACGGGGATCGGCTTCGCCCACAGCGCGACCGTGCTCGACCAGCCTCTTCCCGTGGGCGGCTACAGGGCGTTTCTGGCCGTCGATCTTTCTCCCGATGGAAATCTCAACATGCCCTCGCTCTGGGAGTTCGACGAGGTCGATATCACGGTACAGTGATCGCCGGCCTTTTCTATCTTCCGAGGCATGACCAGTGACGACAGTCTAGAAGCGGTTTCATGACCTCCATCGTCGCGAGTTCGAGTGACATTGGAAGTGATGAGACCGCTTCTAGCTGTACCCGATCCACACCGCCAGGACCAGCCCGGCCATGGCCACGATGTAGATCTTGATCAGCAGCGGCACGATGAAGCGGAACCACTGCTGGTAGGGGATCCGGCCGAGGGCGAGCATCCCCATGAGCAGGGCGTTGGTGGGGATGATCATGTTGGTGAAGCCGTCGCCGAACTGGTAGGCGAGCACCGCTGTCTGGCGCGACACGCCGGTGAGATCGGCAAGGGGCGCCATGATCGGCATGGTCACGTAAGCCTGGCCGCTCCCCGACGGGATGAAGAGATTGCACAGGCTCTGCACGAGAAACATCCCGATGGCGGCGAGCGCGGCAGGCAGGCCGTCGAGAAGATTGGCGATGGCGTTGATCACCGTGTCGGTGATCAACGCCTCGTTCATCACCACCTGGATGGCGCGCGCTACGCCGATGAGGAGCGCTGCCGTGGTGAGCTCGGCGGCGCCCTTCTTGAACTCGACCGCCATCCGGTTGGGTGTCATGCCGGTCAGGAGGGCCGCCACCAGGGCGAGGGCGGTGAACACGGCCGAGAGCTCGAGAAGGTACCAGCCCCAGAGCTCGATCCCGAAAACAAAGAGAACAACCGTTCCGGCGAAGGCTGCGATGACCGCGGTGCGCCGCTTGGTGAAGCGCACGTCGGTGGGCATCTCGAAACCCTTGGAGTAGTCGATCCCCTTCACGAGGCTCGCCGACGGATCGGCCTTGATGCGGCCGGCATATCGCAGAATGTGGTGCACCCCGACGATGATGCACGGAACGGTCAACGCGCAGCGGAACCACCAGCCCGAGGCGGGTTCGACACCGGAGATGTCCTGGGCGATGATCACGGTGAAGGGATTGAGCGCCGCGCAGCCGTACCCGATACCGGCGCCGATGTAGACGATTCCCATCGCCACGATCGCGTCGAGGCGCAAGGCGATGCACATGGTGACCAGAAGCGGTATGAAGGGCATGTACTCCTCGGCCATTCCGATCGTGGACGAGCCGATCGCGAAGAGGACCACCATGCCGCCCACGAGCAGGATCGGACTGCCGCCCATGTTCTTCACCGCCGCGCCGATCAACGCGTCGGTCGCGCCCGTGGCGCGGATGACGCCGATGGCGCCGCCGACGATAAAAACCAGAAAGATGATGTCGGCCGCCTTGGCGAGCCCCTTGGGCACGGCGGTGAGGAAGGCCCACGCCGGAAGCGGTTCGTGCTCCTCGTCGGGAATGACCTGGTAGCTGCCCGGCACCACCTGCTCCCGCGTGTGGCCCGCCTCGCCCACGGCCCGGCGCTCGAACTCGCCCGCCGGCAAAACGTAGGAAAGGAGCTGGGCCACGACAACGAGGGCGAAGAGGAGGACGAGCGAATCGGGGAAACGGGACGATTTCATTTGAACGTATTTCCATCGCAGAGGATCACGAGCACGATGCCTCCCAGTGCGATCATGAGAGCAAAAAACTTCCGCCGCGTGAAGGCTTCCTTCAGGAAGACGGCCGCGAGCACGAGCCCGAAGAGGCTCGCCATCTGGTTGAGGATCGCCGCCACCGAAGCATCCTCGGTGTACTTGAATCCCCCGATCCAGAGCACGCTTGACAGGTAGGCGCCGAGCACCGATCCCGGAACGCTGAATTTCCACTCCCGCCGAGGCACGAAAACGGAGAAGAGCTTGCGCCGGCTGGGCAGGGCGACCATGAACAGGGCGAGCACCGCCGTGCCGGCCGCCATGCGGATCAGCGTGGACCAGATCATGGGAAAGGTCTCGAGGACCGGTCGGGCGAGTACCACGCCGAATCCCATGAGGCCCATGTTGACCACGCCGATCAGGATGCCGGCGATGAGCTGCCTGCGCGTCCTGTCAGCGGGCGGTTCGTGGCGCGACGTGATGAACACGGCCGCGAGCACCATTCCGGCGCCGACCAGCTGCCAGGGGGTGAGCACCTCGCCGAGCATCATGAAGGCGAAGAAAATGATGTACGGGCTGTAGAGGCAGTCCACGATCGACACGATCCCCACGCCGCAGAGATTCAGGCTGTAGAAGAAGAGCGTGTCGGCGACGGTGATGCCGATGATTCCGCTGATCGCCAGGATCCAGAAATCGCCCGCCGAAAAGGAGCTGATCGCGCCGAAACCCTGCCCCATGACGCCGAGCGTGGCAGAGAGGAGTATGATGGCGATCGAGTTCTTGAAGAGGTTGAGCGCCAGCGGATGGACCTTCTCGCCGCTGAGCTTGAAGAAGATCATGGCAAAAGCCCAGGCCAGGGCGGCGAGCAGCGCGAAGGTCACACCGAGGGTGTTGCTGTCCATGGAGGATGCGTTTCCTTTCGGAAAGTCGAAGAGGTGCCTCGATCAGCGCAGGCGGCCGGGCTCGGTCGACCCCGGAAAGTCTATAGAACTTTCCTTCCTTTTTCACCTGGAGTCTGGAGAAGATAAACAAAGAGGGCTGCGACTCTCTGGCCGCAACCCTCGTGATTTTATTCCTCTGCGGCCGATCGTCGGACCGCGGTTCGCCTGAATTACTGGCGGGGCGTTCCGGGACGGTTCAGGTTTCTTCCCAGAAGTTTACCGCGCGTCGAGAAGCCGTTGCTCCCGTCGATCACGGTGACGAACTCGTCCGCGCCCATGTCGATACGAGACCACACCAGGCGTCCCGATCCGAAACGGTGGTCGCCGTCGATGTCGACCGACGGAAGGCTGTTGGCCGCACCCCGCCCGGCGTCGATGCAGGGCGAAGCGGCGGTCAGGTGATAGTCGCCCGAGCCTACAAAGAGCGGGTCCTCGTCCATGATGCCGTTCAGCCAGAAGTGGCGCGATCCTTTCTGAGCGTGGAAGGAACGGAAACCGCCCTTCACATCGGTCCAGCTGATCGTCAGGCTCGAAGGGGTCACGGTGTAACCGAGCCTGATTTCGGGCCCGATGGGAGCGTCGTTGTTCCAGAAGATCGAGTTGGTGACGATCGCGTAGGCGTTGTGGCAGTAGAGCCCGCCGCCGCCGGCGGTCGACGTGTTGTCGCAGACCGTGCAATTGATGATGTCCGGCTCCGACTCGTGGTAGGAACGGATCCCGCCGCCGCCGCCCGATCCGGCGGAGTTGTTGTCGATGATGTTGTTCACGAGCAGGGCGTGCGAGAAGAGCCAGAGCGCGATCCCGCCGCCGCCGAAAGAGGCGGTGTTGTTCGAGATCCGGTTGCGCGACACTTCCGGGGTGGAGTAGCGCATGAGGAGCGCGCCGCCGATCTTGGCCGAGTTGTTCCTGATCGTGTTGGCTTCGAGAAGAGCGTCGTCCGAATCGGAGAAGCAGACCGCGCCGCCATAGCGGGCCGTGTTGTCCTCCATGATGTTGTCGCGCAGCGTGGGCGATGTACCGTCGCAGAAGATCGCGCCGCCGCAGGTGTCGTTGAAGGGTGCCGGTGCGAAGGTGCCGATCCCGTTGGTGAGGGTAAAACCTTCGAGCACCGAGTCGGGGCCCTCGCCGTTCGCGAAGAGCACGCAGCTGGCGATCTGGCCGCCGTCGATGACGGTCGCCGCGGCGCCGCTTTCGCTCCTGATCGTGATCGCCTTGCCGGCGAAATCGATGTTCTCCGTGTAGTTGCCGGCCACGACGACGACCTCGTCCCCGGCAACTGCCGCATCGATCGCTTCCTGGATCGTGGCGTAGTTCGTGGGAACAACGATCGTTGCGCCCACGGCCGTTCCAGCCATGATGAGAACAAGGAAAAATGTAGGGATAATGATCCATCTATCCATAGTTTTTTACTCCTGATTCGAAAGGACATCCGCTGCCACACCGACTGGAATCAGTCAGCGAAGACCTCCTGACCCAACACTTATCGACTTTTCTCAAATTGAACTCAAAACGGCGTGAAAAGCAAATCAATTCGGAGCCGGGCGGTCTGTTATGAAAATATATCTCTCAGTCGGATAGCCCCGTTCCGATTTTTTTCAACGGATTCGGCAGCAGCTTTCGGGGACCGCCTCGTTTTTCACCTGGCAGAGTCGATTCCGTCGATTGGACGTTCTGTTTGAACGGAACCGGACCTGATAGAATGGACCGGCCGTGTTCTGCCGGAGCGCGCTTTGCCGGCGCAAGCTCAGGCAGAGCGTAATGATAGTGATGAGGGCACCATGCGCATCCTTCTCACAGGCCACGAGGGATTCATCGGATCGGTCCTCGGTCCGATCCTGCTCGCCGAGGGTCACGACGTGGTCGGCGTGGATGCCGGGTTCTTTCAAAGCTGCTCTTTCGGCCCGTCGCCGCGTCGAGCCCTCTTTCGGGGCCGGCAAGAAGATATCCGCTCCCTGAAGCCGTCCGACCTCGACCGTTTCGACGCGGTCGTCCACCTCGCCGCCCTGTCGAACGATCCCCTCGGCGCCCTGGACGAGGCAGCCACGATCGCGATCAACCATTCGGCAACGGCGCGCCTCGGCCGGCTGGCCCGGGAAGCGGGTGTGGGCCGATTTCTTTTCGCCTCGTCGTGCAGCAATTATGGCGCGGCGGGCGAGAGTCCGGTCCACGAGGAGTCCGGCCTCGATCCCCTGACCGCTTACGGTCGTTCCAAGGTGGCTGCCGAAAAGGACTTGAGAGCACTCGCCAGCCGCGACTTCAGCCCGGTGCTGCTTCGATGCGCCACCGCCTACGGCCTGTCCCCGCGACTCCGGCTCGATCTGGTGGTGAACAATCTCGTTGCGTCGGCCGCCGCAACCGGTTCGGTGCGCTTGACGAGTGACGGATCCGCCTGGCGTCCCCTCGTCCATGTGGACGACATCGGGCGTGTCTTCGCCGCGCTTCTCGCCGCGCCGCGCGCAGTGGTTCACGACCAGGTCTTCAACGTGGGCACAACTGCCGAGAACTACCGGATCAAGGATGTGGCCGCCATCGTGGCGCGCTGCGTACCCGGCTCGCGGGTCGAGATCGCCGCCGGCGCACCATCCGACCAGCGTTGTTTTCGCGTCGACTGCTCCAAGTTGGCCCGCGCGCTCCCCGATTTCGAACCGTCGTGGACGGTCGAAAGCGGCGCGCGCGCGCTCTGCCGGGCGTTCGCCCGTAACGGCCTGACCCTTGATGATTTCGACGGTCCGCGGTACAAGCGGGTGGCGCGCATCAGGCAGCTGATCGATTCAGGCCGGATCGATCGCGCGCTGCGCTGGACGTCGTCGGAAAGAGAGGAGACCGAGTCATGAGCGAGAGGGATCGATTCTGGCTGGACCGGCCCGTGTTCGTCACCGGCTGTACGGGGCTTCTCGGCTCCTGGCTGACGATCGGGCTGATCGAGGCGGGTGCCCGCGTGGTGGGCCTCATCCGCGACGAGGTTCCCTTTTCGGAATTGCTGCGCACGGGGTACGCCGAACGCATGTCGGTGGTGCGCGGCGTGGTGACCGATTTTGCCCTGCTCGAGCGCACGCTGAACGAGTACGAAATCGACGCGGTATTTCACCTCGCCGCCCAGACGATCGTGACAACGGCCAATCGCGCGCCCCTATCCACTTTCGAGACGAACGTGCGCGGCACGTGGATGCTGCTCGAGGCGGTCCGGCAGTCGCCCACGGTGACCCGCGTCGTCGTGGCGTCGTCGGACAAGGCCTACGGAGATCAGCAGACCCTTCCCAGTTCCGAGGACGCTCCCCTGCTCGGCCGCTATCCCTACGATGTCTCCAAGGTCTGCGCCGACGTGATCGCCCGATCCTTCGCGGCCACATTCGCCATGCCGCTGGCGGTCACGCGCTGCGCCAACCTCTTCGGGGGCGGCGATCTGAACTGGAGCCGCATCGTGCCCGGAACGATCCGCAGCCTTCTGCGCTCCGAGCCGATCGTGATCCGCTCCGACGGCACACCGCTGCGCGCCTATGTCTATGTCAAGGACGCGGTGGCCGCCTACCTGGCCGTTGCCGAGAGGATGGACGACGACGCGGTCCGGGGGGAGGTTTTCAACTTCGGAATGGACGATCCTCTCTCCGTGCTCGACATGGTGCGGGCTGTCATCACCGCGTCGGGTGTCTCGGGTGTGGAACCGGAAGTGCTCGGCGAGGCTGCCAACGAGATCGAAGCGCAGTACCTGTCGAGCCGCAAAGCGCACGAGCTCCTGCAATGGGCGCCCCGGTTCAGCCTCGAGAAGAGCCTCGGCGAAACGGTTGAGTGGTACAGGAAGTTTCTCCGGTAAGGCGACCGGTTCCCCTCCCTCGAACTCTTCGTCTCACCCTTGAATTACCGGGTAGAATAATATAGAATCCTGTCCATCTGTTGGCCCCTGGTTCGCACTATTCTTCATCAGATTTGGTGAATCCTTTTCTCGAGCGGAGGAGGTGGAAAATGACTTTCTGCAGATTCCTGATCCTGGCGATCCTCTTTGCCTTGCCGGTGACCGCATCACGGGCGGATGTGTTGTCGGAGGATTTCGACGGCGGCATGTTTCCGCCGACGGGCTGGACATTGATCGACAATACGCCCGGAGACACCGGTTGGGCGCTGAACACCGATTTCGCCATCGACAACTACACGGGCGGAACCGGCGTCTGCGCCGCAATCGATTCGGACGCTTTCGGATGGGGCGCGGTGGACGCGGAATTGATCTCCCCCGTTTTTGTCGTTCCCGTTGGATCCACTCTCGAGTTCGACCATTCATTCCGGTGGTACTCCGGGGGATTGAACGAACAGGCCGACGTCGACATCAGCGTCGACGGCGGCCCTTGGGAGAATCTGGCCAACTACAGCGGCGGCGACGACGGCTACCCCACCGGCGTTCACAAGAGCATCGACCTTGGCGCGTATGGCGGCCGGCAGGCGCAGATCCGCTTCCGCTACTACGACGCCAACTGGGATTGGTGGTGGGAAGTGGACAACGTGACGGTCACTGAACCGCCGGCGTTCGAGCTTCAGATCTTCAATCTCGTTGCCGGCCAGCAGGGAGCGTTTCTCATCACCGGCGGCCAGGCCTATACCGACACTTTCCTCGGTTACAGCCTCACCGGCCCGGGCAGTTACTGGTCGCCCTACCTGAACGTGACGATCGATCTCGACGATCCGAAAAGACTCTTCGGCCCGAAGCAGACCAACGAGAACGGGGCCGTGTGGTGGTACTACCAGATTCCGAGCGGGATCGCGGGCTGGACCATCTGGTTTCAGGGCGCGCAGTACGGTCAGACAACCGGCGTGGTGGAAGAAACCGTGCGGTGAACGCCGTTTCTGTTCGGCCCGGATCGCCATCGGCAAGGAGCACAAAAAGGGGACATTCCCTATTCGAAAGAGTAGAATGTCCCCTTCGCTATTCTTGAAAGGAATCCCGGTATGAAGAATTTTCAGGGCTTCGCCACACTGATCGTTTTTCCTGTCTTGCTGATTGTCGTTTCCGTTCCGGTCGCACTTGGTCAGGCTCATGAGCGGGGCGCCCGAACCGCCACGTTCGTGCCCGACTCGGCGATGGAACGGTCCGCGGTCCCCGATCTCTACAAGTGGGATCTGACCAAGCTCTTTGCCGACGACAGCGCCTGGAAGAAGGCGATCGGCCGCCTCGGCGGGATGCAGAACGGCCTGGCCGAGTTCGAGGAGCGGCTCTCCGACGGATCGGCGCTGAAGACGTGCCTGGATCTCTACTTCGAGCTGCACACTCTCGCGAACAGGATCACCCTCTACGCCAATCTACATCTGAACACCGACCTGGTCTCGTCCGAGAAGCAGGCGCGCAACGACCGCGCGCTGAGGGCGATGGCGTCGCTCATGGAGAAGGCGCGTTTCATCCGGAGCGAGGTGATGGAGCTGGACGAAGCGGCGCTGAAAGCCGCCTACGACGCGGAGCCCGGCCTGGCGCGATTCAAGTCCTACATCGACAGCTTCCGCCGCCGCCGCGGCATTTTGCTCTCCGACGAGGCGGAACGCATCCTGGCTCTCGCCGGAGACAACCTCTTCGCCGAGATCGACCTGAACGAGATCCCCGCCGCGCCGGAGAGAGCCTTCTCCGGACTCATGTCCGACATCGTCTTTCCGGAGATAGATGACGAGGGGGGCGAACCGGTGCGTCTCTCCCTCTCCAACTACGGTCGCTACAGGGGCTCGGCCGACCGTTCGGTGCGGCGACGGGCGGTGGAATCCTTCTTCGCGACGCTCAAGCAGAATCAGCACGCCCTCGGGGCGACCCTGGCCGGGCAGGTCGAGTTCAACTCCTTCCTGGCCCGCGCGCGCGGCTACGACGGCGCCCGTAGCGCCTACTTGGGCAAGGACAACATCGACCCGGCCGTGTACGACAACCTCGTGGACACGATCAATCGAAACCTCGCGCCCCTGCACAAGTACATGCGCCTGCGCAAGAAGGTCATGGGCGTGGACGAGCTGCGCCTCTTCGACCTCTACGTGCCCATGGTGCCGGGAGTGGAAAAGGAGATCCCCTTCGACGAGGCGAGAGAACTCATCACCGCGGCGCTGAAACCGCTCGGCGGCGACTATCTCGAGCTCCTCGCGACCGGCCTCGATCCGGCCAACGGGTGGATCGACCTCTACCCCTGCAAGGGCAAGGAGAGCGGCGCCTTCTCGGCATCGACCTACGGCGTCGCGCCTTTCGTGAAGATGAACTATTTCAACACGCTCGACGATGCGTCGACCCTGGCCCACGAGTACGGCCACGCCTTGCACAGTTACCTGTCGATGAAGAACCAGCCGCCCCCTTCGTCGCGCTACGTGTCGTTCATTGCCGAGGTGGCGTCCACCTTCAACGAGACGCTCCTCTCGGACCACCTGATCGCCAATGCCACGTCGCGCGACGAGAAACTCTACCTTCTCAATCAGCGCGCCGAGTCGATCCGCACGACCATCTATCGCCAGACCCTTTTTGCCGAGTTCGAGAACGAGATCCATGCCTTGCACGAGTCGGGCACGTCGCTCACGGCCGCGCTCCTCAACGAGACTTATCGCGGCCTCGTGGAGCGCTACTACGGCGAGGCGTACACCATCGGCCCGGACGACGACATCGAGTGGTCCTACATTCCCCACTTCTACTGGAAGTTCTACGTCTTCACCTATGCCACCGGCCTCTCCACGGGAATCTCGCTGGCGAAGACCGTGTCGACCGGGGGCGAGGAGGCGCGGAACCGTTATCTCGAACTGCTCGGCTCGGGGAACTCCCTGCCGCCCGTCGAACTGCTCGCCCGTGCAGGCGCCGACCTCACCCGGCCGGACGTGATCAGGGACGCGGCCCGTCTGCTCGACGAGACGCTCGACGAGATGGAGACCCTGCTGCGCTGAATAGACGGTCTCTCCGAATGCCTACCAGGTGATATTCACCGAGCCGCCGTCCTGGCCGGCCGGCTCGGTGAATCGCGGCCGCTTGACACGGATGCGCTCCGCCACGTTCGTCACCTCTTCGGCGGCGAGTCTCTCGGCGAGCAGTGCGCGCACCGCCTCGAGCCTGAGCCTGCCGACGGCGATGCACGCCTCGCGCATGCGGCGCACGGCGCGCCGCTCCGAACCGGGCCGGAGGAATTCGAGTATCTCATCGAGAGATCTTTCGGTGAGGCCCAGTTCGCGCTCGAGCCGGCCCAGTCGATCCCGCGCGGTGCGCGCCCTGTCGTCGAAGCCCGCGGCGATCGCGGCCCGCGCCTGGGCGGCGACCTGTTCGTGCTGCGCGATGATCTCGGCCTTCCTTTGCCTGAGACGCGCGACGAGGGCGATACAGTCGGCGCGCGATGGATCGGCCCGCAAGCCGGCGCGTTCCACGTCACCCGCGCCCAGCTCGTGGGTCAAGGTGGCCACCAGTTCCTCGTCGTCGCTCAGCGCCTCGACGAGAGGCTCGAGTTTCCCGGCCATGGCGCGGCTCACGAAGGTGTCGCCCGGACGGAAGCCGAGGGTCAGCAGCGGTTCGGCCTCCTCCTCGTCTCCGCCGAGAGAGAGAAGGTCCTCGACGGGAACGATGTCGCCCGCCGTGCTGAGCACTCGAAAGGGGGATGCCGCCACGGCATCGGCGATCAGTGTACCGAGCGTGGTGGACGCGATGGAGAGGATCTCGCCCGTCGACATACCCTCGACGCCCACGTGAAAATCGAGAGGGATCTCGATGGCGCCGTCCTCGTCGCGGAGCAGAAAGATGACCATGTCGAGCGGCACGGGCAGATTCAGATAGCGCGAGATCAGCCCGTCAGCCGGTTCTGAAAGGGAGAGGTCGGTCATGGTGAACCGCGCCGCCGTGTCGAGCGAACCGTCAGGATTGAAGAGCAAGTCGATTCCCGCGTCGAGGATACCGTCGTCGAGCGTGACGCCTCCGCCGGCGACCGGCCCCTCGAAGCCGCTCAGTTCGACCGCGCTGATGTCGGTCTTGATCCTGCCCGAGAGTCTGGGGCTCAGTGTGAGCTTTCCGCTCACCGTGATCTCCTCGAGTAGCGGACGATCCTCCTGCTCCTCCTCCTCGTCACCACCGGCCAGGGACGCGGCGGTACGACCGATTGCCGTGTAGAGGTTTCCGCCCTCGGTCCGTTTGCGCAGAGGCACCTTGCCTCCCTTCAGGTAGGCGTCGAACCGGATCGGCTCGGGCTGGCTGAAGGCGCGCGTCGTGAACCGGCTGATATCCACATCGAGATCGACGAGAGGGATGGTCATGTCCGGCTCGGCCACGGTGTCGCTGTAGACGAAATCGATGTCGCTCATGAAGATCCTGTCGATCCGGATCTCGGGGCCCGGTTCGGCCGACGCTTCGTCCGACGCGCTACCGGCCGGAGTCTCTCCGGTCGCAATCGGAGTCTCTCCGGTCGCAATCGGATCCCTCGCGCGTTCAGGCTCGACCGTTTCCGCGCCGGCGTCATCGTCGTTCGGCTCGGGCTCGCTCCTGAACACGAATCCGGCCATGTGGAGTCCATCCTCCTTCCGTGCGATCATGCCCCGCGGTTTCACCACCTCGATCGACCTGACGTGGACATCGCCCGAGAGGGGATCGATCCTGGCCACGTCGACTCTGAGTTCCTCGAGACCGGCGAGCACCGCATCGTCGGCGCCGTTCGTCAGGGCGAGGTTCTCGAGCACGAGTTCGAGGCCGAAGTTCTTCGAGAAATCGAAGCCGAGCGGTTGCCTCCGGCGCATGTGGAGGGTGGCCGTCGAATCGAAGCCGAGGCGGCCGTCGATGAGTTCGACACCGGCCAGTCGATCGGCCAGCGCGGGCAGGAGATCGGCCACGCTCCGGCCGTCGATGCCCGTTGCCTCGAAAGCGATCCGCAGATCGGGCTCGGGCGCGAAGGGCGACGCCTCGATGTCGATCGCGAGGCGATCGAGCGCGGGTGCCGCGGAACCCCTGACCGCGATCTTCGCCGGTGGCTGGGTTTCGGGTTCATCGCCGAGAAGGATGATCGGCTCCGGATTGCGGATCGAGAGGTCGTTGACGGCGAGCAGGGGTGCGTCCGGACGGGTTCCGTCGCGCAAGGTGAACGCGTCCACGGCAAGGTCGATCTTCTCGATCGTCACCAGGGGCGGGAGCGTCCTGACCCGGGGCGCCGCGGGCCCGGCGCCAGGGGCCCGCTCAGCGCTAGGCTTCTGCGAGGGACGTTCCGCGGCCCGGGAGGTTTCTTCCGTATTGGCGCTATCCGCCCCGGCATTCTTTTCAGGTGGAGCGAACTCCATACCCAGGATGCGCAGAGCTCCGTCGGATCTCTTTTCCGCGTTGCACACCATGCCTTCGAGAGCGAGCTCGTCCACGGTGACGATCCCGCCGGCAGGATCGAGTCGCCCCACGAGAGCGCGGATCGCGTCGATGGCGACGAGAGGCATCTCGCCCGTTCCGTCGGCGTATTCGATACCGGTGATCGACAGCCGAGCCCGCTGCCCTCCGTCGGCGTTCGGTTCCAGGCCGGCGTCGACAACAGCCGAGAATCGGCCCTCGTCGAGGCAGGGACGGATTCCTTCGGAGAAGTAGGCGGCCAGCGGGCCGGCGCGCAGGCCTGATGCGTCGATTTCGATGTGCGCCCCGGGCGCGGCAGGATCAGCCACGATCGATCCGGAGAGTGTCAGCTCTTCGATCGAATCGGGTACACGCAGGGCGGCCACGAATGAGGCCGGCGTCCTCTTGTGGCCGATCGAGAGATTGGCGAGTTCGAAGTCGAGAAGAGCCGCTGTCGCCACGGCCGGCTCGACGCCGCTGTCCGCCCAGTTGAACGCGGCGTCCTGCACGAAGAAACGCTCCAGAACGAGTGGCGTGTTCGGAGTCCGCTCCGGCGTCTTCGGAGTCCGCTCCGGCTCGGCGGCCGGCGCACCAGCCTCGGTCGCGGGATCCGTCACATTGCGGCCCTCTTCGTTCTTCGCGGATCGTGAACCGAAACGCACTCCGGCCACTGCCAGAACGCCCGCGGGCGATCGGTTGGCGTGCGCCCTGGGCCGGATGACGCCCACCTCGGCGATGCGCACGCCGTCGGGACCGGCTTCCAGGCCCCGCAGGAACAATTCATCGGCGCCCGCGAGTTCCTCGTCGCCGTCGGCGAAGACCAGATCTCGGATCGATGCCGCCCCCTCGATCCGGCCAGGTTCCAGGCCGAGATCCGCGTCGAGAACGAATCGGAACCGGGCCGCGTCCCAGGGCATCTCGAGACCGCTTCCCTCGAGATAACCCGCGGCCGCTTCCGCCGTGAGACCGGCGCCCTCCACGGTGAGCGACAGGGACGGCGCCGCCAGGTCGGGAAGGAGAGTGCCCTCCAGCTCGATCTGCTCGGCGAGACCGGGAACGTGAATGGAGCCCGCGATCCCGGCCCGCTCCGGACGCACGCCGGGCCGCCTCCCGTCGATGACGAGATCGGTGACCTCGATCGTCGACCTGCTGATGGCGGTCTCGAATGGCGGTGTGACCGCGCTGTCGACAAAAGCCACGTCGGAAAGGTTGAACACGATGCGGTCGATCTCGATCAGACGTCCCTCATCGGATCGTTCCGAATCGGTACCGTGGGCGCTCCGATCCCTGGCCGGGGCGGGGCGGCCGACCGGCTCGCCCGATGACGGCGCCGATGTCCGCACGGTCGGCCGGCCGAACCGGAATCCCGCCGCTTCGAGCAGCCCTGACGGATTGCGCCGGAGATCGCACCGCGTGCCTGTCACGGCGATCTCGTCCACGTGAACCAGCCGGGTGAACTCGTTCAGAGCCACCCCGGAAACACCGACCCTGTCCAGGCCGAAAAGGGTGAGGCTGTCGGTGAAGCGGATCTCGGTCATCGAGAGATCGGCTTCCAGGCAACCGTCTGTTTTCGTGTCCACGCCGGCGTCGAGACGGCACGTGAAGGATCCCTTCTCGAAAGTGGGCTCGATGCCGGCAGCGTCGAGATAGGGGCGCAGGCGCTCGACGGTGATCTCCTCCAGCGAAAGCGCGGCGCCGATCTTCGGCCGCGGGCCGAAGGGGAGGGCCTCTCCGGCGAGACCGATCCGTTCCACCGTACCGGGCGCGCTGAGCTGGATATCGAAGGAGCAGGGCGCGCGAGGCGCCGAAGGGTCGTCGGCCAGATCGCGAATCTCGAGCGCCTCGAGATAGATCTCCAGATCGGCAGCGGGCGCCGCGGCCTCGTCAATGAACCGGAATCCCACGTTGCCGAGCAGGATCTCGTCGATGCGCCACGCGGCTGTCGGCCGCGCCTCCGGCGATCCGCCCGCCCTGTCCGCGGATTCTCGAATTTCAACGGGGCGGGGTGCGGCTTCTTTCCCCGAATCGGGGGGCGTACCCATCTTCAATCCGGCAAGGAGCAGTGCGCCGCCGGGATACCGGGCGGCCTTCGCGCACCCCCCGTGGGCCGCAACGCGCGCGATCCGCGCGAAGCCGGCGCCCGTCGGATCGCGGCCCACGGCCGGGGCCACGAGCTCCACATGGTCGAGGGCGACCGCTTCTCGATCGTCCGCCGCCAGCCGGAGATGGTCGATCGAAAGATGTGCGCTGAACGCATCGTACCAGGGAAAGGCCGGCGCCGTGCGCAGCGCCAGGTCGCAATCGGCAGTCAAGATTCTGGCCACCGGTTCGATCCCGAGAGGTTCGAGAAGGGCGCGCGCCTCGCGAGGTCTGAAGCCGCGAATCCGCAGGCGCAGATCGGCCCTGGCGTTCTTCTCGCGGGCCGATCCCGTTCCCTCGAGCACGAGACTGTCGAGAAGAGCCGGCTCGGAGAGGGTCAGCTCGAATCTCGATTGCCTCCCGGCCGAGCCGAGCGACGAGACGCGCAGGTTGAGGTCGAACCGGCCCTCGAAGACGGGGGTGACGCTCTCATCGCGCAGAAAGATGTGGGCGTGCTGTAACCGGAGCGCCTTGATCTCCACGGGAAGGGTGAAATCGATAGGACCGGGTTCGTCAGCCGGATCGTCGGCTTCGTCGACCGCCTCCTCCTCCGCCGCCGCGTCGCCGTCCGGATCCTGGGCGATCTCGAATTCACCGGCCTCGTTGCGGCGCAGCATCACGTCGAGCCCGTCGACCTCGACGCGCCGGAGCACGATCTGCCCGGTGAGAAGAGCCGACATGTCGAGATCGGCGCGGCAGTACTCCATCGCCGCCACGGGATCATCGCTTCCCGCAGAGCGGGCATCGAGGTGCCAGAGCTCGATATTGCCCGTGAGCAGGGAGAGATCGAGACGCTCCCACGAGCAGGTCATGGCAAAACCCCGGGCGACCTTGTCCGCGACGAGAGGGAGCGCCACGCTGAGGCCGATACGGAGGATCACGACCGCCACGCCGATCCAGAGCGCGATCTTCGTGAGCCGCCTGAAACGGCGTCCCTTCTTTTCCTTGGGCACTGAGGGCTTTCCGGTTTTCTTCCTGACGTTCACCGTCCGTCGCCTCCCGCACCCTGTGCATGAGCGGAATCACGGGCCTTCTCGAGAGCAGCTCGCCGCGCCTTCAGGGGCGCCAGCGGGTCGAATCCGTCTGGAGCGTTCTGCCGGGCGGCGAGCCAGTCGAATGCCCGGGTCCGCGCCGCGGGGGAGAAATCCTCGAGGAAGAGCCTGTTCTCCTGCAGGAGTTCCTGGCCGAATGCCTCGAGCCCGCGCGATCGATCGAGCGCGTCGTCGAGATCGGAGGGGTGGCGGCCGAGCTCGCCCGCGTGGCGGATCAGGGCACCCTCGAGTTCGGGTGACATCGCATCGTTGCGCGCGTACTCGATGAGAAGTTTGTAGATCGTTTTCTCGATGAGCCAACCCAGGCCGGCGGCATTGTCGAGCGCCGATGCGGCAGAATCTCCGGCACTTGTCCGGTCGATCGCATCGAGGAGCGACTCGGCCGCGACATCGACGTGAATGTCGGCCGCCGCGAGAGCCAGGTCGCGCGTCAATGACGCATCGGTCGCGTCGGCCAGAAAAAGGAGCGCGCCCCGCGTCTGGCCCGGAACGGCAAGCCGAGCCAGGGCAGCGTCGATACCGGGCCCGGAGAATTCCGCCGGAGAACCGGCAGGCAGTGTTGACAGCGGGATCCAGCCCTTCAGGTCGGTGTCGCAGCGCGCGAGCGCTTCCTCGAGGAAAAGGGTGTCCGTTTTGGTCAGGAATCTCGAGTCGGCGATATCCACGATCGCGGCGAGCGCCCTGGCCTCGCCCTGCCGGAAAGGGGACGCGAAGATGATCACGAAAGAATCGGTCCTTTCGAAGGAGCGGGGATCGAGGAGGATCTCTTCTCTCTGCAAGACAGGGGGCTGTGGCGGGCGACTCGTGCCCTCGTCGAGTTCCACATCGTCCGGGAGCGGCTCGACGAGATCTTCGAGAGCGAGCACGACCCGGATGTCGGGACCCGGTTCGGCCGGGGGCTGTTCGGCGGCCCAGGGCCTCTGGATGCGCAGCTCGCCGCGCCGCACGACCGGCTCCCACGTGTGCGGGTGGGGGGAGGCGGCCGCATCGATCGACTCGAAGACCGCCGTGACACCCGGCCGCAGGGCGGCGATGAACGAGGTCAGATGCGCCTGGCGGCCGAACTCTTCCTTCTCGAGCGCCTCGCGAAGAAGCTCCCTGCTTGGCGCCGATCCCATGCGCGCACCGCTGGTGAGGCGCGATGCGGGAAGGAGGGGTGCATCGTCGCGCGTGACCGAGATCATGCGGACCTGATCGGCGAGCGGCTCGAAGGCTTCTTCGGGAAAGAACTCGAGGGCCACGAGATCGACGCGGACAAGGAAGGGGTGCGCCTCTCCCTCGGAAAGCTCGCCCTGATGGGCCGCTTCGAAATAGGGAGACCCGCCGACGTGTCGCACCGACGTGACCAGTTCGGGGATCGGCAGCGGCCCCGGAGCCGGATCGGGCGTCACGCACCCGATCGATGCGAGACTCAGAATCGCCACGGCCACGGATGATGAAAATACGCGCTTCATTGCTCTCGGACCTGGAAAAAGAATGTGATCTGTTAGCTTCAGTCTAGAGACATTCAATCCCCTCGAGGATTCAGAGAGAGAGCATAAACCGGTCTTCGGGGATCGTCGACGAAGATTTCGAATCCGGCCGCCTCGAAGATCGACTCGGGACCGTTCCAGAGCTCGCCGGCATCGAGCCCAGCGCCCCGCTTGGGAAAGGCTTCCACGCGCACCACGCCCTCGCGGGTGCGCAGGTCGGCAAGGACCGCATCGAGCAAATGTGTGCAGACGCCCCGGCGCCGGAATTCGGGAGCCACGAGGAAACAGGTGAGCGCCCACGCGCTCCGGTCGGGCGCGAGGCCAAACTGCGCGGTCAGCTTCTTCAAACGATCGCGCGGTCCGGCCTGACACCATGCCGCCGGCCGGCCATCGGCGTAAAGGAGGTAGCCGTCATACTCTCCCCGGTCGAGGAGTTCCTCGCGGAGACGCCGGTTCTGCGCCGCCGTGCGGTTTCCCCATCCCTCCCAGGTGGGCACGTGCCACGCCACGCAGAAGCAGAGACCGCAGTCCGGCGAATCGCCGTGAAGGTGGAAGAAGTCGTCCCGTCGGCCGGGATCGAACCGAAAGACTTCGTGTTTCATGTCGTGGCTGGAATGATCTCGACGATCTCGATCTCGAAATTGAGCGTCTTTCCCGCGAGAGGGTGGTTGCCGTCGAGGGTGATCTTGTCGTCGTCGATATCGATGATGGTCACGTTGTTCGTCAGGCCTTCCTTGTCGCGGATGCGGAGCATCATTCCCCTCTGAGGGTACTTGACGTGCTCTTCCACGTGCGCCTTGTCGACCTTCACGACGAGATCCTCGTTTCGCGTACCAAAGGCGTCCTCGGGCTCGAGGCGGACCTTCTTGGTCTCGCCTTCGCTCATGCCCAGAATGGCCTTCTCGAGGCCGGGGATCGCGTGGTTTCCGAAAAGCGCGATCTCGAAGGGCTCCTTCTTCTTGGCCTTGCGGGTGGTGTCGAAAACGGTTCCGTCATCGTACGTGCCGTGGTAGTGGATCTTAACCCTGTCGCCAGGTTTAGCCTCTGCCATTCCAAGTTCCTTTCTTTTAATGCGTTCCGGCAATCCGGCTCTCTGGCGATCAAGGGCCCGGTTCCGGTGGAGACCGGAACCGCGCGGTGCGTGAAGAGACCGGTGTCAGCAAACCGCGCATAATAGCATAATCACCGATCTTTCAAATGGCAAATCCGCCCCGCGGGCCGGGCCTAACCCATCTGTTTCTGCGTGAATTCCCAGGGATCTTTCAGGTCCTCGCGGACCTTGCGGGCGCGGGCGGGATTGTCGACCACGATCACGAGCCCCGAGCGGAACGAGTCGCGGTAGTTGTCCGCCGGCCACGTGCTGTTGAGGAAAAACCAGAGCGCCCGGTCGAGCGATTCCTTCTCGTGGCAGGTGGTGATGACCACCGACTTGGCGGTTGGAAAAGGATTCAGGATCAGCGCCGCGTCATCCACGAGATCGTGCACCCTCTTGGCGCCGCCGCCCCAGGTGCTCACCGATACGGCGCCGCAACGGAGAAGCTTCAGGGCCGCGTCGCGGATGAACTCGGGCGCCACATCGCCGGCATCGCAGGCGAGAAAACAGGCGAAGTGGTCGCTCGGAAGGTCGAGTGACTCGGGAATTTCCTCCAAGTGGGGGAGATCGAGCAGGAAGAGCTCGCGTTCCCACACACTATCCCTGGCGATCCTTTCTATCTCCACTGTTCTCATAATCTAAAGAATAGCCTGAAAACTCCCCGGCATGTTCACAACCTGCTTGGCCTTGTAGTCATAAAAAAGGATGCCCGTTCGAGCCATCGCCACGATCTTGCCCGTTTCGCGGTCGGAGACCCTGTAGACCATGTCGCACCCCCGCGAGACCACGTCGGTCACGGCCACGTCCACGCGCAGGGTCTGCCCGTGGAAGACCTGTGCGCGGTAGCTGACGGCAAGGTCGACGAGGAGGATCCCCGCCCCGTCGATGTCGGCCTCGCTCATGCCGAAGTGGCCAAAAAGCCCGTACCGCGCCTCGTGCAGGAGCGACACGAGAGTGTCATGGCCGAGATGCTTGCCATAGTTGATGTCGCTGATCCGGATCGGAATGTCCTGCGAATAGAGGGTCCGTTCCGGGTAGATGATCTGTACGCGCGCCATGTGTTCGAGTCTTCTATCTGTTCACCCTGCCCCCAGTAAATGCGATGGAACGCTCCTTAGCCAGAGGAAAATCCGGGGATCACGCCCGGCGGACGGGTAGCGCGCGGATGCCGTCGAGCAGGGCGCGGGTCGCTTTGCAGTCGTCCTCGTTGTAGTCGAGGATGCGCCGGCCGATCGCGTCGTCGCCCTCCTCGACCCAGCGATGGTACCACTCGATGGACTCGGCGCCCGACGGGCTCTCGTCGCGCCAATCGAAGCCGAGATACCTGGCCAGGGTCTTGATCGAGTGGTCGCGCGTGGGCCATTCGGTGTGCGGCTTGACCACGTCGTTGTAGAGATCGACAGCCGTGGCCGGATCGAAGATCTCCTCGATCTCCTCGGGCGTGGCTTGACCCGGATACCGTTCCTGGAGCTTTCGCCAGAAAGTCCGTTCGTATTTCGAATAGTAGTAGATGGCGCACGGTTTCGAGCCGCGGATGTACTCGAGCGCAGCACCGAAGGCGCGCTCCTCCTCTTCGGGTGTGGGAGCCTCGGCCAGGAAGTAGAGGTATCTCTCCGTGCCGTTGTCGCGCCCCCGGCGCTCCACGAAACCGTGGAGGTAGCAGAGGTCGCGCATCGGGTCGGCCTCGATGTCGAAGAAGAGCTCCCTCTCCACGTCGGGAAAATCGATCGCGCGCCGTATGTGGGGTCCCTTGCCGGGATTGGTCAGGAGGATCGCTCTCGCGTGGAACCTCTCCAGGCTTTTGACGCCCACTCCGCTGATGCCGGTTTTTCCCTTCTCGAGAATCGGGATCACGTCGGCGCGCGCCAGGTCGGACACTGTCTTGAAATGCCTTGCGAGCGAATCGCGGCTCGACCGGCCGAGGTAGGGGATCATGGTGAGGTCGTCGAGTCTTTCGATATGGGGGATGCAGACCGAGTACCAGTGGCAGAGCTTGCATTTCGAGCTCAGCGCCGGAAGGGTTGCGGCCTGTTTCGAGAGGATCCGGCGCGCCCTGTCCAGGCGCTCCTCGTAAAATTCCCAGAGCGTTGTACGGTCCCGCTTTCCTCTCGGCTGATCGAGGTCGTAGACGACCTCCTCGCCATGAACGTCCCAGATGAACGGCGTCCGGCCCGATGCGATCTCCTTTTTCTCGAGGATGTCGGTGTAGAGGGCGAGCTGGACAGCGTAGTGGTCCTTCGGCCTGCCGTCGGTCAGGTCGCTGCCGCCGTCGGCGCCCACCCCGCTCTTGATGTCGCCGGCCACGTAGCCCTCCCCGTCGCGCCGCAATAGATCGGGTGCGCCCAGAAGGTCGCCGGCGCTGATCCGCCCCCCGTAGATGAGCGCGTCCTGCCTCGCGATCGCCTCGCTGGTGAGCGCCTCGACGTCGCCCGCCTCGGCGCCGCTCAGATCGGTGAAATCCTCGTCGAGCCGCTCGATCGTTTCTTCCTCGAAAACATTGCCCTTCTCCCAGAGCAGTTTCACGAATCGCGAGACCTCGTCCCTCTCCGCCGGATCGCCGTGAATGTCGAGCGCGAGGCGGTGGGGGCAGTGGACGAGGTTGTAGAGCATGGACGCGGTCAGGGGGCGTTTCATCCGGTTATCTCCGCGAGAGTGTTGATCGCCGCAATACCTTGATGAAAGAGCCTATGAAAGGCAAAAACCGATATCAAGGATGAACATTCCACAATCCACTTGCCACGGCGCTTTCGATCGCGTAATCTTCCCCAAATCCGTTCCTCGATCATCCGGGTAAAGTTGGAAAAGACAGTTGCTCGCCACCCTTGCGCTCGAAACCGGCTCGACCTTCACAGGCAGACTTTTCGGCGCTCCCGGTTTTGCCGCGGGCGAGATCGTTTTCCACACCGGTATGACCGGGTATCAGGAGATCCTCACCGATCCAAGCTACGCCGGGCAGATCGTGGTCTTCACCGCCCCCCATATCGGAAACTACGGCATTCACCGCGGTGATTTCGAGTCGGGCAGGATTCATCCCGCGGCGGTGATCGTGCGCGATCACTGTCGCCGCACCTTTCACCATCACGCGGACCGGTCCCTCGACGAGTTCCTGCGCAGCGCCCATGTGACCGGGCTCTCCGACGTGGATACGCGGGCGCTCACCATCGAGCTCCGCGACCGGGGTACGTGCCGCGGCGCGCTCGGCCCGGGAGAGGCGTGGGAGTTGCTCGATCGCGCCCGGTCGTTCCCCCGGATCGGCGACGTGGACTGGGTGGAACGGGTTACCACGCGCGAGCCCTACGATTTCGAGGCTTCGGCCGCGCCTCCCGAGGGGGGCGAGCCCTTTCGCGTGGCGGTTCTCGATTTCGGCATCAAGCGGAGCATTCTGACGCGGATGGCCGCCGAGGGGTGCCGCGGCCGGGTCAATCCCGCGCGCACGCCGGTCGACGAGATCCTCGCCTCCGGCGCCGAGGGGGTGTTCCTGAGCAACGGGCCGGGCGATCCGGCATCGTTGCCCGATCTCGTGGAGGTGATCAGGCAGCTTCTGCGCGAGGAGATCCCCCTTTTCGGCATCTGTCTCGGTCACCAGCTTCTCGCCCGCGCCCTGGGCGCCACGACGGTGAAGCTTCCCTTCGGCCACCACGGCGCCAACCACCCGGTGCGGCGCCTGTCCGACAACCGCGTGGAGATCACGAGCCAGAACCACAACTATGCCGTTCCGGCCGATTCGCTCGACGGGGAACTCGCCGCGATCACCCATATGAGCCTCAACGACGACACGGTCGAGGGGCTCGAGGTGAAGGGACGGCCCGTGTATTCGGTGCAGTTCCATCCCGAGGCCGCGCCCGGGCCGCGCGACAGCCACTATCTTTTCCGCCGGTTCCGACAGGATATGGCAGCCCGCCGGGACCGCATCGAAAACGGGGCCGATCTGCCAGGCAGACGCGAAGAAGCGGGGGAGGCCTGAGATGCCGCGCCGCACCGACATCAAATCGATCCTCGTTCTCGG
Organism: uncultured Phycisphaerales bacterium; assembly: GCA_964620445.1. Classification (GTDB taxonomy): domain Bacteria; phylum Planctomycetota; class B15-G4; order B15-G4; family CAYZWU01; genus CAZUHB01. Next base: position 25,917 of record CAZUHB010000069.1, read on the forward strand.
GTCGGGTCCGATCGTGATCGGCCAGGCGTGCGAGTTCGATTACTCGGGCACGCAGGCGATCAAGGCCCTCAAGAAGGAGGGCTTTCGCGTCATCCTCGTGAACTCGAATCCGGCCACGATCATGACCGATCCCGACCTGGCCGACGCCACCTACATCGAGCCGCTCACGGCCGCCATGGTGGAGAAGGTGATCCGCGCCGAGCAGCCTGACGCGATTCTGGCCACGGTGGGCGGCCAGACCGCGCTCAACATCGCCGTCGAGCTCGAGGAGACCCATGCCCTCGAGCGATGGGGGGTGGAGCTGATCGGCGCCGGCGTGCGCAGTATCCAGCTCGCCGAGGACCGCGAGCTCTTCAAGGAGGTGATGGGGAAGGTGGGTCTTCGCGTGCCCAAGAGTTTCCTTCTCACTTCCATGGACCAGGCTGACGAGGCGATCGAACGTGTCGGATTCCCCGCCATCCTGCGGCCGAGCTTCACTCTCGGCGGATCCGGTTCGGGCGTGGCCCACGACGCGGAGGAGTTCCTGGAGGCTGGCGCCGATGGGTTGCGCCTCTCGCCCGTTCACAGCGTGCTCATCGAGGAGAGCGTGCTCGGCTGGAAGGAGTACGAGCTCGAGGTGATCCGCGATGTGGCCGGTAACGGCATCGTGGTCTGCTCGATCGAGAACTTCGACGCCATGGGCGTCCACACGGGCGACAGCATCACCGTGGCGCCGGCCCAGACGCTCACCGACCGGGAGTACCAGCACCTGCGCGACGAGGCATTGCTCGTGCTCGATGCGGTGGGTGTGGTGTGCGGCGGATCGAATGTGCAGTTCGCTGTCGATCCGGTCACGAGCGAGCGCGTCGTGATCGAGATGAACCCCAGGGTGAGCAGGTCGAGCGCCCTGGCGAGCAAGGCCACGGGGTACCCGATCGCCAAGATCGCCTCCCTTCTGGCCGTGGGCTACACTCTCGACGAGCTGCCCAACGAGATCACGGGCACCTCGTCGGCGTGCTTCGAGCCGTCGATCGACTACACCGTGGTCAAGGTGCCGCGCTGGTCGTTCGAGAAGTTCCCGGGCACGGAAGACAAGCTCGGCACCACCATGCAGTCGGTGGGCGAGGTGATGGCGATCGGCCGCACCTTCCGCGAGGCGCTCCAGAAGGCGCTCCGCTCCCTCGAACTGGGCGACGACGGCTGGGAATCGACCTTCCGGCAGCGCGACCTGGCCGCGCTCCGCACCGCGCTCGCCCGTCCCAATCCGGACCGCCTCCACGATCTGCACGAGGCGATGCGCCGCGGTCTGTCATCGGAGGAGCTTCACGCCATCACGGGGATCGATCCCTGGTTCCTCGACAACCTCTCCTACCTCGTGGAGGTGGAAGGACGACTGCGGAGCTTCACCCTTGCCGAGCTTCCCGAGGAGGTGTTGCGCACGGCCAAGCGCGAGGGCTTCAGCGATGCCCGCGTCGCGCGGCTGCTCCAGCCCTCGGTCGGACCCGATGCCGGCGCCCGTCCCACGGCGGCGCAGGTGAAGAACCTGCGGCAGGAATACGGCGTCAACCCGGTCTTCCGCCGTGTGGATACCTGCGCGGCCGAGTTCGCATCGTCCACGCCCTATCTCTATTCCACGTGGGAAGAGGGCCCCTGCGAGGCCGAGACGAACGCCGGGCCCAAGGTGATCGTGCTCGGCAGCGGGCCGAACCGGATCGGCCAGGGGATCGAGTTCGACACCTGCTGCTGCCAGGCGGTCAAAACGCTTCGGAACGAGCGGATCGAGGCGATTCTCGTCAACTGCAACCCGGAGACGGTGAGCACCGACTATGACATCTCCGACCGGCTCTACTTCGAGCCGCTCCGCTACGAAGAGGTGATGCACATCGTGGAGCGCGAGGATCCGGACGGCGTGATCGTCATGCTCGGCGGCCAGACCCCGCTCAACCTCTCCCGCCAGCTGGCCGACGCGGGCGTGCCGATCCTGGGAACATCGGTCGACGCGATCGACCGCGCCGAGGACCGGGACCGCTTCGGCGAGCTCGTGGATCAGCTCGGCATCCCCGTACCGCGCTACGGAAGCGCGCTCAGCAAGGACGAGGCGTTCGCCGTGGCGGACGGAATCGGCTATCCCGTGATGGTGCGGCCGAGCTACGTGCTCGGCGGGCGCGCCATGCGCATCGTGTACGACGAGAAGGGGCTGCGCCAGTACTTCGACGAGGCGGCGCGCGTCACGCCCGAGCATCCCGTGCTTATCGACCGCTTTCTCGAGGACGCTGTCGAGTTCGACGTGGACGCGGTGTGCGACGGAAAGCGCGTGATCATCGGCGGCATCCTCCAGCACATCGAGGAAGCCGGTGTGCACTCGGGCGACAGTTTCGCGGTTTTGCCCGCCTACCGGGTCACGCCGATCGAGCTCGAGGTTCTTGCCGAGTACACGCGCCGTCTCGCGCTTGAGCTCGGGGTGGTGGGCCTGATCAATGTGCAGTTCGCGAGTTACGAGGGCGAGGTGCACGTGATCGAGGTGAACCCGCGCGCGTCGCGCACCGTGCCCTTCATCGAGAAGGCGACCGGTTTCGCAATGACCGCCGTCGCGGTGCGCGCCATGCTGGGCAAGGATTTCGCCATGCAGGGCGTGGACGGGCCGGGGGTTCTGAACCGGGTTTTCACCAAGGGACCGGTTTTTCCCTTCCGCCGGTTTCCGAAGAGCGACCGGTTGCTCGGGCCGGAGATGAAAAGCACGGGCGAGGTCATGGGGGTGGGGAGCACTTTCGGAATGTCCTTCGCCAAGGCGCAGCTTGCCACGGGGCAGGGGCTGCCCGAGGAGGGCACGGCGTTCATCAGCGTGAACGACCGGGACAAGTCGAGTGTTCTGCCGATCGCACGCGATCTAGTGAAACTCGGATTCTGCCTGCTCGCCACGGCGGGAACGGCCGACTACCTGGAGAAGCAGAACGTGGCCTGCGCCACGATTTCGAAGGTGGGGGAGGGATCGCCCAACGTGGCCGACCGGATCCTCGATGGGGATGTTCAGCTCGTGATCAACACGCCGCTCGGCAAGGCGAGCCGCTACGACGAAACCGCGATCCGCCGCTCGGCCACCCAGGCCGACATCGCCTGCATCACCACCCTCTCAGGCGCCCGCGCCGCCGTGGACGGGATCCGGGCGCTGCGCGAGGGCATCGACGAGGTGGCGGCGCTGCAGTCGCTATACGGAGCCAGGCTCAATTCGTCGGGCTGAGCGCTACATACGGTGCCAGGCTC
>CAZUHB010000070.1:0-28573 GCA_964620445.1 uncultured Phycisphaerales bacterium
CGAGTCGGGCGCCGCGCTTGTCAACCCCTGATTCGCCAGGTATAAAAAAGGGACTTGCGACGACAATTCTATTTTGATGACCCGCCCACAAAAGGATGCTTTTCATGCAGAAGGAAAACGACACGCCTCAACCGGCCCACCCGGCCCGGTGCTGCCCCTGCTCCGATCAACCGACCGCCCCTGGCGATGGTGTGACGCGCCGCGATTTCATGGCCGGCGTGGGAGGCGCAACCCTGGGAAGCATGATGCTCACCGGCCTCGCCTGGCCGGCGCTCGCTGCTTCTGGGGACGACGCCCTTCCAGCGCCCCCCCTGCGCCGGGCGCTGCGTGTCAAGCCGATCCTGGTTTACAGCACGCCCAAGCGCCGCCATCAGAGCAGCTGGCGCAGCTGGGGCGGTATCGAAACCGAGCAGCATGCGACCGACGAGGTGGCTCGCATCAAGGGCGAGCTGCAAAAACTCGAGCGAAAGGCCGATTTCCCCGTCGAGTTTCTGCCCGTGGCACGCGTCAAGAGTGCGGCCGATCTGTCCAAGGTCACCGACCTGGCCGGCGCGGACACGGTGCTCGTCTACGCGGCCGGTGGGTGGATGGACGTGTTCAACGCGCTCGGCGAAACAGGCAAGGACGTGATCCTCTTCGTGCGTCACAAGTCGGGCCCGGTCTACCTCTGGTACGAGATCATCAGCCCCCGCTACCTCCGCCAGCACACGGACACGCTGAAAGTCGAGAACATCGACGACAACGACGTGGTCGTGGACAGCCAGGACGAAATCCTCTGGCGCCTCCGCGCCCTCTGCGGCCTGAAGAACGCACGGGGCACGAAGATCCTCGCCATCGGCGGGGCGGGCGGCTGGGCCCAGCCCGCGGGCGTGGTTCCGGCGTTGGCCGAGGAGAAGTTCGCCTTCGACATCCAAACCGTATCCTACGACGAGCTCGGCCGGCTGATCGACGAGGCGCGCAGCCACGCACCCACGGCCGGGCAGGCGCGGACGCGCGCGGCCGCCTACGTGAACGCCGCGGGGGTGTCGCTCGAAACGGAGCAGAGCTTCGTGGACAATGCCTTCCTCCTGGAGAGGGTCTTCCGCGGCCTCATGCGCGAGGCCGGCTGCGGCGCGATCACCATCAACGGCTGCATGGGAACGATCATGCCGCGCGCCGAGACCTCGGCGTGCCTCACCTTGAGCCTTCTCAACGACGCGGGTTATCTCGCCTTTTGCGAATCCGATTTCGTGGTGATCCCCTCGGGGGTTCTGCTCGCCGCCATCTCGGGCAAGCCGGTCTTTCTCAATGATCCCACCTATCCCCACGATGGCATCATCACCCTCGCCCACTGCACCGCACCGCGGCGCATGGACGGCAAGCGGCTCGAGCCGGCCCGCATCCTGACCCACTTCGAATCGGACTACGGCGCCGCGCCCAAGGTCGAGATGGGGCGGAACAACGTGGTGACCAACATCGTTCCCGACTTCGCCTTCGAGCGGTGGGTGGGGCTGAGAGGGGTGATCGAGGAGGCGCCCTTCCTCCCGATCTGCCGGTCCCAGATCGACATCAGCTTCACCTGCGAGGGCAAGCTCCTGGCCGAGCGCATGCCCGGTTTCCACTGGATGACCGGGTACGGCGATTACCTGGTCGAGGTGGGCTACGCGCTCAAGAGGATCGGCATCGAGTGGGAACTGCTCGCCTGATCGCGCGCCGGGGAGGAGCGCCGCGCTAAATCGTCGCCCCGCAGGCGGCAATCAATCGGTCGAGATAGATCAGTTGGGCTTTCAGGCGCGGCGTGTGCGGCTTCGCGGCCATGTGGGCGGCCAGTTTTTTCCGGTCGAGGATTTCGAGGATCGGCAGGTCGTCCGACCAGTTGCGATTCACCTCGTCGACCCAGAAATCCTTTTGGACCTCGCCGATCATGACCTCGGGGCGGACCCGGTGCCGGAGGCGCCGCACTGCGTGCATCGCGCTGAAAAGCGGTTTGACCGGGTAGATCATTGTCCTCAGGCTGTCTCTGCCGCGCGTCTTCAGTTTTTTCAGCGCGCTCAGGCCGTTGCCGGGCTCGGTCGATGCCGTGTACCCGTGGGAGGTTTTGATCCGGCTCACCTCGGGATTCAGCCGGGTCAGGATCGATCGTTGAATGTTGTGAAACTCCTTGACGCTGTACGACGACTCCATTGTGAGCCGCAGAAGATTCCGCTCCTCGTAGGGGGAGTAGAGCGGACAGATCGTGTTGTGCGCGCCGAAGAGGCCGCCGTGATAGTGCCTCGAAAAGGTGAGCAGGCGGAAATAGTTCGCGGCCTTGTCGAAATCGTACGCGCCCAGGGGCCGCAGGAGCGCGTCGATCTTGCTCACGATCCCGTCGTAATAGGCGCCGCGTGTGATGAACGTGTCGCGGAAGAAATCGTAGAGCCGGAAGTACTTCAGCGATAGAGCCCGCGGATCGAGTTTCCGCGAGAAGGGCTTGAGCTTCTTCATGTCCTGGACGAGCTGCTGCGTGCCGCCGAACCCGGCCACGTGGATGTCAAAGGAGTCGCCGATCGTTTTGTAATAGTTGACGAGCTCGGTCGAGTGGAAGGGGGTGGGCGTTCCGGCGAAGATCTTCAGGTGATGGTCGAGGGTGCGGCGGTATTTTTCCAGATCCCTGATCTTGATTCCGCTGTGGAACTCGATCCCCAGCGTGCGCGTCACCTGTGCGGCTGCCGATGATTCGTGGCGCACCTGCTCGCCGCAGTGCCCGCCGTCGAAAGACAGACCCAGGGAGTGAAGAATCACGGCATTCGTCCGCGTGTCGAACCCCCCGGTCACGTCGGCGAAGATCCTGTCGTCGGCGCCCAGAAAGGAGAGGTTGTGGAGGAGAATCTCCTCCACCCGGTGTGCGATGTCGCGCAGATCGGTGTAGCGGTTCGAGCGCAGCGCGGCGAAGTCGCCCGCGTAGGAGTGCTCGCCCGTCTCGTCCCCGAAGCGATAGACCACGCCCCCTTTCAGCTTCCCGATCTCGTTGAAGAGGGTGGCGTTGAACGGAAAGCGGAAGCTCAGATACTCGGCAATTGCTTGACGGTCGACCGTCACTTTGTTGTTCCTGGCGAGGAGCGGGAAGATGTTCGAGATCTGGGTCGTGCCGCTGTGGTCGGTCCTGTAGATCGGAAGCACGCCCAGTCCGTCGGTCACGACGCACACGCTGCCCGGGGCGGCGACCACGAGGCAGAACTGGCCCCGCGTTTCGGCGGCGAGCTCCTCTATTGTGCGCCCCCTGTCCAACTCCCTGGCGATCGACTCGAGAGCGCCCTCCTTCCACTCCTTGCCGAAGATCAGCGTTCCCACGTTGAAGAGGGCGCGGCCGGTCGATCGGACCACCTGCGCGCGGTCGTCGTCGAGGATGTACAAGCCCGGCTCCGGCGGCGCACCCGTGCGCACCAGATCGTCGTAGGTTGTGACTTTCGGTTCGGTTGATGCGATCCCATCCTTGGTGAGCGTCAGGTAGAATCCGATCATTTCCCGGGACTCCCATATCCTTACATGTAATGTTTCAGCCGAATGAGTGATCCGACCGCGGTGCCTCGACCGGGCGTTCCTGACCCGCCCACCGGCCTTCCAAAAATAAACTCTATCTGAAAAGAGCGCAACCAAACAGCGTTTAGTCCACCAATGCCGGGCGAATTCAATCACGAGAATTTAACAAAAGGAGAGATTCAGATGAGTAGAGCAGTTCTCATCAAGACAGCGATTTTCGGCCTCATCTCTTATCTGTGCGTAATCGGTATCGTTCAGGGAGTGGTCATCGTTCCCGATGATTATCCATCCATTCAGACGGCGCTCCTCAACGCACCCGCCAACGAGACACTGATCCTCGTCAGGCCGTTCACCTACTTCGAAAGCATCAACTTCCTCGGTCGGGAGATCACCGTGCGGAGCGACGCCGACGGCGATCCTGACACCTACGACCCGGACCCGTATAACACGATCATCAACGGAAGCCACCAGGCGTCGGTGGTGACCTTCAACACCGGGGAGACAGAAACCTCGGTGCTCGAGGGATTCACGCTCACCGACGGCTCAGGTTCCGGCGGCGCGAACGCCAACGGCGGCGGCGGCGTCTACTGCGAGACCGCGTCCCCGACGATCTTGGGAAACATCATTTATAACAACGCGGCCGGAGGAGACGGCGGCGGAATCCTGTCCAGGGAATACGGCCATCCGAAAATCATCAACAACATCATCTATGGAAACTCCTCTTTCCGCGACGGCGGCGCGATCGCCTGCGGCCACTGCTATGCGACGATCACCAACAATACGATCTACGGGAACACGGCCGCGGAGAGCGGCGGCGGGCTCTACAACTGGAGCTCGCCCGTCTGGGTGACCAACACGATCTTGTGGGGCAACGTGGCCGACACCTATCCCGAGATCTATACGAGTCCCAACGGGTACACCGAGGTGACCTACTGCGACGTGGCGGGCGGCATTGCCGGAGAGGGCAACATCGACACGGACCCGCTCTTTGTCAATGCCCCGGGCGGGGACTTACACATCACCAGCGGTTCAGGATGCGTGGACGCGGGGACCAACACGGCGTCCAACATTCCGGCGCTCGATTTCGACGGCGAGGACCGCCTCGGTAACGGAATCGCCGACATCGGCGCCGACGAGTACCACACCCGCGTGCTGCTCGTTCCCGAGATGTACGCCACGATCCAGGACGCCATCGACGAATGCCAGGCGGCGAACAACGACACCGTGAGCGTGGCGCCCGGCGTCTACTTCGAGACGCTCGATTTCGACGGGAAGGCGATCACCGTGAGCGGCCGCGATCCGAACGACCGCAGCGTGGTGGAACGGACCATCATCGACGGGGGCGGAAATTCCACGGTGGTCCTCTTCTTCAACGGCGAGGGGCCCGACTCGGTGCTGACAGGGGTGACGATCAGGAACGGCTATGAGATGTGGGGCGGAGGGATCTACTGTGGGGGATCGTCGCCCACGATCACGAACAATCTCATCACCAATAACGTGGCCGACGACACGGGGTTCGAGGTGGGCAAGGGAGGCGGAATCTACTGCGGCTGGGCGTCTCCGGTGATCGCGAATAACGTGATCAAGAACAACTTTGCCACGGGGAACAGCTATGGCGGCGGAATCTACTGCGACGAGAACTCGTCGGCTGTCATCACGAACAACACGATCGTGGAAAATTCCGCAGACTGGCAGGGCGGGGGTCTCGTCCTCGAGTCGGCAGACTCCGCGGTCACCAACACGATCGTGTGGGGCAACTTCGCGCCGGCCGATCCGCAGGTCTCCGGACAGAACGCGGACGTGACATATTGCGATGTGGAAGGCGGCTGGCCGGGCGCGGGCAACATCGATTCCGATCCGCTCTTCGTCGATTCCGCGAACGGCGATTTTCATCTCACCTGGAGCTCCCCCTGCCGCGACGGCGGGAGCAATGGCGCGCCCGGTCTTCCGGACAAGGATTTCGAGGGCGATCCGCGCGCCGCGCTCGGCGCTCCCGACATGGGCGCAGACGAGTACTACTATCACCTCTACAACGCCGATCCCGTCGTTCCCGGGGAGACGATCCGGATCAAGACGGTCGGATATCCCTCGGCGCCGGTCACCCTCTACCTCGGCTTCGGCACCGAGGAAGAGCCGATGAACACGCAGTACGGCGACTTCTGGCTGACCTGGCCGCCGGCGTGGTACGGGCCGATCGGCACGGTTCCCCAGAGCGGTGTGCTCGCCGTGCAGGTGACCGTTCCGGCGGTGTGGGAGGAAGGCGACGCCTACCCGCTGCAGGCGCTCGTCGGCCCGCCCAACGGGCCGTGGACACGGTTCACCGATGTGATGACGTTGGTTGTCGAATAGAAGAAAGGGCCGGGGAGAGGATGTCCTCTTCCCGGCCCTTTCATTTTTGGAGAAACCGCATCATTTCTCCGCCGCTCGCACGGGCCGGCGCAGGATCGTCTTCAAACGCTCCGGCGGAACACGGCGGGGATCGGAGATGTAGATCTCATGATGCTTACCGTGAAAAGCGAGCCCTTCTTCCGCGGCAAAAGACTCCATGAGAGCGATCGTCTCGTGTTCGCGCTCGTAGGGGCCGACGTGGAGCATCTGCACGCAGCGCCCCTCGCCGATCCGCTCGAGCTTCACCGCGCCGCACGCGGCCCCCTTGCCCTTCTCGACGAGCACGGCGGCGGCCTTCTCGATCTCGCCGATTTTCACGAAATCGGGCGTGCGGATCAGGAACTTCCAGCACCACTCCTCCTTGGGCAGGGCGCCGAGGTCCGCGCCTCCGTCCGGGCCGGAATAGATCGTCTCCAGCTTGCAGATCACGTAGTCCTTCAAGCCGGAGAATTTGCGTGTCATCTTGACGGTGAACGCCATGCCGTAGAGCGCGCCGATCTTCTCCTGAAACTCGGCGTCGCCCGGCGCCCCCTGGCAGTCGATGGCGAGGTAGGCGGCCGTCTTCACGTTGACGAGGATCGGCTTTTTCGGCGAGGCGTATTCCTTCCGGTGAAGCTTGAAGAGATCGACCTTTTCGGTGGCCGCCATGGGAATCACCTCCTTTCCTATTCGAGGGGCGTGTAGATGTCGGTAACCAGATCCTCCGGCTCCGTGCTCTCCGGATCGTTGAGGTAGAACTCGATCGACGGCGCCGCGCGCAATGTCTCTCCGCTGCGGGGGAGCCACTCGCCCATGATCTTCGCGTAGGTCTCGTTGAGCCTGTCGTAGGGGCCGAAGTGGGTCGTCACCGCGAACCGGCCGCCGGCCACGGTCTGCACGCCCACATCGCCCTCGGCCAAGAAGTTCTCGTCCACCTCGATGCAGGCGTCGTAGCGGATCTTGTCGGGCGGCGTCACGTCCGGGTCGTCGTAGGAGAGCCCGAAAAGCCGGGAGCCCGGGCCGAGCATCCCTTTCGGTCCGAGGAAGGCGCAGAGTCTGTCCCACGTGGGGCCGCACTGGTTGTAGGGTCCCGTGTGGCGCATGAACGCCACGCGGATCGGTTCGATCGTCTCGATCTTGACTTCCATTTTTTCTCCCTTCGAAAGATGAGGCGTGAATCGGTCCACATTCCCGGCCGCGTCGTAGTGAACGCCCGACGGCGCCGGGGCGTCGCGGAGCGGATTCCTGTTCGACCGGAAGAGGGACGGCGACTCGCCCCACAAGGCGCGGAAGGCGCGCGTGAACGACTCGTGCGTCTCGTACCCCGCCTCGAAGGCGATCGCCGTGACCGGCCTGTCGCCCTGCTTCAGCCGCGAGGCGGCCCGCTCGAGGCGCAGCCGCCGGATGTGGCTCTTCACCGATTCGCCCACCATGCCGCGAAAAACGCGGTGAAAATGAAACGGCGAAAAGAAGGCGATCCGGGCGAGGCCGTCGAGGGCGAGGTCGTCGTCGAGGTTCTGCTGGATGTGGATCAGCACGCGCAGTATCCGTTCGGTGTAGTCGTGAAGCGTTGTCGGTTTCATCGTTCCTTTCCGGTTCCGTTCGGGAGATTCTATGAAAGGAGCGCGGAGCGTGCTTGACCGTTTTTGCTAACTTGGGTCGCTCTTTTCCCCGCCGCTGCCCGGCGCGATCGCCGCGGCGGTGACCTTGAACTCCGGCGTCTTGGCCTCCACATCGAGCACCCCGCTGGTGCGCTGGTTGACCGCCACCTCGGGGAAGTGAAAGGTCGTGGCGAGACATTCTCGCGAAAGACTCTTTAGTCCCGGGTCCAATCAAGTAATAGGTTAAGCACGTCCGAGGATCAGGCAAGAGAGAAAGTTTATGTGTCTTTTCGTTATTCCGATGTCCGAGGATGATACACGGTCGCCCAGCCAGATCGTCTCGGCAAAACGCCTGCAAACGTCAGCCGCCGCGAACCCAGATTCACGATCTTTCCCTAGTGCGGCGGCCATCGGCCGCTAGGAAAAAGAAAACTGATCGCAGAGATCACGCGGGCGGCCGCCCGTCCAGGGCGTGGACTTGGCAGCTTCTCATCGCCCCAATGGCGCCTCGATTTCGGCAGGTTTTGTGCTCACGTGGAAGGGGAGAGTTGAAAATCTGGCGGAATACCTCTCTGCCCAATTGCTAAAATGGGGTTTGTTTTTCTTGTCCGCTAGGGGAACGGTCGTGGACTGAATCATTCACGACACCCCGGTCCCTGCCGGAAAGGAAGCCCCGTTCACGAGGAGTTCCGCATGATACCGCTTGTCCTGACCGTTCTTCTGACACTCCTGTCGAATCCGGGATCCTGTTCGCTTCCAGGCGTCGACGAGTGGACGGCACGATACAAGTTCAGCAGTCCCCGCGATGGGGCGGACTTCTCCTCCAGGTCGAGCGGCGGCGCGTCCGGCGAAGCGCACCTCCCAAAGATCGTCAAGGGCAAGCTGGTCCTCCTCGATCCCACGCCCGGCCTTTCGACTTCCGTGGGATTTGCAGCACCCGCGGAAGGTCCGGTGCGGCACGTGGAGGTTTCCTTCGACCTGATCCTCGAAAAGGGATGTGAAGGCGCGGGATTTGCCTGGCTCGATGTCGGACGGTACGGGGCCGGGGGGGGAGCGCCTGATCTGAAGCGATGGGAGGCGCCGAGCCTGGAGGCCGCTTTCGGCGTGGGCTTCGATGCCAGCAATCCGGTGGACAAGGACCCCTTCAAGGGATCGGGGAACTTCTACGGGAGGCCCCAGCACGAGTTCTCCCTGCACTGGGACGGCATGGAGATCAAGAAGCGCACGACCCTCACGGACTTCAGGGATGGTAAGCCCCACAAGGTCAGGATCGAGAAGGAGTTCTGCGTCGGTGGGTGTGAGATCACCGTCGTTCTGGACAAGGAGATGGTCTTCGATCGCTTCTTCATTCCCTCGATGACGGCCTTCAGGGGGAGACCGGCTCTGGGCGGGACCAACGGTACGGGATCGGGCGAAATCCGTATCGACAACCTGACGGTCTCCTGCCGCGAGGCGATACCCGAACCTGAGCCGCCTCTCACGGTGATCGCGATCGACAAGGCGCTCAACAACGCCAAATGCGCCAGGAACGAGGCGCTCGTCGCTTTCCCCGAGAAGAACGACGCCTACGGACGCATCGTCATGACCCTCTTCCTGGACAGGCCCAAGAAGGGTTTCGACCCGTGGGATCGCATCGCCCACATCTTTGCCTATGACGACGAGAGCAAGAGGGTGGAGGTCGCCCGGTACATCACGCCCTACCACAAGGGACACCTGTGGAAGGTCGATGTCACCGACCTGCGGCCCCTGTTCCAGGGGGAACGCAAGATCGAGCAGTTCTGCGGCACCCAGGGGGCGGGATGGGTCGTGACGGTGAAGTTCGATTTCTACCGCGGTCCGGCCGATCTTCTGGCCTACAAGGTGATCAACCTCTGGTGCGGAAATCCCGAGATCGGCAATCCGGACAAACCGGCGAGCGACTTCTACGTCCAGAAGAAGATCAAGCTCGAGGGCCGGCCGGTCGCCGCGAAGGTCCGGATGATCGTGACCGGCCACGGAATGAGTCCCAACACGAAGAATGCCGGCGAGTTCATGCCCCTCGGGCGCACCCTCTTCATCGGCAAGAAGGAGTTCCGGCACGTTCTCTGGAAGACCGACAACTACCTCAACCCCTGCAGGCCCCAGGGCGGCACCTGGAAGTATGACCGCGCCGGCTGGGCTCCCGGCGACGTGGTCGGCCCCTGGGTGGTGGATGCCACGGCGGCCGTCAAGAAGCGCAGGACGCTGACCCTGAGGTACGTCCTCGATCACTACGAGAACACGGCGCGCGGCAAGACCTGGGCGCCCACGCACAGGACGGAGTCCCAGCTGATCCTCTTCAGGAAGAATCGCCCCTGATTCGATTCGTGAATGCACCCGATCCGGGCCATCTTCCTCTTGTCGCGATGCGGTGATGTCGGGGTGTGGCGGCCCGTCCAGGGCGCGGATTTGGCGGCTTCTCATCGTCCAACAGGCGCTACGATCTCGGGAGATGGGTGCTCACGTGGGTGGGGAGGGTTGAGAATGCAGTGGAATACTCCCGACCATTCGCCACAATGGGATTTGTTTTTCTTATCCGCCAGTCGGGCGTGGCCCGCCCCGCGACCGAAGGGAATTGCAATGACGGCCCCCAGAAGAAGACTCGGCACCCTGGCCGATCCGACCAAGGGTCTGATCGCCGTTCCGGCGATCACGATTTGCACGTACGGTCTCTTGTGCCATCTGCTCTATCTCCAGGTGATGTGCGCGATGCGGGCCGACTTCATCTGCGAATTCTGGTCGTATCCGCGGCTCGCCGGGATGAGCCTGCTCGACCTCTTCACTTTCGTGAACATCCTTTTCGCCGTCTACATTCTCGTTTACGCCTGGTCGGCTCTCTCGGACAGGCGAAGGCGGTCGAGGCGGACCATCCTTTTCTGGGGCACCCTCGCACTTTTGATCGCTCTTCTCGCGGGACTGCAGGTGTACCAGACCAAGGTCGGCGCGCTCTTCGGATTACCCGACGAGATCCTCTCCCTGCGGGCCGAGGAGTTCCACGAGTACCACGCGCGCGGCATGGTGGAAGATCTCGTGCTGCCCAAATCCGACATGTGCGAGGGTTTCAAGAAGCCCTTCGAGAAACGCTGCACGATCAACATCACCCGCCCCGGGCACTTTGTCCGCAACCGCCGCGATCTCGGCCATGTGAACGATGCCTACGACCGGATCCGGTCGCTGTTGATCGAGGAGACCTCGAAGCACGAACGTGAAGCCGACGGCGCCTCGAGACTCATTCTACTCATTCGCGGCGACTCAGAGGTTCACTTCGGGCCAATTCTCGAAGTGATGCAGCTTTGCAGGGAGGAGGAGACCGGAATCTACAGGATCGAGCTCGCCTGCCGGTGCGACCTCGAGAGCAGAATCCCGGAGGCCGCGGAGAGACTGAACCGGTACTACCGTCTCCCCGAGGGAAAGCTCGACGCCTATCTCCCGAGAACCGACGGCGGCCGCGATCCGATCCACGTCACGATGATCGATGACGAGGAGCTTGGTTTCCGGTGCACCGTCGACGAAACCCTCATCGAAGGGTCCGATCCGGTGCGGCGCTTCTTCGAGACGATGGAGGCTCTCCAGGCGAAGGGCGGTGACCGCGCGGTGGTCATTCGCGTCGGCGGGAGTATCGAGTTGGCGCACGTCATCGCCGTTCTCGCCGAGTGTCGGCGGACAGGCGCTGCAGCCATCTCTCTCGAGCCGCTCTAAGGAAACATCCTGTACGGCTTGTTCGTGTGAAAAAGCTGGAGCCGTTTCCGGATACCCTTGGGAAGATCTTTGCGCCGCGCAGCACCGTAAAGGCCTGTCTACCGAGCCGCCGGCTCTGAAGCCGGCTCTTTGGCCGCCCTGAGTTGAATTCGGTTGCTAACTTGGTTCGCTCTTTTCCCCGCCGCCGTCCGCCGCGATCGCCACGGCCGTGACCTTGAACTCCGGCGTCTTGGCCTCCACGTCGAGCACCCCGCTGGTGAGCTGGTTGACCGCCACCTCGGGGAAGTGGAAGGTCGTGAACAGCACACCCGGTCTCACGTCGTCGCTCAACCTCGCGTCGAGCCGCGTCTCCCCCTGCCTGGAACGCACCCGCACCCTGTCGCCGTCGCCGATGCCGCGGCGGGCGGCGTCGGCAGGGTTGATCAGGAGCTCGTCGCTCGTCATCAGCTCGATGTTGGGCGTGCGCCGCGTCATCGAGCCGCAGTTGTAGTGCTGGAGCCTGCGGCCGGTGGTGAGGATGAAGGGATACTCGTGCATGTCGTCACCCTGCAGTTCGGGCGTCTCGACAAACTCGGTGAACACGAACCTGCCCTTCCCCCGCTTGAACCGCCCCGTATGCAGGATCTGCGTGTCCTTCCCGTCCTCGGTCACCGGCCACTGCTTGCCGTCGTCGCCCAGCGTGTCCCAGCTCACCCCGGCGAAGAAGGGCACCACCCGGGCGATCTCTTCGAGGTGAAGCGCCGGATCGTAACCGGCCTGGGCATAACCCATGCGGTTCATGATGTCGACGACGATCTGCCCGTCGGCGCGCGTGCCGTCGAGGGCGGGGATCACCTGGTTCACGCGCTGGATGCGCCGCTCGCCGTTGGTGAAGGTGCCGCTCTTCTCAAGATGGGACGACGCGGGGAAGACCACGGTGGCGAGCGCCGTCGATTCCGTTTCGAAGATCTCCTGCACGGCGAGGAACTCGAGGTTGCTCAGGGCATTCCTCACGTGGGTCGTGTTCGGATCGGTCTGCAGGATGTCCTGGCCCATGATCCAGAGCGCCTTGAGCGTGCCCGCGATGGCCGCGTCGAACATCTCGGGCATGGTCATCCCCTTGTCATCCGGCACGGGGCAGCCGTAGTGCTGTTCGTAGTGGGCGCGCACGGCCGCATCGGACAGGTCGAGATAACCGGGTCCCAGATCGGGCTGCACGCCCATATCGGCGGCGCCCTGAACATTGTTCTGCCCGCGCAGGGGATTGAGCCCCACCCCTGGCCGGCCGATGTTGCCGGTCATCAAAACGAGGGACGCGAGCATCATCACGCCCCGGCTGCCCTGGTAGTGTTCGGTCAGGCCGAGGCCGTGGAAAGCCATCGCGTTCTTCGCCCGCCCGTAGATCCGCGCCGCGTCGCGCACCTTTTCACGGCTCACGCCGGTGATCGTTTCCAGCGCGTCCAGATCGACGGCGAGCGCCGCGCGGCGGAACTCGTCGAACCCCTCGGTGCGCTCCGCCACGAAGGACTCGTCCACCAGGCCTTCGTCGATGATGGAGCGGGTCAGCATGCCGAGCAGGGCCACGTTCGTCCCGGGTCGCAACTGCAGGTGCACGGCGGCGAAGCGCGCCAGCTCGATGCGGCGCGGATCGATCGCGATGAGCGGCGTCCCCTTCATCGCCCGCTGGCGGAGCCTGGCGCCGGTGACCGGGTGGCCCTCGGTCACGTTGGCGCCCACAACGAGGAGGCAGTCGGCCAGAGGGATCTCGTCGATCGAATTGGTGGCCGCGCCCGTGCCGTAGGTCCGGCGCATGCCGTAGGCGGTCGGCGCGTGGCATACCCTGGCGCAGCCGTCGATGTTGTTGTTGCCGACGACGGCGCGCATGAACTTTTGCATGAGGAAGTTTTCCTCGTTGGTGCACCGCGACGACGACACGCCGCCGATCGCCCGCGCGCCGTGCCGTGCGCGGATCTCGTTCAGGCGCTTGGCCGTGAAGTCGAGGGCTTCGTCCCAGCTCACCGGAACCAGCTCGCCCTTCTTGCGCAGCAGAGGAGTTTTGAGCCGGTCGGGGTGGTTCACGTAGCCGAACGCGTACCGGCCCTTGACGCAGGCGTGGCCGGCGTTGACTGCCGCGTCAGCCGTCGGGCGGATGGCCGCGATCTCGTCGCCGGTCAGCAGAACGTCCAGGTTGCATCCGACCCCGCAGTAGGTGCACACGGTGCGCACCGTTTTGTCCGCCGGGAGAGTCTTGGCGCGGTGACGGTCAGTGAGCGCACCCGTGGGACAGGTCTGCACGCAGCGGCCGCAGGAGACGCACTCCGAGTCCTTGAAAGTCCCCTCGCGCGAGGAGATCACGCGGGAGCCGAATCCGCGCCCGGCCATGGTCAAGGCAAGCTCCCCCTGAATCTCGTCGCAGGCGCGGATGCACCGGCAGCACGCCACGCACTGGGCCGTGTCGAGGCGGATATAGGGATGGGTCTGGTCCACCGCGGATGTCCGCTCGCTACGCGGAAAACGCGAGCCGGAAACACCGAGCTTTTCAACGAGGTCCTGGAATCGGGTGGGCCGTTGGCCCGCTGGCGGCCGTAGGTCGCCGGACGGATAGTCGCTGAGCAGGAGTTCGGCGATCGAACGGCGCAGCTTCTCGACGCGGGGGGTGTTCGTGAAGATGTATTGGCCTGCCTCGACAAGGGTGTGGCACGACGCCGCCGTGCGCTTGGGCCCATCGGAGGACCGCGCCACCTCGACGGTGCAGATCCGGCAGCCCCCGAAAGGCTCGAGGGAGTCGTCGTGGCACAGAACGGGGATGGCGTCCTTGCCGAGGTGGCCGCACACGTAAGTGTAGATCGTCTCCCCCCGTTCGAAGGGGTACGCGCGTCCGTTGATATATGCCGTGTCGCTCACGATGAGAAGTGCTCCGCAAGTTCAGCCGGAAAGTGCTTCATGATGTTGCGAACGGGCAAAGGCAGCCCGCCTCCCAGGGCGCAGAGGGAGCCGAGCTCCAAGGTTTCGAGCAGATCGTCGAAAGCGGCGGTGTCGATCGGTGCGCCCCCGGCCGACCGCTTCAGGAGCTCGCGCCCCTTTTCGGTCCCCAGGCGGCAGGGGAGACATTTGCCGCAGCTCTCGTCGGCCATGTAGGAAAAGAGATGGCCTAGAAAATCGATCATCGGGAAGTCGCTCGGTATCCCCACGAGACCGGCGTGGCCGAGCAGAAAACCTTCCCGCGCGAAAGACTCGAAGTCGATCGACAGAAGATCGACCTTGTCGATCGGGACCACGCTGCCGAGGGGGCCGCCGACCTGGAGCGCTTTTACCGGCACCCTGAAACCTCCGCCCAGCTCGTGGATGACTTTTTTCAGCGGCGTGCCCATCGGCACCTCGTGGACACCGGGCGTGTTGAACGCGTAGTCGAGAGAGAGCAGCTTCGTGCCCGTGCTTTCGGTCGTGCCGATCGAGCCGAAGGCCCGGGCTCCATGTTCGAGAATCCACGGCAACGTGGCGATGGTCTCCACATTGCTCAGCAGCGTGGGCTTGCCGAACAAACCCTCCGTCGCCGGGTAGGGCGGGCGGATCCGCACCTCGGGCCGCAGGCCCTCGATCGAATTGAGCAGGGCGGTCTCTTCGCCGCACACATAGGAGCCGGCGCCGCGGACGATCTGAATGCCGAACCCGGTCCGCCCGAATGCGCCGGTCTTCTCGAACACCCCGATCGCGTCGCTCAAAACACTGAACGCGGCCGGGTACTCGGCGCGGAGATAGACGTAACCGGTGTCCGCGCCGATCGCGACGCCCGCGGCCAGCATGCCGGCCAGGACCCGATGCGGTTGCTCTTCCAGCAAGAACCGGTCGGAGAAGGAGCCGGGGTCCCCCTCGTCGGCGTTGCACACGACGTATTTCTGCCCGGCCGGTGTTTGTGCGCAGAATGCCAGCTTGTCGGCGAAACCGAAACCCGCCCCGCCGCGCCCCCGTAGCCGCGAGGCGCCCACGGCGTCCATGATCTCCGCCGGCTCCCGCAGAACGATCGAATAGAAATCGTCGAGCGATCCCGCGTCCTCCGTGAAGACGCTGCGCGCCGCGGCTTTGAAGAAGGGGATCGAGTCGTTGTCGCTCCCTGCCTCCCGATAGGAATCCTTCCGGTAGCAGTAGCCCAGGCAGTTGGCCTGCGCGATTTCGTTTTCGCCGTATCGGTCCGAAAGCGCCCGCAGGCCGGCGGCGTGTTTTCCCGACACGAGGCACGACGTGCCCTTGCAGGCGCAGGCCTTGGTTTCACCGTGTCCGGGCTGGAGAAAATCGTAGAACGACACCGTACCGAGCAGCGCCGCCTCGGACACCAGCCTCTCCTCGGAGAGGGCGCGCAGGCCCTCCGCCGTCAGGCGGCCCGAAGCGTTTATTGCGCCGGTCAAGGCTTGAAACAGCGTTCCGTCCCGATTCGGGCGGCCGCTGAGAGCGCGGATGTTTTTCGACATGGGCTGTTGCGTCCATCAAGACATCGAGGTCGTTTTTCGAGCGCCCCAAGAGCTTTCAACAGAGTCGGCTGATAAGGTCTTCAAGTGAGATGAACTGTACTTTCAGTCCCTTGTGTTTTCGAGAGTATGCGCGGGAGATGTCGGAAGCAATGATATAGTTCTCTCCCTTTTTATACTGCGTGCGAAAAGCCATCAGGTTCTTACCATCGAAGCCATCCGCTTTCCATTTGCATTCGATCGCGATTGGAGGCTTCCCGCGCTTCTGGATCACGAAATCGATTTCGTGACGGCGTTTGTCCCGCCAGTACATGACCTGCCGGCTTTGAAGTCTGCCGTGTAGCTCGTTCAAGACGAAATGTTCCCAGAGGAGTCCCATGTCTTCGGTACGAAGCCGCGACCAGCCTTTGAAATAGCAGACAAATCCCGTATCGAAAGCATACACCTTCGGAGCGGCAATGATTTCGCTGGGGCGGCGTTCACTGAAGGGTCGAATGATATGGACCACGAAAGTGGCCTCGAGCACGGAGAGGTAATTACTGATCGTAGTGCGGCTGACCTCGCAGGGAGCCGCGAATCGGCTCGCCTCGAACATTCCGCCGCTCTGAACAAAAAGCAATTCGGCAAACTTTTGGAAAGATTGCCTCCTTTCAAGGCGGAAGAGCTCCTGGATGTCTTTTGCCCAGTAGGCGTCCATCCATTCCTGGAAGTCTTTTTCCGGCAGTTTTTGAGGCAGGAAGAGAGGCGGAAGGCCACCTCGGAGCAGCCTGCGGGACAGACTCTTTCGCCCGAAATCCCGGATGTCCCGGGCGATCATGGGGGTGAGCCATAACTCGGATTTGCGACCGGCCAGCGTGTCTTTGAATTTTGCTGTCGCGCCAAGCGTGGACGAACCGGTGGCTATGATCTTGATCGATTTGTAGTGATCCGCGGCGATCTTCAAAATCTCGGATGGATTGGCAAGGCGGTGGATCTCGTCGAGCACGACCCTTTTGTCTTTCAGGCTCTCCAGGAATTCTTCCGGGTCTTCCATCTGACGCCTGACACTGGGCAGTTCGCAATCAAAATACTCGACCTTGGGAAGGAGTTGGCAGAGGCAGGTTTTTCCGACGCGCCGAACACCCATCAGCCAAATAATATTCCGGTCTGTTTTCCAGAGTTCCTCAATCGAATCGAGCCAGAAATTTCGTGTTTTCATGAGCAACAAGGGTGACAAATAGTGCTACTATATGCAACTCTAAAATCATTTAGTAACACCCTTGTGGCGGAGGTGAATCCACATATCCGCCTGTTTCCGCTCTTGGTGACAGGTTGATATATTTTGACGCAATCGGAACAAATCGGCATATTCTGTAGTGTACGTGCTCGAGCGCGCGCACCACAATGGGAGCGAACCAGAGTGTGGATGCAGAACGGACCGATTACATCCCGGCAGGTGGATCCAGATGAAAGAGGTCGAGCGAAAACAGGTTATCTCCGTGGCTTGGTTTTTCGACGGAGTGTCCCGATTCCTGGCTGATTGCGAGGTCCACATCGAGGCCGGTGTAACGGTCGGGATACTTGCCAAGGACGACAAGAGCCCGGCCAGTGAAAAGATGCGGCAGGACTTCGTCCGGGCCGAGCGGATCGACGCGCCACGGGGACTCATGATCCCGGGGCTGATCAACTCCCACCACCACGCCTACTCGGCACTGGCGCGGGGGATTCGGCTCGATGCGCCGATTCCCGATTTTCCCGCGCGGCTCGAGAATCTCTGGTGGCGGCTCGACTGCGCTCTCGACAGAGACGGGGTGCGTCTTTCGGCCCTGGTGACCGCCATCGAAAGCGTGCGCCACGGGTGCACGACCGTGATCGACCACCACTCTTCGCCCGCGGTGATTCGCGGGAGCCTCGACGCGGTGTCGGCCGGATTCGGCGCGCTCGGGATGACGCGCGTGCTCTGTTACGAGACCACCGACCGGAACGGGCCTGCGGCGTTGGGCGACGCGATCGACGAGAACCTCGCCTTTGCCGAGGCCCACGCCGTTGATGTGGAGGTGGGCGCGCTCTTCGGGCTGCACGCCTCGTTCACTCTCGGGGCGGCGTCGCTCGAACGGATCGCGCGGGACAAGCCCCACTCCTTGCCGATTCATGTGCACATGGCCGAGGATCTCTGCGACGTGAACCACGCCCGCTCCGAGGGCTTCGAGGGGCCGCTCGACCGGCTGCACAGTTTCGGGCTCGTCACCGCGGAGAGCCTCATCGCCCACGGCGTCCACCTCTCCAACAAGGAGAAAACCCTCGCCGCCGATCTGGGCGTGACCGTGGCGCACAACCCGGAATCGAACCTGAACAACCGCGTCGGGTACGCCGACCCCGACACCCTGCGCGCCGACCGGATCGCGCTCGGCACGGACGGGATGAGCTCCGACATGCTCGCGTCGCTGCGCGCGGCTTACCTCGCCTATTCGGGTCTTGGCGGAGGGGGAAGGGAGGGCTTCGCGCTCTGCGGCGATCTTCTCTTTGCCAATCCGGGCGCCTACCTGACGTGCCTGCTGAAACGGCCGGTGGGGCGCATTGTCGAGGGGGAGCCGGCCGATTTCGCCCTCTTCGACTATGCCGCGCCCACACCGGTCACGGCGCAGAACTTGATGGCTCACATCCTCTACGGACTGGCCAATGCCTCCTCCGCCCGGTGGGTGTTCGCCCGCGGAAAGCCGGTGGTCGCCGAGGGGCGGATCGTTGCGGTCGATGAGGAAGCGATCCTCGCCGAGGCGCGGGAGCGCACGACGCGCTTGTGGAAAGCTTTCGCGGAGAACGGTTAGAAAGGCGTGTCTATGCAACCCGATCTGTCGATCGAAATCGCCGGGCTCGAGCTCGCCAATCCCCTTCTGCCGGGGAGCGGCCCGCCCGGCGACGGGCTCGAGAAGCTGAAAAAACTCGATCGCGCCGGGATCGGCGGGCTCGTGACCAAAACCGTTTCGGTCGCCCTCCCCGACGTGCCGCGGCCCAAGATGGCCCACGAGGGGGATCTCTTCTTCAACGTGGAAAAGTGGTCGGAGCGGCCCTACGCGGAGTGGCTCTCCCACATCGTGCCCGCTCTCGCCGACCGTTCCGCGCCGCTCCTGGTCTCGCTCGGGTACACGGCGGCCGATCTCGAGACCCTGATCCCGCTTTTTGAACCGCTCGTCGATGGATTCGAACTCTCGACCCACTACATCGCGACCGACGCGGGGCTCTTCAAGGACACGATCGGGCGGGCCAGGGAGCTCACCCGCAAACCGATATTCATGAAGCTCTCCTGGCACGGGGGCGACATCGCCAGAAGCGCCGCGCTCTGCGCCGATGCGGGCGCCGACGGGATCACGGCGATCAACTCGGTCGGTCCGGTCCTGTCGATCGACATCGAGAAGCGCGCGAGCCGCCTCGGCGCGTCCGAACCCTACTGCTGGCTCTCGGGGCCGGCGATCAAACCGCTCGCCCTGCGCGCCGTGTACGACGCGGCCCGCGCCGTGGACATTCCGGTCATCGCCTGCGGCGGGGCGACCCGCGGGGCGGACGCGATCGAGTTCATGCTCGCCGGCGCGAGCGCGGTCCAGACCTGCACGGCGCTCCTTCGCAAGGGGCCCGCGCTGGTGGGCGCGATGCTCGACGAGATGAGAGCGTGGTGCGTTGGCAAAGGGGTGGGCGCGATCAGCGACATCATCGGAACGGTCACACCCCACTACACGAAAAGGGGCGATTCACCATGAGCGATCTTTTTGCCGCCATCCGACGGAAAGCATCGGAGCTCGAGGCGGACACGGTCCGCCTCCTGTCCGATCTGATCAGCACCCCTTCTTTCTCGGCGCGGGAGGAGAAGGTGATCGACGTCATCCGAAACGCCATGAGCGCGGCTCGCTTCGACGAGGTCCGCGTCGACGGCCTGGGAAACGTGATCGGCCGCATCGGGTCCGGTCCGCGCATCCTGGCGTTCGATGCGCATGTGGACACGGTTTATCCCGGCGACGGGGCGCAGTGGGAATCCGATCCCTTCACCCCCCGCATCGAGAAGGGCCGGATCTTCGGCCGCGGCGCGGCTGACCAGAAGAGCGGCATGGCGTCGATGGTGAGCGCCGGGCGGATCGTTCGAGAGCTCGGGCTCAACGAGGACTGGACCCTCCTCTTCACCGGAACGGTCATGGAGGAGGACTGCGACGGTCTCTGCTGGCAGTACATGATCCACGAGGAGAAGATCCTTCCTGAGCTCGTGGTCATCACCGAGCCGACGAACATGAACATCCACCGCGGCCAGCGCGGCCGCATGGAGATGAAGATCACCCTGCGCGGCGTGTCGTGCCACGGCTCGGCGCCCGAACGGGGGCAAAACGCCGTGTACGAGACGGCGCGCCTCGCCCTCGAGATCGAGAAGCTCAACGCCAGGCTCGAGGGCGATTCCTTTCTGGGCAAGGGGAGCGCGGCCGTGACCGAGGTGACCTCCTCGTCGCCGTCGCTCTGCGCCGTGCCCGACCTGGCAACCCTTCACATCGATCGGAGGCTCGCCCTCGGCGACACCAAGGAGAGCGCCATCGCCGAGGTGCACGCCGCGGCGCGCCGCGCCGGCATCGGCGTGGTCGAGGTGAAGGTGCCCGTCTACGACGAGGCGGCCTATACCGGGCTTCGCTACCCCATGGAGAAGTACTACCCCACCTGGGTTCTCGAGGAGGAGTCGGCCTGGCTGAAGGGGGCGCGCACCGTCTACGGCGCGCTCTTCGGCAAGGAGGCGACCGTCGACAAGTGGACCTTCAGCACGAACGGCGTCACCATCGCGGGCTTGAACCGGATCCCGTGCATCGGCTTCGGGCCGGGCGAGGAGTCGCAGGCCCACGCGCCGAACGAATCGTGCCCGATCGACCAGCTCAGCGCGGCGGCCGCCTTCTACGCGGCCTTCGTGGCGCACCAGAACGGGAAGGGCTGAGATGACTGGCTTCCTGTACAAATGCTCCGACTGCGATCGCGAGTACAGCCGCGACGCGGTACGTTACCTTTGCCCGGCGTGCGCGCCGAAGAACGGGCCCGGCGCACCGCTCGCCGGTGTGCTCGAGGCTCGATTCGACTTCGCCGCGATCAGGAAGCGGCTCGACAGGAACGATCCGGACTGGTCGCTCCTCTGCGCGGTGGAAGCGGAGTTCCACCCGCCCTTTGCCGTGGGCGGCACGCCGCTGGTGCCGGTGGCGCGGCTCGGCGGCGCGCTCGGATTCGGCGACCTGCTCGTCAAGAACGACGGGCTCAATCCCTCGGGGTCGCTCAAGGACCGGGCCTCGTACCTGGTCGCCGCCGAGGCGGCCCGCCTGGGCGAGAAGACGATCGCGGCGGCATCGACGGGCAACGCGGCCACGGCGCTCGCGGCGGTCTGCGCCGCGTCCGGGCGGAAGGCGGTCCTCTTCGTGCCCGAGGACGCGCCGCGCGCCAAGCTCGTTGCCATGCTGCTTCACGGCGCGGCCGTCGTGCGGATCAAGGGAACCTACGACGATGCCTTCCGGCTGTCGCTCGAGTACACCGATCAGCGCGGCGGGCTCAACCGCAACACCGCCTACCACCCGCTCACGATCGAGGGGAAGAAGACGGCGGCCTTCGAGATCTTTGCTCAGTGCGGCGGCCGCGCGCCCGCGGCCGTGGTGGTGCCCGTGGGCGACGGCGTCATCATCGCCGGGGTGTTCAAGGGATTCCGCGATCTGAAGGAAGCGGGACTCATCGACCGCGTGCCGCGGCTGATCGCCGTGCAGGCGGAGAAGTCGGACGCGATCCACAGGCTGATCACGACGGGACAATTCAGCAGCGCGCCATCGCCCGACACGGTGGCCGACTCGATCTCCGTTGCCACGCCGTGCAATGCGCCGCTCGCCGCGCGGGCGGTGAAGGAGAGCGATGGATTCAGCCTGACCGTGACGGACGAGGAGATCCTCGACGGGCAGCGCTTGCTCGCAAAGACAACGGGGATATTTGCCGAACCGGCGGCCGCGGCCGCGGTGGCAGGGCTCGGGAAGGCCGCCGTCGATCGGATCGACCGCGACGCCACCACGGTGCTGCTGATCACGGGGCATGGCTTGAAGGATATCGACGCACCGCTGAAAGGTCTGCGTCTTCCCGATCCGGTGGAACCGGACCTGTCCCAGATCGACTGTTGATAAACGAAAGGTGTGAGAGGCGGAGCCGGCTCGGGCTCCGGCGCAGGCGCCCATGCTGATCAAGAACGGAACAGTCTACCTCGAAGAGGGGCCGATCAAGGCCGACATCCTGGTCAAGGACGGCAAGATCGACGCTGTCGGCGACCTGGCCGGCCGCGCTCCGGGAGGGGAGATCTTCGATGCCGAGGGTTTGGCCGTTCTTCCCGGGCTGATCGATTTTCACGTGCATCTCGATGACACGATCAACGGGATCGAGCTGGCCGACACCTTTCTGACCGGCTCCCACGCGGCGGCGAGAACGGGGATCACCACCCTGATCGGTTTCGCCACGCAGGCGGAAGGCCGCACCCTGCGCGCCGCGATCGAGGAGGTCCTGGCGCGCGCCCGAAGGGGATCCCACTGCGACTATCACTTTCACCTCACTCCCACGCTGTGGGACGATGAGGTCTGGACCGAGATCGGCACGCTGGCCAGGAGAGGTTTTCGTACGCTCAAGGTCTACACCACCTACAAGGAAGCGGGGCTCTTTGTCGGCTACGACAGGATCGGCTCGATCCTGAGACGGTGCGCCGCCATGGATGTGGGCCTGCTCGTCCACTGCGAGGACCAGGAGACGCTCGAACGCGCCGGCCCGGGCCGGGGCTCGGCGCCCTTCGACCACACCCTGCTCCGGCCCGCTGCCGCCGAGGTCGCCGCGATCGAGAAGGTCGCGCGGCTCGCCGTCGAAGAGGGCGCCAGGCTTCACGTGGTTCATGTCTCCACGGCCGACGGCGCGGGCGCGCTCCGCAGGGCGGCGGAGCGATCGAGGAGAGGCGCGATCACCTGCGAGACCGCGCCCCATTACCTCCTTCTGGACGAGACCCTTCTCGAGGAAGAGTCCGGCCACCAGCTCCTGTGCACGCCGCCGCTCCGCGGCGAACGGAACCGGGCGCGGCTCGAGGAGCTTGCCGCGGCGGGCGCTTTCGATCTCTTTGCGACCGACCACTGCGCATTCCGGCGCGGCGACAAGGATGCGCGCGGGGAGGATGTGGCGAACGTTCCGAAGGGTCTCGCCGGGGTGGGGGCTCTCGTGCCGCTCCTCTTCGAGCTCCTCGTGAAGAAACACGGGCTCGGTCTCTCCGAGCTGGTACGGCGGCTGGCCCTGAATCCGGCCAGGATCGCGGGCCTCTACCCGCGCAAGGGAACGATCAAGGTCGGCTCCGACGCCGATCTGACGGCAATCGATCCGGACGGGCCGGCGCGCGCGATCGCCTCGAGCAGGGCCGACGTGCACGAGCCCTACGCGGGAAGAACGACCACGCTCGACGTGCGCCGCGTCTGGCTGCGCGGCGCGACGGTGGCGGTCGACAACGAGCTCGCCCATGCCGATCGCCGGGAAGGAAGAAGCCTATGCAACCTCTGAAGCAGAAAGCGTGGCGCAACGACGCCCGCGCAAAGGTGACGGGACAGGCGGCCTACACCGACGACCTGAAGCTCACCGGTATGCTCCACGCCGTTCCCGTCTACGCCGACCACGTGCACGCGCGGATCAGGCGGATCGCGACGGACGAGGCGGGCGCCATGCCCGGCGTGGTGCGGGTCGTCACGGCGGGAGACTGTCCCGGCTCGGTCCGTTTCGGACAGATCCGCAGGGATTATCCGATGCTGGCGGAGGACAGGATCCGTTCCCACGGGGACGTGGTGGCCGTCATCGTGGCCGAAACCCGCGAGGTTGCCAGGGCCGCCGCCGCCCGGGTGCGGGTCGACGCCGAGGAGCTGCCCGCGCTGCTCGATCCAGACGAGGCGATGAAACGGTCCGCGGCGCTCCTTCACCGGTCGGAAGGGAGCAACATCGTCGAGCATCACAAGATCAGGCGCGGCGACATTGCCGAGGGGTTCGGCGCGTCCGACTTCGTTCTCGAGGAGGAGTTCGCCACGCAGCACGTGGAGCACGCCTACATCGAGCCGGAATCGGCGCTTTGCGTCCCCCGCGCCGACGGGGTGATGGAAGTCCACGGCAGCATGCAGCACCCCTTCAGCACGCGGCGCTTCACGGCCGCCATGCTCGGCGTGGCGCTGAGCGAGGTGGAGGTCAGGAACGTGCCCGTCGGCGGCGGCTTCGGCGGCAAGGACGACACGGCCGCGATCGTGTGCGCCCGCGCGGCGCTCTGCGCGCGCCTCACCGGCCGGCCGGTGAAGATGACCTACGAGAGGGAGTGGTCGATCCGCGAGAGCTACAAGCGCCATCCCTATCGCGCGCGATACCGCATGGGGGTCGGCAAGGACGGCCTGATCAAGGCGGTCGAGGCCCGCATCGTGGCCGACGCGGGCGCCTATTGCTCGACCACGCCCTTCGTGACCTGGCGCTCAGCGGTGCAGTGCTGCGGCCCCTACCGCGTCGACCATGTGCACGGCGATGTCTACGGCGTGTACACGAACAACGTCTTCACCGGCGCCATGCGCGGTTTCGGATCGCCCCAGGTCAATTTTTTCATCGAGCAGCTGATCGACATGGCCGCCGAGCGGGCCGGCATCGACCCGATCGAGTTCCGCCGCCGCAACATGTTGCGACAGGGGGACGAAACGATCACCGGCCAGGTTCTCGAGGGCCATACGGTCGGTCTCGGGCACGTTCTGGACAGGATCGTGGATGAGCTCGGCTACGCGGACAAGTTCGCCCGCTGCACGCGCGGCCGGCCGCGGCCCGCGGCTGACGGGAGCGGCGCCGACGAATTCTACGGCGTGGGACTGGCGATGAGTTACCGGGGAATGAGCCTCGGCGCCGAGGGCATGGATTTCAACGCCGCCATTGTCAACGTGCAGTTCGACGGATCGATCCTGCTCGAGGCGGGTGTCCACGAGAACGGGCAGGGTGCGGAATCGACGATGATCCTGCTGCTGGCCGAGGAGCTTGGGGTGCGGCCGGAACGGATCCGCTACCGCCGATCGTCCACGTCGACCATTCCCGACGGGGGGCCGACCGTGGCGTCGCGGGCGACCCTCATGGGCGGCAGCGCCGTGGTCGACGCGGCGCGGAAGCTGAAGGGGCGGATCGCCGAGATCCTCGCGCCGCGGCTCGG
This sequence comes from uncultured Phycisphaerales bacterium, assembly GCA_964620445.1. Taxonomy (GTDB): domain Bacteria; phylum Planctomycetota; class B15-G4; order B15-G4; family CAYZWU01; genus CAZUHB01. The sequence continues at coordinate 24,831 of CAZUHB010000070.1, forward strand.
GTGCGCGCCCGAAGCGGTGGGCTTTGCGAACGATCAGATCATTGGCGGAGCGGAGCCGATCGGCTTCGGCGAGGCGATGGTCCTGCTCTTTTTCGCGAAGGAGTTCCCCCACGCCCTCGGCGCGTTCAAGGCGCCCGATGTCGACTGGGACGAGGCCACCGGCACGGGACGCGCCTACTTCACCTGGGTCTACGGGTGCCAGGCGGTCGAGCTCACGGTGAACGCGAAGACGGGCAAGGTCACCCTCCTCGGCGCCGCGGCCGCGCACGATGTGGGGCGGGCGATCAATCCGCCCATGGTGCTCGGCCAGTTCTACGGCGGGATGGCCATGGGGATCGGCTACGCGCTGCACGAGGAGGTTCTGCTCGACGGGGGGCGCATCACGAATCTCAATCTCGACACGTACCGCATCCCGCGCGCGCGCGATCTGCCCGAGATGAAGGGCTTCATCGTGGAGAACAACGATCCCAATTCGTTGTCGGGCGCGAAAGGGGTGGCCGAACCCACGATCGAACTGATGGCGCCGGCGATCGCCAACGCGCTGTACAATGCCACGGGGAAAAGGTATCACCGTCTTCCCATGAAGGTGGAGGTGGCGCCGTGAAACTCAATGTCAATGGTTCGCCCGTCGATGTGGATCCGGCCTGGCAGGAAGAGACGCTGCTCGTTTATCTGCGCGAGGCGCTCGATCTGACCGGCGCCAAGTCGGGATGCAACAAGGGGGCGTGCGGTTCGTGCACCGTTCTGGTCGACGGGGCGCCCCGTCTGGGGTGCAAGACTCTCGTGAAGAACGTGGCCGGCCGCGGCGTGGTGACGATCGAGGGGATGGCCGCCGCTGACGGCACGCTCCACCCCTTGCAGCAGGCTTTCGTCGATCACGGCGCCATCCAGTGCGGGTTCTGCACGCCGGGCATGGTGCTGCGCGCCCACGGCCTGCTCCTCTCGAGGAGCCGTCCCACGCGGATCGAGATCCGCAAGGCGATCAGCCCGAATCTCTGCCGGTGCACCGGCTACCAGCAGATCGTCGACGCGATCGAGGCTGCCGCTGATTCCTATCCACCACCCCAATCCGAGCCGGGGAGATCGCAATGACCGGAAAGAAGATGCTCCAGGAAAAACTCGCTCTCCTGAAGACGCTCGTCACGGCCAGGCCGGCGAGCGACTTTCTGCTCACCTGGGAGAAGAGCGACGACGAGATCAGGGCCGTCGTGCTGGCGGCCGACATCTTGAAGACGCTCTGGGCCGAGGGGGTCGATTTCCGTTTCTTCCGCGGGGGGCTGGGCGTGTCGATCTTCCGCGACAATTCGACGCGCACGCGGTACAGCTTCGCGGCGGCGTGCAACGCGCTCGGCCTCGGCCTCGCCGACCTCGACGAGGAGAAATCCCAGATCGCCCACGGCGAGACGGTGCGGGAGACGGCGAACATGATCTCCTTCCTCACGGAGGTGATCGGGATCCGCGACGATATCTATCTCGGCAGGGGGAACGCCTACATGCGCGAGGTGGCCGCGGCGCTCGACGAGGGATACAGAGAGGCGGTCCTGCCGCAGCGGCCCGCGATCGTGAACCTTCAGTGCGACCTGGATCATCCCACGCAGACCGTGGCCGACCTCTGCTATTTGGAAAGCCGTTTCGGTTCGATCGAGGCGCTCGCCGGAAAGCGGATCGCCATGAGCTGGGCTTACTCGCCGAGCTATGGCAAGCCGCTCTCCGTGCCGCAGGGGATCATCGCCCTCATGACCCGTTTCGGCATGGACGTGGTTCTGGCGCACCCCGAGGGGTACGGCCTCGTTCCGGAGATCGAGGCGCTGGCCGAAAAGAACGCGGCGCGGTCGGGCGGCCGGTTCACGAAGACCGACAGCATGGACGAGGCTTTCGAAGGCGCCCATATCGTCTACCCGAAGTCGTGGGCTCCCTACGAGGTCATGGAGGAGCGCACGAGGCTGCTCGAGTCAGGCGATCGCGCCGGGCTCGAAAAGCTCGAGGCCAGGTGCCTCGAACGGAACGCGCGGTTCGATGACTGGGAATGCGACGCGGCCCGGATGGCGCGCACCCGCGAGGGGAAGGCGCTCTACATGCACTGCCTGCCCGCCGATATCACCGCTGTGAGCTGCGCGAAGGGCGAGGTGTCGGCCGACGTCTTCGAGGCGCACCGGCTGGAGACCTATCGCGAGGCGGGATTCAAGCCCTTTGTGATCGCGGCCATGATTCTGCTGGCCAGGGCGGATGATCCCGCGGGATTTCTCGAAAAGAGACGGAGGTCCAATGATTGACCTGACCATGGACAAAGCCCAGCTCGAGCGCACCGTGGCGCGCGCCCGGGAGCGCAACATCATCGTGCCCACATTCGCCGAGCAGCGCGACCCGGCGAGGATTCCGGCCGGGATCAAGAAGCGGCTCGCGAAGATCGGCCTCTGTGACATCGTTCCCGAGAACCTCTTCCGCATCACGTGGAAGAACGAGCCCGTTCCGTCGGGCGGCGGTTACGGCGGGGTCAACTACATCGAGTTCCCGAGCGCGCTCACCGGCGTGGACGCCCGCATCATCGCGCTCGTGGGCAGGTGGTTCCCCACGGGCGCGCACAAGGTGGGCGCCACCTTCGGGTGCCTCGTGCCGCGCCTCGTGACGGGGCAGTTCGATCCCACGCGGCAGAAGGCGGTCTGGCCCTCGACAGGCAACTTCTGCCGCGGCGGCGCCTATGACGCCACCCTGCTCGGCTGCGATTCGATCGCGATCCTTCCCGAGGAGATGAGCCGCGAGCGGTTCGAGTGGCTCGAGAAGGTCTCGGGCGAGATCATCGCCACACCCGGCTGCGAGAGCAATGTGAAGGAGATCTTCGACAAGTGCAACGAGCTCGACGCCGAGCGCGGGGACGGGGTGGTGATCTTCAACCAGTTCGCCGAATTCGGCAACCTCCTCTGGCACTACTCGGTCACCGGGCGCGCCATGGAAGAGGTTCTCGAGAAGGAGATGGGGCCGCGCCACACCTACCGCGGCGTGGTCCTCACCACCGGGTCGGCCGGCACGATCGGGTGCGGCGACTATCTCAAGACGCTCTTTCCCGGGAGCAAGGTGGCTGCGAGCGAGGCGCTCCAGTGCCCGACCCTGCTGCGGAGCGGCTTCGGCGGGCACCGGATCGAGGGGATCGGCGACAAGCACGTGCCCTGGATCCACAACCTCAGGAATACGGACATGGTGGTGGCGATCGACGATGACGCCTGCTTGAACCTGGTTCGGCTTTTCAACGAACCGGCGGGGCGGGCGCGGCTCGTCGCGGCGGGCGTGCCGGGCGAGCTGGTGGAACGGCTCGATCTCCTCGGCATCTCGGGCATCGCCAACCTGCTCTCGGCGATCAAGTTCGCAAAGTGGTACGAGCTGGGCGGAGAGGATATCGTGCTCACCGTGCTGACCGATTCGATGGAGCTCTACGGGAGCCGGCTCGCCGAGATGCGCGCCGCGCGCGGGGAGTACACCGATCGCACCGCGGCCGTCGACCACGAGCGCTACCTGCTCGGCTGCGCCATCGATCACATGGAGGAGCTCGGCCACTGGGACCGCAAGCGGATCCACAACCTCAAGTACTTCACCTGGATCGAGCAGCAGGGCAAGAGCGTGGACGAGATCGAGAGGCAGTGGTACGAGAAGGACTACTGGACCTCGGTCGAGGCGCAGGCCGACGAGATCGATCAGCTGATCGGGGAGTTCAACGAAAGGACGGGGCTGCTGAAGGGCTGAGGAGTGGG
>CAZUHB010000071.1:0-28513 GCA_964620445.1 uncultured Phycisphaerales bacterium
ATCGTGGGCGGTGTGGGGCTGGGTGGTAATGTTTTCTCTGGGATGAATTTTGCCGGTCTGGGGCTGGGCGGCAACGACTTCACGGGGATCAACATCTCAGGTCTGGGGCAAGGCGGCCATGACTTTACAGGCATCAACATGGTCGGGCTCGGCATGGGCGGCCACGATTTCACCGGCATCAATGTCGCCGGATTCGGTATGGGTGGCCACGACTTCACCGGCGTGAATATCGCCGGCCTGGGGATCGGAGGCAGGGAGATCACCGGACTGGGAATCGGCGGCGCGGCCATCTGCTGCGAGAGGTTTACAGGACTCGGGATCGGTGCGGTTCAACATGTCCGGGACAGAATGACGGGCCTGTCGATCGGCATCTTCAATAGCACCGAACATCTCAATGGCGTTCAGATCGGTCTGCTCAACTACGTCGAAGACAATCCTTCGTGGTTCAAGATCTTGCCGATCTTCAATTGCCACTTCGATTAACCGGTTTCACAGGTTCTGTTGTAGAGATTCCATCCCATACCGTCCTCTGTCGCGTAGTAGACGCCGACATCATCCATTGCGGGAAGGCAGTCGCGTCCCGGGCCGCTTTGCGATGGCGGACCGGTAAAAAAGAGAGAATTATAGGCGCTTCCGAGCAGCAGAATTTCCGTTTGTGTGTGTAGTGCGTCGACAGAGATCTTGGTATGGTAATCCCGGCGAAGAGTTGGAGACTCCGGCGGTTCTCCGCAACGGCCTTCCAATCGTTTATTTTGGGGAATTCGCTGGTTTCGTGCCAGGCCGCTCAACAGTCGATCTTTCTGAAAAAAATCTCGGTGAATCGCCTCCGGCCTTCTTAGGAGAGAAGAAGATGATGACGATCTCCAGGCCCAAAATCGTGGCGGCAACAGTTTTCGCCTCCCTGTTCTTCTGCTGTCTTTCTCGGGGTCAGACCGTTTCCGATTCGGAGGGATTGCGTGATGCGCGGACGGGAATAGATTTTGCCTCCACGGGCATAACGGCTCCGGCAGACGATATCGATGCCATCGGTGTCAAAGTGGCCGTCGATCTGAGTTCTCCTCAAAACGGGCTTTCCCTGGCCCCGGGGCAGCAGATCGACTGGACGATCAGCGCGCGCGTCAGCGCTTTCGGAAACCACGGCCTGGCCATGATCTCCGTCGATCTTGTCCAGGATCCCACCAACCCGGTGCTCTTCGCCCTTGCGCCGGCAGGGAGCACACCGCAAGGAATGGAAGGATTCAACCGTCCCGGCGGAATCACCAATCCTGACCGGGACGACCCATGGGGTTCCGGTTACGGCGGCACTCCGACCGGCCCGGATGGCGAGAGCAATCTGAGGCAGATCGGAGGCGCCCAGAATACTCTCGGCGTCAAGCCCCCCGCACTGGGCCTGAATGGCAACGTCTTCGTCGGCCAGGACATCGACGTGGATACCGGTGTCGGGCAACAGCCCGGCGGCCAGACGGTCGCCGCGGGATCCTTCACGGCGCCTCAGGAGGAAGGACTCTATCTCTTTTACGTCGAATCGGCGGTTGCAAACGTACTGACAGAGGTCAACGCGCCGCCTCTCGAATCGCGCGTGACGTCCGTGCCGGTGGCGTTCCGAAATCGGGTTTTCGGATTTTACGTCACGGGAGGCAAGTCTGCATCCACCGGATCCGGATCGGGATGCCTTCAGGACTTCGATCCCGAGGTGTTTGGGGAAACGCCAAGCCAGAGGGAGAACTGGCCCAGGTGGACCAATGTGATCCTACCTCCCGAAGGCGCTGAGTTGAACCGCATCCACATGCAGTTCAGGTGGGCGCCCTTCGAAGTTCAGCCCCAGAACTACACATTGTGGATCGAGGAGCGGACCGACGAGCCCTTCGGCGACGATCGCAAACCGCTCCTTTCCTACAAGGTGGACGGCTCAGAACCCCGGACAGTGATCACATCCGGCCTCGAATTCGGCAAGTCATATCAATGGTGCGTTACCGACGGCGAGCCTCCGACCGGAGACGAGACGATCCATCGCTTCAGCACCCAGGAGATTCCGCCCTTCTTCCCCGAGTTCGTGGTCACCCGACCGCCCGGGGCCGGACCGGTCGAGCCGGGTTTGACCCTCTTCAACATTTACGTGTACAAGCATGCCATCTGTGCAATAGACGAGTTTGGAGAGGCCGTCTATTTCATCAGCACCGACGACACATCCGTCGGCGACGTTCGATTGTTGCCGAACGGTCTCCTGAGATTCATGGGAAACAAGACCTGCCACGAAATCACGCTCGAGGGCACGCTTCTCTGGATCAACCCGAAGAGCTACATCATTTCCCACGATGCGACTTCGATGCCGAGCGACAACATCCTGTCGATCGCCGACGAGTATCGGATGATCTCCGGAACGCTCTACATCGGCAACCGCCTCGTCGAGTTCGACCGCGTGACCAAGGAGGAGACCTGGTCGTGGAGCACCTTCGACTATTATTCGCTGAACAACGGCGGCCCGCTGCCGGACTGGGTTCACGGCAATGCCGCGTTCTACAACGAGTCCGACGGATGCGTTTATTTTTCGAGCCGCCACTTCAGCCGTATCACGCGCATCGATTACTCGACCGGTTCGATCGTCTACAACATGGGGTACGACTGGCCGGACGGTTCCACCCACTTCGGCCACAACCTGTTCACATATCAGCACGCGCCGCAGATGCTGCCGAACGGCAACATGATGGTCTACGATAACGGCAATTACCGCGAGCCGCTCACTGATCCGAGGCAGACCAAGGCGATCGAGCTCGCCTTTGACGCTCCGAGCGCTCCCACGAGCGCCGACATCGTCTGGGAGTTCCCACTGACCCACGAAGACGGCAGCGAGATGTACTGCGGACATTATGGCGACGCCGACAGGCTGCCAGGCGGCAACACCCTGGTGACGGGAGGCCCCTGTGACACCATCTTCGAAGTCGACGCCAATGCCGACCTTGTCTGGAGACTGACGGTCGAAGGCGGGGGGGACATGTATCGTGCCCAACGTATTCCGGAGCTCATTCTCGATTCTCCCTGCGACACCGACGGCGACTGGGACGTGGATATCAACGATTTCGCCGAATTCCAGGTCGGCGCCACCCTTCCCGAACCGGTGGAGTTTCCCTTCACGCTGATCGACTACGACAAGGACGGTGACATCGACGAGGACGACGTGGACAAGTTCGTTTTCTGGATGACCGGCCCGACCTAGCAGCGCGCGGCCCCATGAGGTCCAGCCACCCGATCGGGTCCCGTTCCACCCCTGATCGGGAGACTGGGATCGGACAGGATTTCTCATTCTCCCAATCCGCATCGCTTCGGATGCTGTCTCATCACAAACCCACCTGGCACGGGAGTTGCCTGAATCAAGGAACAGGGCCGGAATCGACGGATCGGCAATCTTATCGTGTCGCGCAGGTAACACACTGATACCGATTGGTAGCCCTCGCAACGATTCGCCATGTAGAGATCCGCTTCCCTCTGCCCCTGGAGGATACCGAATGCGTTGCGGAACATTCCCGCCTTTCCCCTTCGTCTCCTGTATTTTCATTCTCCTCATCTCGGCTCCGATCCAGGGTATTGAAGACCCCACATCGGCCGTTGCTCCCGAGGGGAGCGTGGACCGCGCCCTGCAAGACGCGATCCTCAGGGACGATGTGAACGGAGCCCGGCGCCTTCTGCGCACCCTTCGCCCTCCCCAGCCCGGCATGCCCGATACCGTGGCGCGGATGGCGCGCATCGCGCTCTTCGAGGCTCTGGTCGAGCCGCTGCCCGAACGGATCCACGCGCTGCTCTTCGTGGCCGGCGCATTCCCCCATCGCGAGGAGGCGCTCACTGCCCTGACGGCCTGCCTGCATCTTCTGGAGCGGGATACCCTGGAAAATGGTGAGTACGGGTCGCGAAAAGGGATCCGCATGAAAGAGGAAACCTATCTGTCCTGCACCTCTCTACTCGAGAAATGGCGCGACGGGGGATGGGACGACCCGAGGATCGATCTTTGCGAATCCCTTCTTCTCGAGTACCGGAAGAAAATCGCCATTCGCTGCCTGGCTCAAACCGGTCCGCCGATTTATCTGCAATCTCCCGGCCGCCATGATGAGATCCCATTGCGGGCGCCCCTGGTCGAGGAGGTGAGGATTCTGGTTCATGACGTCGATTACTCTCCAGGAGACGCGCTGATCCATGATCGGTCTGAAGAATACCTGCGGCGAACACTCACTCCCTTCGTGAAAGGCGACCTCGAGCAGGATCCGCACAGCGAAGACCTGCTGCTGCCAGGCCGGTCCGATCCGAATATCGCCGCTCCCCGACCGGGTACATACCTGATGGAAGCACGATCGGTCTCCAAGGATTGGAGCCGCATGCAGGTTCTCATCGTGACCGATCTCGATCTGACCACCCAGTCCTGCGCCGATGGATTTGCACTCCTGGCCACGTTACGCGGCATTCCGGCATCGGGAGTGGAGATCCGGCGCGCCGGCCCCGGCGCCGGGTGCGAAGAGGGAACGGTGATCGGCTGCACCGACGACCAAGGATTGCTCGTTGCGCCCTTTCCTGAAGATATGGAGAAGGACTCGCTCCTCCTCGTCGGCCGGAAAGGTAGCCACCGGAAAACGGTACTCCTGGCGAGAAGCGGTTCCTTCCGCGAGATCCCTCCCGAGGTCAGGGCACATCTTTTTTGCGACCGTCCGATCTACAGGCCGGGGGAGACCGTCTCGGGACGCCTGCTGGTGCGGCGCCACGACAGTCGGCTGCCCCTGAAAGGACTCCTGGGCAGCACCGTGGACTCGGAACCTCTTTCCAGTCCCCTTGCCGATCGCGCGGTCGTCGTGGAGTTCGTTCATGGAGAAGACACGAAGCAACGCTTCCACCTCCGTACCGATTCCTTCGGCGCCGCCTGCTTCAGCATCCGCCTGCCTCTCACCACGCCCATGGGTTCGACCGAGGTCAGGGCCTGGGTTCCGCTCGACCGGGAGAACGAGTTCCGCTGGGCGGCCAGCAAGGACGACGATCGCGGCCCCCATGCGAGCCTGGGTTCGTGGTCGTCGGCCTTCGACATCCAGGAATACAAGCGCCCGCCATTGCTCTGGGAGGTGGAGTGGCCTGAAGCGAGGCAGCGGAAAGATTCGGCGCCGGCTGTTTCGATTTCGGCTCGATACCCCTCTGGCGCCCCGGCATGCGGTCTGAAAGGCCGCTTTGCGGCAAGCGTGAATCAGATGGAACAGACCGTCCCCTTTGTCCTGGATAGCCGGGGCAGAGCAACGGTGATTCTGGCCGCCGAGGAGCTCGATCTCCCGCCGGGGAAGGTGGAGATCGATTGCAGGGTGTCGATCACGGCAGCAGACGGGCAAACGCTGACAGAACAGAATCGGATCGTCTTCGTACCGGACTCATGGTTCGATTCCGACTCCTCGCCCCGTTCGGCCGGTCGGAATCTTCCGGCGCACGCACGACATCGCGATCGTGATACCCGGCTCCGGCTCTCTTTTCCGAAGGAGCGCTGGTCCGCGGGCGAACCCCTCCCCGTCTCCCTGACCGGCCCGCCGGGAGCGCCCGTACTCCTGACCATCGGGAGGGCGAGCCTTCTCGATGCCAGGGTTGTCACGCTCGATCTTGCGGGAAGTGCCGACCTTTTTCTGCCCACGAGCAGAGAGTGGTTTCCCCGTGTCTATCTTTCCGCCGCGGTGCCGGCCTGCTTTTGCCGGTACCTGAGCCACGTTGCTCATGGTGGAGAAGGAAGGGGCAGGAACGACGATAACCATCTGGGGCTTTTCGCCTGTGACTACCTGACCCTCGAGGAACCGGCCGGGCAACTGCAGATATCGCTGAAAAAGAACGCGTCCACCTACGGTCCGGGCGAGAAGGTCAGCTGGACCATCGTGACGAGCGACTCCGAGGGGAAGCCTCTTCCCGCCACGGTGGCTGTTTCCGTTCTCGACGAGAGGCTGGCTCGGCTGATGGATGATACCCGGAAGAACGCGGGATCTGCGCTCTACCCAAGGTGGTGGTGGGACCGAACCATCTACAGGCGCGGCGCGATGCATCGCGATCGGGAGGAGGTTTTCGAAACACTGATCCGGAAAGGCGAGGTGATCTCTCCCTTTACACGCGTGGGGGGGAGTGCCCGCTCCGCCGGTTGCGGATTCGGTGGTCGCCGGAAACCGGCCGACGCAAAGCCGAGGGTGACCTTCCGCAAGACCGCATTCTTCGACGGCAGCATCCTGACCGGCTCTGACGGGCGTGCCGAGATCGAGTTCACCTTACCCGACGATCTCACCACCTGGCGGATCGTTCTCGTGGCCGTGGATCGGGGCCGGCAGGCGGCTCTCCTCGAGGAGACGGTGGAGACACGGAGAGATCCTGCCGTGACACCGCTCCTTCCGCGCATTCTTCGCCGGGGTGACCGCGTTTCGGTTCCCATCCTCGTACAGTCCGTGGAGAACGGCCTGCCCCCGGCGGGGCGGATCTTCGTCGAGGCGGAAGGAAGCCTCCATGTCGAGCCGGGCGGTTCGGGGATGCCCTTTCCTTCCGTTCCCGGCACGTCGGTGACGCGCACGTCGGTGACGCGCACGGCGATTGTTCATGGAAACGCAGAAGGGCAGGGTCTCTTCCGCGCCACGGTGCGGAACGGGCGGGGCGACACACTCGATCAGGTCGACCTGGGCCTCGGAGTCCGATCGCGCGAAATCCGCCGCACCCTTTACTCGGTGACCTCGGTCAAGGAGGAGGTCTTTCTCGATCCACCGCGCGTGGACGGCAAGGGGCCGACAGGGCTTTCTCTGGAGATCGTGGGGGGAGTGCCCGCCTTGATACGCAAAGCGAAGAAGTTTCTCGACGACTACCCTTACGGATGTGCCGAGCAGGTTTCGAGTTGCATGACACCCGCCCTGATCATGCTGCACCCGGAGCTGGGACGCGATTCGGATCGGCCGCTGTCCGCGGAGCGGGCTAGGCGCCTCGAGGTGGGGATGAACCGTCTGAGACGATACCAGAACCATGACGGCGGCTTCACCTGGTGGGGGGGCGGTTCCACCGATCCTCAGATCAGCGCATGCGTGCTCCGTTTCCTCGCCTTCGCCAAGGAGGCCGGGTTGCGCGTCGAGGATCACGGCATCCGGCTCGATCCGGAAAGCCCTCTCTTCGTGCGGAACGGCGATCGGCTCGATCGAGCCCTCGCGAGCCAGGTCGAGTGGACCTCGGAACGGATGGCGTGGGCCGAGATCGCGGTGTGCCGCCTGGTGCTTTTCCCCGGTCACGGGGCTGCCGGGGAGACCTGTCGCGCGTTGACTCCTTTTCTTTCCGATCTGCCCTCGGGGCTTCTGGCCCGACTGGGACTGGCGCAGATCGCGGCCGGCGAGAAGGGCGTTGTTGAAAAGATCGCGTTGATCCTTCGCAAGAGGATCGAGGAGCGGATTGCGGGTCTTTGCGGGCGCGATTCGTTGCTGGAGAGTCCCGCGTCGCGGCTCGCGGCGATGGTGGAGTTTTTTCTGGCCGCCCGGCCGGACGATCCGCTGAGGCAGCGCCTGGTGGCGATGTTGCTGGGCTGTTTCGGCGGGGACCGTTTCGACCACACCTTCGGTACGGCCTCGGCTCTTGTTGCGCTGAGCCGGGAAGAGGCGGCATTTCCAAACCGTGCCGATGTCGACTCGTGCGTGGTGCAGGTGGCGGCATCCGGATTTTCGAAGGAGCTGGTCCTCCGCGCCGACGGTGGGTGGCAGGCGGCTTGTCCGATTCCGGCAGGGCGGGGGCGCTTGACGTTGACGAACCGATCGGGTCCTGCTCTGCAAGCGATTCTGCGGGCCGATTTCGTCGAGGACGGTGCCGCGGCACTTCGGCTGGCTCATCCGATCGAGGTCAGCCGGAGACTCGTCCGGCTCCTGCCGGATGAAACAGGAGCCATGATCCGGAGAGAAGAGGCTCGAAAAATCAGAGCCGGCGAGATCGTGGAAGCGATCATCACGGTCCGGAATACGGGCCTGTCGCGCTACCTGGTGGTCGAATGCCCTCTCCCGGCAGGTTTCGAGGTGATTCGCGGGAAGGAGCACCTCGAGGTCCGCGACGACCGTGTCGTTCTCTGCGTGCGGGCCGCTGAAGAAATTATCTGGCGTCCACGTTTCCAGGTGGCGGCGGAAGGGCAGGTGTCCTGGCCCCCGGCGCGGGCCGCTGACATGTACGACCGGGAGTGCTGGGGACACAGCGCCGGGTGCCTGCTCGATGTGGAGCCGGCGTCCGCCGTGATGGAACCGCTCGAACCGGTTCGGATACTGACGCGCCGGGAGATGGAGAATCGCGTTTCGCGCATCAGGAAACCCATCGCCAGGGCCACGTGCGCCAAGGAGGCGGCAGACGCCATGCTGGAGGAAGCGGCTCTTCCCATTTCGATCCAGAAGGAGTGGTCGTTCACCGAGGCTCCCCGTCTGGTGGGCGGCTGGCTCGACGACCAGAGGCTGGCCGATGTTTACGTGAACTCTCTCGGTTCCCTTGCAGAGGAACGATTTCAGGGCGATCGCCTCGAAGAGATCCTGGCTCTCGCGGGCGAGAAACGCGCGTCGACCCTCCTCTCCCTGGCCCGCGCTCTCGAGAAGAGAAACCATGGCCGATGGGCCCTCGACATGTTGAGAGAGAAGAGCGGGCTGAACGCGGACGAGATCCGTCTCTTCACGCTTGTCGTCTTTCTTGATGACGAATACCTGTACGACGACGGCCTTCTCGCTTTTTATGGCCGCTTCTCCTCCTTTTACGGGGATGTTCCGTTGAAGATCCGGTTGGAGGCGTTGATGGACAGGCTCGACAACGTCGAAGATTTGACCCTCTACGCGGACGAAGAGCTCAAAGCTCTCCGACTGTCCGAAATAGCGCGATTGTATTTCTGGGCGTGGGAACGAGTGGATCTCGACGGAAAGGCTTACCTGGCCTCGTCCCTGGAAGATCTGCTCCGATATACATACGAGGGGAAGAACGGGTCGATCCGACTGCCACCCCGTTCCGTGCAAAACAACATCAACACCGGGCTGAAGCAAAGGGCGAAGGTCGCTGTTTTCGACGGGCTGGGCCGTCTCGCCGGGGAAGGTTGGATCGAGCCGGAAGACTTCTGGGAGAACATCTCCGCGCTTCTCTATACCGCTTCAGAGGATCAAGAAAAGAAAGAGGTCCAGAAGCTCATTGCGGGCGCCGCCTCCCGGATCCTGGAACTCAGCGCGCAACGCGGCAGGGAGCACGTTTTCCTGAACGCCGCGGATCGGTTCCTGTGGTCGCTCACCGAGGATCAAAGAAGGGCCGGCGGAGCCGAATGTCTCGACGCCTTGATCATTCCGCTTCTCTACTTCAGCATGGGTTCCGAGGCGAAATCTCTCGGTCTGGACAGCGACTGCTGGGATCTGCTTTCCCGGGGCACGAAGGCGTCGCTGCCCTGCTCGACCCTTCTTTACCTGGTGCTGAACGAGGAGGAGGAGTGGGCCGCCGATGAGCTGCTGAAACGGCGCGGCGCTGACAGGAAGGCGCTTCTCACGGCCCTCCCCCAAATCGGCGACTCGTACATCAGGGATGCGATCCTTCGCAAGGTCCCGGTGGAGGTGCTCTGTTCCCTGCCACCGTCCACGGTGATCCATCTCGTTCCGGGCGAGGAGCGGTGGCGGGGGCGCAAGGCGGTCGAACTCTGGAAGTCTTTGCGGCAGTCGATCTCCAGAGGTCCCTGGACGAACGAGAAGATCGCCCGGATGCTCTCCCGGAGCAGGAATCCGGACCTCCGTTTCCTCGCCGTGCAGGTTCTGGCCGATCGCGGCCGGCGCGAGGTGTCCTTCTCCGCTGATGATCGGGCGGCACCTCTCTACCGCAATCTGCTTCTGGCCCGGCTGGGGGACGGCGAAGCACGAGAGGCGCTTCGTGCGATCCTTTTCGGTGCGGAGAGAATGTGGGAGGATTGGGAGCTCTTCGACATCGTCTGGGCGCTGGAACCGTCCATCGATCCGGCAGAGCTGATCCGTCTGAATCGCGCCTATCCCGGACTGTCCGTCCCTCCGTTTCTGCTGCGGCCCATTCTGTCCCGTGTGGAATCGGGTCGGCTCTTCGAACTGTTGCAGAGCGGCGATCTGAAACATGAATTCATCCACGATCTGGCCGACGCCCTTCCCGAGGAGAAAATCAGGCAGATCGGATCGATGCTTCTCGAACTCGATCTTCAGAGACAGCCCTATCGTTTATGCGACCGGGTCTTCTCCGCGCTGACCAGGGATGAACCGACGCTGCGGAAGTTCCTGCTGTCTGCACCGCGGCTTTCGTACTTCCTTGTCCATTGCCTGATCTCCGAACAGCCGCGCAACTCATGGGCCGGCGTCGCTCTGACCGGCAGTCTTCTGAACCATGAGGAGAAACGCCTCAGGAGCGAGTCGCTCTCCTATCTTCAGAGAAGCCTCGGCGATCCCCGGACATGGTTGCCACAAGGTGTGGCGGTGTCCCGAACGGCAGAATACTGCCTGGACGCCGTGGTCCGCTTGCGCATGGCGGTTTTTCGTGATGGTATTGCGGCGCTGGAAGATTCTCTGCAATCGACTGATCCCCTGGAGCGCGGCGCGGCGCGGATCCTGCTGGCCCGGTTTGGCCTCGACCTCTCGCCTCGTGGCCGTTGAATCGGACAATTGCCGTCATGAGGAGGGTCGCTCGGAAGGGCGGGGACCCTGGGCATTTCGGGAGCCGATCACATTCCGTCCCGCGGGGAGCGGCTAGATGGCCGCTCCCCGAATCGGGTCCGGTTCCGGGGTATGTTCTCGCGGGCGTTATTCCACGACAAGGGGCATCAGATTTGTCAGTCGCGTGCCGGGAGCGCCCCAGGAACCCACGAGCGCCTGCATCGGTGCCCGATCGCCCGGGCTCCAGTTCACCGAGAGTGTCACGGGAAAAGTCAGGACTCCGCTCGTGGGTATGTCGCCGATATGTCCGGACCAGACGAAAGGCCAGGTGAAGAGTTCGCCATGCTGTGTCGGAAACGGCTGATCGAGAACGGCCTGGCCCCAGGCAAGGCGGACAGGCGTTGAAGGATAACCGACGATCTTGATGGAGATCGTTCCGCCTGGAGTCGCGTCGCCCAAGTGATAGAGATGGGGATAAAATTCATCGGCACCCATATCGACCCGCTCGAGCACGACGCGCGGATCTCCCTCGAAGTCGGCCTTCAAATCGGGGGGGATCGCGCTGCTGTAGCCGGCGTCTCTGCACGGGGAGTCGAATGTCAGGTGGAAGTCGTTGTTCTCGGGATCCTCGAAAAGCGGATCGTCCGTGATCATGCCCGTCCCCCAGTTGACGGTGCAGTCCGGATCGCCGTTGACGTTCGCCGGGCCGCCCCGAAGATCGGAGAAGCTGATCGACAGCGTCGACGGCACCATCGACTGCCCGACATAGATTTCCGGCCCGAAGCCAAAGGGTGCGTCGTTGTTCCACAGGATCGAGTTGACGATCACCCCTTCGCTGCCGCCGTAGCAGAAAATTCCGCCGCCGAGATCGGACTCGTTCCCGAAGATCACGTGGTTGGTCATTCTGAAGTCGCAGTCGTTGAAAGTGATCCCGCCGCCGCTGTCGGAACTGTTACCGGCGACGATGTTGTTGGCCATGTCCAGGTCGCTCTGGATGATGTACATTCCGCCGCCGCATTGCGCGATGTTACCCGAAATGAGGTTGTTCACGATCGTCGGCGAGCTCTGGGAGCAGAATATTCCTCCTCCGCTTTCGAGGAGGTACGTCAGAATCAGCTCGTTGTCCGCGATGACATTGCCGGCGATCAGTGGCGATGAGTTCCGGTAGCAAAAGATGCCCCCTCCGTCGAAGGCGTAGTTTTTCGTGATGATGTTATTCCTGATCGTGGGCGACGACGCCTCGCACATGATGCCGCCTCCGCCCCACCAGCCGAGACCGCCCATCTCTCCGTTGGTCAGGGTAAAACCTTCGATCACAGAATCTCTCCCCTCGCCGCTCCAGAAGAGCACCGTGCAGTCCGTCCGGCCGCCGTCGATGACCGTGGCCCGCGGCCCTTTTTCGCTCACCACAGCGACCGCTTTTCCCGCGAAGTCGAGGTTTTCCGGATATGTACCGGGCCTCACAACGACTCGATCACCGTTCTGGGCGGCGTGGATTGCGCCCTGGATCGTGGAATAATCGTCCGGAACGTAATGGGTTTCGCCCTCGAGATGGCTGGACAGGGAAAAAGAGAAGATCAAAAATACATTTGCCAACATCATAATCCTGTACATGGGATTTCCTCCGAATGGGACGTCAAAGAAATTTCCAGGGGCGGGAATGATGATGGCAAATGCCATGCCGCCGCAAGTAGGGCGAGGTGCGGCCGCGCACGATGCGCTGTTACGTACCAGTGACAGTGTCACGCATCAGCCACGGAAGGAGCCGGTCAGAGTCTTGCTCGCGCTTGTCCAGCGAGGCTGGCCGAACTTCCTCTCGATCGGCGCAGTGTGCCTCAGGTGAGGTTGCGTCCAGAGACGAGAATTCTGCACCGTTACCGACCTGGGCATGGTTCCAGTTGAATAAAGAGAGTGCGACTCAGTCCGTTGTCGCTCCGTACTCTTTTTTTCTCACGAGAATTCTGTTCAAGTCACTCAAGAATCGACTATTCCTCGTCAGCTCGATGTGTCCATCCGAAAGAACAACACCCTCTTTGATGGGGACGTGCGTGACACGGCCGTCGGGGATGAGAACCCTCCCGTCGCCATCGGTCCTCTCGGCGTCGGTGTCCCACTCGGGCCGAAACTTATTGTCAAGAACCACCTGGTCGAGAGTCGGCACTCCAGTACCCATATACAGGAATATCTGCGTTTTCGGATACCGTTCGGGAATAGCGAGCAGCGCCTCATGAAAACGCCTCGCTTTTTGCAGGCACCATTCTAGATATGTTCTCGCCGCGTCCATGAGTTCGTCGTCTTTCGTTTCGGGCGGAACTATCTTGCGTAAGCTTTTCTTGTGCCCGTTGCTTTTGCTCAGCAAACCCCACTGATGGCGCTCCCAGTTATTAACGTCGAAATGATCGATTGGAACAACGGTTCCCTGCATATCCTTGAATATGAGATGATTCGGTGGGGGTAGGAGCTGATAGACCGACGGCAGACTTCCGATTATGGCAGTATCGTAGTCGCGGAGTGGGATGTCGTCGAAGCCTGATGTCAGAAATTTGAACGCCGATGTCGATCCCAGGTTCGGCGTTCCCACGAGAATGAGATTCGCGATCTCCTTTTCCCCGCGCCAGTCCAGTTGCGGCAGGGGACCTTCCACGTCCAACGGTTGGCTTCCATAACGTAGAAAATATCGGGCAATCAAACCACCCATGGAGTGGGCGACGACATCGAATTGAAAATCCTGTGCCCAATCCTCGAGGGCCTGAGCGAATTCGAGATCCTCGGGAGCTCCTCGATCGCGAAGATCTTCGATTTCAACGCGCGTTGACTCCTGGATCTCGTGTCGTTTGCGTTTTAAAAAGTCTTCGAAGTCGCGTACATTCTGTACATTCCCAAATCTCCAATCGTAGTCGAATATTAACAGGGTGGACCGGGTGGCAGGTTTCTCGGCACTCTTCGAGAGGTTGCCGATTCCAAGTTCGACACCTCCGCCGACAACGGCGGAGTAAACAGGTTTTTTCTCCTTTTTGTCATTGATTATATTCTCCAGATGATTGAGCAATTGGCCGTAAACATCTTCCTTGTCGAAGTAAGCCTTAAACATGAACAACGGATTTTCCGGCGTAACAATGTCGATTCTTTTTTCCCGAATGACTTCGGTCTCAATCCTATCGATCCGTTCGGGATGATTCTCCGACGGAACGGTCAAGGTCAATGGTAGATCCTTTTCGAGAGCCTGCCAGGGTCTCAATTTTCCCCAAAGTATCTTTCCATCCTCGGCAAGATGAGAACCCATTGTTCCAGGAACGAAAACTACGGGATTGCGGAGGGAATTCGGAGTGGTCGAGCAGGCACTCATGACGAATATCGCGAGTGCGAACGTGGCTCGTATCAGTATGATCCAAGTATGACGACGCATGGATTCTCCCTTCCAATTTTGTGTCTGAAAACAAGCCGCCGACCGAATCCGATACGACGCGGCGTTGTGAGATAATTCCCTATGCACCCACAGATCCACTTATGACATATCTCTTTCGTCCAGTCAATTCCGCCTAGCGGCCGGAGAGAAAAGTTTGAAAAGAACCATGCGACGGCTTATTCTGAGACATCTCGGATGTCTCGGAATTCAGGCGATTCTCTTTATCACACTGATGGTGTTACTTCGGCTAGAGGAGGATCAACAATGTTCAGGCTGATTCTAACCATTGCGGCAATTATAGTGCTCGGCTCGGCATCTTTACTCGGTCAGGGGTTCCACGCTGCGTCGTGCGGAGAGCTGCATCCGGCGAGTCCTCAAAAACATGCAATGTCCTTGGTCCCCGGCGGGGACTTCGAGATGGGCGATCACCATCTGGTGGGCGATCCCAACGAACTTCCGGTTCATGCGGTCTATATCAGCCCCTTCTATCTGGACGTCTACAAGACGACCAATGAAGAGTACTGCGAATATCTCAATTCGGCATTCAGTCAGGGTCTGATAGAGGTGATCGGCGGTGAGGTTTTCAAGTTCGGTGGAAGCGAGAAGTACTGTGATACGACCACCAGCGCTCCGTGGCACCGGATCAACTGGAATGGGAGCGTCTTCTCAGTGACGGCGGGCAAGGAGGACCACCCGATGTGGATGTCCTGGTATGGTGCTGTGGCGTATTCCAACTGGCGGAGCGTAGAGGATGCGCTCGATGTTTGCTACGACCTGGATACATGGGAGTGCAATCCCCTGATCAGAGGATATCGTCTCCCCACAGAGGCCGAATGGGAAAAAGCGGCGCGCGGCGGCGAGCGCAATCCATATTACAAGTATTCCTGGGGGAATGACATCGACGGGTCCAAAGCCAACTATGCCAATTCGGGCGATCCCTTCGAAGGCAATCCTCCGGACACGACACCGGTCGATTATTACGACGGCAGTCAAATTCCGACGGGCGCTGATATGGTCAATGGGTACGGCCTGTACGACATGGGCGGAAACGTGAACGAACACTGCAACGACTGGTATGATTACTACTACTACAGCTCGAGCGTTTACCGCAATCCGCGCGGTCCGGTGAGCGGGATATGGCGTGTCATGCGGGGCGGCTGCTGGTACGACTCCACCAGAAAGCTGCGGTGTGCGAGCCGCGGTACCGGCAGTGAGCACGCGTACGTCGGAATCCGCCTGGCCCTGTCAAAGTCCGTCCGGAACATGTCCTTTGTCCAGGCCGGGGAGTTCGATATGGGCGATCACCAAGGTGTGGGCGAGCCCGACGAACTGCCTGTTCACACCGTGAACCTCGACGCCTTCTGGCTGGATCGCTATGAAGTGACGACCAAGAACTACTGCAAGTATCTCAACTCTTCGTACGACCAGGGGCTAATCTTCGTGGTCGGGGACATTGTATATGGAACCGGCAATAGCAGGAAATACTGCGAGGTAAATAACAACAATAGCCGCATTCTGTATAACAACGGACTTTTCAGCGTGGCAGCGCGCAAGCAAAGGCACCCGATGGTGATGGTGACCTGGTACGGCGCCGCGGCCTATGCGAACTGGCTGAGTCTCGAGACCGGGCTTCGTGCCTGCTACGATCTCAACACGTGGGAGTGTACTTTCGGGGCGGGCGGATTCCGTCTCCCGACAGAGGCTGAATGGGAGAAAGCCGCTCGCGGAGGCGAACAGAATCCATATTTCAAGTATCCCTGGGGCAACAGCATAGACGGCTCCTGCTGCAACTACTGGGGATCGGGCGATTTCTATGAAAGTGAATTGATAGAGACGACGCCTGTTGGCTACTATGATGGTAATCAGACACCGCCGGGCGTGGACATGGCGAACGGATACGGCCTGTACGATGTGGCCGGAAACGTGTTCGAGTGGTGCAACGACTGGTACAGCGACACCTACTACGGTTCGAGTTCCTACGAGAATCCGCAGGGGCCCACGAGCGGCGCTTATCGCGTTTTACGTGGGGGTGCGTGGGACACGAGCACGGACTTCGTGCGATGCGCCTATCGACGGAGCCACCCGCCGGAAATGGCGGAGATCCATCTTGGCTTTCGTCTGGTCCTGGACTGAATTTCTATTTTGACAATGTCCCCGAACCCGTTCGATCCGGTGGAATTGAGGATCGTCGAACCGGGCGCGCCGGTCACCTATCGGTCATTCAGGCCAGATCGCTCGCCGGAATGGGTACAACGATCAGGAGGGGGAGAATGAGCCGTTCTAGCGAGACCCTGAACCGGAGGAGACGAAGACACGTTCGGCGAATTGCATCTTTCCTCGCAACGGTCCTCTTCTTGTCGGGGTTCATCTCCTGCGGGGCCGTGAAGCTGGACAGGAAGGAGTGGCAAGATCGAGCCGTGGAACTCGAATCCCTCGGCCACGATGCGCTGCCGGGAGATCCCGCGTGCTACGAGGGGCCGTTGCGATGCGGTTCCCGCGTCGCCTTCAGAGTCGTGCGCAGCCGTCCCGGTCGTCCGGAAGATCGTTGGGAAATCGTCCTGACCGCTCCGGACTCACCGCGCTCGATCGCGGGGACATTGACGGGAGAGGGATCGCTGACAGGGGCCGAATCCACGTTCGACATGAGTTGCCGCGCAACGGTTTTCGAGGGAGAGCTCCTCATCAAGGATGGCGACGGCGGCGAAGAGCGAAGCGTTCTACAGCTGCCTCTCGGCATGCTGGCCATGGGTATCGGGGGTTCTTGCGACATCCTCGAGCGGAAGGATTCGGGAAAGGAGCCGAAAGACGGGGACCATCGTCTACTCTCCCGCAGCTTGCTCGCGAGCCTGGCGATGTCAACGATGGCCAACAACAGCAAGGCGGCTTTCAAAATCGCCTTCGAGCTGATCCAATTTCCGAGCTGGTGGAGTTGGATCGTTCCGACCCTCAACATCAACATGCAGCCCGATCTGGCCGGCGCTGTCCGCGTGAACACGCCCATCGGCCCGGGCTGGAGAGTTCCCCTCGAGATTCTGATCAAGGGTGATCCCGGATTCTACACCACGGTCACCGCCGTGGAGCCCAGGGGGGTTCTCAACATGTCCGCCGGAATCATCGAGGCCGTGGGCTTCGCGCCCGATCGGCCCGATCACGAGGTGCGGGTGACCTTGATCGACGCCCGCTTCGCCGAACCGGACACTCCCGGATCGCCGATCCGTGGGGAGGTCATCTGGGAGTGAGTTCCGCTCTCCGGGTTCTACGAGGCGATCGACCGGCCCCTCGGGGATCTGGATGTGTGTGTTGGTCTCGCCTGTCCCGTGAACGATCAGGATGTCTCCGCTCAAACCGTCGGCAAAGTTGATGGGGGCCGAGCGACGCCATCCGTCCGGTTGCGTTTCGCGGATCGCCATGTAGATCTTCCTTGCCGAACACGGCGCGCCTCCTGGCGTCTTCTAGAGCCCGAAAGCGTGGAGATGCTTGCTCGTTCTCACATAGACCTTGCCGTCGACGAGCGCGGGCGTGGCCGATATGCGTTCCTTGAATTCGTTGCGGGAGAGGATGTCCAGCTCGTCCCCGGCCTTGAACACGGTCACCGTTCCCCGCGCCGAGGCGGCATATATCTTGCCGTCGCCCACGACGAGAGACGCATAGTAGGGCCCTCCGGCACCCAGCTTGGCCTGGTAGATCTCCTTGCCCGTCCTGCTGTCCAGGCAGGTGACCAGGCCGGCGTTCTTGACCAAGTAGACCCTGTGATCGAAATAGAGGGGGGAGGGGCACTCGGGCACGCCCTTCGTGTATTTCCAGGCGATCTCGGCGACATCGTCCGGACTGGCAGGCGGTTTCACCGCCAGAAGGGCATTCTCCTGGGGAAAGCTGTCCACCCAGTCGACGATCTTCTGCCACTCGGCGCGCGTGAGTTTGCCGTTCTTGTCCTCGTCCAGGAAGGAGTGAAAACCCCACAGCGGGTGATCGCCTTCGCCGTCAGCGTCGGCACGTGAGAGGATCGACTTCTTCGGCTTCGACTCCTTCAGCGTCAGTTCTCCGTCGCCGTCGAGATCGAGCTCCTCGATCAGATCATCCCAGGCGGGAAGGCCGATCACCTCCGTGTTGGTTTTCATGTTGTAAGAGGTGACGAAAATGAAGCCGTTGCCCGCGACGGGGGTGACGCACGGTTCGTCGGTGAGTCCGGGCAGCTCCCATCGCTCCGAGCCGCTGGCCAAATCATAGGCCCTGATCGCGCCCTGGCCATTGATAACGAGTTCGAGAACACCCTCCTCTTTCCGGAGGAACGGCGTCGTCCAGTTGTACTGCAGCCCGGTGCGCTCCGTGCGCCAGATCGTCTCTCCAGTGGCGGGATCGATCGTTTCGAGATAGGACTCGCGCTTGTTGTCGTTCAGGAAAACGAGATGCTCGCCGGCAAGGATGAGGGAGCTCGCGCTGCCGTAGAGGTTCGGCGACGGCCTCAGGATCCGGCTCCACACCTCGTTGCCGTCGAAGTCGTAGCAGAGCAGCCCCGAGGAACCGATGTAGACATAGACCCGCTCGCCGTCCGTCGTTGCCGTGGGAGTGGCGGGACTGTTCGTCCGGTGCACCCTTTCTATGAACTCGTACCAGGCCTCGGCTCTCCAGAGGACCTTCCCGTCGATCCGATCGATGCAGATCGTTTCCAGGTTAGTGCCGTCGATCGCCGTGATAAAGATCCTGTCCCCCCAGATGCAGGGCGAAGAGTGCCCGTAGGGGACCTCGCTCTTCCAGATCGCGGTCTTGTCGTCGAGCGTCGCGGGCAGCGCTTTTTGGTCCGGGGCGATGCCCGCCCCGCCCGGTCCCCGGAATTGATTCCAGCGGCAAGCCGCGTCTTCACCCTGCAACGATGTGGAAAAGAAAGAGAACAAGATGATTGCAATGAATATTCTCACGACAGTCTCCATCCGGGGTGCCTCAGCGAATGCATCGGGGGAACAGGATGATAAGGCCAGGAGGTGATCGGAATCAACCGCATACGGCACAAATATTCGACCGAAGGCGAAACCCCGGGATATTGCAGAAACGGACGGCGCCCGCGAACGGCCGCGACAGAACGTCGCGTGACCGATCGGCGAGAAATTCGTCGTTCGGGCGATCAGCCGGATGGTCCGGCGTGCGTGCAACGACTACAATATGGCGCCGAGGGTTCGACGAGCGCACACGCCCAGGAACCGGAAGGAGTCAACCGATGAAGAATGCCATGATCGCTGCCGGCCTGGTTCTGGCGCTGCTCGGAATGAACCGGAATCCGGTGATCGCACAGACCGGGGCGGCCGGCGAGGGCGGGCCGGAGCGCGTTGCGCCGGTCGAGGTCGGCACCGATCTCCAGCTGATGGTCGACCGCCACACTCGGGACTTCGCGCAAAACGAGGTCTATCATGTCGCGCCGCGAGGCGATGACCTCTGGTCTGGAAAGATCGCCGAAGTCGACGGAACCGATGGGCCTTTCGCCACACTCGAACGGGCGCGCGACGCGATCCGCGCCCTGAAGGCGGAGAGAGGTCTGCCGCCCGGCGGCGTGACCGTCAGGATCGCCGGTGGAACCTACCTGCGCCGGAAGCCGTTCGAGCTCGATGCCGCGGACAGCGGCTCTCCAACGAGCCCGATCGTCTATCGCTCCGTCGACGGGGAGCGGCCCCGTTTCGTGGGCGGGGAGATCATGCGCCGCTTCGATCCGATCGCCGATGAATCGATCCGCGACCGTTTGGACCCGGCCGCGCGGGACGCGGTCGTGGCTGCCGATCTGCGCGCCGCGGGCATCACCGGCTATGGAACACTGCTCCGGCAAGGATTCGGACGGGGCGGTGCGACAGGCTCCCTGGAGCTCTACTTCGACGGGAAGAAGATGCAACTGGCGCGGTGGCCCAACGACGGGTGGGCGCGCATCGACGGAGTGCCGGAGGGCAAGGAGGGAGGGAGCTTCGTCTACACCGGCGATCGGCCCGAACGCTGGAGCGACGATGTTCAACCCTGGGTTCACGGTTACTGGACGTGGGACTGGGCCGACTCCTTCGAGCGGGTCGTGAAGATGGACAGGGCGGCGAAGCGGATCTTCACGGAAGCGCCTCATGGCGTCTACGGCTACAAGAAGGGAGCGCGCTTCTACTTCCTCAACGTGCTCGAGGAGCTCGACCGGCCCGGGGAGTGGTTCCTTGACCGCAAACAGGGCACCCTCTATTTCTGGCCCCCCGCACCGATCGAGAGCGCCGAGGTGATGATCTCGATGCTCGAGTCCCCGATGGTCGTCATGCGGAACGCATCGTACATCGCGCTGGAGCGGCTCACTTTCGAGTGCTGCCGCAGCGGCGGGATCACGATCGCCGGAGGGCGGGCGAACCGCGTCGCCGGGTGTACCCTCGCCTCGTTGGGTACGGCTGCAGTTACCCTCTCCGGCGAGGGGAACGGAGTCATTTCCTGCGACCTGCACCAGCTCGGCAGGAACGGCATCTCGATCTCGGGTGGAGACCGGAAGACACTGACACCGGGGCTCAACTACGCGGTCAACAACAGGATCCGCGATTTCGGCCTCACTGTCCGCACCTACGTTCCCGCGCTGTCCGTTTCGGGTGTCGGCAACCGCCTCGCTCACAATTTGATCCACGACGCCCCGCACATGGCCATAGGGCTCTCCGGAAACGATCACACCGTCGAGTCGAACGAGGTCCACCACGTCTGCATGGAGACCCACGACTGCGGGGCGTTCTACATGGGACGCGACTGGTCGCAGCAGGGGAACGTGATCCGCTACAATTACTTTCATCACCTCGGCCACGGCGATGTGCAGGCGATCTATCTCGACGACTGGACCAGCGGAACCGAGGTCTTCGGCAACATCTGCCAGGGCGCGCGGCGGGGGGTCCTGATCGGCGGCGGGAGGCACAATCGCGTGGAGAACAACATCTTCATCGACTGCCGGCACGCGGTTCATATCGACGAGCGCGGCAAGGGGTGGGCATCGTACTACTTCGACGGCACGACAACGACCCTCTTCGACAGGCTCGAAGCGGTGAACGCGACGGGGCCCGTCTACGGTTCGAGGTACCCCGAGCTCGCCACGCTCCTGGAGGATGATCCCGTGAGCGCAAAGGGAAACAGGGTCGTTCGGAATATCCGCTTCGGCGGCGGGTGGTTGGAGTTGTACGACGGACTGAGCGAACAGACCGCCTACCTGACCTTCGAAAAGAACTGGATCGAGGGTGATCCCGGTTTCGTCGACGCCGCGCGCAATGACTGGCGTCTCCTCCCTGACGCGCCGGTGTTCGACCTGGGATTCCGGGAGATCCCCGTGGACGGGATCGGGATTTTCGACGACGAGTACCGCTGATCGATTCGCGGCCGTCCGGATCAGGGGTCCACTTTCAGCACGTAGGCCTTGCCCGTGTTGAATCCCGTTGAATCCACATCGACTAGATGGGCGCCGGTCACGATTTCGTTGCGGCTGTCGCCGTCGATGTCGCCCACTCCGGCGATCGAAGAGCCGATCTGGTCTCCGCCCGATTCGCCGTCCATCCAGGCGAGGCGGTTTCCGTCGGCTCCGGAATAAACGGACACCCTCCCGCTGTCGCCAAGGCCGTCCGGTGCGTTGTTGCGAAAACCGCTCACGGCAATATCACCGATCCCGTCGCCGTTCATGTCGCCGGGAGCGGCCAAGGCATAACCGAACTGGGCGCGATAGCTCTCTCCCTCGAAGAAATAAAGCGGGGTCGCGTGGTTGTAGGAGAAGACGTAGGCGGCCCCGTTGAGAGCGTTGGGTATGGACGAGTAGTGGAAAGCTCCAACCATGTACTCGAGGTCTCCATCCCCGTTGAGGTCGCCCAGTCCTGCCACCGAGCAACCGAAAGCGTCGCTTTCGTTCTCGCCGATCCGTTCTTCCAGAAGGGAGCCGTCAAGGCCGGAGCGGATCTCGATCCGGCCCCTGTTGCTGAGTCCGCCTGAAGTGTAGCCGGGCGCCCCGATGAGAAGATCGACGGTTCCGTCGCCGTTCACGTCGCCTGCCGAAGCCACTGCGGCGCCGAATTTCTCGCCCGAATGGCTGCCGCTGTGGCTGTCCAGAAGAGCGCCCGTCGCTCCGGAAAAGAGGCGGGCCTGGCCCCGTTTGGACGAGTGGACTGGAGCGCCGATGAGGACCTCCGCGCGACCGTCTCCGTTCATATCCGGAATGCGCGCCAGGGCAGAGCCGAATTGCTCGCCATCTGAATCCCCGGTAATGATGCGGAAAGGAGTTTCGCTGGTTCCCGAGTAGAAAAAGACCTGTCCCTGTTTTGCAGAGCCTGCAATATCGGCATAGGGCGCGCCCACGGCCAGGTCCCCGAGACCGTCCCCGTTGATGTCGCCCAGTCCGACGATGGCGGCGCCGTACATCGCCTCTTCCTCGTCGCCGGCGATCACGGTCAAGAGTGATCCGTCAGCCGAGAAGAGGTGGACCGCGCCGAGCGAGTTTTGTCCCGACTGGCCATGGCCGATCGCGCCGACAGCGATGTCGTCGATGCCGTCACCGTCTAAATCGGAGCCGCCGGCAGCGGAGAAACCGAACTGGTCGCCCCCCTTGCGCCCCTTGATCTCGTCGATCGTCGCGCCGTCCGAACCCGCGCAGAGACGGATGATGCCTATATCGCTATTGCCAAGATATTCGTCATAGCTCGGAGCCCCTGCGGCGAAGTCGACGATCCCGTTGCCGTCGATATCTCCCATGGCGCCGAGCGCCCAGCCGTAGGTTTCGCCTTCGCCGATGCCGAGCAATTCGACGAGGTGGGTGCCCGTGTTGCCGTCGTACAGGTCGACGCGGCCGTTGCCGCTGCCAAAGCCCGTGGAAAGGTCGTAGAAAGGCGTTCCCACGAGAAATTCGTCGCAGCCATCACCGCTGACGTCGCCCACGAAAATTGCCGCGTGGCCGAACTCGTCCTTTTCGTTCGCTCCCTCCAGGGAATGCAGGATCTGGCCTGTTCGGCCCGAAATGACCCGGAGCCGTCCCGCCTTCGAGCCGGCGGCGCCCGATTCCCTCGGGGTTCCGGCGAGGAGGTCTTCGCGGCCGTCCCCGTCGACGTCTCCTCCCGAGGCGAGAACCGATCCGAAACGGCTCCAGATGTTCACTCCGTCGAGCACGGTGATCAGCTTCACCGGATCGGCGTAGAAAACGTAGATCCGTCCTGCATCGTAAAGCCCGTTCGGATTGTGAAAAGGGGCTCCCACGATCCAGAAGCGGGGTTTGATGGAGCCGGTGTCGCTGATCGTGCAGAGATCATAGCCGAAGTTGTCGCCCGCCTCTTCGCCCTCGGCCTGGCCGAGCAGATCTCCGCCGAGGGTGATCAGTGCCACCCGGCCGTTGTCGGTCGTTGATCCGTCGGCCAGGGGAGCGCCGACGAGGATTTCGGTCAAGCCGTCGGCGTTCACGTCGCCGGCACGGGCCAGGGCGAAACCGAATGATTCACCGTCGTCCGCGCCGTCGATGATGGCGCGCACCGCGCCGGTGCGGCCCGAGAGTACGAAGACACGGCCGCAGTCGGTGTGGAGCGTGCTGTCTGCCCCGGGTGCGCCCACACAGAGTTCGGGCGCACCGTCGCCGTCCGTGTCGTCGGCGCGGCACAGGCTTTCGCCGACGCGCGCTCCGGCCTGGTTTCCCTCGATATCGTAGAGGATCGATCGATCGGCGCCCGAGTAAACCAGAACGAGGCCCGTGTCCCGGCCGGCATCGCCGTCATGGTGGGGCACACCGGCCGCAAGGTCCGCGATTCCGTCGCCGTTTACATCGCCCGCGTTTTCGAGCACCATGCCCAGCTTGTCGCCGCCCGAGATACCGACAATATCGAAGACCGTGCTGAAACCCTGGGTTGCGGCAGATGAACGGGGCGCGGGGGTCGTTTGGGCGGAACTCGCGAGGAGCACGCTCGTACGTAAGAGCGCCAAACCGAGTAACAAACATACCGCGCTGCAGAGAATCACTGTCCGTGTCATGAGTCTCTTACCTTTCCGGTTCTGCTCGACGACGATCTGCGCGGAAACGATTGGCACTCGCGGTCGGCACCTGTCCCGTGCGGAATCCTACCGAGAGTCGATCAATGATCCATGGGATTGTTCTCATCGACCGCACCCGGAGTCGTCCCTCCGTCTCTTGGTTTTTATAGTACTCTGAGTTGTATTTATTCTGTTTGATTATAACAGAACCCGGGGAAAACAAAAAACGTTCGTGATCGCTCAGTGGCATCTTCTCGAAAGTCGAGAGCGAGTGTGCACCCTTCCTTGTGTATTCAATTGGACAGCGCCGAGAATGGCGTCGAGGAAGCGAAAAGGTCTTGACCCGGGTCCGCAGTTGTAATGTTTTATTAGAAAGTCTGTTAGTGGTTCGCGTTTCCGGCCCGCGGGGAAGGAGCCTACCTCCGGCCCAGGGGGAGGGCTTCATCGTTGTCGTGCGGGGCGTCTCCGGCGGTCTATCTCAAAAAAGTGATTCCTTTCTTTCGTGACGCTCCGTGCAAGCCGTCGCGCTCCGCGCAAGTCGTCGCGCTCCGCGCAAGTCGTCGCGCTCCGCGCAATCGTTCCTCGCTAGAAGGGGATTCCGAGATTCACTCCCCAGATCAGACTTCCATCCTCTTCGCCATGGCTGTGGCGCAGATCGGTGTCCAGAATGCTGGTGTAAATCAGGGTAGGGGTCAGTATCCAACCGCTCTCGCCGCCGGCGCCCACATCGATCGGGAAAGAGACCGAGGCCGTGACATCGTTGAGACCGCTTCCCGGGTTCGGATTGTCGGCGAAGTACGCCCTGTTGTATTCCGACGATCCCCAACCCACGCCGACGCCGAAGTCGGCCGTATCGAGAGGGCAGCCTTCGGCGATCGGCAGGTCGATCGAGTGGCTCAGGCTGAAGTTGATGTAGGAACCGCCCGCGACCTCATCTGCATCGACGTAGGCGGTGACAGCGGGGCAGAAGATCACATCGGGCAGGCTCAGGCCGGCGAAGACCTCGGTCGTGTCGCCGTCCTTCAGCGTGTTCCCGGGCTTGACCCCCGCGGTGGGAAGCCCCACGTTCGGGAAGGTGTAGTGGATCACGCCGCCAGTCACCGAAAGAGCGTCGAACTGATGCTCGTAGGTCAGGGTATAATCGATCTCGTTGAACTGCTTCGCGTTGTCCCTGCCATCGGCGCGCTTGTCCAGGTCGATGTTGCCCCACACGTTGATACCGAAGCCGCTGTTGGCGACGCTGATCGAAGGCTGTGCCACCGGGACGTCGGAGAGGACCATTCCGCGCCAGACGTACTTGTTCAGCAGATCCACTCCCGCATCGACCGATGTCTCGTTCTCGCTCAGGTTCGGAAGGAAGGCGCAACCGCTGAACAGCAGCACGATCGTCGCGGCGACGAGGAGAGATGCGGTCGGCCACCCGGAGGAACGAGATCGCTCGGGCGTGATTTCAGTTGTTTTCAAGATGGGCCTCCTTGAACAGAACGATGGAGAACAGTCGGAAAGGAATGCCGAAAAATAGAAAACTCGAACCGCTCCCGTCAAGTGTGCCGATGGAAACTCGCGGGAGAGACCGGATCGAGATCGAGGCGACCGATCGCGAGTGCCCGAGAAGTCTCTACAGTTCCAGGTGCAGGTTGACGGTCTGAACCGCGAGGGACTGGATATCGACGCCCACGTAATAGACCGCGAAGGCGCCCGATTCGTCGATCTGGAGCAGAGTGCCGCCGGTGACCTGCGCGCTGCCATATCCCTTGGGCATCACGAATTTCAACAGGCCCTGCTCGAATCTCTGATCGTGGTCGTTGGCGATCTGGGCGGTGACATCGTCGTGCGTGCCGTTGTTGGCAGGCGCGAAGTCGACGGAGAGATTCTCACCGGCCGATCCGGCCGAGAGGGTGTGCGTGGGCTGCAGCGTGCCCCCGGAAACCTTTATCAGGCGGTAGCTCCGACTCCCGTCGCAGACATTGTTCGTCGCGAGGTCGTAGGGCTTCTTGTTGATGTTGCCGTCGTCGCTGTGAATATGGCCCCACAGCGCCATCTCGACGCCGAGTGAATTGAGATTCAGCTCGTTCTTGAAATCGAAGTGGTAGAAGAGAACCTGCGCGTCGCTGCCGGAGGCCGCTGCAAGATCGTTGTTCAACCACTGGATCTGCCCGGGGGTGAAGCTCTCCTCGCCGTAGATGTCGTATCTCCATCCGTCGTAGTTGTCGTAGGCCTCGAGCCCCACGTAGTGCACGGGCCCGTAGTCGAAGCTGTAGTTCTGCGTGTACCAGGGCGCGCCCGGGGGGGGATCGTCCAGACGGTTCCATCCGAAAAATCGCCACCAGTCGCGGCGCGCCGTTCCATCGGGAGGGGGCGTATCGTCCCAGCCGCCGATATCATGGTTGCCGGCCGTGAGAAAGACGGGCACGGGAAAGTCGCAAAGCAGCGCCTGGGCCCTGGTGTAGACGCGCCAGTTCAGGAAGTCTTCCAGCTCTCCCTCGTTGACGAGATCACCGGTCAGCAGCACGAACTCCGGATTGATGATGTCGATGTCAGCCATCACCTCGAGCAGGTCGATCTCCTCCGATCTGTCCTTTTCCGAACCCGATTCGGTGTAGTACATGTGGGTGGGGAGGTGGGTGTCCGTGATATGGATGAAGTAGTAGTCGTTCTTGAACGCCGGGATGACCTTCACCGCATTCAGCGTCACATCGTCGATTCCGCCGTCCGCGGTGATCCTGAGATCGTAGAGTTCATGGAGAGCCACCTGGGGAACGGGGCACGAAAGCCGCCACCACAGCGTGCTCGGATCGTGACTCGCGGCCTGCACGTCGAGGGGAATCTCGATCGCGCCGCGCGTCAGCGCCGCCCCCCAGCCGGTGGTGGCCTCATCGGCGTCGCAGTCGATGTGGAGAATGTCTCCTTCCACAACGATCGCCGGGATGTTCACGAGAGGCCGCTGGATCACGGTCAGGGTGTCTCCGATCGCACGATAGAGGGTCGGGTCTTTCGGGTCGAGGGAGAGTTTGGGCGGCAGGACGAAGTCGTGACTCTCGTAGCCTCCAACCGCCACGACGAGCCAGACCTCTTGCGGAATGAATTTCTCCGATGATGCCACGAGCCGCCAGTTTCCGGGCGGCAGGGTTGTGCCGGCCGATCCGGTGGCGTCGGTTTCCATCTGAAGATAGATCTCCCCGAGGTCGTTGTAGGCATCGATGATGGCACCGCGAAGAGGCTGGCCTGTCGCCGCGTTGCGCACGGTGCACTGCACCGACCCGACGGGACTGTTCAGGATCTCGTGGATCACGGTGGCGGCGGATGCGATGTCTCTTCCCCCGACGACAAGAGCCCGGCAGTAGCTGACCGTGTCCCCGGGACCGATATCCGCCACGGTGGCGTTCATGTCCGACCAGGTGCTTCCGTGGGGACCCCATATGTCGCCGTAATGGCCCGGGTAGCCGTACGTGACCGGATCGGCCGTTCCGGCCAGCCAGGGTCCGGTCGTGGTCTGTCCCGTGATGTCGAATCCATGAAGGGGCGCAAATTTCCGGCACTCGCCCCAGTTGAAGGCATCACCCAGCTCGAAATCGTTGATGCTGCCGCTTCCCCTGTTGGTGAGGGTGGTCGTGATCATCACGTGGTCGACGTCAGCTTCCAGGGAGTACTCGGTGACGACCTCCAGCGAGGAATCGTTGGAGTCCACTCCGGTCGTGCGTATCACCGCGGGGCCGCCGGACGATCCGTCATCCACGATCTGCAGCGAGTCGTAAACCGCCTGACGGGGCCAATCGTCGTCGAAATAGGTGTAGACCTCCCTGATGGCGTCGAGCCGGTTGGTGCTCGACCCGGCATCGATGATGTTGCCTCCACTCGAGGCGTAGTGCACGATGTGGTCGATGGCGCTGACAACGACAGCGATCCGATCGTTTTCCATCATGAAGTCGTGGAGTCGTCCTTCCGCGTAACTCCCCGAAAACAGTCCCGCTGGGGAAGTGATTTCATAGGCGGAGACCATTCCGGTCCGGGCAGGAGGCGCAGGATTCTCGCCGCCCGGCAGGGCCGCGGTGAAACCCGGGCGGCCGGTCGCGGCCCCATCGGAAGCGCCGGGCTCGGTTTCTTCCGTCTGGGCCAACGCGGGCGCGCCGACCAGTGCCACTGTCAACAGGAGGGCCAGGATCGACGAAAACACCGGCGATGGACGATGGGCTGCCGCCCACGTGGATGCACTCATGTGGCCTTCTCCCGGAATGGACACGACTCGATATCGACCTGTTCTGCGCTGTCGCTTCGACTGTATCACAATAGTGGATCAATCTATAGAGAGATATTAATTGAACAGATACAGCCTTTTCCGTTCTGTCCGATCCACTGCCAATTGGGGAGTCCCACGCCGCTGCGCGAGTCGGGTCTCAGAGCGTTTAACGTTCCTGTTTTTACGTGGCACAAGATCTGAAGTGTGGCTAGATTAAATCATAGTTAATCCACCGGCTCTGCCGGTGAGAATTTATAAGGCTCTGCC
>CAZUHB010000072.1:0-27985 GCA_964620445.1 uncultured Phycisphaerales bacterium
TGGTATTGTCAGGATTGGAAATGAAAGATGAAAAATGAAATCGCTATCTTCGTCCTTCTGATCTCACTCTGCTCATGCAAGGCTGTCGACATCGACAGCCTTGTCCCTTCCGACTCCCTGCCTCAGGCGAACGCCTTACCCCCGGTTGAAATCGTTCTCGATCCGAGTGTTGAGATGTCCTTTCCGACAACGTCCCGCTACACGGGCAGGCAAGCGTCGACTTCGACCGTCTACACGCCCCAGTTCGGTTTCAACAGCAAGAATCATCTGAAGGTCACCGGAATCAACGCCACGCAGGTTCACGTACCCGCTGTTGCCGCCGGAACGGCCAATCACCCGCAAATGTATGAACTGGCCAGAAGAACATTCGATCGTCACGTGAGATCGATGATCGATCTGAACCTGCCCAAATCGAACGCAAAGATCCACTGCAAGGTAATCGACACCGATTTCGAAAGGAATTTCATCTGGTCGGTCCCCACGCTTCTGACCCTGGGCGTCTCGACCATGTTCGGCGTTCCGTGCAGCTACTACGATGCCGATGTCGAACTCGAACTGGAAATCATCGATCCCAGAAAGGGTTCTCTTGCCGTGTATTCCGCATCGGGCAAGGGTGAAGCCTATTCGGCCTGCTATTGGGGATACTCCCAGCTTCCCAATCCTTCGCCGTCACAATATCCTGGGCTGCCGAATGAAGAAAGCCATGTTCCCACGGTCCGCGCCGCCCTCGTCCTGGCCATGTCCGACGCCTTGAAGAAAATCACCAGCCAGGTGCAGGATGATTCGGAGACGTTGAGAGAAAAACTCGGTGTCTGATCGGCTGTATCGGCGGAATCGATACTTGCCTTGACTCGCCCCTTCAACAGGCTGCCAGTATCAAATAGGACCGCGGTAGGAACTCCTGTTTTTACCCGGTCCTGTTTCTCTTATCAGGGTAAAATGGGATCTGCCAAGCTTTTTCAACCGGACCTTCTCGTCGCCCGAGGTGTAGAACGAACCGTGGATCGTGGTCGGAAGGAAGATGGACAGCAGGAATCTCAGTCGACGTGATTTTGTACGCTTTGCCGGATTGGGTGTTACCGCTCTGGCCGCCGGCGGGTTTTCGGAATGCCGTTCGCTAACAGCGGTTCGTCCCAACATCGTTTATATACTGGCCGACGATCTGGGTTATGGAGACGTATCCTGTCTCAATCCCGATTCCAAGATTTCCACACCGAATCTGGACAGGCTGGCCGCGCGAGGAATCACATTTACCGATGCTCATTCCAGCTCCTCGCTCTGTTCACCGACACGGTACGGTATCCTGACAGGCCGTTATTCCTGGCGATCGAGAAGGCAAGGGGGCGCTCTCTGGTCGTTCGATCCGCCGTTGATCGAAGAGGGCAGGCTGACCGTTCCGCAGTACCTCAAAGACAACGGTTACCACACGGCCTGTATCGGGAAGTGGCACCTGGGATTGAATTGGCGGGACAAGAGCGGTGGGATACTCAAGTACACCGGGTCGGAGAAAGGTCACAACGTCGACTTCGCCAGACCTCTCGAGAACGGTCCCACCTCCCGCGGATTCGACTACTTCTTCGGGATGGACGCTCCCAACTACCCTCCCTATTGTTATATAGAAAACAACCGCACCGTCGGCATTCCGACGAAAGACAAACCGGTGGCCATGCACGGCGTTCCGGGTGTCATGCTCGAGAACTGGGACCTGTACAGGGTGCTGCCCGATATCGAGCAGAGGGCGGTCGACTACATCGACGAACGGGCGCGATCGAAAGAACCCTTTTTCCTCTACTTCCCGTTGACGGCGCCGCACACACCGATCGCGCCGACCGAGGAGCACCTGGGAAAGAGCCGGGCCGGTCTCTATGGCGACTTCGTGCATCAGGTGGACTCGATCGTCGGCAATGTGGTGAAAGCGCTCGAGCGGAACGATCTGGCCGAGAACACGCTGCTCATATTCACGAGCGACAACGGTTCGCCGCGCATGGATGGGACGGATATGGGAGGGGCCCTGGATTCCGTCTTGAAATACGGCCACAACCCGAGCCATGTTTTCCGCGGCCGAAAAGCGGATATCTGGGAAGGCGGCCACCGGGTTCCGTTCTTCGCCTCCTGGCCGGGAAAGATAGAGCCCGGTTCGGTGAGCGACGAGGTGATCTGTCTGACGGACCTCTTCGCCACCTGTGCGGGCATCGTGGGTGTCGAACTGCCGGACAGCGCGGGCGAGGACAGCTTCGACATTCTGCCCGCCTTGACAGGCCGGAAAACGGAGGGAGCACTCAGGGAAGCCACGGTGCACCTTGGCGGCGATGGCTCCTTCTCCATCCGGCAGGGCAAATGGAAACTCGAGATATGTCCAGGTTCCGGGGGCGGCGGATCCCTGTCGCCCGAGATCGCCCTGCAAAGGGGCCTCCCCATGATCCAGCTCTACGATCTCCACGAGGACATCGGCGAGAAGGAAAATGTTTATGGAAAATACCCGGACGTGGTTCATCGCCTGACGCGCTTGCTGGAAAAATATGTTGAAGACGGCCGGAGCACACCGGGTCGAAAACAGAAGAACACGGGACGGCCGGATATCTGGCGATCTCTCGAGGTTCGGAACACGAAATATGAGATCCACAAGGTCGACCATCTGGCCGTGGGCAAGAAGGTCCGCCTCCTGAACGATGTGACCCCGAAGTTTTCCCGAAACGGGGTGAATGTGCTCACCGACGGAATCAGAGCCTCGTCGCTCTACGAGGACGGTTACTGGGTCGGCGTCGAGGGTCACGATCTGGATGTTCTGCTCGACCTGGGAAAGGAAGAGGAGATATCGCGAATCTCCGCCGGATTCCTCGAAGCCCAGTCCCACTGGATCTTCCATCCTCTCGAAGTCGAGATTTCCCTTTCGATGGACGCTCGCGAGTTCTACTCGATCACCGCTCTGTCCGGGGGAAAACCCGCGCCGAACGAAAACAGGGTCATCGAGGATTTTTCCGTAACGATCGATGGTGTCTCTTGCCGGTATGTTCGAGTCACGGCAAAAAGTGTTGGAGCCTGCCCCGAATGGCACAAGGGTGCCCGCGGGAAGGCATGGCTTTTTGCAGACGAAATCGTTGTCGAATAGACGGTGTCGATCGCCGCCCTGTTCACGCCGCGATCAGAGGCCGTCGGAAAGATCGAGCGGCCTTTCGTCCGGACTGCATGTCGTCTTTTGATGCATGTCCAGTATCCACCGCGGTGTCTGATCGACGTATGCGCGGACATGGGCCGTTCGCCTGAAGTAGAAGAGCGCCATCCCGCCCTGGAAGATGAACGCCACCGCGATGAGGCAACCGTACACCGCCAGAGAGGCGCTCTTGTACAGTTCATCCACAGAACCGAGCGTACCGGCGAGCTCGGTCTGGTTTGCGATGACGTCCGCATAAGGGCTCGGCTGCGTCTGGGCGAGGTAGATGTTCCAGACACTGTAGACGATCAGCAGGCCCGCGAAGGCGAGCTGATTGACGCCGAGCAACCGCGGCGCTGCCGGGTTCAACTCCCGCAGCATCCGCCGCCCCTTGAATTCGTGGAAGGCGATGGCGCCCAGACCCGCGCACATCACCAGGGTGGTGATGCTGAAAACCGCGAAGGGCGCGCCCAGTGCGGCGAACAGGGCCGTGCACCAGCCATTGAAAGTGGAAACGCCGATTGCGCGGTCGATGCGGCGGCGGAGCCTCTTGGCCTTCTCCAGCGCCTTGTAGTGCTCCGGGGACAGGGGGGATGCCGATACCCCGACGGTCCGCGGAGGATCCTGCCGGTGGTCGATCGGACCGGCCTTTTTTCCGGGCAGCTTGACAGTGTCCTCAATCGTTTTCACCGATTTCATAATAAAGTTATCGGCCGAATCGACGGTCATGGCGCCACGTAATTTCGATAAGAAAAAAAGGCGATTCAGATGAACCGCATGCCGGCGCGGATTCGGTCACCTCTTGCCATGATCATCTCGGCGCCAATCAACGGCTTGTGGCCTTGCCGCCAGGCTGGCTCCGGGAGATAATCGCGCTAAGAGGAGCGTCGAGGTCCGATTGCGAAGGCCGGCACTCGGGAGGTCAAAATTCAATCGCCGGACCACGGCGGGTCACAAACCAAAGGCAGCGAGAAGAGAATGAAAACGACACGTCGAGATTTCCTGAAGAAAATCGGAATCGGCACCGCCTCATCGTCATTGCCCTTGCTCTTCGCCTCGTGCGGGGAATCGAAGGCCAGGCCCAACATGATCTTCATCATGAGCGACGATCACGCGGCCCACGCCA
This sequence comes from uncultured Phycisphaerales bacterium, assembly GCA_964620445.1. Taxonomy (GTDB): domain Bacteria; phylum Planctomycetota; class B15-G4; order B15-G4; family CAYZWU01; genus CAZUHB01. The sequence goes on from CAZUHB010000072.1 coordinate 4,278, forward strand.
TCGGCTGTTACGGCAGCGGAATCAACAGGACTCCCAATATCGATCGTCTGGCCGGTGACGGAATGCGTTTCAAATCGATGATGGTGACCAATTCCATATGCGCACCCTCGAGGGCGACCCTGTTGACCGGCAAGTTCAACCACGAGAACGGGTTCTTGCAAAACGGCTACAGCTTCGACGGCGAGCAGCAGACTTTTCCGAAATTGTTGCAGCAGGCCGGGTATGAAACGGCGATCATCGGAAAATGGCATCTCAAATCGGAACCGACAGGATTCGACTATTTCAACGTGATCCCGGGACATGGCCGTTTCTTCGATTGTCCCTTCAAGGAGAAAGGAAAAACATGGCGCGATGGCGTGTCGGGCGGCGAGGAGATCGAGGGTTACCTCACTGATGTGATCACCGATCTGTCGATCGACTGGATCGAAAAGAGGCCGTCGAACAAACCGTTCTGTTTGATGGTGCACCACAAGGCTCCCCACGAACCCCACCATCCTGACGCGAAACATGCCCGCATGTACGAAGACGTGGAGATTCCCGAACCGCCGACCCTTCACGATGGCTGGGATACGAGGCTCGCCGCGGCGAAAGCCACCGGTTACTCCAAGATGGCCGACTGCAATTACCCAAAATACTCGAACGTTGTCGAAAAGCACACCGACCGCGAAACGCGCACCAAAGAGATGTACCAGGCCTACATGAAAGGCTACCTGCGCCTGGTCGCATCGCTGGATGACAATGTGGGCAGGTTGCTCGACCATGTGGACAGCTCGGGTTTGAAAGAGAACACGATCGTCGTCTACACATCGGACAACGGCTTCTTTCTCGGCGACCACGGATTTTACAACAAGATGTGGATGTATGAACAATCACTCCACGCTCCCCTGATCGTCCGTTATCCGAAGGAGATCACGCCGGGAAGCACGAACGACGACATGGTTCAGAATATCGATTTTGCTCCCACCCTGCTCGATTACGCGGGAGCCCGAATACCGGGCGACATGCAAGGCCGCTCGATCCGGCCGTTGCTGGGAGGAAGAACACCCGCCGACTGGCGAAAGAAGGTCTACTACCACTACTACGAGGGCTACGACATCCCCGAGCAGTACGGGGTCCGCACGAAGACCCACAAGTTGATCTGTTACCCGGGATTCGAGAATCGGCGTTACATGGAACTGTTCGATCTGACCAAAGATCCCATGGAACTGAAAAATGTCCACGCCGATCCGGCCTATTCCCGGATTGTGAGGGAACTGGAAGACGACCTGAAGAACCTCCGCGTTCAGTACGGTGATTCCGATGTAACAAGAGGACCGAAAGAGAAACTCCGACAAATAGACCATCTGGCCAGGGGTTGTCCCGTCTCGTTGAAACATCCGCCGTCCCCGAAGTACGGCGGCGGCGGCCCGTCGCCCCTGACCGACGGGATCGTGAACAACATCAGCCCGCGGTGGGCGTTTTATTACGACAGGTGGATGGGATTCGAGGGCGATGATCTGGATGCAACCATCGACCTCGAGAAGCCGGTGAAAGTCGATCGGATCACTGCAAGATTTCTGCAGAAACTGGACAGCTGGATTTTTCCACCGACGGACGTTCGGATTCAGGTTTCGTCCGAGGGATCGAGATACGCCGACATCGACGTGTCGAGCCGGGTCGAACGTGCCGAGGGAGGCGTGGCGTTTCTACATTTGCTGGAAGGTGTCGTCGAAAAGGAAAGGGTCCGCTACATTCGGGTTCTTGCGAGAAATAGAGCGGTCTGCCCCGATTGGCATCCGGGCGCCGGTAAGAGAGCCTGGCTTTTCGTCGACGAAATCATCGTCGAGTGATCCCTGAACGGATCGGTCGGCCACTTGCGGTCCTGCCAATTTTTTCCGGCCTCCTCTGCCCGTATTTTTCCTACAAGCCAAATAGGTTTTGCGATAACACTCTCCCTACCTTAAGGGTATGATAGAGGCAGCTTTTCGGCCCCTTCATACTCAATCCAATACCTGTCGGAAGAAAGGACCATGAAAGAAGAACAATTGACAGGTCCCAGCCACGAGGTAGAGGTCGAGAATCTACTTGATCGTATCGCGGAGCTCTACGAGAAGTTGCGGCGGGCGAACGAGGAAACAGCCCGCGAGAAGGAATTCGGCGAACGGCTGATCGACACGGCCCATGTGATCGTAATCGTCCTGGACAGGGAAGGACAGATCGTCCGATTCAATCTCTTTCTGGCCGAACTCGCCGGATACTCCCTGGAAGAGACCGCGGGCCGGGACTGGATCACGACTTTTTTTTCGAAGCCCGATCGCGAGAAGGTCCGGATCGATTTCCGGAATGCGATGAGCGATGCCGCGCCCGATACCTGCATCAATCCGATCCTCACCCGGGACGGCGGCCTGGTCGATATCGAGTGGCGATTCTGTGAACTCAAGGAGACCGATGGCGCCCCGTTCGAGGTGCTCGCAGTCGGCCGGAACGTGACCAGACGCCTTCAGAGGGAAAAGGATCTGGCCGAGGTTTCGGAGCGGGCCGCACAACGCGCCTCCGAGACCGACGCATTGCTGGAATCCTCTCGGGCAGTCCTCGAGTTGAAGGACTTCGAGCAGGCGGCGCGGTCGATCTTCGATTCCTGCAAGAAGTTGATCGGCGCCACTGCCGGATATGTGGCGCTGCTGACCGAAGATGGAATGGAAAACGAGGTTCTTTTTCTGGATTCTGGCGGAAAATCTTGCACCGTCGATCCTGATCTCCCCATGCCGATTCGAGGATTGCGGGAAATCGCCTACAGGAACCTGCGGCCGGCCTACGACAACGATTTTTCCGCAAGCTCGTGGATGAAGTATATGCCCGAGGGCCATGCGGCCCTCGACAACGTTCTCTTCGCGCCGCTCGTCATCGATGGGCGAGCCATCGGGCTGCTCGGATTGGCGAACAAACCGGTTGGATTCGACAACAATGACGCGCGAATGGCGGCGGCCTTCGCGGAGCTGGCAGCCATATCCCTCAGAAACAGCCGGACCTTGAAACTCCTCGAAAAGAACGAACAGCGCCTCCTGTCAATCGTGGAGACGGCCAGCGACGCCATCATCACCACCGACAGCGCGGGCCGGATCATCCTCTGGAACAGGACTGCTGAAACCATTTTCGGATATCGAGCCGACGAGGTGATCGACAAACCGCTCACCATCCTCGTGCCCGAGCGATTTCGCGAGGCGCACACCAAGGCGTTCGAGAGAGTCGCCTCGACAGGAGAATCTACCGTACTCGGACGTGCCTTGGAGATGACGGCGCTCAAGAAGAATGGCGACGAGTGTCCTGTCGAGCTTTCGGTCGCGCAATGGAACACAAAAGACAATCTCTATTTTACAGGCATCCTCCGCGACATAACCGACCGCAAGCGGACCGAGGAGAACCAGAAAAAACTCGAGGAAAAAGTCCACCACACCCAGAAACTGGAAAGCCTCGGGATCCTCGCCGGAGGGATCGCACACGATTTCAACAATCTGCTCATGGGTATCCTGGGCAACGTCGACCTCGCCATGGACGACTTGCCGACCATATCGAAGGCGCGTCAGAACCTGAAGGGGATCGAAACCGCCGGTAAGCGTGCGGCAGAGCTCTGCGCACAGATGCTGGCCTATTCGGGCAAGGGACGTTTCGTTGTCGAGTCGCTCGATCTGAATTCCGTGGTCGAGGAGATGAGCCACCTGCTCAAGGTGTCCATATCCAAAAAGGCCGTGCTCAATTACAACCTGGGGAGCAAACTTCCAGCCATCGAGGCCGACGGTACGCAGATCAGACAGGTGATCATGAATCTCATCACCAACGCTTCAGACGCAATCGGGGAAAAGAGCGGATTGATCGGTATCGCAACCGGAGCGACCCGGTGCGACAGGGAGTCTCTCGATCTGTACTCACCGATCGAAAAGCTGCCCGAAGGCGTTTACGTATACGTCGAGATAGCCGATACCGGCTGCGGCATGGACAAGAAAACCAGGGAGAAGATCTTCGATCCTTTCTACACCACCAAGCAACAGGGTCGGGGCCTGGGTCTGGCCGCGGTGATCGGGATCGTCCGCGGGCACAAGGGAGCGATCAGTATCTACAGCGAGCCGGGAAGGGGCACGACTTTCAAGGTTCTCTTTCCGGCAGTGGATCAGCCTGCCAGGCCTCGAAGGGATTCGATGGGAAGCGAGAATTCCTGGACGGGGAGCGGCACCGTGCTGCTCGTGGATGACGACGAGACGGTCCGCGTGATGGGGCAGCAGCTTCTGGAGCAGATCGGTTTCAAGGTCCTGACAGCCGGGAACGGTATCGAGGCTCTCGATCTCCTCGAGGCGCGCGGGGAAGAGATCATCTGCATCGTTCTGGATCTGAACATGCCCAAAATGGGCGGCGAGGAGACATTGCGTAATCTCGCGCGCCGGAAGCGAAAGATACCGGTCATTCTCACGAGCGGCTACAACGAGCAGGATGTGTCGAGCCGTTTCGTGGGCAAAAAACTGGCCGGGTTTCTTCAGAAACCATACCGCCTCGCCAAACTGAAGGACAAGCTTCGCGAAATCCTGAATCCGCCGGGCGAGTAACCGTCGCGGCGGTTTGCCCGCCCTGTCTGCACAGCTCGAATACGTCTATCCACGACCGGCTTTCACGACCCGGTTGACGGATGAGTTCTTTCTCTTCCTCCTCGCCGCTTTGCGTTTCCCCTTTCGCGCGCTTCCGCTGTCCGGGAAAAAGGAACATAATCCGCTTATCTTTCAGAAAGATTTCGGAGCATATCACTCTTACAGAATAGAGGCACGAACCCGGCACCAAGCGGCCAGCCGACGTTTTCACTTCTTGGAGAATCTCAAGCATGGATACAGGAAGATGCCCTTTTTCCCTCCGACTACTCTTCACCGCCCTCATCTTTTTCTACGCATGCAGCAACAGTCTCAGAGCCCGGACCGCGGACGGAATCCCTTTGAATGGGGATTTCCCGGGTGCTCGATCGAAGTATCTCGAGGATTTCGATTTCATAATACGGACCGTGGATGAAAAACATCCCGGCCTGGTGTCGAAGAAAATCGACTGGGAGCGTATAGCGTCCCGCTTCCGCCCGCTTTTCGAAGAGTGCGAAAGCGACACGGAGCACGTGAGAAACGTCATGCAACTCCTCGCCACGCTGCGCGACGGCCACTCGGCGGTGATCCGGGCCGGTTTGGATCGCAAGATCTTTTTGCCGGTGCGCGAAGGCCTTGGCGGGGGCGGCCTCTGGATCGTCTGGGACGACGGACTTCTGACCGTCAGGGGAATCATGAAAGGCCATCCTCTCGAAGGAACGGTCCCCCTCGGTTCCGTGGTCGCGGCCATCAACGGGGTGCCGGCATGGGTCGCTCTGGAGCGGGAAAGGCGGCGGTTCACCATGTGGCGGGGGTACTCGTCGGATCACTCCCTCTTTGCGTCGATCGGGAACAGTTTCTTTCAGTTCGGAAGCCTGCAGGAGATGGACGTGCTTTTCATCACCCCCGACCTGAAAAGCGTGACGGCGACCCTCCCCCGCAAGGGGCCGGGCGGCAAGAGCTTCTCTTTCTTGAGAGCCACCCTGCCGGAAGGGGTGGAGTGGGAGAAGGGAGCGATTTCGGCGTTCCTCGAGACGGCTTGGTGCAAGAAGGTCGGATACCTTAGCATCACGGGAAGTTCGGATTTCTTCACCGCAGCCGCTTTCAACGGTGCTCTTGACAGGCTCGAGGGCCTGGAAGTCCTGCTTCTCGACTGCAGGGCGATGGGCGGCGGTGATGAAAAATGGGCCCGCTTCATGGCAGGGCGTTTTTTTCCCGACGGCACGGACAACGGAACCGCTGGCAGGCTAAAGGCCACCGGTTCATGGCAGTTCGATGGACCCATCGTGATGCTCCAGGATGAATTGCAGGTGTCATCGGCCGAAACATTCGCTCTGGCCATGAGCGAGACGGAAAGGGTCATCTCGGTGGGGCGCAACACGGGAGGATGGTCGCTCGTTCCCGACGTATTCGAATGCCCCTCGGGCCTCATGAAATTTCTCCTCGGCATCCGCAACCGCCCCACGCCGATCAATGGAATCTACACCGAGGGAATCGGGTGGCCTCCCGACATCGTCATTCCCCACGGCCCCCTGTTTTGCAGCCGGCCCGATCCGGCGCGGGAGGTCGGACTCGGGATCCTCGAGGTCCTTCACGCCGGGGCATCCCGGAAAGAAGCGATGAAAATGTTTGCCGCGCTCTTCGAGGGCAACGTCGTTCCATTTCTCGAGGACGATCCACCGCGGGCGAAAGGGTATGAAAGCCCGAAAGCGGAGCAGCTCGCGAGCCTGATAAAAGAGGATCTCGAGGCGAGACTTGCCGTGGAAGCAGCCCTTCTCGAACTCGGGAACTTCCTGCCGCCCGACGCGCTGGGTGTTGCGTGCCGTCTCGAAGATCTCGCTCCCCGCGCCAGAGCCGCCGGTCTGGAAGAGCCGCTCGAGCGGCTGGAGAGAGCCGTGGCCGCGGTCGAGGCGGAACGCGTCGCCCAGGACGCGTTCTTCGCCGTCACCGACACCTTTCTTGAAACCGACGAGGCTTCGAAAAAGGAATTCCAGGCACGCTTCGGCAGCACCCGGACAGGAACGTACATTCGCGAACATGTCTGGAAGTGATCCGTTCTCGATTCCCGGAAACCGTGAGGTGCGGACGATGCCGGTTGATTCCGGATGTGTCTCGAACCGGTTCTCGTCCAAGGTATTCATCGGCCTGGCCGGCCCGCGGCTCTGGCGGTGGTACGCACGCGAAAAGGGGATCGGCATTCCGCAAATTTGAATGCGCCGCGGCTGAAAATCGCCTGATCAAAATCTCCGCGATTTACGATAAGAACATAAATCCGAAGAGGAATCGGATATTCGATAATTCTTCAGGTCGGGTGACAGGAAAATGCCAAGCGGAAAATTTGCCACGCGGCTGCGCGCGATGGTCGAAAGCTCCTTTCCGAAAGAATGCGCGAATTGCGGCCGCGTCTATGAAAACCTCGAGCAGTATTTCAGGGAAACCAAATCGTTGAACGGACCGGACCAATCGGGTCAATCCTATGGCGATGAAGGCTTCCCCATCGTGGTCGTGTCTCGAAACTGTACCTGCGGCTCGACCCTCATGAAGGTCTTTGACGACCGCCGCGATCAAACGGAAGAGGGCAGGAGGAAGCGGGTCGAATTCAATGAGCTGCTGGGACTGCTCGTGGCATCGGGCCTGGACGAGGGCCTCGCGCGCGCCGAACTGCGAAAGGCCGTGAGGGGTGAAGGTTCGGACATCATTCTGGAGAGATTACAGCGCACGAGACTGGATGCATGAATCCAGTCTCGTGGCGGTTTTCGCTGCAAAATTCCCTCAACGCAACAGCTTGTCGAGGATCATCACCTCCCGGTAGAGGGACGCGTCGTCGATCTCCTTCATCTCGCTCGCGAAGTGTCCGCGAAAGTCGGCGAAGAGCTTCCGGTAGTGGTCGTTCACCGAAAGGGGTTTGCTCTTCCGCTCCCAGCGGCCGAGCCCGGAGACGGGCGCGGGGCGCTCCATGATGCCCTGCTCGTAGGTCACGCGGAAATCGTCGGGGAGTGCGTAGGTCCCGTCCCTGGGGCCGCCGGGCGCGCGGGCGTCGAGAAGCCAGCTCTGGATCATGTGTGCATAGCGGGCGAGAAGTACCGCCTTGCGCACACCCGGATTGTCGAAGTGTTCCGGCTCGAAATCGCCGAAGCGGATCGAGCGGGTCGAACGATGTTTCTTTCCGTGGCGGTCCTCGAAAGTGACGGCGAGGCAGATCTCGTCGTCCGACGGGGAAAAGTCGTGCTTGCGCTTCAGCTTGAGGAGAACCACGCCGCCCCGCGTCTCCTTCTCGACGCGGCGGCTCGGAAAGAGGGTGTCGATCTTCAAAATCGATCCGGAGGCCCGATCCACGCCGGGGCTCCCGAAGACCCTGTCGATCCGGTAGCCGCTCGACTCGAGGTTGAGAGCCAGGTCGAACACGAGGGGGGTGACCATCAGGTCGAACTCCTCGTCGAGGCGCTGCTTGAAATCGGCGCTCGACTGGACCGAGAAGTAGTTGCCTCCCCGCGTGGTGGTGATCCCGTGGACGAGCTCGGAGTTGAAGTCGATGCCGATTCCGATGAAGGTCGTGTGGATCCCCTTCGCCGCCTGTTCGTCGATCGTGGCGAGAAGGGTGGCGTCGTCGATGTTTCCCTTGTTGGGCATGGCGTCGGTGAGGACGACGACCCTGTTCTCGTATTCCCCCGCGACTCCTCCGGCCACGTCGTCGTACTGGCCGAAGGCGATCCGGAGGCCGTCGGAGAGGTTCGTGTCCCCGTCGGCACCGAGGCTCGCGATGTGGGAGCGAACGGCGGGCATGTCGGTCTCGCCCACGAGGCGGAGCGGTTTCGCCAGACGGCCGCTGGTGCTGAAGACGACCATGCCGAAGCGATCCCTCTCGTTCAGGTGGTCGAGAAGTCCGAGCAGGCTCTCCGAGGCGGCCCGGATCTTCTGCACGGGCGCGCTTTCCGAACGGGCCGGCGGCGTCCCGTTGCCGTCGTAGTGATAGGCGGCGATCGTGCTCTTCATCGAGCCGCTCACGTCGAGGACGATGACGAGATTCAGTTTCTTCCGTTCGAGAGACTTCATGCCGCTGTTCAGACCGACGGTGAGATAGTATTCCGGCTTCTTCGTGAAGGGATCGCACGTCGCCGCGGCGCAATAGCTCGGGTAGAAGAGGTCATCGCTTCTGTATGTGTCGCCCGTGTCGAAGTAGTAGTCGTAATAAATTCCCTCCACACTGATGTCGGTGGGAAGGGGGAGGAAGCCGGCTTCCACGTTCCGGCGGAAACTATCCACGTCCTTGGCGCCGCCCACGCTGAAGCCGTACCCGTCGCTCTCCAGATCGCGGGTGGCTTCATCGAACATGAGCTTGTGGCCGGCCGTGGCAATCGAGCGGGTCTCGGCGGTCGCAACCAACAGGGTTGAGGTATCAGGCGCGGGATTCGTGGAAATCTCGGTCGCATCCAAGCTGAAGCCGAGGGCGTCGAGCTGCTTGACATGCCTGACCGTGTCGCCACTGAGCTTGGTGCCCGTGTTGTTCTGCAGGTGCAGGTTCCCTTGCCTCGCACGGAGGTCGGCGGCACCCGAAGCATTGTGCTGGGACTGTAGTCCCGAGGCCGGATTCGATGTGCCTGACGGCCTCATCGGCACGTTCGAGGGCGGCGGGGTGGCGGCCGATTCCGCGAGGAGCCAGTCGTCGACCTTCGGCCCGAGGGCGACCTCTCCCTCGCCAACAGTGCCCGAGCCCCCGTCGTGCACGATGCCGGCGTACCAGAGGAAGGCGATGACGAGGATCGCCGCCGCGGCGGTGAGCGCCTGAATCAGGAGGCGCGGTTGCTCGCGCACCCCCTTCGCGCGCAGGCTGTGGGCCTGCTCGCGGAAGATCCGGTCCATCACGTTCTCTTCCAGTCCCGCCGCGCGGAATTCCTGTCCGCTCGCGGTGAGCTCACCCTCGAGCCGGGCGAGGTCGTCCGCCGCGGCGCGGCAGACAGCGCAATTTTCTATGTGGGCGGCGACCGCGTCGGCCGAGTCCCGGTCGAGAAGACCCTCGGCGTGAGCGACGAGCTGTTCGTTGCATTCGTGGCAGTTCATTTTTTCACCTCACTGGTTTCGGCACGCTGACGGACCTGCCGGAGCAGGGAGTCCTGCCTCGGCAGGGACTCGCGTAGCATGGCGTAGGCGCGTGACAGGTTCTTCGTGACCGTGCCGGGCGCGACGTCGAGCCGCTCGGCGATCTCGGCGCAGGAGAGTCCGCTGTAGAAGCGCAGGTGCACCACGGCGCGGCAGGGCTCGGGCAGGGCGGCCACCGCCTTCTCCACGGCGAAGTCCCGCGACGACGGGGGCGTCAAACCGTTGCCGCAGTCGCCGGCACGGTCGCCGCAGTCGCCGGCACGGTCGCCGCAGTCGCCGGCACGGTCGCCGCAGTCGCCGGCACGGTCGCCGTCCTCGAGCGGCGCGTGCCGCTTGCTGTTCCGTGCGGTTTCCAGCGCCACCCGGCTGGCGATGCCGTAGAGCCAGGAGGGGAAGGAGTCCCTTTTTCGCAGCTTGTCGAGAGCGAAGTAGGCGCGGACGAAGGTCTCCTGCCCGGCCTCCTCGGCCCGCTCCATGCTCCCGAGCTTCGCGGCGAGAAAGGAGAGCAGGCTCCCCTGGTAGCGGCGAACGAGCTGCCGGTAAGTTTCTGGATGCCCGTTCAAGCACTGTTCGATGGTTTCACGGTCACTTCGACTCATAGAACGATCCTCGAGATCCGATTCGGAACCGGTTTGCGTCTGTTAGTGCGCCTGGGCATCTCTTTTACGGCGGGAAAATCGCCGGGGAGGTGTTTTTTTTTTGTACCTGAGTCGCTTCTCAGACACCTTTATGGAGGCGGTGCTTCTTGATCGCGGACTCCACATTCTTGCGCTGTTCGCGCGCGCAGGCATGAAACCGGAAGAAGTTCCGGCCCTTCTTCACGGTGTAGTCCTTGGGGTCGAGCCCAAGTCCCGCGCCGATCCAGTCGAAGCATCCGCCCTCGGGACTGAGAGCCTGCTCGAACCACCGGTCCGAGTTGTAGTTGAACCGGACGTGGGGAAAGACCCTCTTCCAGATGTTCTTCCGGCGCAGCTTTTTTTCATCAGCCGCCGGTTTCGCGAAACAACGCTCGAGCTTTTTTTCGATCCTGGACCAGGGTTGCGCTGCCTCGGTACCCCTCCCGGAAAGAAGTTCGAGTATCTTTTTCGCCGCCCCCAGAAACTGGACCGTGTTGTTTCTGTGTTTCGTGTATTTGTGGGGCTCGCAATGCCAGGAGACGTCCGTTCTGTCCGGGAGAGAGCCGGCTTCGCCATGTCCGATGTCGGGCGCCGCATAGGAGACGAACGTCGAAACGAGATTCACCGACTCCCATTTGTTTGGCCCCCTCTTTATCTTGACGTTGGAAATGTCGTTGTTCTTGTGATCCCAGAAGCCGCTGAATCCCTGATGGGCCCAGGTGTCCGCATAGCTGTGCAGGGCGATCCCGAGGCGGATCAGGTCGCGCGCACGCGTTTTCTTCTGGCCATCCTTCAGTATGTTCAGGGCGTCCATCACGAGACCTCTGGCGAAGTTGCCGTCCTTGATCACCTGCCTGCCCTTGGCCGGGGTGGGGGCGTTGAAGGAAGGAATGAAATGAAAGCAGGCATAGACCACCAGCCGCGCCCTGCGGTCGAAGACGGCATTGGCGTAATCCAGATCCTTGTGGGCGGTGCAGATGGGATCGAATTCGACGCCGTCGAACCGGATGCCGTCGACACCGGGATCCCTGTCCAGATTGAGCGCTTTGTACTCGTTGGCATCATCCACGAACTGTGACGCGTAGGCGATCAGTTCGCTCTCCGCGGGCTTGAATCCGGCGTGGTTCGCAATGACCTTGATCGCCGCGTAGTGGAAATTGATATCCATGGAAACACCCTCCCGAAACGAGACTCAACGGATTGTCGTGACACGTATGGAATCGTCGCGAAAACAAGAGAAAGCCCTATTCACCCACGGACACATCTTTGCACATGAATGCCCGTTTGACAATTCCGATCCCACGTTGAATGGCGTCTGCTCCCTGAATGCTGCCGCGCGACCGGATGCACCGGTCGAACCAGGAGGAGTGTGTCGAGAAGAAGCTGAACCGATCCCGATCGGCAGGTGGGCGTCGCGCGAGGTTCTTGACGCCTGGCGATCGAGATCGACCGCCAGGCCAGGCGCCTCAATCGTCCTCTTCCCGGGTGCGCTTTTCGTCGAGAATGAGTTCACCCAGCCCTATCATTCCCCGGCTGTACAGTTTTCGCACCGCGTCGGCCGACCTTTTCATGATCTCGCCGATCTTCTCGAAAGTCAGTTCCTCTTTCATCCGGAGGATGAGGGCTTGCCGCTGAAGCTCTGGAAGCCGGTCGAGAAGGCCCATGAACCGGCCCAGATCCTCGCCGGCCATGGCAACCTCGCTTGGGGTGGGATCCTGTGAAGGAAGAGGCGGGATTCCGGGCGTTTCGGTGTCTTCTCTTACGAGCCGCTCCTCCTTCCCGGCGTCCCGCTTTGCGGTGGCGAAGTACCGTCCCTTGTCCTGGATCTTGTGGGTCAGGCGGGTGAGCAGCCAGTGGAAGAACGAATCCGGTCCGCGATACTCGAACCCTTTCATGTCACCCAGGGCGTCTTTCCAGACCGACTGAACCAGATCCACGCTTTCCATCTTGTTCCGCAGCTTGGAGCTCAGCCTCTTTTTGACCGCGCTTTTCAGTCTGGCCGCATAGACGCGGTAGAGAGCAGCCAGTGCTTCCTGGTCCCCCTTCTGGGCCTGGGAGATGAGGCTCCTCGTTCTCGAGTCGAGGTTGTGGTCATGTTCGGTCATCAGATTCATCTTCGCCTCCCTGGGAATCGACGTCAAGTTCCGTTGGACACGAGCCCTTGTCGACTCATCTGATCGACCGCGCCGGACGGAATCCCGCGTAGTTGCAACTCCGGTCGGCCAAGCCCTGTCCGCGATTTGCCGAACGGAGGTATTCGTTGACGTGGCTCGAGAAGCAGCCGCCCCTTTTCACCCGCTTCGGGTTTGTTCCGATCTCCCACGAGGAGCCATCCGCGGGCGCGTTGCGGTAGTTTTCATGCCGCCTGTCGCTGCACAATTCCCAGACGTTTCCATGCATGTCGTGGAGACCCAGAGCGTTGGACTTTTTTTGCCCGACCGCGTGTGGCGATCCGTCCGAGTTGTCCTTGTGCCAGGCATAGTGGCCGAGATCTTCATCCGAGTTTCCGAAGCAGTAGGCCGAACGCGTTCCCGCCCGACACGAATACTCCCATTCCGCCTCGGTGGGGAGTCGCAGACCCGCCCTGCGGCACCACTCGTTACAGGTCTCCCAGCTGACGCCCTCGATCGGCAGCGTCTCGCCGGCGAAGCAGCGGCTGTCTTCGCCGCCGATCCTGTCCCAAGCTTCCTGGGTGCACTCGGTCCGGCAGAGCAGAAACGGTTTCACGGCCACTTCGTGGCAGGGGAACTCGTCCGAATCTCCTTCCCAATGGGGTGCGCCCATCTTGAAGGTCCCGCCCGGCACCAGAACGAATTCCAGCCCTGTCGATTTGTGGGAATAAATCTTGACCGTTCGCGAGACTCCGCCACAAGAGAAGGTCTCCTCCCCGACGTGGGTAAAGCCCGGCACCTCGGGTGTCCATGCGGCAGCTCTTTCGAATTCGGGGTCGTTTCCGATGCTGGTGCCGTTCGTAACACCAGATCCGATACCAGCTAAGACCAGGCTGGTCAGGGCAAAAATCAAACCGTATTGAAGTTTCAACTCTGCTCCTCCCATGAAGGTTCAAGTATCAAATTTCATTCAGAGGAGTGAGCGTGTTGGGGGGGGCGAAACCGGACACAAAAATCCGGTTTTTAGACGGCTAGACACGAAAATGATTCAGGGGCAAGAGGCCGATGGGCGAAGACCCAGGACATCGTAGCGGTGTTCGGCATCATTCCCTCCCCGATAGGCAGACCGGCAGTGGAACGAGATGCCGCGCCAGCTGCCGCCCCGGACGACCCGGACCGGCGGGCCCCTTTTGTTGGCAGACCCATCGACCGGCGTGTGCTCATAGCTGTCGGAATGAATATCCTCGCACCACTCGAAGAGATTGCCGTGAACATCGTGCAGACCGAAGGCATTCGGAGAAAACGTTCCCACCGGGGCATGAACCGAATACCCGTCATTCAGGGTTTCCTCGCACTTGAAGATCTCTCCCCCGTTGTTCTTGAGATAATGATCGGCAATGTTCGCGGCCCCTTGCAGCGACTGCTTGTCGACCCCGGTCCAGAAAATGGCGCTCGTCCCTGCCCGGGCCGCGTACTCCCACTCCGATTCGGTGGGAAGACGGAGCTTCAATCGAAATAGAATCTCGGAGCAGTCGTACCAGCTCACATTCTCCACCGGATGGAGAAGATCGTGCTGACGGCCGCCAATATTCGACTCGGCGCCGTAAACGCTCGGATTCTTCCCCGTGAACCGGAACCACTGTCCTTGGGTCATTTCGTACTTGGAGAGAAAAAAGGCCTCCACCGTCACCGCATGCACGGGCCCTTCGTCGGCTCGGGCCTCGGGGTCCCGATTAGGGGAGCCCGCGGGATTGTTCCCCGCCGGCGGTACGGCACCCATGTTGAAAGCGCCGCCGGGGATCAAGACGAAGACCAGGCCCATCTCCTCGGTGCGCACGATCTTTCCGTCCGGGTCCCGCCGGGGAATCTCCCCGGTTTGAAGGTGAGCGAACTCCCAGAGTCCCGAAGCGGGGTCGCGGCCGATCGGTACGAAACCCACCTTCTCCTCGATGACCAGGCCGTTGTACCGGGGGCATTCAGCTCGATCCGCGATGGACGCGATCGCCTCGTCCCACGCCGCCCGATGGTCGGCGACGCTCTTTTCCTTGATGGTCGTGGCAAACGCCAGGCGTTCCCACACGCTTTCGAGCAGGCCCTCCTTTTCGGCGGTAAGAGCCTCGAGCCCGGATACCAGACCCATGACCATATCGTGCTGCCATTTCGTTTCCGTGTCCTCGAAGTCCCAGGTCCGGCGCAACGATACGGTTTCTTCCAGCCCTCCGATGAGCGCGTCGAGTGTGGCAAGCTGTTCCTTCAGTGCGTCCGGATCGGGGGCCGCCTCCCCCTCGCGCGGGCCATCGGCAGAGCCCTCGTCCTTTGCGGGGCCCGACTCGATCGACGCTATCAGCTCTTCGAGATCGAGTCTGGAGTTTTTCAGCTCCAGAAGTGCTTCCCACCGGGGGTGCGTCTCCCGGTCCTTCCTAAGCTCGGTCTCTCCATAGGGCAGGGCGGTCTTGCGAAATGACGAGAGCGTTTCCCGGTGTCCGTCCAGCCGGGCAAGGACTTCATCAGCCCGAGCCAGCCAATCCTCGAGGCCCGGGATGTTTTCCGGATAGGCCGGCCAGAGCGCGTCGGCTTTTTCGTGGAGCTCCGAAAGGCGCTTGATATCGGAGAGGCGGATGATCTGGTTGTATCGTTCGTCCGACTCCCGCTTGGCCTCGATCGCCTTGTTTCTCTCTATCTTCAACAGTGCGGAGTTCTCTTTTTCTTCCTTGGCGATCACCCAGGGAACCACGACGGCAAAGACGGCGATGGCCAGGAGCGTGACTCCTGTCACCGCGCTGACCACGGGATGTCGTTTCACTCTTTTCCAGAAACGGGTACCCATGCCGGCGGGCTTGGCCAGAATCACATCGCCGAAGAGAAAACGCTGCAGATCGGCCGCGAATTCATCCATGGTCTGATAACGGCGATCGGGCAGCTTCTCGATCGCCTTGAGACAGATCACTGAAAGATCGCGAGGCGCCAGGGGGTTTGCCTTCTGCGGATCGACCGCATCGACGAGCAGGATTTTTTTCAAGACCTCCTGCGAGGTGTCACCGTCGAAGGGTCGATTCAATGTCAACATCTCATACAGGGTGACACCGAGGGAGTAGATGTCCGTTCTTCGATCGATTCCGATCCGCTTGCTGGCGGCCTGTTCGGGAGACATGTAGTAGGGCGTGCCGGAGAAATCTCCCGTTCGCGACAGGGCGAGGGCGTCCTCGATCTTGGCCAGACCGAAGTCGCTGACCTTGGGATCGCCCTCCTTGGTGAGGAGAATGTTCGAAGGCTTCAGATCACGATGAATCACACCCGATTCATGAGCGTGTTGCAGGGCGGTTGCCACCTTGAGGATCAGTTCGGCAACATCGCGGAAGTAACCCCGGGGCGGTTCGCCCAGCTCCTTCTGGACATCGATCTCGTCGGCCAGCGTCCGGCCGCCTTCGATCAGCTCCTGGACGATGAAGTGAGCGCCTTCATGTTCGCCTATGGCATGGACCGCGACGACTCCCGGGTGGCGCTGTCTTCCGCCCGCCTCGGCTTCGCGGTAGAACTTCTTGACCATCACGTCGGAAAAACTCAGGTGAGCCGGCAGAACCTTGAGCGCCACCTTGCGCTTGAGCGAGATCTGTTCCGCCTCGTAGACCACCCCCATCCCCCCCTGTCCGATCTCGCGAAGGATACGAAAATCGCCGAGAGTCCTTTCAGATGAGTCCTCCTGTTTGCTTGCCGCCGAAAAACCCTCGGCCACGAGGATGAAGTGATCGATCAGGACGCTGAGCTCTTCTCCGCATTCGGGGTGGCTCTTGCAGAATCGGTTCGGGTCGATCCGATTTCCGCTGTACCACGCGTCCTGGTATTCGAGCAGAGCCGCCTCGAGGGGATCGTTCGATCGGGAGGAGGCACGATGAGGCTGTCTCGACTGCTCGTCACTGTTCCCTGGTTTGTCTTCACCTGCCATTTATTTCACGCCCTTTGGAGGAACGATTATAAGGGATGTGGATGGGGTTGAAAAGAGAGCGTCCGTGGCGATGGCGAACACCCTGACCAGAGCAACGTCGCCGTGAATGGCAAAGGGGGGGGGCAGTCTGGCGCCCCCCCCTCAACAGAACCGCTGGGATCCAAGCCGGGCTCGCTCATTGGCTCAATGAGAACTTGTCAGGATAACCCGGGGTATCAGGGAATTAGGAGGTGAGAGATTTGGGTTTTACACCTTCAGTGAAGAAACCTGACAAGCTCTCCATCTTTTCTTGATAGCACCAATTCGACAGTGAGCACCTCCGCTTTTGTCAGCAGCGTCCAGGGTCCACCCCACGGCCCAACGAGGGATTGGAAAGGGTGCTCGGACGGAGTGCGAGCGGCACTCTCGGGCCGTCGTGAATTTGCTCCCCCCGCCGTGAACCCCTCTATTCGATTGCACGGTCCCGTCGCGGTGCTAATTCAAAATCAAACCGGCGTCGCCTCACACCTCTTTGGTCACGAACCGATCCCATGATTCCCGCACCAGGGAGAGCCGGGCGCCGCGAGTGAGTTATCAACAAAACGATTTCGAAGTAGAGATATCAGGATTTAGGAGAAACCAGACATGATCCCTGTTCAGAAATTATTGACGCTCTCGGCTTTCTTTCTGTTCGCTTCTTTCTTTTCCATCGCCGTCGCCGCAACGCCTCTGACCACCGAGCGCATCGCGTCCGGCCTCGATCGGCCGATCTATGTGACCGCTGCCGGGGGCGACCACCACAGGCTCTTCGTGGTCGAGCAGCGCGGACTGATCAAGATCATCAAGGACGGTGCAGTGCTCTCCACCCCGTTCATCGATCTGACCGGCACGGTGAGCCAGACCGGAAGCGAGCGGGGTCTGCTCGGCCTGGCTTTTCACCCGTCCTACGACAGCAATGGGTTCTTTTACGTCAACTACACGCGCGTCTCGGACAACGCCACCGTGGTGGAGCGTTACTCGGTCTCGGCCGCCGATCCGGATGTGGCCGATGCGACGAGCGGCACCGTGGTGGTGGGACCGATCGCGCAGCCTTACGGCAACCACAACGGCGGGTGCATCCAGTTCGGCGCCGACGGAAAACTCTATGTCGGCATGGGCGACGGGGGCAGCGCGGGCGATCCACAGTGCAGGGCTCAGAACGGGAGCTCCCTCCTCGGCAAGATGCTCCGTGTCAACGACGACGGAAGCATTCCGGCCGACAATCCCTTCGTGAACGATCCGGACGTGCTCGACGAGATCTGGGCGCTCGGCCTGCGCAATCCATGGCGTTTCAGCTTCGACCAGCTCGAGGGCCATCTCTACATAGGCGACGTGGGCCAGCAGACCTGGGAAGAGGTCGACTATCAGCCCGCGTCGAGCACGGGCGGCGAGAACTACGGCTGGAAGGTCATGGAGGGTTCGAGCTGCTTCAATTCGTCGGGATGCGATCCGGACACGCCGCCCTGCAACGATCCGAGCCTCACGCTGCCCCTTCTCGAGTACGAGCACACGAACGGCCGCTGCTCGGTCACCGGCGGCTATGTCTACAGGGGATGCGCCATTCCCGATCTGCAGGGAGCCTATTTCGTGGGCGACTACTGCACGGGCGAGGTCGTGTCGATCCGCCACAACGGCAACCAGCTCACCGCGTTCACGGACCACACCGCCGAGATCGTTCCGAGCGTGGGCTCCATCGACCTGATCGCGTCGTTCGGCGAGGACTCGGAGGGCGAGCTCTACATCGTCGACCTCGGCTTCGGTTCCAACGATGGGGAGATCTACAAGCTCGTGCCCGACGTGACGCCCGTCTACGAGGATCTCGGGTTCGGCCTGGCCGGGACGGATGGAGTGGTTCCCATGCTCGATGTCTGCGGCTTGACGGGTAGCGGCGAGAGCGCATTCCTGCGCCTGCGCGACGCCGCGCCGAGTTCCACGGTCTTCCTCGTTCTCGCCTTCTCGACCAATCCCGTTCCGCTCTTTGGTGGCACCCTCGTGCCCGCGTGGCCGGCGTGGAAGACGTACTACTTCGCGTCGGATGGCAACGGACGCCACGAGTTCCCCTTCGCGGGCGGGGGCGGACCGCTCGACGTCTTCGCGCAGTACCTCGTCGATGATCCAGGGGCGGTTCAGAACGTGGCCTTTTCGAACGCCGTGCGGGTCATGCTCCAGCCTTAGAGGATTCGAAAGAACGCTGACCTGCCCCCGTAAATAACACCGGTCAATTCACGGGGGCAGGTCGGCAATAATATTCCACCGGAGTCGTATAGGGTGGGGTCGTCTCGTAGGGATCTCCCGAATTCACATAATTCGCCACTGACCCGTCAGCGGTATCCCCCCAGGGAAAACGGTAGTAAGGACTATGCTCTGCGCCGCGGGCGGCCTTCTCCCATTCCGCTTCCGTCGGCAGACGGTAACCGTTCGCACTGAAGTCGCACTCCCAGGTCGTGAGGTTGTAGCAGGGATTCAAGCCGGCCTGATAGCTCCGCCAGTTTGCGCAAGCCACAGCGCCATACCCGGTCACGGTCACCATGGGGTGATTCTACTTCCCCCTGGTGACACCGAAGATGCCATTGTTCCTGCCACGGAGAGAGTTCGTTTATTCAGATGTTGTTTAGCAGGCCGTTGAATAAGTCAATTCGGCTGCGGCCGGCCCTTTTCTCCGATCTCTGCGTTACGAAATCCTCGACGAATCGACCGATTCGCCTCCGGTTTCGCGCCTTGATCTCGAACAAAATGACTCGGCCTCGCTTTCGAAGCACTTTTTCAACGGCCTGTTCAGGGAATCTTTGTTGTTACGCGGCAGACTATGAATTTTTGGCCGTATATGATAAACTATATTCCTCCTACACAGGCCACGCGGTATCGGGATGTACCGTCAAGGAAGGAATTATTCTCAGATCATTCCAATGTGCAAAGGAGGGCATACCATGATCAGGAGCATTATCTTCGGCGTTTTCTTCTTCCTCGCCCTCGCCGCAGCCGCAAAGGCGGCTGAACGCTCTCCGGCCGACACTGTCGGGGCCGAGGCTTTCGGCAGCCTTCCCGTCTACTTCATCGAGAACCAGGGGCAAATCGACAGTAAAGAGGTGGCGTACCATGTGAAGGGTGCGGATAAGACGCTCTATTTCACATCGGAAGGAATCACCTTTGCGCTTGCTCGCGACGTTGGCGATGAGATGGAGCGCTGGACAGTCAAGCTCTCCTTCCTCGGTGCCAATGAAGTGAAACCGGTCGTCATGGACAAGCAGCAGGCCATCTTCAGCTACTTCAAGGGCAAACCCGAGGATTGGAAAACGGGCCTTCCCACCTACGGCAAGCTTGTCTACGAAGACCTCTGGCCCGGGATCGACCTCGTCTACTCCGGCACTGCCAACCAGCTCAAGTACGAGTTTGTCGTGGCGCCCGGTGCCGACCCGGACGCGATTCGTCTCGAATATACCGGTGCGGAGGATGTGGCGATCACCGACGCTGGCACGTTGAAGGTGACCACGCCTGTCGGCGGATTTGTCGACGATGTGCCCTATGCCTATCAGATCGTGGAAGGCGAAGAAAAAGAAGTGTCCATGCACTATGCCTTGAGCGAGGAAACCGATGAGTCCGTGTTCAGCTTTGGCTTCGACCTTGGAAAGTATGATCCGACGATGGCGCTCGTTCTCGATCCGTCATTGCTCGTGTACTGCGGTTACATCGGCGGGATTGATGAAGATAACGGTTATGGCATTGCGGTGGATAGACATGGTTGTGCCTATGTCACAGGCTACACGATGTCCGATCATTCGAGCTTTCCAGTCAAAGTCGGGCCCGATCTCTGGTTCTCGGGAGGCTACCTGGCTCGTGACGCCTTCGTCGCCAAGGTGAATGCCCAAGGGACCGACCTGGAATACTGCGGCTACATCGGGGGGAGTGGCTTTGATGTGGGCCATGACATCGCAGTCGACGACGACGGCAATGCGTATGTGACAGGTGGAACAAGTTCTAATGAGTCGAGCTTTCCTGTTGTGGTCGGGCCTGATCTCTTTTTCAACGGCGAGTCAGACGCGTTCGTGGCCAAGGTGAACGCAGCCGGGACGGACCTCGACTACTGTGGTTACATCGGCGGGATCGAAAGCGACTACGCCAACGGAATCGCGCTCGACAGCCAGCGGAACGCATATATCGGGGGCACAACTCATACCGACGATTCAAGTTTCCCCGTAACCGTCGGACCCGATCTTACTTTCAACGGGGGCGACAGGGACGTCTTTGCGGCCAAGGTGAACGCTCAGGGGACCGGGCTCGACTTCTGTGGGTACATTGGCGGGAATCAAAATGACTCCAGTTACCGACATTGCATCGCGGTGGATGGCCAGGGTAGTGCCTATATGACGGGCACGACCACTTCTGACGAGTCGACCTTCCCAGTGGTTGTCGGACCTGACCTCACGTACAACGAATGGGGGGACGCTTTTGTCGCCAAGATAAACGCCCAGGGGACCGGGCTCGATTACTGCGGCTATATCGGCGGGGACCTACCCGATGGTGGCACCGGCGTAGCCGTGGACGGCGACGGGAGAGCTTATGTAACCGGCGGGACCGTTTCAGACGAATTGAGCTTTCCCGTCAAGGTCGGACCTGATCTCGTTCACAACGGACAATATGGCGATTCGGACGCCTTTGTGGCGAGGGTCAACGCCGACGGGAGCGATCTCGAATACTGCGGCTACATCGGCGGCAAAAGGGACGACAAGGCGCTCGACATCGATGTGGACGACCAGGGCAACGCCTACGTGATGGGCGACACCGGCTCCGATGAATCGACCTTTCCGGTGATCGTCGGCCCCGATCTCACTTTCAACGGAGAGGTCGACACCTTTGTGGCCAAGGTGAACGCCCAGGGGACCGGCCTCGATTACTGCGGATACATCGGTGGATGCGTGATGGAGCGTGGACACGGCATCGCGGTGGACGGCTGGACGAACGCCTATGTGACCGGCTGGGCGCGGTCCGAGGAGGGGACCTTCCCGGTGATGGTCGGACCTGATCTGACCTTCAACGGAAACGCTGGGGGGGAACACGACGCCTTCGTGGCAAAGGTCAGCTACGGCGATGTGGTGCCCGACATCAAGATCGACGGCCAGGACGGTCCGCTCACCGTTCCGGCGACTCAGGTGGTCCGGATGACCGTTTCTCTGGATCCGGGCAGCCAGGAGGGGGTCGCCCACGACTGGTGGATCGGCGGGAAGCTGGACCAAAGCGATCTCTACTGCTGGTCGTCTCTCGGCGGCTGGATGTACTGCCCGAACGGTTACCCCTTCCGCGCATATGGTGGGCCGTTGGTCGACCTGACGGGCTTCACGATCTGCCAGGGAAGGCTTCCCGTCGGATCGTGGACATTCGTCTTTGTTCTGGACTACGCCAACAGTCTCTACGAGGGTTCGTACCTCGATTCCATCGAGGTTACCTCCTATTGATTGTGATCCGCAAGGTAGAGAATTGCCCCGCGGGCAATCCTCATCGGCTTCATTCTCTTGTGCAAAGGAGTGCTCACCATGAGATCCTTACTTGTCCTTGCAGGGCTCTTTTTTCTTCCTGCTCTGGCTTTCTCGCAGACCACGTACTATGTGCCCGATGACTTCGCAACGATTCAGGGCGCCATTTATGCCTGCACAAATGGAGACACGGTTGTCGTCAGACCGGGAACCTATATCGAGAACATCGATTTTCTGGGCAAGGCGATCACTGTGATGAGCGAGAAGGGGCCGGCTCTCACGATCATCGACGGCGGGCAGCCGTCCGATCCCGATCGTGGAAGCGTCGTCTACTTCGAGTACGGAGAAGGGCCGGACTCTGTCATCGATGGGTTCACGATCACCAACGGCTCCGGGACATTCTTCGGTTATGATTCGTACAAGGGCGGTGGAATCTTGTGCTTCAATACGGATCCGATCATCAGGAACAACATCATCACTATGAACTCCGGCGTATCAGCCGGCGGCGGGATCTACCTCAAATATGGCTCTCCGACCATCTCGAACAACATCATATCGGGGAACACCCTGGAAGGGTTCGGCTGCCAAGGGGGTGGAGTGATGTGCTACCGTTCCGACGTGACAATCACGGACACGATTATATCGAACAACGCGGCAATGAGCTGGGGCAGTAACGGAGGCGGGCTCTACATCTCCGGAGCCCCGAATGTGACAATAACAAATAGCACCATATCGGCGAACTCGGTCAACATGAACAATGGAGGAGGAGGCGGTCTCTACTGTGCGTCCACAAACCTGACCATGACGAACACAACAGTCTGGGGAAACAAGGCCGGACATGCCGGAGGTCTGTATCTTGGGGGAGACGTCCTGACCGTGACAAACAGCACGATCTATGGAAATGTGGCAACGAGCTACGCCGGAGGGATGCGCATCCACGTTAACAGCCTGACGATTACAAACACGATTTCCTGGAATAACTTTGCACAATCGTCTGCAAACGAAATGAGGGTGCTCAACCCCTCCGTCGTCACGGTCAGCTATTCCGATATCAAGGGAGGTCAGGCGTCCTGCGATGTCGATCCCGGCGCTGTCCTCAACTGGGGACCGGCGATGATTGATGCAGATCCTTGTTTCAGACAACAGACTCAAGACTTCCATCTCATGCTTAACTCCCCTTGCCGGAACTCGGGCGACAACTCCGCGGTGACACACGCCGAGGACTTCGAAGGTGACCCACGTATCGCCGAAGGGGCTGTGGACATGGGGGCGGATGAGTTCCATCATCACCTTTACCACGTCGGTAGTGTCGTCCCGGGAGGAAGTATTGATATCCGTGTCGTCGGCGGCCCCATGATGCCGGTTCTGCTCGGTATGGGATCCGGCATTCAAGATCCACCACAGTCAACTCAGTACGGGGACCTCTATCTCCAGCTGCCTCTCGCCGGACATTGGCCTTTGGGCAACATACCCGGAAATGGCGTCCTCGTCTTTCCCGCAACCGTGCCCGCATCCTGGATCCCCGGCGAGCAGTACCCGTTCCAGGCCCTGGTTGGCCCGCTGGGGAATCCGGGGTCGGTACTGAGCAATATGATCGTGCTTACGGTGGACTGATCCAAACTTGACGATTCCTATTTTCCATTTGGCATCATGCGCGTTTCCCACGACTCATTCCTCCTGACCTTCGAGACTCGGTGCCCGAAGACGACAGGGTGTCCTTCGTGATCGAAGATGAAATCCATTCATGGCGGGGATGGGGATATCGATGCCCCTTTTTACTCATAACATTTCGGCGGCAGACGTGAAAATAGACCTGCCCCCGTAAATAACACCGGTCAATTCACGGGGGCAGGTCGGCAATAATA
>CAZUHB010000073.1:0-26619 GCA_964620445.1 uncultured Phycisphaerales bacterium
TTTTAACTCTCTCGACGATGTTCTCGAGGCGATATTGGACGGGAAGACTATAGATTGGGATGAGGTCGCGAGAAGGGGCCTGGGAACCGAAAAAGATATCGAACGGCTCAGGAAACAGGCGGAGTTGGTTTTCCGCCCGCCCCCAGGTGCGGCTCCAGATTCCGGAAAAAAGTCTGAATCGAGTAGAAAAAAGAAAAGCGAAGAATTGCGTATCGAAAAAGATCTGCCCTTCGAGAAGCTTGGGGATTTCAGGCTCATAAGAAAAATTGGCCGCGGTGCAATGGGAGACGTTTATGAGGCTTTACAGGAGCCGATGGGCCGTCATGTGGCGCTCAAGGTGATCAAGTCGGAGAGAAGAGGCGCGGCAGAAGCTCACAGGCTCTTCATTAGGGAGATCGAAGCTGTCGCAGAGGTATCACACCCCAACATCGTCACAGTCTATGGAAGCGGCGAGGAGAAAGGTGTTTCTTTTTACGCCATGGAGCTTATTCAGGGACGGAATCTGGATGAGGTCCTGCGTGAGGCCGCAGCCCAGAAAGAAACGTTGGAAACAGACACGATTCTCCACTGGATAGAATCGATCGCGAGAGCCCTCGATCACGTTCATGAGAAAGAGATCATTCATCGCGACGTGAAACCCTCCAATATCCGGATCAACACTGACGGCCGCGCGGTTCTCATGGATTTCGGAATAGCGCGGCATGTCGAGTCGATCGCCACGATGCCGAGCGGTTTTCGGGGCACGCCCGATTATGCCTCGCCGGAGCAGATCCGGGCCGATCCTCGAGGAATCGATAAACCCACGGATATCTATTCCTTGGGGGTAACCCTTTATGAAGCCGTGACCGGACGCGTTCCATTCAAGGGTGAAACAACGGAACAGATATTTCACCAGATTCTCGACGTCGATCCGGTGCCGCCGCGGCGCCTCTCACCGTCCGTATCGCGAGATCTGGACAGGGTTATCCGTATCGCCATAGGTAAGGAACCAAGCTGGCGCTACAGAAGGATGGCGGATTTTGCGGACAGTATCGCGAAAGTCATAAAAGGAGAACCTCTCGATATCCGACCTGCCGGACCGGTAAAGAAGGCATGGCGATGGCTCAAGCGAAACCCCGTTGCCATGTGCCTGGCGGGATTGCTGCTCTTGATCCTGCTTGGGGCGGTCGGGTGGAAGGGAACTTTTTTTTTGAAAGCCAGAGAGCAGAGACAAAATATCGAACGTGAAATCGAGAGAGCCTGCTCACTCGGCGAGTGGGAGAACAGCGATACGCAAAAAAAATTCATTGTCAATATGGAATTGCTGTGCCGCGAATATTCAGATTCGGCTGAATTTCAGGAAGTAAAAAAACTTGTCAATGAGGATTTGATAAAGGAATGGAAGAGTCTGGGGGCACGAGACAAAAGCAAGAACGTCTCATTGATAGACGTTCTTCACGATTTCGCGAGAAAATCACCGGCGGATGCGAACCTGCTCATGGACAACGAAACGCTCATCAGCCTCTCTCATTCTTATAACGGACTCGAGGTGAGTCGCGCTCAGAATGATTATGTGACTTCGAAGAAGGTTTACGATCAATTCGTTAAGCTCGAAAAAATACATGAGAAAGACAGGAAGTTCTACTCTGAACATATGCCTCGTGAAGAGAGCGCTGAACGCCAGAAGTTACTCGACGGGAGATCGAGCCGGGAGAAAGACCTCGACGACGCGGAATCTTCGGTCGTTACCGCCTGTAAGATTGCGCTCGCCCTGATTGCCGACTTCAAAATACCTGAAAATCCTGTTCTCAACACGAACCTGGCGGAACGCTACTTTCGATTATGGGAGGAAGCAAAGCGAAATGGATTGGAAAGGATTCATGACGACTATCTAAGAAAACTGGTCTTGAAATTCGGGGAGAGAAACGATTATCGTCGAAGAATGAATTCTAAGACGCCTATTCTGATCACCTCCGAACCGGAAGGCGCGGAGGCATACCTGTTCAAGTATATTCCGTACAACCAGGTCAGGCTCGGCGGCATCTGGAAACGCCTCGTCCCGGTTTCTTTTGGCATCGTCTCTCGGGCCGATTCCGCGGAATACGAACTGGACAACGATTTCTATCCAGGCGATGCATGTTTGGAAGTTCTTGACGTCGAGGATGGCTCTTTGGCGGAAGAAAACGGGATCGAGCGGGGAGATCTAATTACAAAAATCGGTTTCAACTCAGCGGGGGAGGGATTGTTTGTCAGTGATGTCAAGGAAGGCGGCCCTGCTAGTGATGTGGACGTTCAGAGATATGACAGAATAGATTGTTTCAGATACAAGGGGGAGACGTGGCCGCTTCCAGATATTGCCTACATTGAGCTCTTTCCTCTTACCGCCCAAGATAAGGACACCACGCTCGAATGTACCGGGAGCGGCGGCGAGTTCGTCCGTATCAACTTCGAAGAGGAAGATCCAGAAAATCTGAGGGATTTGTCGGACAATCACTTGTTACACACTTTGACGGGAGTTCAGGTGCTCAACCCGGAAGATTTGATCAATTCGAACATACCAGCACCCCTATCTGGAATCACATTTCGAGTTTTATGTAAAGGCCTTCCCAAAGACCTTCATTACGATGACACCTCTGGAATCGGAATCAAAACCAGAACGACTGCTTACCCTCTCGTTTTTGGAGAAAAAAGCAGCCAGGGAACGATACCTGCCGGGGGGCTCACGATCGATCTCGAGGAAGGATCATACCTCCTTGTCCTGAGGTGTTCCGGTTTCGAGGACTTACGAGTTCCATTTACTGTAGACTTTACAGGCGCTAATGAGGATTCAGAATCTACTGTTCGAACTATACCCTGCCGGCTTATTGACAAAGTATATCGTCGTCGAATTCCCAAAGAATTCGTATGGATACCACCGGGGCCTTTCATAAGCGGTGGATCCGACACCTACCCTTTTCACAGGAGAGAGAGAAAAGAACTAAAAAACGGTTTTTGGATGTGCGAGAGAGAAGTGACCATGGGCGAGTGGATGCAGTTCGTCAACGATAATGATACAATGAATCCGGATACTTGGGATTCGTATTCTATGGAGATAATGAAGGAAGAAGAGGACCTCAAGGCTGTTTTGAATAGCAAGGCTGGTCTTGGATGGACAACGAGGGAAGGGATTCGACTTCCACGATTTTACAGTTTTCCTTTGAGTCGGTGGATAGAAACGAAGCCGGGAAAATATGGTCCTGATCCTAAATTAGGTTTCGGTAATGAGTGGTTTAGAAATTCGCCCGTATGGGGAATATCCTGTAATGACGCCAACGCCTATATTCGATGGTTGAACGAAAAGCGACCGTTAAAAGGACTGTCCTACCATCTTCCCAGTGAGGCTGAGTGGGAAAAAGCTGCGCGAGGGGTTGATGGCAGGAAGTACCCTTGGGGGAATTGTATCGATTGGTCGCTATGTAAAGGAAAATACACACGTCCGATCGGCCCGCTCGACGAGAAAAGGGGTATTCGTCTGAGAAAGGACATCGAACCGGTGATGCGAATAATATTTGATGAGAGTGTATACCGTGTTCGGGACATGGCGGGAAGTATTAGAGAGTGGACGGCACCGCAGAGGATTGACGATTCATATCATGTGAAGGGCGGCTCGTGGACGCTAGCGAACCCAGAAAAATTCACCAGCAGTTTCAAGGTTCCTACCGCGCCTGATTATTACGACTGGAGTATTGGGTTTCGCGTTTGCATTAAAGAAAATGAGTAAGCTACAAGAAAGATCCTCAGCGTGCAAAGAGCAGGCCGAGGATCGGATCATGACAGTTTTGATTCTTGTGCTTTGAAGAGCCTGGCAACGAAAACGTCAGTTTCAGGTCTTCCCTAGTCAGTCGAAAAATTTAACGATCCTGAAGAAATCGAACCTCCAGAATTGCTTCCGGCGTAGTTACGTGAATGAGGCCAGGGGCCGTAATCGGGACTTTCAGGTGATGAGGGACCACTACCGTCAACGTAAATCGGACCGAAGAAGCTTGTGACTTCCCTGGGAAACTCAATATCGACACGCAAAACAGGATCGATCAAAGGTCCCCCTCCGCCTCCGTGGTTTTGAGAACCATTATTCGCCCCGAACCGGATATTCGAAGGCTCAAAGGAACCATAGCCGTCATCCACAAATCCCGAAAAAGGAACGAGCTCCGTCCGCGGATGTCCGATCGGCAGGAACGATCTCAGAGATCCATCGCAATCGAAGACCCACAAAAAACGTCCTGCCTGAGCAATGATCTCAGTGATACCTCTGCCATCAACGTTGACAGCAGCGACAGCAGCGCAGTTGGGAACGAAAGCCGGCCGGAAACTCTCGCAGAGCGAACCATCCCTCTCGAAAACAGCGATGAAACGAGAGGTTCCGATAATAATCTCCGTTTCCCAGTCTCCGTCCAGATCAACAAGCATGGGAGGAGCGACAATCACGGTGTTGCCGGGCAACTCGAGAGAGAAGCAAGTCAAGTCACCGCAGTCGTCGGTTACATAGAACTGGAACAGGGCATTCGGTTCGGTAGGTCCTGTCGGTTCCGCACCGCCAGAAACGGACATAGAGGCCAGGAAGGTGGCCAGAACGAACGTTCTGACAAACAGGCTGCGCTTATTCATCATTACCTCCTTTCAAAGAAATGCCGGTCTCCCCCGGATACCGCTGGAGTAAGCAATCCCTTCCCTAATAAATTGTATAGTCCGGACTCGTTTGATTGGTGACTCCTTGTTCGTTTTTCGTACCTTCCCCCTGTATAGATAAACGTCTACAGAGGCCTCGACCGAACCTGTTTTTTTATTTTTCTGACTGTTCAGGGAGCAAAGGTATTTTCGCCTATTCCGTGGTCGAACTTTGTTTGATTATTCTACCGTGACGGCAGGAATAGAAACCGGCCCGGCCGCATGAGCAGCAGCCGGGCCGAATCGAGTTGCGAGCGATTCCATGAGTGGCCGAACCTATTCAAGTTTCACCCTAGTCACCTCGTCTGCCTTGACCTCGATCCCAGCCACCACCTCCTCGAGAAACTCCTCCTTGGAATCCCGTTCTTTCCTGACCCGCACGATCGATCCCTTGCCCACGGGCGCGAAACACGCGAAAGGTTCCCCATCCTTGGGCATGCGCAGGATCACGACGATCTCGAAATCGTCCGGGCCGTCCCATTTGTATCCATAGAAGTCAAAGTAGTTGGGAGCCGGGATAGCGCCCTCGATGACGAGCCTGCCGAGCGCGATATCTTGGCGCCACTCGTTCGCGCCGGGATGGAGCGCGATCTTGTCGGACAATTCGATTTCAGGACCGTCTTGAAAGCGGCCCGTCAGGCAGAGACGCCGGACACCGGGCTTTTGCGACGTGAGCCGGAACGCCCCATTCCCGTCGAGACAGACGCCGTGCCCGGCAACATTTCCGTCCTGTTCGGGCACAAGGCACGCTTTCCAGCCGGCAGGCACGGCGCCGTTCAGGCTGAGGCGTCCCTCGAGCGTGCACTCCACGCCGCCGCCGAGGTCGAGGTCGTGATAGGTGGTCTTTCCAGACTCCACGACGCACACCCACTCGAGGACCGCCGGCTTGCGGGCGCTTCTGACCGAATGGCTGTGGCTCGTGATCTCCTCGTCGCGCCGCTCGACCTGGTAGCGGCCCGGGGTGAGGCGGTCGAACCGGTACACGCCGTCAGCATTGGCGCGCACGCTTCGCGGAAAACCGTCGCCTCGCGATATGGCCACAACCACGCCGGCCGGGCTCTTTCCATCCGCCGTCCAGATCCGGCCCTCCAGGCTCCCACCCTGGTCGAGTTCGACCCGCACGCCGTCGAGGCCGGATCTGTGATCGATCTCGAGGGGACCAGCCTCGGCGGCGGCGAAACCATCCGCTTGCACGCGCAGGAAAAAGGTCCCCGATTCGCGCAGGTCGAGGTGAAAGTTTCCCTGCTCGTCGGTCATGGTCGCACCCGTGGGACCGGGATTCACGCGGCACGCGAAACCGCTCGCGCGGACCTCGCGGTTCGGACCGGCTTCCTTGTACAGCCAGAGCCACGCACCGGCCATGGGACCGCTACCGGAGGCCACCGCCCCGTCGATCCCAGGGGCGGCGACGAGCGCGATCTCGACCGGTTCCGGAATCGAATCGGGCGAAAAGGGGCCGGCATCGGCGCTCTGAAACCGCGCTGCGTCGATCTTGATCGTGAATTCGGCGGCCGGTACCGGCACGTCGAAGATGAAGGTCCCTCCCGACACGCGCGGCACGATCTCGTACGAATAGGTTTCGGGAAACTCGTCCCTGTAGGTGACATCGACCACGGCCTTCTCGAGGGACGCCATCTTGCCTGCCCGAGCGACCACGGTGAACGTGCTCAGCGGCTTCAACTGGAGGACGAGATCGAGCGTTCCGGGCGCGACCTTTCTGGCGCGCACCGGGCAGAAGCGCTGCTCGCTGTCGGATGCCTCGAAGGTGTGGGCCGTCTTCCTCTTCAGCTCCCTGCTGAATCGTCCCTTCTTATCGGTCATGAAGGAACCGCTGCCGCCGCCGAAGAATCCGCGATGGTAACAGAAAACCTGCGCATAGGGGATCGGCTCGCCGTCAGGATCGAGCACCACGCCCGCGATGAGTTCCTCCCGGCCCATCGGCTCGAGAACGAGCTCCAGGCCGCGCGTCTCCTGCCTGGCGCGCACCTCCACGGGCCGCGTGTAGGTGTAGAGCATCCCCTCGGCGTGCGCCCAGAGTCGCACCCACCCCACGGGAGCGCCGCTGTAGCAAAACGTCCCGTCAGCAGCCGTGGGCGGCGCCTCGTCGATGAAGCAGTGCCGCCGCATGGGGCCGTTCTTTCTGCGCTGCCCGTCATCGTCGGGCAGGAGATCATTGAGGGAGCAGGTCACCTTGGCGCCGGTGACCGGGTTGCCGAGCGGGTCCACGACGCGGCCGGACAGGGCGCCCCCCGGCTCGAGGACCACGTCGCCCAGATGAACCGTCTCATCGGCGCGGACAACGACCTCGGTCTCGCGCGACGCGAATCCGCTCCGCGTGATGGCGAGCATCTTCCTGTCGCTCCTCTTCGACGAACGGAGTGCGAAGGAGAACTCGAAACGGCCGTCCGAGCCGCTCCGCACCCGTGCGCCGTCGACCGGATCGGCCACGGCCACGCCGGCCACGGGCGCCCCGTCGGCGTCCACGAAGCGTCCGGCCAGGAGCGCTCTCGTTTCGCCGGGCGCCGCGGCAGGCGCGCCGGTTCCCTCGGGGCGCGGCTCGAGCGGCACGCGGCCCGGTTCGACGTCGGGGTCGGCCAGGGCGGCGTCCTCATTCTCGCCGCCGCGCGTGTCCGCCTCGGCGATCGGTGCGAAAGCATAATCCACCTCCACACCGTCCGGCTCGGTCGGCCCGGCGAACCAGAGAGCCGTTCCGAGGAGAACGAGCGCCGCGGCCCCGATCTTGAACTTCAGCGACAGCGCGCCGAGCGCGGCCCAGATCGAAGCGGTACCGGCTGCGCCTCCGGCGGCTGTTGCGCTCGCCGTGGGCGCGGCCCCTTTCAGGCCGGCGATCGGTCCGATCGCGGCGAGCCAGTTCTTCCTTTCCCCGTCGTGCATCGAGTCGAGGCGCTTGGCCAGAAGCGCCATCGCCCTCTTCAGCCGGGACCGCATCGTTTCCAGCGGAATGCCGAGGCGCCTGGCCGCATCGCGGTGGGGGAGCCCCTGGTAGAAGCGCAGCACGATCACGTCGCGAAAAGGTTCGTCCAGGGCGAGAACGGCGTCGACCACCTTCGAGCGGATCTCCTCCTGCGCCACGATATCGGCCGAGGACGGAATCCCCTCGGGCAGGGACACGGCCCGCTCCCGTTCCCTGCGCCGCCGCTCCGAACGGAAGGTCATGCGCGCGAAATTGCGCGCCACCGTGGTCAGCCAGGGCGCGAGCGGTTTGTGTTCCCCTGGAGGGTTCTCGAGTGCGGCGACATAGGTCTGCTGGGCCACATCGTGGGCGCTCTGCTCGTCGAGAACGAGTCTTCGGGCGACAGAGACGAGAAAGCTGTTATGGGCGAGGAGTTCTTCGGCGTTCATGGTTTTATTAGATCCGACAAGTGTTGATTCGCAAAAGGTTTTGTCCACAAGAGCGTCTGTCTACCCCCCTCATGCCGCCGTCGGCCGGAGTGGTCATGAGAAAATGAAAAATCTCGAGGTTCGGGGATCGGAAAGGGCGAATAATTTTTGATATCTCGATCCGTTTTTTTAGAATAGTGAACTTTGTCCCCGCCTGAAGGCGTTCAGGGAAAAGCACCTGATCGAGGACGAAAATTCCGATAAGAGGAACTGGGCGGCGAAGGATGCGACCGCGGCCGTCTCGATATTCCTACCCGATTGAACTGACCAGGAGTTGTTGATGCAGACCAGGATAGTGACCTCCATACTCGTGATCCTCTTCTTTTGTGCCTTCGGTGCGGGTGCCGATGACCGCCCCGCGCCGTCGCTGGTCCAGATCGATCGCTGGATCGCCGATCTCTCTCACCCGGATATGGCCCGCCGCGAAGCGGCCACGGAGCGGCTCATCGACGCCGGGCCCCGAGCCGGGCACAGGATCCGGCACCTCTGCGCGTCGACGGAGCAGGCGAGGTCGGTGCGCGCACTGCGCATCTTCAGCGCGATCTTCGGCGTGACGCCCGAGGTCTACGACGAGGTGCGGCTCGTGGTCAGGCAAAGCCGCGGCGACGACACTGCCGCGGCGGCCAAGGAGATAATGGCCGCCGGCCCCGGCGCGGCGCGATTTGCCATGCGCCTTCTGGCTCCGACCAGCGGGACACCGCCCGCTCTCTACACGGAGCTCTTCGTCCGGACCGCCCTGGAAAAGATCGCCCTCGGCGCCGACCTGGAGCAGAGCGGTTACAGTTCCATTCTGGACCTGTCCACCGACGCGGCGCCGGCCCTTCTCCGCGTGGTCGGCGAGGAGGACAACGACCGCATCGTGCGCACCAACGCGCTCTGGCTCTACTCGATGGTGACCGGCACTGATCGGGCCGCCGGACTGGCCCGGATCTTGAGAGATTCCGATCCGGTGGTGCGGCACGAGGCGACCCTCGCCGCGACGGAGACGCTGAAGGCCCAGAACTTCGCGATCCTGGCCGAGGCGATCGGATCGCACCCGGGCGCCGAGCGGAACGCGCTCGCCAACGCGGCCGCGAGCCGGATCGATGTGGACGATCTCAAGAGCCACCTGGAGAGCAGGCGCGAAGCCGTGGCGTCGATGGCGGCAATGGTTCTCGGATTCAAGCGGGAAGAAGGCGCTCTCGAAGCTCTCACCGACCGGGCGAAGTCGGAGAAACGGAACACCGTCATCGAGGCGATCACGGCCGGACTGGCCGAGTATCGCGACCCGAAGGGTGTCGAGGCCCTGATCGAGATCTACACCTCCCGCGACGACGGCGCCGTGCGCTCCTCGGCGATCTCGGCGCTGCGCCATCAATCGGAGGAGCGCGCGGCACGCGCCTGTCTCACCGCGGCTCTTCTCGACAATGACCAGGGAGTGCGTCTCCAGGCGGCCGAGGCGCTCGTGGGCGTGGGGGAGCGGTTCGTTGCGCCGGCGCTCGTCTTCGCTGCGAACAACGACCGGAGCCGCACCGTGCGCGCCCGCGCCCTCTCCGGGCTCGCATCGCTCATCGAAAAGGGCCCGGACAGGTCCCGGTGGGCGCGTTACGATGAAAAGGAGAAACTCGCCCATTCATGGAAGCGGTGGCTCGAGGGGAAGAGGGACACCTTCGACGAGGAGCTTCTTCCCTGGTTCGAGGACAGCCTCGACGCGGTGCGGATCTTCACGTCCGTTCGCGAAGAGGTTTCCGATTCCTTCTTCTACTTCGACAAGAAGGAGCTCGTCGACAGGAAGGCTCTCGACAAGGCCGCACTCGGATCGCTCGGCAAGGTTTTCGAGGGGGATGACCCGGTCAAGATGGACGGGCTCGACAGGAAGATCCTCGAGCGCCTTCTCAAATCGAAGGCGGTCGAAGAACCGGAGGTCTTTCTCAGCTGTCTCGGGGCGATCCCCTTCGAGAGCGATGTGAGCGACCTCGTGCGGATCACGAACCAGGCCGTGACCGGGATGCTCCAGAGCCTGGGCGACCGCTACTCACGGCTCGTTCTGTCCAACGATCCGGACGGCAAGGTCAAGCCGGGGTGGCTGCCCGGCCTTCTCGACAACAGCGACAAGACGAACGGCCTCTACGTGTCGAAGAAGGAAGAGGTCTACACCGTCGATTTCGTGCTCTACGATTCGGCCGCCTTCTACGCGGGGATCCGGCCCGGCGACCAGCTCATCAAGGCGGGCGATACCTTTGCGGCCGAGCTGTCCCGGACCGAGATCGGCAAGAAGCTCACCGAGGAGGGCGAATTCCAGTTCCTCCGCGAAGGCTGGAACAAGCCCTACTCGTTCAAGCTCACGCCCACGGAAGCGATGGCGAGCCACATCGTGACCAGCGCCATCCTGCCGGGCAAGATCGGCTACATCAGGCTCAAGGCCTTCGACATCGGCTGCTCGGTGAAGGTGGAGCAGAACCTGCAGAGGCTGGAGAAGCAGGGGATCAAGGGACTCATTTTCGACGTGCGCAACAATCCGGGCGGCACCGTGGTCGACGCCACGGCGATCGTGGACAAGTTCCTGCCCGAAGGCAAGACGATCAGCATCAACGTCACCCGCGGCCGGGGCAAGAAGAGCCACGAGGAGGTGGAGGAGGAGATTCTGGCCACCGACGCGCCGAGCGACCGCGGGTACCCCGTGGTGGTTCTGGTCAACAAGTCGAGCGCCAGCGCCTCGGAAATGACCTCCGGCAGCCTCCAGGGCAACGGGCGCGCCATCGTGGTCGGCCAGACCTCCTTCGGAAAGGGGATCGGCCAGAGCGGGAGCCCCGTGTCCGGTTTTTCGAGCGAGACCGCGCTCGGCGACACGCGCTCCGTCTATGTGGTCTACCTCACCATGATGCGCTACCTCCTTCCCGAAGGAAAGCGCAGCATCCACCACATCGGTGTGGAGCCCGACGTACCCGTGCTCGAGCGTTCGCTCAAGGGGAGCGCCTTCGACAAGGTCATGCGCGCCCGGGGGAGCAAGGCCTTGCGCGAGTACGTGGACGGCCTTCTCGAAAAGAACCGCGACGAGGCCGTGGCGCTCGCTGTTTTCGACGGGAACGATACGGCGCGCTACCCCGGTTTCAAGAAGATGTACGGCAAGGTCAAACGGTGGGTGTCCGAGGCCGAGGCCCGCAGGATCGTGCGCGCCGAGATCAGGACGCGTTTGATCGCCGACGGTTCGGACGATCTGTTCGAGAAACTTTTCTACGACATCCAGGAAGACCGCACCTTGCGCGCCGGGATCCGCGAGATCGGGCGCGAGGGGGAGATCGATCTGGGTGCCATCGACGAGTACAAGGGCCTGCAGAACTCATAACCTGACAGAATGAAGTCAGCCACAGGAGGAGATTATTTCATGTTGCACCATTTCAAGTTAGTCGTTGTTCTTGCCGGCCTTTTGTTTCTCGGCTCCGCGGGGATTTCGGGCGCGCCCCAAGACGATCCGGTCCCGGTCTCGCCGCCCGCCGAGAAGGCGGAGGCCGCTCTTCCGACGAATCCGCCCGCCGAGGCCGGGCACAAGCCGAAGTACAAGGGTCCTTCCGATTATCTGGTGGCTTTCGAGATCGACCTGTCCCATTCCATGTTCGACCACCTCCGCGCTCTGGCCGTGGGCCGCCTCTTCGTCGAGGAACCGGAGCTGAAAGAGCTCGCCGGCCTGGTGGAGAAGAGGTACGACGAAAAGATGACTCTCCTCGGCGAGATGACCGAACTGGCCAGCGACCTGGGAGGTGAAACGGACCTCGAGGATCAGATCGCCGCCTGGGCGCGGCGCAACATCACGCTCGACTGCGAGATCGACTGCCTGCGCGCCTATTTCTACAAGGTCGACGGGGATGATGAAGAGGAGCCCGGCGGCCAGCCGGCCGTTCTTCTCTGCGCCTCCCTCTCCGACAAGGGGCTCGAATCGCTGGCGAAGCCGCTCGACGAACTCCGCGAAATCTTCGACGGCGCGGACGATCTCGACAGCGTGGAGATCACTCCCGAGTGCGCCGCCGTGGAGTCGCTCACGATCTACGACGACAATGGAACCAAATTCTGGTTCTTCCAGGAGGGCAACGAGATCTACTGCGGTATCAACGACGCCGACCTGGTGAACAAGCTCGAGGAGGGGAGCGACGAGGCTCTCGACAGGGCGGTGAGCAAGGTGCACGGCACGGGGGCGCCCCTCCTTACCTGCACTTTTCAGTTCGACCGTGCGATGGAGCTGATTCTCGAGGAGAAATCGGACGAGGAGAAGCCGAAGATCGAAAAGACGCTCGAGATTCTCGGACTCGCTAATATCCCTTCCCTCGTGGCGGGCCTGTCGGTCGAGGGCGACAATGTGAGGGAAACCTTCTTCGTGGAGAAGAAGGACGAACCATCCGGCATCCTGGCTTGTTTCCGCGCCATTCCGGCCGGCGCCGATGGGGGGCCTCCGCCCTTCGCGCCGATCGATCCGAACCTGATGACGATCAGGGGCTGTCTCGATGTGGAGGCGTTCTTGACGATGGTGCAAGCGCTCATCGACCACAGGATCGAAACCGAGGAAGAGAGCGGCACGGAAGAGACGGCCGACAGTACGGACAGGGTCGAATCCAGTCCCGCTGCCGAGGAGATCAAGAAGCTGCTCCTCGCCGAGGGGGCCAAGGCTTTCGACGGGGGCTACGTCTTCACCCTCGCCTCGCCCAAGCGGGGCGGCATGGTGCCGAGGTTCGCCTTCGGATTCGGCGTGGGCGACAAGGAAAAATTCGACGCCATCCTCTCCCTCGCGCAAAAGGCTCTCGAGGGGATCATCTTCGAGGAGAGCGAATACAAGGGCGTCAAGTTCACCATGGTCAAGATCCCCAACAATCCCGCGCCTCTCGTGCCCTGCTACGCCCAGGTCGGCCGGGCGTTCTACATCGCCGAGACGCCGTGGACGATGAAAGGCATCATCGCGAGCTTCGAAGAGGACGGCGCCGATGCCGCGCAAACGGACGGAGCCGAAAAGAAACCGCTTCCCGCGCGGCTGCCATTGGCGTGCGACGCTGTCGTGGCCGAGCTCGACTACGACGTGGGCGAGATCTTCCGGCTTCTCTACGACCAGTACATGCCGATGATCCAGGTCGGCCTTCAGTCCGCCCTGATGCGCGGCGACAGTGATCGCGATCCGATTCTCGATCTGGCCGAACTGCCCATGTCCGAGGTTTTTCTCAGGCACCTCACCGCCGGAAGGGGAGGGGCGGGATTCGTGCAGGACGGTTTCTGCATGAGCGCGGCGTCGCCGATCGGCGATCCGCTCGTGGCCGCCACGATGATCACGGCGGTGCCCCTCGGGCTCGTGGGCACGAGCCGGCAGTTCGACGAGGAGCTCGCCAGGGCCGAGCAGAAGGTCTGCGAGTTGCGCGTCAAGCGGATCGCCGAGGCGCTCAAGGTCTACCGCACCTCGTTCGGCGGGGGAAAACGATTTCCGCCCAACCTGGGAGAGCTCGTGACGCGCGGTCTGATCGAGGATTTCGATCTTTTCCTCGTGCCCTCCGACGAGGAACCGGCCGTGGTCGAGTTCATGAACGAGGACGGCGAGATCGAGACGATGGAGGTCTCTTACAAGTACCTGCCCGATTCCAAGTTCGTCGTTCCCAAGGAGGAGCTCGAAAGGCCTTCGTTCCCCTTCCTCGATGTCGACGAGATGGACGAGCTCGTGGAGTACGAGGTGGCCGAGTTGCCGCTGCTTCTCGGTGACGGTTCCCAAGAAACAGCCGACGAGGAGAAGAAAACCAGGACGATCATCCTCTACGAGCTGAACAAGAACAGCCACGGCGGGCGGATCCTCCTCTGCGCCGACGGGACGATCCATCACGTTTCCGAACACCGCTTCAAGGCGATCATCGGAATGAAATAGTATCCACAAAGAAGATCCCAACCGGCCCGCCAGTTCGAAGTTGCACTGAGCGGGCCGGTTGTATTTCGTGCCCGCTCCGAGTAGAGTGAGTTTCGTGTTGATACGATCACGGAGCGACCTGAAAGGACCCGATGGAAACGGCTCTCTTCGTCACCTGCCTCGGTGATACCTTCTACCCCGAAGCGGTCGAGGCCACGGCCGGCGTGCTCGGCCGGCTGGGCTGCAAGGTCGCGTGTCCCCCGCGGCAGACCTGCTGCGGCCAGCCGATGTTCAACGCCGGGTATTTCGATCAGGCCCGCTCCGTGGCGCGCCATTTCGTCGAGGTCTTCTCCGCCACCACGGGGCCGATCATCGCGCCGTCGAGCTCTTGCGCCGCGATGGTGCGCGTTCACTTCAGGCGGCTCTTCGAGGACAGTCCCGGGGAGCTCGCCCGCGCCGAGGAGGTGGGGGAGCGCACTTTCGAGTTCTGCGAGTATCTCGTCAAGCATCTCGATGTCGACCTCGCAGCGATGGGCGCGCGCTTCGACGGGTCGGTGACCTTTCACTGCAGCTGCCACTTCCGCCAGCTCGGTCTGTGGGACGAGCCGATCGAGCTGATCCGGCGGATACCGGGCGTGCGCTACATGCCGCTCGAGAAGATCGACCAGTGCTGCGGATTCGGCGGGACCTTTTCGGTGAACTTTCCCCATGTGAGCGGGCGGATGGCGGAGGACAAGGTGCGTTCCATCGAGGCGGCCGGCGCCGACTGGCTCGTCTTCGCCGACCCGGGGTGCGCCATGAACATCACGGGATACGCGAACAGGCAGGGGCTCGCCCTCCGCGCCATGCACGTGGCCGAGCTGGTTCAGCGATCCCTGGGAGGGTGACGCCGGTGGAGAACGGTTTCTACACCACGACGCGGAGGGCGTGCGCCGACGAGGCGCTCGCCCACAAGCTCCGCAACGCCACCGAACGGCCGCGCATCGGGCGCGAGACGATCTGCGGCGAGCTCGGCGCGGTGGAGCCCTTTCGCGATCTGGCCGCCGCGCTGCGCGACGACGTTCTCGCCAACCTCGACGGTTATCTCTTCCGGTTCGCCGACCGGGTGGAGGCGGCCGGCGTAAGCGTTCACTGGGCGTCCGATGCGCGGGATGCGCGGCAGGCGGTCCTGGACATCGCGCGGGCCGAGGGCGTGAGGCGGGTCGTGAAGAGCAAGTCGATGCTCACCGAGGAGATCGACCTTTCGCCCCTTCTCGAAAATGACGGCATCGAGGTGGTCGAGACCGATCTGGGCGAGTTCATCATTCAGCTCGCCGGGCAGAAACCGTCGCACATCGTCATGCCCGCTGTCCATCTGAGCGCGGCCGAGGTGGACGGGATCTTCAGGCGCGAGATCGGCTATCGGGGGAAACCGGAGCCGGAGGCGCTCACCAAGGCGGCGCGCGAACATCTGCGCGGCAAGTTCGCCGCGGCCCAGATGGGCATCAGCGGCGTGAACTTCGCCATCGCCGATCGGGGCGCGTGGACGATCTGCACCAACGAAGGCAACGGCCGGTACGTGGCCGGCCTGCCGCGCATCTACGTGGCGGTCATGGGACTGGAGCGCATCGTGCGCAACGGACCGGACGCGGCGGTGATCCTCAAGCTCCTGGCGCGGTTCGCCACGGGGCAGAGGATCACCCAGTACGTGAACGTGGTCCGTGGCCCGTGCGGCAGCGACGGCCCCGAGCAGGTCCATCTCGTGATCGTGGACAACGGCCGGACCGGCATCCTGGGGAGCGACAAGTGGAGCATGCTGCGCTGCATCCGGTGCGGCGCGTGCCTCAATGTCTGCCCCGTGTTCCGCTACATCGGCGGCCAGAGCTTTCCGGGGTGCTACAGCGGGCCGATGGGAAAGGTGCTCCTTCCGCTGCAGAAGGGGCTCGAGATCGCGGGCGGTCCTCCCAAGGCTTGCAGCCTCTGCGGCGTGTGCGAGGAGGTGTGCCCCGTGCGGATTCCGCTGCCCGATCTTCTGCTCGAGCTGCGCGGCGACCTGGCCGCGGGCGGGCACGGTTCACTGACGGAGCGGATCGGAATGAAGGTGGGCGCCTGGGTTTTCCAGCATCCCCTCGTCTACCGCATGGCGCAGAGGGTGGTGCGGTTCGGGCTGAAGCCCTTCGGCAAGGAGGGGTGGATCGACAGGCTGCCGTCGATCGGCGGCGAGTGGACCAGGGTCAAGGACCTGCCCCTGCCGGCAAAGGAAAGTTATCTGTCGCGCGCGGCGCGGCAGCGGGACGAGAAGTAGGAGTCGCACGATGGGCAAGGATCTTCTCCGCGAGATCAGCGAGGCGCTCGACAGGGGGCCGCTCGCCGCAATGCGCGGCGGAGGGGCGCCCGCGGAACGGGGCACGCCCGGGACGGCCGAAGCCTGCACGGGCGATGGGCGGCTCTTTCCGGCCGATATGGACGAGGGAGCGCGGATCAGGCTCTTCGCCCAGAGGGCCGAGTCGTCGGGCGCGCGCGTTCACGAGGTTGCCGATCGCGCCGCGCTGAAGGCGGCGATCGAAGAGATCGTGGGCGACGGTTCGCTCGTGGCGATCGCCACTGAGGAGCGTCCGGGGAAGGAGCCGGATCTCGACGTCGAGGATCTGGTGCCGGATTCGTGCTCCATCGCCGAGATCGGCGATTCGGCGGGCGACGATCTATACCGCATCGATGCGGCGATCACCGACGTCGACCTTGCCGTGGCCGAGACCGGTTCGATCCTTCTCGGCGCGTCGGCCGCGCGCCGCCGCGCGCTGTCGCTCGTTCCGCTGATTCATATCGCCCTCGTGCGGCCGGACCGGATCGTGGCCGATCTGACCGACTGGGCCGACAGGCTGCCCGCGGCCGGCGATCGGGAAGCGCCCGGCGGTTTGACCCTCATCTCGGGGCCGAGCAAGACGGCCGACATCGAGATGGAACTGGTCACCGGCGTGCACGGGCCGGGGGAGTTGCACCTCGTGGTGCTCGAAGGTTTTTAGTCGTCCGTCGATCCACGATTGAATCCGCTTCCGGACGCCCGTCGGCCGGGTATGCAGATAAAATCACGCTCAGAACAAGAAAGACGCGACCATGACGAAGGCCGGCCAAATCTCCGATTCCGCCACGGGCGAACATCCCCCGCGCTGGGGGGTGGCCTGGTGTCTCGGTCTGGCATCGGTGGCGCTGCTCGCCTTCCTGGTTCAGGGTGTGCAGCCGGTCCAGGACGGCGACCTGTGGTGGCAGATGGCCTACGGCCGGGAGATGATCGAGAAGGGAACCCTGATCCCCGATCATGGCGCCTATTCGTGGACCCCGGCGGCGACGGAAACGATCTACTGTGCCTGGCTGCCCGAGATCGCACTCCATCTGCTTCACGAGATCGGCGGCTTGCCGGCTCTTTTTCTTTTCCGCTACCTCTGCACCGGGATCTTGATCCTCCTCGTTCTGGCCCTGGCGCGCCGGTTGAACGTGCTTGGCCATCCGATGACCTGGTTCGTGTGCGTGCTCGGCCTCTTCATGTCCCAGTACGCGGTCCATCTCAAGCCGCAGATCATGTCGCACCTGCTCATGTGCGTCGCCGTGTTCGCCTGGTTCCGGATCAAGGGGGGGAGCGGTGCTCGGAAGCGCTGGTGCTACGCCCTGCCGCTCGTGATGCTCGTCTGGGTCAACAGCCACGGCTATTTCCTTTTCGCGATCGCCTTCCTGGGCCTTCTCTGGTTCGGCGAGGAACTGAACGCCTTTCTATCACGGGGCATCGCGCTCCCTGCATCGATTCTGCGGCACCTGCGCGTAAGCGTCGCCCTGAGCTGCTGCGCCACGCTGGTCAATCCCTACGGTCCTGCCTATGTAATACAGGTGATCCGGCTCATGGCCGAGGGAACGCCGATCGATCACATGAAGTACAACAGGGACTACGACTCCATTTTCTCCGCCGAGCAGCAAGGCACGCTCTACGATATCTACCTCTACGTCGCGATCGGGATCGTGGCCCTCCTGTTCGCCGGCATGGTCCGGCGGAAGCGGTACGACTTCGGCATCCTCCTCGCGAACGCCGCTTTCATGTTTCTTTACATCCGATTCGTGCGGACCACATTCCTGTGGGCGCCCGTCTTTGCGATGACAGCGGTCCACCTTCTCGACGGCGCACCCCGCTGGCTGCGTGGGGGAGAGAAGAAGGTCGCGCGCGTTCTGGGAGTTCTCGCGCTGTGCGGTTGCGTCTTCCTGACCGCGCAGTCGGCCTACCGCCAGGCCAAGTATCCGCGCCTGGGAAACTGGTTCGGATTCGGCGTGTCCTACTACAATCCCGTGGCCGAGGCGGAATTCATCGACGAGCACTACCGGGGGTGCCGCCTGGGCAATTCGTACAATCTCGGCGGCTATCTGCTCTGGAGGCTCTGGCCGGAGACCAAGGTTTTCATCGATCCCCGCGCCTTTCCTTTCGACCACTGGTTCGACGAGTACCGCAAGATCGACACCGCCTCCGACATCGAGAGCGTGCTGAAGAAGTATCCCTGCGACGTGTGGTGCACCGATCTGCAGTTTCAGCGGACGACGGACTGGTTTTTCCAGTCGCCCGATTGGATCCCGGTCTATTACGGTCCGAGCGCGGTGGTCTATGTCAACCGGAAGCTTGCGCCCGCCGGAGGCTCCGTGCGGTCGGCGCCAGGCCTCGACCGGATCGAAAACCTCTACACGGCCACCCTGACGTTGAGCTTCGCCCTGCGCGTCAAGGATCTCGCCGGGGCTCGGTCCATCCTGTCCGGATTGACGAACCGTTTCGGGAAATGGTGGCACAAGGAGAGGGTCGCCTGCGCCCGGGATTTCGCGACGGGGATGATCGCCTATCATCGAGGCGAGTACGCGCAGGCGATCGAACCCCTGAAGTCGGCCTTGCGCCTGAAACACATCTACGACGTTCACGCCCTGCTCATGAGCTACCAGTTCCTGGCCGCGGAGGAATGGGCGCGCCGGAACGATTCGCGCGCGGCAGCGTTGCTCGCCGAGGCGCTGGCCGTCGCGCCCGACGAGCCTCTGCTGCTCTACAACCACGGCGTGGCAGCGTGGTATGTGAGCGGCCGGTCAGCGGATGGCGGTCGAACGGCATGGTCGCGGAGCCTCGGGAAATTCCTGCAGCTGGCGGGGCGCGCGCCGAGACTGCCCCGGAACATGGTCGACCGCGCCCGCAAGATCTTGAATGGCGATTATCAGGATCGCCCCGCGCTCGTCACTCCGCCGAGGGGGCCCCGGCAGCGGTGAGATGCTCCGCCCACGGGGCGTGCCAGTGAAGCAGAACGCGGGGCTTCTCGAAACGGGCCCCGAACCGGGCGTGGACGCTCATCGCCGCCGTGTTGGCCGCCGAGATCTTCGAGTCCATCCGCGTCGCGCCCCGTGATCCCAGATATTCGAGAACGGACGCGATGTGGGAGACGCCCATTCCGCGTCCCTGCCATTCGGGAGCCACGGCGTTCAGGTGGAGATAGCCCTTCTGTCCATCGATCTCGACGATGGCGAGGGCAACGATCGAATCCTGCCCCTTGACCACGAGAAGGGTCTGGGGGTTGCCGGGCGAAGCGGTGCGCCGCACCCAGTCCTGGTAGCGTCGATCGGCCAGGGATTGCGGGAATCGGCTGTCCGCGTGATAGCGGCCGTTGGCGAAAATCCCCTTGCAGATCTCGGCCGCCTTCGCGAGGTCCGCCTCGGTGGCGGGCGCGATCGTTGTCCCGTCGGCCGGCGGTCGGCGCGCGGTCTTTAAGTCCGCGTGGCGGACTTCGAGAGTGAGATCGATGAACACGAATCCGATCGATTGAAAAAGGGACAGCCCGCCGATGTCGCGGGCATCGAGCGTTGTGCCGACGAGTTCCACCTTTTTTTCTCTGGCCCACCTTTCCAGGCCGCGGGCGATGAGCGGGGCCGATTGCGCCACGGACCTCGTTTCACCGGGTACGAAATCGGCCACGCCGAAGCCGAAGGTCTCCATGTCCCACGGGATCAGGGCGATCCGCCCCAGTCCGGGCCTCTCCTCGACGAGCGGTTCGAAATCTTGTTCAAACATGGCCTCTCGCAGCTCACTTTTCGTAATAGGAGGTCACGCCGTCCACAACCGCCGACAGCTCCTCTTCCGTCAACTCGGTGAAGAAAGGCAGCCGTACCAGCCGGCTGCTCACGCTCTCCGTCACCTCGAACCGTCCGCTCACCCTGCCGCTCTTGCGGCCCATCTCCGAGAGGTGGAGAGGGAGGTAGTGAAAAACGGACAGGATGCCGCGCGACCTGAGATGGGCGATCAGACGGTCCCGATCTCGCGGGGTGGGCATGATCAGAAAGAAGAGGTGATACGACGGATCGCAGTGATCGGGCACGAAGGGGATCCGGACCCCGTGCGCCGTTGCCCATTCGGCCAGATTGTGCCGGTAGAAGTCCCAGATGCGGCGGCGGTGCCCCTGAATGTGGTGGCGTGCCTCGAGCTGAGCGAACAGAAAACCGGCGAGCAGTTCGGAAGGCAGAAAGCTCGAACCCACGTCGACCCAGGTGTACTTGTCGACCTCGCCGCGATAGAAGCGGCCCCGGTCGGTCCCCTTTTCGCGAATGATCTCGGCGCGGCTCACCAGCTCGGGGTCGTTGATCAGGAGCGCGCCGCCCTCGCCGCAGGTGATGTTCTTGGTTTCGTGAAAGCTGAGCGTGGCCAGCGCGCCGAAAGAACCCAGAAAGCGTCCCTTGTACTTGCCGAAGAGACCGTGGGCATTGTCCTCGACCACGCTGAATCCGCGCCGAGCGGCGATGTCGGAGATCGCGTCCATCTCGCACCCCACGCCCCCGTAGTGCACGGGCACGACAGCCCTGGTGCGGTCGGAGACGAGGTCCTCGAGACGGTTTTCGTCGAGGTTCAGGGTGTCTTCGCGGATCTCCGCGAAGACGGGCCGGGCGCCCTGCCGCACGAAGGCGTTGGCCGTGGACACGAAGGTGAATGACGGGACGATCACCTCGTCGCCGGGCTCCACGTCGAGCAGGATCGCCGCCATCTCGAGCGCATGGGTGCACGAGGTGGTGAGCAGGGCCTTGGCATTGCCGAGCTCCTCTTCGAAAAAGGCGTGGCACTTCTTCGAAAAGTGGCCGTCGCCCGAAATGTGCCCCCGCCCGATCGCCTCGGCGATGTAGACGAGCTCCTTGCCCTCGAAGCAGGCTCTGTTGAATGGTATCTTGATCTCGCTCATCAAACCTTTCCTATGCTCCTCCCTCGTCGTCCGGCCTGGACCGGTGCGGCTCCGGAGATCGGGGCCCATCCTT
Organism: uncultured Phycisphaerales bacterium; assembly: GCA_964620445.1. GTDB lineage: Bacteria > Planctomycetota > B15-G4 > B15-G4 > CAYZWU01 > CAZUHB01. Next base: position 21,218 of record CAZUHB010000073.1, read on the forward strand.
TTCAGCGTTCTCGATCATTTCGGCGATCGCATAGACGGGCCTTTCCATCAGGCGAAAATGCATGCGCGCCAGGTACTCGCCGAATATGCCGAGCGTGAAGAGCTGGACGCCGGAGAAGATCGTGATGATCGACGCCAGGAAGGTGAATCCCTGGACCGGAGTCCCGAAGAGCAGGTATCGTCCCACCACGTAGAGGAGGATGAAAACACCGAATAGGGTGAAGGCGAAACCGAGGATGTTGGCCACGCGCAAGGGGATGGCGCTGAATCCTGTCGCCATGTTGAGAGCGTGGGCCACCAGCCTCCTGAACGTGTAGTGCGATGTGCCGCTGCCGCGTGGTTCGTGCGTCACGGTGACCGCCGTGAAACGCTTGGTGGCCCAGGTCAGCAGCACGTCGATCGACGGGAAGGGGCCGTGGTAGTTGCGGAAGGCTTCCCTCAGATGGGTGCGAAACGCGCGAAAAGCGCTGATGTGGCGCGCGGTCCTGACGTTCATCGCGCTCCGGAAGGCGAGCTTGGTGACCTGCGACGCGAGATCGCGCAGGATGCCGTGACGTTCCGCATCGGGAGATCCGTAAACGACGTCGTGATCGGCGTCGAGCTTTTCGAGTACTTTGGGGATCTCCTCTGGCGGATTCTGAAGGTCGTCGTCGAGGGTCACGATCTTGTCGAACCGCACCGCGCGGATGCCGGCGAGGAGCGCGTTGTGCTGGCCGTAGTTACGCAGGAGATTGAGGGCGCGCACGGTTCGATGGCTGTTCACTATTTCGGTGATCACCTCCCATCCCGCGTCGGTGCTGCCGTCATTGACCATGACGATCTCGAAGGGTTCGCCTGTTGAACCGAGCACCGTCTCGATCCGATCGATGAGCGGCTTCAGCGTGTCCTCGCTGTTGTAGACCGGTATGACGACCGATACACCCGTTGGCAGCATGGAGCAGGCTCCTCTCGAAAAAGGTCTTTCCTTATTCTTCTTGCACGATCGACCCGGCAAAATAGCATCCACCCGATTATCCAGATCCGGTTGCGGGACTCCATCATCAAAATGGCCTCTTCTTCCGGTTCGCCCCAGGGGTGATCATTGACCGGTCGCGCCGCCCGGTCTAAAATATCTCAGTCCTGCAACCCTGAGAAGACCCATCCCCAACTGGCGCCCGAAGGAACAAGTCATGCGCAAATCAAGATCTTGCCGGCAAGGAGCGGCCCTGTTCGGTCTGCTCCTGTGGTGGGGACCGATGCTCATTGCGGCCGATACCGTGGTGAACGGCGGGTTCGAGACGGAGGACAGCATGCACTGGGAGGAGACGGGCTTTCTGCCCTACCATCACCGGGGCGTGGCGCGGTTCGACGTGACCGGCGACCAACGGAAGAGCTGGGCCTACTACCAGCATCCCAACAGCGAGGATGTCAGCGGCGTGGCCCAGATGGTCCACCTCTTCGCGGGCGAGACGTACACCTTCAGCGCCGACATCTGCTATCACAACGGATGATGCTTCTTCTACCCGGACGGGGGTAACTTCTCCGTCTCGATCGCCGGGGAGGTGATCGCCACCGACCACTGCGGACCGCTCTACGAGCAGGAGAACATCCGGCGCACGATCACGGGCACATACACGGCCCCGTCCACGGGCCGGGTTTTCGTGGACATCAGCAACTGGAAGGACGGTCTCAGTTCGGCGCTGAACGTGAATTTCATCGACAACATCCGCCTCTTGCCGCAGGCGGCCGACCTCGATATCACGTCGTGCGAGATCTCTTGCGCGGTGGGCGGCACATCGGAATTCTACATTACAGCCGGCGCCGCCTGTGCGCACAGACCCTACGTGATCCTTTCCGGGAAGCTCGGCACCTGGCCGGGTGTGCGCGTGAACGATGTGGACGTGCCTCTCAACGTGGATGCCTGGACCTATACTGCCTTCGGATTGATCAACACGTCCTATCTGGTGAACTTCCGCGGTTATCTCGACGCGTCGGGCGGCGCGACTGCGCTTCTCGATACGTGCGGCCCCGTGTCGAACGAGCTCTTCGGGCAGGTGATGTATTTCACATGCGTCGTGCTCGAGCAGCCGCAGACCTTTCTCGTGATCGAGGCCACCCGGCCGGGGCATATCCTGTTCGTTCCGTGACGGATCAGGTGGCGAAGTTGAGCGCGACCTCCTCTCAGCGTTGTTCGAGATACGATTTGAGCCAGCGCGCGGTCGTGTACCCGAAAAAGAGACTCTCTCCCCTGTAGCTGATAACCTCGAGCTTGTAGCTGTAGGGATGCCCGAGCGCCACGTCTTGATCATCAAAACTATATGCCTGTCCCTGGGAAGGATCACCGTAAGCCGACCAAGGGTAGGTCGAGATCCGTACGAAATCGTCCCCCTCGGGTCTGGGTTTGTCGCTCCTCCAGATGTGAAAACAGGCGATGTCCACCTCGTAGGCCGTCTCCCAGGAGACGACGATCTCGCCATCGATTCCCGTGGCGTTGAAATCCACGACCTCGGTCAGAGTGATATCCATGAATTCGTCGACCCCCATGTCAACGGTCGGTGTTCCGAGCCCGAAGACCCTGTAGTCTCCTTCGAAATCGGTGGAGGGGAGGCCCGGAGCCGCGTTGTCCCCCGCATCGATACAGGGAGAGATCGACGTGAGATGGAAGTCGCCGAAACCCAAATGAACGAACTCCGGGTAAGCGTCGATGTTCCCTGTCCCTGGCCAACCTCCCTCGACGTCGCTGTAACTCACCGACACCGTTCCAGGGCCATAGATCTGATCATCCGTCAAGTGAGCAAGATTGTTCCAGAGAATGGAGTTCGTAATTGTGAGCGTGCAGCCGCTGGCTCCGCCCGCACCTCCGCCATATCGATCGGCTTCGTTGCTGCAGACAGTACAATTCAGAATCGTCAGATCACGGTTCGCCGAGATCCCGCCGCCATCGGTTGCCGCTTTGTTTCCATAGATGAGATTGTTTGCGAATGATGCGGGGAAGCTGCCGGCGAGCCTCACTCCGCCGCCGGAATAGACGTTGGTCCTGTTGTTGGTGATAACGTTGTTTTCGATCCTGGGCGTGCCCCCCGTGCAGTAGATCCCCCCGCCATAGCCGCCAGCAATGTTATTGATGATCGTATTGTCTGTTATCGTCGAGGAAGAACCGTTGCAGTAGATCCCCCCGCCGTAACCGCTGGTTGTGTTGCTTCCGATTTTATTGTTCACGATCGTGGGAGACGCATCAACGCAATAAATACCGCCTCCGAACGAGGCATCGCCATTGACGACAGAGAATCCGCTCAGGACCGACCGAGGCCCCTCGGCATGGGTGAAACTGACAACGCTGCCCGACCCGGTCCCCTGGATGGAGGTGAGATGAGGACCGGCGCTGCTGGCGACAGTGATCGCCTTTCCGTAAAAATCGATGTCTTCATTGTAATTGCCCGGCGCAACGAGAACGAGGTCCCCTTCCCGGGCCGCGTCGATGCCCGCCTGAATCGTCGTGTGGTCGTCCGGTATTCTGATGGTCGGTTCGGTGAAGTGAAATCCCATATCCACCGTGTCCGAATCACCGACGTGATCGGTGCGCGTGACGAACGAATCGAGTCCCAAATTGGCGGCTGTGTCGCTGCCCGCATCCACACAGGGACTGGTGCTGCTCTGTCCCGCTGCGGTCTGGCTGAGGTAAAAATGGCCTCCCATCGTGTATGGCCCTCGAACGAACAGGGGATCGGTTTCGATATTACCGGTACCCGGCAACGGCCAACCGCCGAGAATGTCGCTGTAACTGACATGAACGGAACCGGCGTATGATGAGACCTGTTTACCGTGGGTCGGAGATCGATTTCCCCAGAGAATGGAATCGACGACCGTGACGGTTGTATATATCGAAAGCACGCCGCCCCCTCCGCCTACAGCCGTGTTGTTGCAGATGGTGCAGCTTCTTAACGTGACGTCTCCTTCTGATGAGATACCCCCTCCCATATCACCTGATCTGTTCTCGCAAATGAGGTTATTGGAAAATGACGTTGGAAAACACGCCGAAAGATGAACGCCGCCACCATAGAAAGTGTCGTTGGAATTCCCGCGAATGATATTGTTCTCAATCACCGGCGTGCCGCCGAAGCAATAGATTCCACCTCCAGCACTGGTTGTCGTATTGTTCTCGAACGTGTTGTTGAGGATTAACGCGGATCCCGAATTGACGCGAATACCTCCGCCGACTTTTGCGCTGTTGCCTTCGAAATGATTGCCCTTTATCAATGGAGATCCGGACGAGCAATGCATTCCCCCGCCACGATTGACTGCGAAGTTATCCTGGATGAAATTGTTCAATATCGACGGTGATGTTTGATAACAATCAATACCTCCCCCGGCTACTGCGGCGTTACCGTTTGTAATGGTAAAACCCTCCAGAATCGACGACCGCCCTTCGCCGTTTTTAAAAAGCGCCACACCGTCCGATCCCGCTCCGTCGATGATGGTCGATTCTGGACCGCTTTCGCTGACGACTTTGATCGCCTTACCCTTGAAATCGATCTGCTCTACATAGGTCCCCGGCGCAACAAGAACGATTTCGCCTGTAGCGGCAGCATCGATCGCGGCCTGAATCGTGCCGAAGTCGGCCGGAACGCTCAACGTCGACGTGAAGTAATGAAATCCCATATCGACCGTGCCGGAATCACCTGCATGATCGGTTCTGGTAAAACGGGAATCGAGACCTAAATTGGCGGCGCTGTCGCTTCCGGCATTCACACAGGGACTTGTCCGGGCCTGGCCGGCGGACGTGTGATCGAGATAGTAATCGCCGCCCGGAGAACAGGGGCCTCGAACGAACAACGGGTTGGAGTCTATATTGCCGGTACCCGGCCAGCCTCCGCCCACGTCGCTGTAGGTTATCGAGCCGATTCCATATTCGTCCCAGATTTGATCTCCTGCCACGTCCGCCCTATTCGCCCAGATTATGGAATCGGTCACGGTCACCACGTAGTCTTCGATCAACAGACCGCCGCCACGATTCGCAGCCCTGTTGTCGCAGATCGTGCAGTTGTTCAAGGTCGTCTCTGCAACCAGGGCGATGCCGCCTCCATCGCTGTCCGATCGATTTCCACAGATCAGGTTATTGGAAAAGGACGTGGGAGAGGACAAGTAGAGGCGAACGCCTCCTCCACAGTATGTGACGACCGTGTTATCACAGATGATGTTGTTCTCGATCACCGGCGTGCCGCTATAGTAGTAGAGTCCGCCTCCAAGATCGTCGGCGGAATTGTTTTCGATCGTATTCTTCACGATCGTCGCGGACCCCGAGGTAAAATACGCACCGCCGCCCGACTCTGCACTGTTGCTCTCGAAAGTGTTCCCTTCGACCAGAGGAGAGCCTTGTGAACAATACATTCCACCGCCATTGAAATTCGCGGAGTTGTTTTCGAT
>CAZUHB010000074.1:0-26599 GCA_964620445.1 uncultured Phycisphaerales bacterium
CCCTTGTTGCCGCTCAGCGAGGTGTTGTCCCAGGCCACGTGCACGCTGTCCCCATCGACCGCCACGGCCGGGTGCATCGAATCCTCGCCGTCGGCCGAGTTGCTGAGCAACGTCTCGTCGCCCCAGGTGACCCCGCCGTCATCGCTCCTGCGGTAGTAGACCTCCCAGTTCGCGGTCCAGCGCATGTCGTGCCACACGACGTGCACCGTTTCGCCCTGGGCCGCGATGCGCGGCTCCTCCGAGGCGAGGACGAACTCGCTGATCGCCTTCTGGGGCCTGATGAAACGGCCCGAGTAGCAGAAGTCCGCCAGGACGGTGACATGGGGCGCCTCATCTCCGGAGAAGAGGGAGAGGATCAGGTCGTTGAACTCCTCGTCGAGGATCATGTCGTCGTCCCCGTCGGGCGTGCTCTCGCCCGCCTCGAACTGGTAGCCGACGGCCGCGCCGGGCTCGTTGGCCGTTCTGACCCCGTGTCCCACCATGTAGATGAACACCTGGTCGTCCGGGCCCGCGCGGCGCGCCATCGAGTGAAGCGCGGCGATGAAGTTGGCCTTGGTCACGGCCTTCTCCGGCGCGTTCGGATCGTTGTTCTCGAAATCGATCTGCGGGCGGAGATCGTCGACCATGTCGCCGTTCACGTCGATGCCGTCGAGATCGTTGAAACCGTCCCCGTCGAAGTCGATCCACTCGTCCCCCCCGCCCAGCACGGCCCCGTCGTCATTGTCGGCCGGCCGGATCGCGGTCTCGCAGAGCGAATTGCCCGGCTCGTCATCGTGCCAGAGCATGAAGGTGATGTGGTGATCGCGGCATCCCGCCTGTCTGAGCTGGTAGTATGCGAACAGTCCCTGGGCCGGAAAACCGTCCCGGTCCTGCAATGCCCTGTTCTGGGTGAGGCCCTGGGCGGTCCACGCGTCGAGTTCGTCGTCGAGCACCTCCTCGGGCAGGTAGATCCCCCCCGACGCACCTCCGAAGTAGAAATCGTTGGCTGCCACGCAGATCAGAGCGAGCGTCCTGTTGGCGCCCGGCACCGCCACCCTGTTGGAGGATTGGCCGGCCTGGCCGGCATCCGGTTCGATCTGAGCATGGATAGAAACGCACACAAAAAACCACATGGCGATGAGAAAGAACAAACTGGTTCTGCAGAGCATGGAACAACCTCCCAAAAATCAGCCATAACTGTCGATCCAGGCAGGTGTTTGTTCGTGGGGAAAGCACCGTCTGCCCTCAGTCCTGTCGCAGGTTCCTCCCAACCGTCGAAAACGACAAAGCACGCGATACTTCTCAGAATTAAAAAAATCGTGAACCGCTCGGACCATCTCGTGGATGTCTCTTCGTGGAAAGACAAAGAACCCTTTGAAATAGCCGCCGAAACGGCAAGAATCGTAAGGAGAGACCCATGAAACCGGAAGAACTGATCGCACATGGAGACTTCATCCGCGCCCTGGCGCGCCGGCTGATTCACGACGCGGACCTCGCTGCCGACGTGGCGCAGCAGACCATGACGGCCGCGCTCGAGCACCCGCCTTCGGAGGAGAAGCCGCTCACCGCCTGGCTGGTCGTGGTGGCACGCAATTTCGCCCGGCGGATCGGGCGTCGCAGTGCGCAACGCCTCGTGAAAGAACGGACCGTCGCGCTGGCCGACAGCGCCCCCTCCACCGAGGAGGTGGTCGAACGGGAAGAGATCCGCTCGCGCGTGGTGGATGCCGTGCTCGGCCTGGCTGAACCCTACCGTTCCACCTTGCTCCTCCGCTTTTACGAGGACCTGCCTCTGCGCGAGGTGGCGCGGCGTTCGGGCGTGCCCACCGAAACGGCCCGGACGCGGCAGAAGCGCGGCCTCGCCCAGCTCAGAAAGATCCTCGACGATCTCCACGACGGCGACCGGAAACAGTGGTGCCTCGCTCTCGCGCCCCTGGCCGGGATCAAGGCCGCGGTTGCCGGGTCCGGCGCGGCAACCTCGAGTTTTCTCGAGAGCCTCGTGATTTCGGCAAAGGCGAAGGCAGCGGCCGCGGTACTGATCGCGGCCGCGGTACTCACCTGCGCGGTGGTGTTTCTTCCCGACAAGCGGGGGGACCACGATCTGAACGGCCGGGCCGCGCTCGCCGAAGCGCCGGAGTTTTCGGGAGACGAACGGGCCGCGGACGGCGACGGGACCTTGAATCCCGATCAGCTCGACGCAGATCAATCCGCGCCCACCGACGAGCGGATCCCCCTCGAACCTGCTGCCGCCAGAACCATCACCGGTGTCGTGGTGGATGCCGAGACGAAGCAGCCTCTCCCGGGATTGACGGTTTGTGCTCTCGAGTCAGAGAACGAACCGATACCGCGCGCCGACCGTCTCTACGCCAGGACTGACGAGAAGGGCAGCTTCACGTTCACCCGTGTGCCGTGGAAATTTTGCCGACTCAGGCTCGACGAACACCACCGCCACTGCAAGGGGATGCCCTCGGTCAGTTTCAAGAAGAAGACGACGACAGCGAATATCGTCATCAACGCAAAACGCGGTGTCTGCCTGCGCGTGCGCGTCCTGGACAAGGTCGGACGGCCCGCGGCCTTCGCGCGGGTGTCGACCGGAACCATCCATAACGGTTGTCGAACGCTGCGAAGCGGTATGTACTGCGACGATAAGGGCTACCTTCTCTTCAACAGGCTCAAACCAGGAAGCTCTGTGGCGTTTCTGGCCCGTTCGGGGTCTGGGCCGGACCTGTCCCGGCCATTCTTCACCGAGGTGACGGAAAACGATGAAAGGGAGATAATACTGACACTCGAGGGCGATCTCTGCCCGGCCGGGCGGGTCGAGGACGAGGCGGGCGCGCCGGTGGCGAACGTCGAGATCCGCTCCCAACTGATCTGCCCGGAGGAGAGCGACTTCAATTCGCTCTTCATCCCCGGATTCATCGGATTGAAGAACGCAGGACGGGGTGTGGTCATGAGCGATGCGCAGGGTCGGTTCAGGATGGGCGGTTTTACAGCCGGCGCCTACCGCCTCGAGACGCGCTCGGACGATTACCTGGAGCGTCAGATCGAGTTCGTTCTGCGCGCTGACGGCTCGACCGTGCCGCGGGAAATCGTGCTCGTCGTGAAAAAGGCACCCCAGGTGATCGTGCGCGCCGTGGACGAGACTGGCCAACCCGTGCCCGAGGCGGTCTTCGAGTACTACGTCGAACGCGTGTCCACCGGGCAAATCGACCGCTATTCGCGCAACGCTGACGAGTCGGGAGCCTTCGAGGTCCCCCGGCTCGAAGAGGGCGACAGGGTTCACGTCGTGGTAGCGGCCTTCGGGTACGTGCCGTGCGAAATCCCCGAGCTCGACCTCTCCGAGAGGGAGAGCCGTGCTGTTTTGAAAAGGGGCGGCGTCTTCAGTGGCCGCGTCGTGGCTGCCGTCGATCGCGCACCGATCACCGATTTCGAAATGGAGTGGAATCCACGCGAAAAGGACCTCTACCATGGCGAGGTGGGCAACTACAGGCGGATGGCGTGGCGCGATCCGTGGATCTTGAAGGGCACGGATGACGAAGGGCGCTTTACCTTCGAGGGTCTCCCCGACGGCGTCCACCACTTTATGATCACGGCTGATGGGTTCATTCCAAAGACCGCTATCGTGGAGATCGTCTCCGGAGCGGCCAGAGAGAAGACCACCGAGTTCGAACTGGAGCACGCCTATCGCCTCAGCGGCTCCGTACTGCGCGCAGGAACGCGCGAGCCGATGATCAGTGTCTGCGTCGAACCCAGGCGTTGCGATCCGAGCAAGCCGGCTTCCCCCGGAAGGATGGACTTCAACACGCCGCACGGAATAGATGAGACCCGCACCAACGCCGAAGGGCGCTTCACGCTCCACGGTCTGCCGGCTGGTACGTACGAGCTCCGGATCGAGGTCGGCGGCTCGAGCGGCGGGTACTGGCCGCACGGTCCGATCAGCGTCGGACCTGGCCGGCAGGAGGAGCCGATCGTCATTCTCGTGGAGGAGAACACGGGCTGTGTGGTGGCGCGTGTCGTCGACCACCAGGGAGAACCCGTGGCCGGCGCCACGGTGGGCGTTCACGGCGGCATGGTCAACCGGGACGGTTTTCGAGGCGCAACGGGCACGACCGGCACGCAGGGTACGGCGCGCGTGCACGGGGTGCGGCACGGGGAGCGCCGCGTGACGGCGACCTTTCAGCGCGGCATCACGACCTGGAGTGTGGCGCGTGTGATCGAGGTCGCGGCCAGGGGAGAGACCCTTGTCGATCTCGCCCCCTGTGCGCCGGGTGCGGGAGCCCGCGTCCATGGGAGGGTGCTTGCCGCGGGCAAGCCGCTCACCGGTTTGAAGGTGGGCCTCTGGAGCGGATTCTCCGGCGAGCTTTCGGTCAAAACCGTGGCCGACGGCGCGCAAGGAGAATACAGCCTGGCCGGCATCCCACCGGGAAACTACATCGTGCGATGCGGGGAATATTTCAGCAAGGAGCTCGTCGTGGACGAGGGAAGGAAAGAGATCTCCTATGACATCGTTCTCGACGAGCACCGTATCGAAGGGCGCCTCCGTGTGAAGGAGCTCGACTCATTCGCCGATGCGACCCTTAACTTCGTCTATCTCTACACTGGGACTGAAAGCGATGACCTGATCCAGCAACCGCGCGTCTCGGCCGCCGACGACGAGGGGCGCTTTCTTTTCGAATTCGTGGATGAGGGGAGACACTTTGTCTATGCCCGCGTTCTGGTCAACAGCCGGATGTTCGCTTGTTTCATGCCGAGCGTCGAATCGTGGAAGAGCGGTGAGCGGGATCGGCTCGATGTGGTGCTCGAAAAAGCCGCCGCCCTTGATGTCATCATGAGTGTCGGCAGTGCGGGGCAGCCGGAGGTCTTTTTCCTTCACGATGGAGGTGACGCGTATGACGTGCCCCAGGGTTTCATCAACGGCACGACCTGGCAGGATGATTCCCGCCGGCGGTACAAGTTCGAGTACCTCGTAGCGGGGACTTACAGGATCGTGTTTCCCGGCGGCAAGGGAGTGCAACATGTCACTCTCGCGCCGGGCGATGTGAAGGAAGTGAGGGAACCTTGATCCGCCCAGAGCTCAACCGGTCCAGACATACCGGTGGTTGCAGCACGAATGCCCTTCCATCAGGGTCTTGTCGCGGATCATCTTGATCTTCGGATTGAAACCCTCGGCCCAGGCATAGTCGCCGTAGCAGACCGCTGCGAAACCGATGTCGCCCGCCTTGGCCTGGCGGAAGGTGGTTGCCCAGAGGCACTCGGTCACGTTCAGCTCGAACGCCTTGGGAGTGTCCTCGACGATCTTCAGGGTCAGCGAATTCTCGTAGCCGCCCCTGAACCCTTCGACGTAGGCCGCGAAGCTGTTGTCACCCTTCTGCTCGGCCTGCCTGCGGCCGTATTCGAGGAGGTTCTTCCGGGTGTGCTTCTTCATCAGCTCGAGGACCTTTTCCTCGCCGAGATCTCCGGCGAGGTTCCTGGCGAGCTCGATCGTGCCGCGGTATTGCAGGGCGAAGAGATGCCTGAAGGTCAGCTTTCGGTCGACTTCCTTGTCGAACTTGTGCACGACCTCGTCGGTCTCCTCGGGGATTCCGCCGGCCCGCGGCGCCGCTGCCGCGTCGCGGCAGCCGAAACAGGCGAGCGCGCAAAGAGGCAATGCCGTGATGAAACGCCTGCGTTCAGGGATGAGTGGTTTGGGGTGGTTCACAGTGCTCTCCGTTTGTTACGAAGGGCACCCATTGGGATTCTGGACCGGGAACCGGATTGTACCTGAAAGACCCGCCGAGCGACACGGGTTTTATTTGTGGATCAGTCGGTCAACTCAGGGCAGCGCGGCCTTTGCCGCCACCTCGAGGGGATTCCAGTAGATGCCGTAGTAGAGCACGGCCAGACCGAGAACGCAGAGGATAACGACGAACGCGCCCTGGATCGACGAGCCCTGCCGCTCGACACCCTCGGCCGCCGGATCCTTGAAGAAGAGCGCCTTGGCGATGCGGAAGTAGTAGAACAGCGCCACCGCCGAGTTCAGGCCGGCCACGACGGCGAGCCAGATCATGTCCGTGTCGATGACGGCCACGAAAAGCTTCAACTTGCCGGCGAAGCCGACAGTGGGCGGAACTCCGGTGAGCGAGAGAAGAAAGATCACCATGAATCCGCAGCAGTAGGGCGCGCGCCACCCGAGGCCGCGGTACTCCTCGATCGTCTCGCGGCCGTAGCGGTTCGAGAGGTAGATCACCACACCGAAGGCGCCGAGGTTCATGATGAGGTAGGCGATGAGATAGAAGATCACCGCGTCCGCCGTGCCGTCCGTGTTCATTGCGGCGAACATGGCCGCCACGCCCATGAGAAGGTACCCGGCGTGGGCGATCGACGAGTAGGCCAGCATGCGCTTCACGTTCTGCTGCTTCACGGCGGTGATGTTTCCGTAGGTCATGGTCACGGCCGACAGCATGCCGATCAGCATTGCCACCTCGCCGCCCCACTCGGTCGCCGGCGTGCCGTTCGCCACGAACACGTCGTTCAAGAAGCGGAGCACGAGCCCGAAACCGGCCGCCTTGGAGCAGACCGCCAGGAAGGTGGTCACCGGCGTGGGCGCGCCCTCGTACACGTCGGGGCACCAGAAGTGGAAGGGGAAGGCGGCGATCTTGAAGCAGAATCCCATGAGGATCAGAACGAGCGACACCATGATGGCGCCGCCGAAATCGCCTTCCATGTGGCCGGCCACGAACTGCCCCATGTCGGGAAGGTGAACCGTCCCGGCCAGTCCGTAGAGGATGGAAAAGCCGAAAAGCATCACACCCGACGACAGCGCGCCGTAGACGAGGTACTTGAGGGCCGCCTCGCCCGATCGCCGCTCCTTCTTGAGGAACCCGGCAAGAACGTATGATGTGATCGAAAGCATCTCGAGCGCGAGGAAGAGCAAGAGAAGATTGTTCGTGGACACGAGAAAGAAGATGCCCAGAGTGGACGAAAGGATCACCGCATAGAATTCACCGATCCCGTCGCGATCGAACTCGCGGAAGAACACGGCAAATGCGAGCACCACGAAAAGCCCGAGAGCTGCCAGCAGCTTGAAGAGAATCGCGAACTGGTCGACGATCACGATCCCGAAGACCTGGTGCGCGCCCCCCTCGGCGTGGAGCCTGAAGAGGAAGTAAATGACGAGCCCTGTGCAAAGCAGCGCGATGATTCCCGTCACCTTCTGGTCCCGCCCCCCCAGAATCAGATCTGAGAAGAGGGCCAGCAGGATGGCCACCGTCATCACCACCTCGGGCCAGATGTAGTGGAGATCGTTCAGATATTCCGCCAGCATGAGATCTTTACTCCAGGTTACCGCAAGTACGACAGCATGTTATCGAGCGCGGGCCACATCCAGTCGATGAGCAAGTAAGGAAACACGCCGAGCACGACGCACAGAATGGCCAGTGGCACGAGACAGAAGGTCTCGCGGGTGTCCACATCGGGCATCTCCTTGTACTTCTCGTTGAGAGGCCCGAGGAAGACGCGCTGGATCGTCCAGAGGAAAAACGCTGCCGTCACGACGAGGCCGGTGAGGGAGATGATCGTGAACACGGGGTAAACCTCCCAGGCCCCCACCAGGCTCAAGGCCTCGGAAACGAACCCGGCCAGGCCGGGAAGGCCAAGGGAGGCGAAGATCCCCACCGTGGCCAGACCCATGTAGCGCGGCATGATCTGGGCGAGCCCGCCGAACCCGTTGATCTCCCTGTGATGGGCGCGATCGTAAATCACGCCGACGAGGAGGAAGAGCATGGCCGACGACGTGCCGTGGTTGAAGAGCTGCAAGTTGGCGCCGATCATGCCCGCGCCGGTGAAGGACGCGGCCCCGAGGAGCACGTAACCCATGTGGCTCACCGAGGAGTAGGCCACGAGCTTCTTGAAATCTGTCTGCGCCATGGCCACGAGCGCGCCGTAGACGATATTGATCATGCCGAGCACGGCGAGGAAGGTGGCGAAGTACTTGGTCGCCTCGGGCAGGATGCCGAAGTTGACGCGGAAGATACCGTAGGCGCCGAGCTTTAAGAGGATACCGGCAAGGATTACGGAGATCGCCGTGGGCGCCTCCACGTGGGCATCGGGCAACCATGTGTGGAAGGGGAAGATCGGCACCTTGATGGCGAAGCCGATGAAGAAGAACATCCAGATCCACTTGGCGAACTGGATCCCGAGGAAGACGCCGCCGTTGAGCAGGTTCTCACCGGTGAGCTGGCCGTTGCGGCCCATCTCGGTCCAGGTGAGCATGTTGAAGGTGTGCGGCTCCGAGGTCAGGTAGAGGGCGATCATGGCGATCATCATGAGCACCGAGCCGACCAGGGTGTAGAGGAAGAACTTGATCGCCGCGTACTCACGCCGCGGCCCGCCCCAGATGCCGATGAGGAAGTACATCGGCAGGAGCATGATCTCCCAGAAGACGTAGAAGAGGAAGAAGTCGAGGGCGATGAACACACCCACGATCCCCACCTCGAGAAGGAGGAGCAGCATGAAGTACCCCTTTGCGCCGCCCTTCTGCTTGTCGATGTTCCACGACGAGAAGACGGCGAGGAAGAGGAGCAGCGCCGTCAGGAAGACGAGCGGGATCGACAGCCCGTCGATACCGACGTGGTAGTCGATATTGAACGCCTCGATCCACGAGCACTTCTCCACCCACTGCATGTTCGTGTTGTCGTAGTCGAACTGCACCCACAGATAGCAGATGATGAGCAGGGGGATGGCCGTGGCCACGGCCGCCACCGTCTTGATCGCCTCGTTCTTTCCCTTCGGAATGAAAAGAATGGCGAACATCCCCAGGAGGGGCACGAGAAACAACAGCGTCAGGAACGGGAGTCCTCCCCCCGTCTCGACAGCAACCTGACTGATTCCACTAGGGTCCATGTTGTTCCGACCTTCCGTTATCCTATTGACCCTGGCCCCGTCGTTCGACCCGCCGCCGGTGGCGGATCGCGGGACCGCTGATTAATCTCACATCAAACAAAGAGCATCACCAGGCAGATGACCACCGCTCCAAGAAGGGCGATCGCCAGGTAATCCTTGGTATTTCCTGTCTGCAGCACGCGGAAGATCCCGGCGAGCAGATGGGTGAGCCACCACCAGAAGTTCACGAGCCCGTCCACGATGTACTTGTCGATCAGCCCGTGGATGAAGGCGACGAACCGGGTGAGGTAGCCCGCGAAATTGACGATGAAATCGATGAGCGCCTCGGCGGTGACCTTGAAGAGCCAGCAGAGCTTCTGCAGGCCGCGTACGAAGGCCCAGTCGTTGAAGTCATCGATGTAATACTTGTTGAGCACCGTCTTGTGGATCGGCCGCAGCTTGGCGGCCGCCTTCTCGGCGCTGAAGAGCTTCTTTCCGTAGAAGAGCCAGGCGAGGGCGAATCCGGCCGCCACCACGGCGAGGGAGACGAAGAGCGCCACGTAGTGGGCCGAGTGCTCGGCGTGGTGCATTCCCTCGTGGAGGTGGTGGAAGGTTTCGGTCACCTGGGGCATCCCGGCTGTGACTGCGGCAGCGACAGCTTCGGGCCGCTGCACCAGGGCGGCGTACCACGTGTCGGACGCCGTCTGCCAGGGGAGCACCGTTCCGGCGCCGAGCACGGCGAGGATGGCGAGCGCGATGAGCGGGATCGTCATCACCGGCGGCGATTCGTGGGCGTGGTCGTACTTCTCCTGGTTCTTCGGTTCGCCCCAGAAGGTCATGTACATGAGGCGCATCATGTAGAACATGGTCATGAAGGCCGCCACGGTGGCGAAGATCCACGGCACGTAACCGGCGCCCTTCTCGGTCATGCCCCATTCGAGGGCGTTGGCGATGATGGCGTCTTTCGAGAAGTACCCCGACAGGCAGGGCACGCCGGTGAGCGCCAGCGTCGATATGAGGAAGGTGAGATGGGTGATCGGCATCTTCTTGCGAAGCCCCCCCATCTCGCGCATGTCCTGCGTGTGGACCGCGTGGATCACCGAGCCAGACCCGAGGAAGAGGCAGGCCTTGAAGCAGGCGTGGGTGATCAGGTGGAAGAGCCCGGCCGTGAACCCGCCGATACCCAGGGCCATCACCATGTAGCCGAGCTGGGAACAGGTCGAGTAGGCGAGCACCTTCTTGATGTCGTTGTGCACGATGCCGATCGTGGCCGCGAAGACGGCCGTGATCATTCCCACGATGGCGATCACGAGGAGCGCCGTCGGCGTGAAGAAGGGGAACATGCGCCCCACCATGAACACGCCCGCCGCGACCATGGTGGCCGCGTGGATCAGGGCCGACACCGGCGTGGGGCCGGCCATCGCGTCGGGCAGCCAGACGTGCAGGGGGAACTGTGCCGACTTGGATACCGCCCCGCCGAAGACGAGGATGCCGGCGATGGTCAGAAGCGCCTGGGGCGATATCCCGGCGTAAACGCCGATCGATGAGGCGCTTTCCACCCACTGTCCGCTTTCCACGAAGTGGAAGATCTCGCGGAAGTTGAAGGTCCCCGTCACGTGGAAGATGAGCAGGATGCCGGCCATGAAGAGGCAGTCGCCCACCTTGTTCACGAGGAAGGCCTTGTTCGCCGCGCGCGGCGGTTCCTCCTCGTAGAAGAAGAATCCGATGAGCAGGTAGGAGCAGAATCCCACGAGCTCCCAGAAGATGAACATGAAAAGAATATTGTCGCACGCCACGAGCCCGAGCATGGAGAAGCAAAAGAGCCCGAGGTAGGCGAAGAAGCGGGGATAGTACTTGTCCCCGTGCATGTAGCCGATCGAGAAGAGGTGGATGAAGAATGAAACCACCGTCACCATCATGAGCATGATGATGCCCGCGTTGTCGAGGAGCACGCCGGCGAAGAGCTTGCACCGGCCATAGTCGAGCCACTTCCAGATGAAGCCCGCGTCGCTCGACTGATAGAGGAGATCGGGATTTCCGGCACGGAACATCTGGATGCCGAGATAGATGGCGAGCAGTGCGCTCATCCCGATCGCGCCGGTGGGCACGAAGTCCCCCTGGCGCGGCAGGCGTTTTCCGAAGAAGATCTGGATCACAAAGCCGAGCAGGGGCAAGAGCACGATCCCCAGCACGATCCAGGCCGGCGCAGTCGTATCGAAGAATGCCGGCGATGCTGATTCCAAGATTGAGTCCATAACCTCGTCTCTCCCGCGACTACCTCTTCATCAGGTTCGTCTCGTTCAGATCGATCGTCCCGTAACTGTTGAAGATCTGCAGAATGATGGCCAGGGCCACGGCAGCCTCGGACGCTGCCAGGATTATGATGAACACGGCGAAGATGTGGCCGTCGACGCCCAGGTTTCCGAAGCGTGAGAAGGCCACGAAATTGAGTCCCGCCGCGTTGAGAATCAGCTCCACGCCGAGAAGGATGTAGATGGCGTTGCGCCGCGTGAGGATGGTCAGGATCCCGAAGAGGAACATGATCCCGCTCACGATCAGGTATCCGCTCAGGCTGTCGGGTGTGAAGGACCACTCCATGATCAGACCTCCTTTTTCCTGCGGGCGATGAACACGGCGCCCACCACCACGATCAGCAGCAAGACCGACGCCAGCTCGAAGGGCAGCAGGTAGGCGTCCTTGTCGAGAAAGGCGTTGCCGATCTGGTCGGCCGTGGGAACGGGCGCGGTGAGATCGACGCCGCGGATCGTGTCAAAGGCGAGCAGCACACCGTTGAAGGCGGTGATCAGCAGGTAGCCGATCGCCGCGGTGAGCACGCCGGCGGGCAGAAAGCGGATCCACGGCACGCGCGTCGACTCCTTGGGGGTGAGCATCACGGCGTAGAGGAGCAGAACCGTCACGCCGCCCACATAGATCAGGATCTGCGTGGTGCCGATGAAGTCGGCGCCCAGGGTCCAGTAGAGGCCCGCCACCCCGATCAGGGCGAGGACGAGGGCGAAGGCCGAGTTGACCAGCCTGGGCAGGAAGGCGACAAGGCCCGCGCCGACCACGGCCATCAGGGCGAATATCCAGAACATGATTACCGACATCGTCATGGGGAACCCCTTATTCCTTCTTTCCGTCCTGCTTGTCGTTTTCGGCGGCCGATCCGGATTCTTTGGCGTCTTCCGCCTCCTTGGCTTTGGGCTTCGGCTTCGGCTTCGGTTTCGGTTTGGCCTCACCCTCCGCAGCGCCTCCTTCGGCCGCTGCCTTGGCTGCCTCCTCGGCCTTCTTCTTCTTGTCCGCTTCTGCCTTCTCCTTGAGAAGGCGGATGTTCTCGTGATCCTCGGGACGCAGGCCGCGCCACTCGAGGAGATCCTTGATGATCGTGCGCCGGTCGTCGGTGGAGAGGTCGTACTCCGTGGTCATCTTGAGGACCTCGGTGGGGCACGCCTCGGTGCAGAGGCCGCAGAACACGCACCGGTTGTAGTCGATCTCGAACTGGTCCCACTCGATGACGCGCTTCATGTGGCGCTCGAAGGCCATGTCGATGCAGTCGACGGGACAGGCCTTGGAGCAGAGAAGGCACGCGCGGCAGCCGTCCTGGATCAGCTTGTGCTTGCCGCGGTAGGCGTCGGCGATCGGCATTTTCTCGTCGGGGTAATGCACCGTGACCGGCTTGCTGAAGAGATGTTTGAGAGTGACCGACATTCCTTTCAGCGTGGAAACGACGGAGTCACTCAGATCTTTAAAGTAACCGCCCATAACAGCGTTTCACACTCCCATCAATAGACGTACGGAATCCAGTTCCAGCCGGCGTACTCGTAAATGGCCGCACCCACCACCGCGAGGAACGCGAAGGGGGTGAGGTACTTGTATCCCACGGTCATGACCTGGTCGACGCGCAGGCGGGGCAGGGTCCACCTGATCCACATCTGCATGAAGACCATGAACATGATCTTGGCGATGCAAATCAGCGCGCCCACAAAGACCATGAACCCGCTGTCGAAACTGAGATCGGCGAAAGGCAGATGCCATCCGCCAAGGAAGCAGCAAGCAAAGATTCCCGAAACGATGAAGACCGAGGCGTACTCTTCCATGAAGAAGAAGGCGAAGCGCAAACCGGAGTACTCGGTGTGGAAACCGGCCACGAGCTCCGACTCTGCCTCGGGCATATCGAAGGGCGCCCGCTTGCAGGCCGCGATCGACGAAAGAAAGTAGAGGATCGCGGCGAGGAACAGCCAGGGCGACGCCCAGATGAACCAGGCCCCCTGCTGTGCGTTGACGATCTTGGTGAGGCTGAACGACCCGGCCATCAGGACCGGCACCATGACGGCCATGGCAGCCGGAATCTCGTAGGAGACCACCTGGGCGCCCCCGCGGATCGCGCCGAGGAGCGACCACTTGTTGTTCGACGCCCACCCGGCCATGATCACGCCCACCACCTCGATCGACGTGATGGCCACGATGTAGAAGACGCCGAGGTTGAGGTCGTTGACCACCCACCCCTGCGTGATCGGCAGGGCGACGAATCCGGCGAGCGCGGCGCAGAAGACGAGGCCGGGCGCGGCGATCCAGAGGATCATGTTCGTCGCCGAGGGCCGGATGTCTTCCTTGAAGAAGAGCTTGACCGCGTCGGCGATCGACTGGGCCCAGCCGTGCCACCCGCCGGTCCGCATGGGGCCGACGCGGGACTGCATGTGGGCCGAGACCTTCCTCTCCATCCAGATGGTGAACATGGCGTAGATGCCGAAGATCGAGAAGACCACGACAAAGGCCACCACGTAGGCCAGGAGGTGAGGGAGAAACTCCATGTCGCGCATCCAGGCGAAACCCGGATCCCGGAGAAACTCGCTTTGCTTGAAAAATTCGATGAGGCGTTTCATAGAAACCTCTCCCCGGACTTAGTTCTTTAGCGGTCCACCTCGCCCAGGACTATGTCGAGCGATCCGATGAAGGCCACCACGTCGGCCACCATGAGGCCGGGCAGCACCTTGGGGATAATTGACAGATTGTTGAAGCTGGGAGCCCTGATCCGAACGCGATAGGGAATGTTCGAACCGTCGCTCACCACGAAATAGCCCACCTCGCCCTTGGGATTCTCGGTGCGCACGTAGGCTTCGCCCGCGGGCGGCTTGATCACCTTCTTGAGCTTGGGCGCCTTGATATCTCCCTCGGGCAGCGCATCGAGGCACTGGCGCACGATGCGCACGCTCTCGATGATCTCGAGCATCCGCACCCAGTAGCGGTCATAGCAGTCGCCGACCGTGCCCTTGAGGCCCTCGCCCACGCAGACGTCCCAGTCGACCTTGTCGTAGACGAGGTAGGGAAAGTCGCGGCGCAGGTCGAAGTCGACGCCCGAGGCGCGCAGGCAGGGCCCGGTCCAGCCGAAGTCGATGGCGTCGGGGCCCGTCACGGTCGCCACGTCGGCGGTCCGCTTGATGAAGATCTGGTTGCCCGACAGGATGCGGTTGTACTCGTGCCAGCGCTTCTCCTGCTCGTCGAGGAAACGGCGGCAGTCCGCCACCCACTCGGGAGTCAGGTCGGCGGCCACACCGCCGATCCTGATGTAGTTGAACGTCATGCGCGCGCCGCAGATCTGCTCGAAGAGCTTGAGGATCCACTCGCGCTCGCGGAAGGCGTAGAGGAGCGGCGTCCAGGCGCCGAGGTCGAGCGAGTAGGTGCCGAACGCCACGAGGTGGGACGCGATCCGGTTGAGCTCGCACACGATGGTGCGGATGTAGCTGGCGCGGTCGGGCACCTCGACGCCGAGGAGTTTTTCCACGGAGAGGCAGTAGCCGAGGTTGTTGTTCATTCCGGCCAGGTAGTCGAGCCTGTCCGTGTAGGGCACGAACTGGGGGTACTTCAGGCTCTGGCCGATCTTCTCCTCGGCGCGGTGCAGGTTGCCCACGTCCACGTCGGCCCAGGTGATGATCTCCCCGTCGGCCTTGATCACCAGCCGGAGCACGCCGTGCGTGGCCGGGTGCTGGGGACCCATGCTGATGAGCATTTCCTGCGTGGGAACGTCGATGTACTGTTCTGTATCAGGTTTCATGGCAGTCCAGGAATCCCTCATTTCTCCGTGTTTTTGTCTTCCTGCTTGGCATCCTCCGCCGGGGTCTTCTCCTCGCGCGGGAGCGGCTCCCAAGCCTCGCGCTTCTTGTCGGTGAGCGGGATGCCCTGGAATTCCTCGGGGAATTCGTAGTCGCGCCGCAGCGGATGGCCCACCCACCCTTCGGGCAGGTAGATGCGCCGCTGGTCGGGGTGGCCCTCGAAGTTGATCCCCACGAGGTCGAAGGTCTCTCGCTCGTGCCAGTCAGCCGTGGGATAGACGCCGCTCGCCGTGGGTACGGCGGGATTTTCACCGTCGAGGTTGACGCGCACGATCACGTCGTGATGGAGCACGGTGGAGAGAATGTGGTAGACGCACTCGAATCGGTCCTCGTAGTGGACGCCGGACAGGATCGAGAGCTGGTCGAACCGGAGGGCGTCGTCGGTCTTGAGGAACTCGAGGATCGCCGGAAGCTTCTGCGCTTCCACGAGTATCGACTGATCCTTGGGCCCGTCCACGAACTCGAGCACGCCCTCGATTTCAGCGCCTTTGAGCTTTTCGAACACCTCTGCCGGTTGCATCGTCTCTCTCCGCTAATTGCTGTCCTTGATCTCCTTGCGCGTGAGCACCTGCTCCTTGCGGATCTGCTCCTGGACGCGCATGAGGCCGTCGAGAAGCGCCTCGGGCCGCGGCGGGCAGCCGGGCACGTACACGTCGACGGGGATCACGTTGTCGATCCCCTTGATGATGTTGTAGCCGTACTTGTAGTAGGGGCCGCCGCCCACGCCGCAGGCGCCCATGGCGAGCACCTTCTTCGGCTCGGGCATCTGCTCGTAAAGGCGCTTGACCACCGGCGCCATCTTGATGTTGACCGTGCCGGCCACGATCATCAGGTCGGCCTGGCGCGGCGAGGCGCGGAACACGCCCATGCCGAACCGGTCGAGGTCGAAGTGGGCCATTCCGGTCGCCATCATCTCGATCGCGCAACAGGCGATCCCGAAGGTCATCGGCCAGATCGACGAGAGCCTGGCCCAGTCGACGGCCTTGTCCGCCAGCTTGAAGAGTCCCACGTTGGGAAGTCTGTTTTCCAGGTAACCCATCGCTCTATTCCTTTTCCTGGGTTTTCTGCGCCCCGAAAGTCTTGACCCACTCGAGGTCGCCCTTGACCCAGACGTAAATCAGTCCAACGAAGAGGATGATGATGAAGACGAGCCCCTCGAAGAGCGCGATCCCGCCGTTGCCCGCCTCGTTGAAGTCCTTGAAGACACGCGCCCAGGGGAAGAGGAAGGCGATCTCCACATCGAAGACGATGAACACGAGGGCGATCGTGTAGAAGCGCATGTCGAAGCGCACCTGGCCGTCGCCGACCGGGTCCTTGCCGCACTCGTAGGTGAGGAGTTTTTCGGGCGTGACTTTCTTCGGTCTGATCAGCGAGAGAATGACCATCCCACCCACCACGGCAAAGAAGCCGACGAGGAGGAAGACCATGACCGATTGATAATGGAGGAGCATAGGATTTCTCCCGCGCAAATAAAAAGAGCCCGGCTCTGCGAGCAAGAATTGCTGCAAGGCAGGAAACTGTTGACTGCGTGCGAACCGGGCGGATCGGCCCTTGTGAGGCCGCTCGGCACGCCGCTTGAAGCCGCATTATCAATTGCTGTGAAATGGGGTATCTTAAAGCCTTCAGCCGCCCGGGCAAGAAAAAAGACAGCTGATTTTGACGGCTCGCTCCTCGAGCGCCTGAGCGCGAATTCGAGCCCTTCTCAATCCCCCCGGTAGGTGACGAAACTGGTGGGTGTTTCGAAGACTTTGACCTCGTGAATCGGGATGAGCGGCTCGAGCCGCCCCCATGTCCAGAGGGCGATGTTTTCGGCCGAAGGGTCCTCGATCACCTCGTTGATGTAGCTGTGGTCGAGAACATCGAGGACATTGTCCTCCACGATCTTCTTGAGCTTGGCAAAGTCGAAGGCGATGCCGCTCGCGTCGACCTTGGCGTCCACGGTGACGTGGATCGTCCAGGTGTGGCCGTGGAGCTTTTCGCATTTCCCGTTGTAGTTCAGGAGCTTATGGGCGCCGTCGAATGAAAATACCTTGGTGACCAGCATGGTTCTTGCTCTCGATTATGACCCGTTTCGGACGGGGGGATTATAGCATACCGGAGTGAGCGTGCGCCTCTTTCCCCCATTATTCGAGTTCGATGAGCATCGAATCGGCGAGCTTGGAGTTTTCTGTCCCTCGATTGAAATGATTTGGCTGTTTCGAGTCGTTTCCGTGGCGGTCCGGAGGGAGGTTGACAGCCGCCGGTGATCTCAACGTTCAGCGCCGGATCGTTTACGGATTGGTGCGCTGCTCGCCTTGTATCTTCTCGATCCGCACATCGGGGACTCCGGCTTCTCCAGCGAAGTCGGGCCAGCGGCGCACGGCTTCGATGACGCGATCGATCATCTGGTTGGCGCGCGCCCTCTTGATGTCGGCAGTACCGGCAAGAGCGATCATGTCCTCGCGGTCGATCCGATCACGCTTGCCGTTCACGCTCATCTGGTGCCGGCTCGTCCACTCGCTTTCGGTATTCCACGCGAAAGAGATGTCGAAGGCCGGGGACAGTCGCCATTCGCCCCGTCGGTTCATGAGGAAGGCGATGTTCTTGACGTGATCGTCGCAATTACGACCGATCACATTGAAAATGGCGCGCAGTACCTGCTGCTCCACGTCCTTTCGACGAAGTCCCAGATGCCGAATGACCTGGATCGCCTGCTCGTAGGAATGGCTCGCGGGCTGCTTGAAGTCATAGTGGGCGATCGCGCCCAGGGACTGCATGTGGTGTTTTTTACCCGTCGGGGACCTGTCGAACCGACGCGTCATGAAGTGGCTTCGACCGCCTTCGTGGTGAAGTCGGCACGCCGTCATCTCGATCCCGGCGTGTACAGCCATCAGGTGATAGGCATACTCGATCCTCCCGTAGCCCATCGGGGTGGCGAACGCGGCGTCGCGACTGCTGGCGATTCCGTCGAATTTCATGAGCCAGTGCTCGAAGCCCGTCCCCGCGTCGATCTGGCCGGACCGGAATTCGTCGGTCTCTGGATTCCAGGCGAGAATCGCCTTGGCCCTCGCGCCGCCGGCAGAGGTCCCGACCCGAAGAATGTCGTCGATCGCTTCCCGATCGTCGTCGCCTGAGAAAACTCCCTCGAGACCGGTGCGCTCGTCAAGGATCCTGTTCGCCAGGTCGACGAGGCCTTCGACCTCGATTGCGCGCTTGCTGTCGGGCGGTCCGAGGGTGGCCGGTTCGAACTCGAGCGCCCCCATTCCGCGACTGCCCACATAGCAGAGGCGCTCCACGGGGTGGAAACTGTCCGCTGTTCGTCCTTGCGAGGCCAGCCAGGCGTCGATGATCGCGTTTCCATACTTGTCCGGCAGCGAGTCGGCGAGCAATCCAGGCAATCCCTTGAAGGTGTTCCGCGCGAGCGCCGGGAACTCGTAGGGAAATTCACCCAGCGGCATCGCGAGCGGCGAAAGTTGAATGCCGCTTCCCACGAAGCCGGGCGCGTACTGGAAGACTCCGATCTCCCTGTCTTCCAGCCAGGTGACGGCGCCGATCACGCTCCCCCAGAGAGTCACGCGTGCGTCATTGTTCATCGTCGTCCTCGCCATCACCCCACGCCCATTTCGCGTTCTCATCGCCTGCTGGAGCCGGCCGTGCACGCTTGCGTTCCCCGGCGGCATGGCCGATCCTTTCGATCGGTCTCACCGACGGATCGGGCAGCAGGGTTTCGAGGTTCTGCTGGATGCCGAGCGCCTTCATGACCCGGATGAACGTGTCCATCGAGACACCCAGGCCCTTTTCGAGCCGACCGATCGTCCTCGGCGAGACACCGGCTTCGTCGGCGAGTTGCGCCTGCGTCGTGTTACGGGATAACCTTATTCTTTCCAATCGCTTGCACAGGGCAGCCTCGATCTGATCGCTCGCCGCTATCGTAAAATCAATTTTATAGGTCATTTTTTACTGATTAACCTCCAAATTAAACATTTATCGGCAATATATTGCTGATCGACTATAAAATCAAGTGATATTTGATAATTAGCAAAATACTGCCACTTATTATCATTATTATGTATTATTAGGCAATATATTGCAGTTTATTCGTTTTTAACCGCTCACGAGGGGAATCACTTCTCCGAGACTGGATCAGGGAGTGTCCAGAAAGTAGGGCTGCACCTGGATGTGATCGAAGAAGAGCTCCTGGCCGATCGGCCCGCCCGGCGTGGTGGGACTCACCCAGTCGCTCACGGTCAGTGTCACGTTGACCGTGGTGGGCCGGAACACGCGGCGATGGAGATTGAACCAGAAAGGATTGTCCCCATCGAAGGGCCCGTAAGCGCCGATGCTCTTTCCCGCCTCCTGGAAGTTGTACTCCGGGCCGTTGAGCAGCTCGGCGCCACTGATCTCGATGAGAAGATCGTGCACGGTCTCGTACGAGAGACCGCCAACGAGATCCTCGTAATCGCCCGTGATCATTTCGAATGTGTAGAGCTCGCCGGTCTCGAGGCCCTGAATCGTCTGCGAGATCCGGTTGGGCGCCAGATCGGATCGGCGCGTCCACGCGAAGGGCACGATCGTGCCGTGACCGTATGACCGCCTGTGCTCGAGAATGCCGAGCCCCTTGTATTCCACCACATCGATGCTGCCGGTCTCGGCCATCTCCACGGTCCACCCGTCGAGGCCGCGCAGAAAGTCCCCGTTCTCGATGTGGTCGAGCGCGTAGGGGTGCGCGCTCAGGCGCGAGCTGTTACCCTCGAGCACGTAGTGGCGGATCAGGCGCGCCGCCCAGCGGATGCTCTCCTCGTCGGAATGGTGGCTCACGTACTCCTCGATGCCCGTGAGGCCGAAGAATTCGGGATCGGTGGCGAGCAGCTCGAACTGCATGTCCATGTACACCCGCAGGTCAACGCCCGGTTCGGCATCCTCGCCCGCGAACTCGGTGATGTAGCTCAGCGCCACGATCATCTTCTCGAGCGGGTCGGTGATGATCCGATCGAGTCCGTCGACCGTGTCGGTCAGTATCTTCCTCGCTCGAAACCACGCCCTCTCCGGACTGTCGAGCTCGGGAAAGTAACGCATCCACGCCATGCGCGGCCCCCCCCCGAGCAGTCCCCCGCCGGTAACGACCTGCAGGAAAGCCGTGCACTCGGGATCGTCCCACATGGCGCCGCCGCAGTAGGGAATGATGCGCCTGTCCGCGTACTGGGGATCGCTCAGGATCATGTCGCACGCCTGTGCCCATTCCGGCAGATAGGGAACACCGGGATAGAACTCGTCGATCAGGATACCCTTGAGATCGGAATGTGTCAGACCCTGGGTGGACGTGAGGTAGTCGTAGATCCCCTGGGCGGTCCCCGATTCCTCTGCCTGGGGCTTGTAGACCACGCTGTACCATTCGCCGCCGATCTCGGTCACCCACGTGCTGGTGTACCACTGCACGCCGCTCGACAGGATCGAGTTCGCCTGTGGCAGGACGTGCTCCGCCAGAAAATCGTGGTCCTCGTAGCGGGTCAGCCCGATCTTGTTGTACGGCCAGTGGGCGAAGAGCAGGATCGGCACCGCGCGTACGATGAGTTGATCGACCGAGCCCGACCCGGTCACGGTGATCGTGTGGGCGCCCTGTTCGATCCACCGCATCGCCTCCTGCACCTGGCCTCCGTCAGGATCGTGAATCAGCGGAATCGTGGCCCCGGGAAGCTCGAGGGCGATCGAACCGGTCGCTTCGGTCCGGCAGAAGACCCAACCCGCACGGGGGCTGCTGAACGGGTACTCTGGATCGGGATCAGCGCCGGGCGCCCCGTTCAGCAGTTCCCAGCAGAGGTTGTTGAGAACGTTGACGTCATCCCAGCCCGACTCGCGGCCGGGCCAGAAAATCGCCGCCTTCGAACCGTTTCCCAGGGGCGCGCCGCCGCTGTAGGCCTGGGCGCGCACCTTGTAGGTTCCCGAGGGGAGTCCCGCCATCGGGATCGTTGCCGCGGCGTCGCCCCAGACGGGCGGAAATTTTACCGTGCCGACCGCAACGCGGAGCTCGGCCGGCTTGTTCGCCGCGGGGCCGCTGCCGACCGGGTTGCCCGGCGAGACTCCCGGCGCGGTCGCCCCGGGCCGGCCGGGCGATCTCCCCCCCCGCCCCCTGTAGAGCTCCACCTCGATCGTCATGTCGGCCGGCGTGGGAGCGAGGCCGCGAAAATCGAGGTTGGCCGTAACGATTCCTTGACGGGTGCAGGCTCTTGGCGTGATGCCGATCCGGCCGAATCCGCTCGTGTCCTTGCCCCGATTCGGGGCCTCGGCCATGTAGAGCTCGTAGACCTCCTCGGCGCTGACGCAATGGTCGTAGACACGCACCTCGTCGATGAGTCCGCGAAACTGCCCCACCGGCACCCAGCCGTGCGTCTTGCCGATCAGGAGCTCGTGACCGGTCAACTCGGGCCGCACCTGCTGGAACTCGCTCGCCACGCGCACGCCGTCGAGGTAGATGTCGATCGACCGGTCGGTGAAGGTGACGGCCAGTAAGGTCCATTCGTCGAGGGGCGGAAAAGGCCCGCGATAGGGCCGGAAGTAATCGACACCGTCGCCGAGGTAGACGCCGAGCTCCTCGTAGCCGCCATAGTCGTTCAAGATGGTGACGAACCGCTGCTCGGGCCAGCTCCCGCCCGGCCCCCAGCAGACGATCCCTCCCTGGTAGAAGGTGTTCGGCTTGAACCAGACCAGCACCGAGCCTGTCGCCTCGATCTCGAGCGAGCCGTCATCGCCGCAGTCGACATAGCCGTCGCGCGAGCCGTCGAAGTAGAGCGCCATTCCGTGCGGCCCGCCGACCCAGTCGGCGTCGACGATGGTGCCGTGATTGCCGTGGCCGCTCGCGTCGACGGTGACCGTGCCGAGACCTTCGTTCATGGGGTAGTGGGCCACGAGCTCGGCCGACGCGGCGCGGGTGAGCAGGAGGGCAGCCGCGAGCGTCAAGGCGAGAAACCTTGCCCGGCTGATGGTTCTTGCGAGGCCCGTGAGGATCGTGGTCATTCGTCTCCAGACTCCTGGATTCATTCTATCAAAATCAATTGTTTAAACAATCCCGTGCACGGAGCGAGGGCACGTCCCCCCCGGTTCCGCGGTCGTCCGCCGCCCGGAGCACTTTGTTCCGCGGGAAAACCTGGCTCAATATTGATAAATTTTGATAATTTTTTTTTCTCTGTCGTCTCGCGGGCAGAAAAAAAAAGGGCGTCCTAACACATTTGAAACAAACCGTCTGGGGAAACTCGAAAGACCGCGATGTCCGGATGCCGGGTCATCCGGCCGACCGACCATCGAAAAGTTCCGGACGAGGAGTTCCACTCTGACGATTTTTTGGTATTTTTGGCTCCTTCCGATGTAGAGGACTCTTTATATGAACAACCAGGATTATCCTTCCAATGTTCTCATCGACAGCTCCCGGCTGATCGTGGAGAGCCTGGTCCAGGCAGGGGCCGATTCTTTCGTGGGATACCCCATCACACCGGCCAATCTGCTCTACCTTTATTCGTCGAAGCGGTTCCCCGTTTTTGCGGCCGCTCCCGACGAGATCACCACCCTGCAGCTGATGAGCGGGTACGCGGCAGCGGGACGGATTCCGGTCACGGCCACCTCCTTTCCGGGGTATGCGCTGATGATCGAGGGGATCAACATGGCCGTCATGATGGAGCTCCCCATGGTGATCGTCCTGGTGCAGAGGCTCGGACCGGCCACGGGCACGGCCACCCTCGGCGCCCAGGGGGATATCTCCCTGCTGCAGGGAACGATCTCGGGCGGCATGGCGATTCCGGCCTTCAGCATCTCGAGCCCCCTCGATTGCTGGGAGCTCTCCGCCGAAGCGGTCGAGGTGGCGGTCAAGTACCGGACGCCGGTCGTCATCTTCACCTCGAAGGAAGAGGTGATGACCCAGTACAGTTTCGACATGCGTACGCTGAGGCCCCTCTCCAGAGTGAAGCGCGCGGAGCCGGGAGGGAATGGCCAACCCCTGGTCCCCCCTCTCCGGCCGGTAACTGACAAGGATAATCAGGTTCGTTTCACCGCGTCCACCCACGACTCCAACGGGATCATCCAGAATGCGAGCCCCGAGGGGCTGAGCAATTCGGTCAGGCTGCACAGAAAGATCGTCGAGAACCTGCCCGAGTACACCCACTACGAACTCGACGACGAGGACGGAGCCGAGACACTGATCGTCTCCTTCGGGATCACCTCCCAGGCCGCGCGCGAGGCGGTGGACAGGATTCGCGCATCGGGTGGAAAAGCGTCCCTTCTGATCGCCAAGACCCTGCTTCCCATTCCCAAGGTCTACTATGAAATCTGCGCCAGGTACCGCAAGGTGTTCTTCGCCGAGGAAAATCTCACCGGCCAGTACCGGCAGCTGTTGTTCGGTTCCACCCCTCCGAAACAGATCGAGGGAATCAACCAGTTCGGAAAAATGATCACGCCCGAGACGATACAGGAGGCGGTGCACCATGCGTGACAGGATCTTTCTGAAAGACGAACAGCTCCCCTTTTGCAAGGGATGCACTCACACGAACATTGCCGAGAGCACGGACAGGGCCTTGCAGAAGCTGGGGCTCAGCCCACTCGACGTCATCCTGGTGAGCGACATCGGATGCCACGGGATCATCGACAGGTCGATGCTCACACATACCGTTCACGGTTTGCACGGGAGATCGGTGGCGCTCGCAACCGGAATCAGCACGGCGATCGAGAACTCGGGCCAGAAGGTGATCGTCTTCATCGGCGACGGCGGCGTGTCGATCGGCATGCAGCATCTGATTCATGCCGCGCACAAGAACTACGACATGACGGTAGTGGTTCACAACAACTTCCTCTACGGGATGACAGGCGGACAGCCGAGCGAGCTCACGCCGCAGGGTTTCAGGACTCCCACCTTGCCGGGCGGGGCCGAGACTCCACCCGAGGACATCTGCGAGATCGTCTCTTCCACGGGCGCCAATCACGTCTGCCGCATCGTGGGCATCGGAGACATCTCCGACGAGCTGGCCGCCGCCATCTCGAAACCGGGATTTTCGCTGGTCGAGGTGATGGAGATCTGCCCCAGCTACGGCGTGAAGGCCAATCCGGGCATGAAACTTTCGAAGATGATCGAGACATCGGGTCTGGAGATCAAGGTTTTCGCCGACAGGCAGAAACCCGCGTTCGACCAGCCCCGGAGGGACGACCTGCCGTCCCTTTTCGGCAATGGGGCGGCCATACCGAGATCCTTCGACTGCGGCATCAACGATCCGCTTCGGATCATGATCTCCGGATCCGCCGGGGAGGGCGTTCAGACCGCTGCCGAACTGCTCGCGCGGAGCGCCATCGCTGTCGGGCTGCACGTGACCAAGAAAGGGAGCTATCCGGTCACGGTGGGGATCGGGTTCTCGTCGTCGGAAATCATCATCAGTCCGCGACCGATCATGTACACCGGTTCGCCCGTCCCCGATATCCTGGTGATCACCTCGAAGGACGGCCTCGGGTTCGCCCTGCCCTATCTCGAACGGATGAAAACGGGCCTGGTGATCGCCGATTCCTCTCTCGATGTTCCCGATGGCGATTACCGTATCGTCAGAAAAGACCTGCGTGGGGCGGTCGGGGCCCGCAGCGCGTCCCTCTTCAGCATGATGACCCTGTTGAAGGAAGATCCCCTACTCCCCCTCGAGGCGATGATCGAGCAGATCAAGCGGAGCCGGAACGGGGAGAAGATGAAGGTGGACAAACTGCTCGACGCGCTGGGGTGATCGACGGCAGGGCTCGTCCCCTCTTCGAGCGATCCGCAACGATTACGTTGTCTACACGAATGCGAGCCCTCGCGACGGCGGATGCGTGGAATAACGGAGATCACCCTGTTTCTTCTTTTCCGAGATAATCTTCCAGTCCCCGGGAGCCATCAAAGAGAAACACATTTACGCCATTTAAATATGCCTTCAAATATCTGTAAACGGATGATCCATGGTGATAGCCGATAAATATATATACCGGCTTGCGTTCACTGATTCCGAAGTTTGCGATCTTCAGTACGTTCTTTTTGATCGAAACCTGGTCCCTCCAGTTACCGATGATCTCGAATTTTGCTTTATCAACGATAGATTTTGTTAACGGTTCTTCGAATAGTCTATCAACAACATTCCAATCGATATCATTATCGCTATATTTTTCTCGCACTTCGTCCGCCATGGCGATTGCCAGCTCTCTATACAGATCTTCCCAGGCTTGCAATGGGCTCATTCGCTCGAGATCGGCCTTTTTGTATAACAAGTCCTTGTTTCTCCACAAACGAGCCACGCGCTCATTTATCCTGTCATAGAGGTCCCCGGCTTCATCGGGCAAGGGCCTTCCGTCCAGGCTATTCCATATCTTTCCCACACACCCTTCGGCTCCGGCAAATCTAATGGGCGTTGCCATGAAATTGACTTTGGCGTCATACTCATACAAATTACTCGCAAAGGTAAAATATCCCGACAAAATCAAACTGAAATTAATCGGCAGTTCATCTTCAAAACCGTAAATATGTCCCTTCTCGAGATTATATTTGTGCTTTATCTTGTTGGAAATTTCCGGATCCTCTTCCCAGAATCCCTCCAGTCCCAATACGATCTTCCCTTGGCTTGCCAACTTCAGCAGTTCGAATCGATATTCTATTTCATATATTCTTGAGTGATCGATCCCTACGACGAATACGCCATCTCTTTCAGTGTATTTTCTTTCGAATTCGCTCCTTTTTAATTCCCTTTCTCTTTTTGCTTCCTCCGCTTTGTTGTCCTGTGCTTCGTCTACCAATATGCATTGACAAAGATTACCGCACCCGATGGCCAGGATCATGAACAGAATGAGTGATGACAAACGCATGAAGTAATACCTCGATCGAGATCTATTCTATTGCCTGGCTGCAGAGATTAGCAAATGCTTCCCTCCGATTCACTTCTGTTCAGAACGGGCGGCTGATCGTAGATATTAATCCCCTGTCCAGCCGAAAGAGCTCGCCGCCCCCCCAGGGGTTTTTCTCTCCCGTCGCTTCGTTGTTTTCTTCCCCGCCCGATCATGCTATCCTCTCTGGACTTTACTCGGTCCACAGTGGAATAACGACCATGACACGCTTTCGCATCGACAATGAAGAGTTTCTCAGAGCAATCCCCAAGTCCGACCTCCACGTCCATCTCGACGGATCGCTGCGGCTCGACACACTCATCGATCTGGCCCGAACGCGGGGCGTGAAGCTCCCTGCCAAGACCGAGGCCGGGCTGCGCAAGATGGTCTTCAAGGACCGCTACAAGAGCCTCGTCGACTACCTGAAGGGATTCGAGTTCACCGTGGCCGTGCTCCAGGACGAGGAGTCGCTCGAACGGGTGGCCTACGAACTCGCACGCGACAACCAGGACGAGGGGGTGCGCTATATCGAGGTCCGCTTCGCGCCCCAGCTCCACCTCAACCGCCGCCTCTCCATGGAAGCGGTGCTCGAGAGCGTGAACCGCGGCCTGGCGAAGGCAAAGGCGGAGTTCAATGCGCGGCCCGAGGTGACCGGCAAGAAGGAGCCGCCCTTCGAGTACGGGATCGTGGTCTGCGCCTTGCGCACCTTCGACGAGAACACGTCGACCTACTACCGCCATCTCGTGCACATCCACCGGTTCACGCCGGAGCGGGAAGTGGCCGCCATGGCGTCGCTCGACCTGGCG
>CAZUHB010000075.1:0-25925 GCA_964620445.1 uncultured Phycisphaerales bacterium
AGTGCGGCAAGGTTTTCTTTCCTCCCAGGCTCATCTGCGATGCGTGCAAGCACCGCGAGTTCGAGCAGGTCAACCTGTCCGACGAGGGCGAGATCCTGTCCTACACGATCATCCACACGCCTCCGTCCAATTTCAGCGACGAGGCTCCCTATGCCATGGCCGTGGTCAAGCTCGGAGGCGAGGCCAACGTGCTGACCCAGGTCGTGGATTGCGATTTCGACGATCTTAAAGTGGGCGGCAAGGTGCGCGTCGAGTTTCGCCGGATCCAGGAGGACGGCAAGTCGGGCGTGCTCCAGTACGGCTACAAGTGTGTGCTGGCCGACTGATCGTAAAAACGAACAGTCGGTGGCGGGACGTGTCAGCGGCTCGCGCCGCTGCCCCGTTTCCGCGGGTGATCGCGTTTTCAACGGTCACCGAGCCGCGCGTTCTTGAATGTCAATTGTTCCCGGTCGTGGGATTCTTTGCAGGTCTCACGGCCGGGATTCCCATTAATATCTTTCGAAGAGGAATCCATGTTCCGCATAGAGTCTAGGATCAGCACATCGTCCCCCGAGTTCAAAGAGAATGACGCCTATTACCGTGAAAAGGTGGGAGCCTTTCGAGAGAGGCTCACCACGGTCAAGGAGGGCGGACCGCCCGAGTCGGTGGAGCGGCATCACAAGCGCGGCAAGCTGACGGCGCGCGAAAGGCTCGACCGCCTCTTCGACCGCAATACGCCTTTCCTCGAATTCTCGGCCCTGGCCGCGAACGGAATGTACCGGGACGAAGCCCCCGCGGCGGGGATCATCACCGGCGTGGGAATGGTCCACGGCCGGGAAGTGGCTGTCGTGGCCAACGACGCAACGGTCAAGGGCGGTACCTACTTCCCGATCACCGTGCTCAAGCATTGCCGCCTCCAGGAGATCGCGCAGCAGAATAACCTGCCCTGCGTCTACCTCGTCGACTCGGGCGGTGTTTTCCTGCCCGAGCAGGCCGGCGTATTCCCGGACAAGGAACATTTCGGCCGGATCTTTTACAACCAGGCACGGCTCTCGGCGCTCCGCATCCCGCAGATCTCGGCCGTCATGGGATCGTGCACCGCCGGCGGCGCCTACGTGCCCGCCATGTCGGACGAGACGATCATCGTCAAGGGCAAGGGCACGATCTTCATCGGCGGCCCGCCCCTGGTGAAGGCCGCCACCGGCGCGGACGTCACCCCCGAGGAACTGGGCGGCGCCGACGTGCACTGCCGCATCTCGGGCGTGTCCGACCACTATGCCGTCGACGACGAGGACGCGATCCGCATGTGCCGCAACATCCTCGAGAACGTGCCCAAGGCGCACAAGTTTCCTCTCACCGTGGAGGAACCGCAGGAGCCGCATTACGATCCGGAAGAGCTCTACGGCATCATTCCCAAGGACCTGATGAAACCCTTCGACATGAAGGAGGTGATCGCCCGGCTCGTGGACGGGAGCCAGTTCCACGAGTTCAAGGAGCACTACGGCACCACCCTGGTGACCGGATTCGGCCGCATCATGGGGTACCCCGTGGGTATCGTGGCCAACAATGGCGTGCTCTTCCGGGAGAGCGCCCAGAAGGGCGCCCACTTCGTGTCCCTCTGCGCCGTGCGCAAGATCCCGCTCATTTTCCTTCAGAACATCACCGGCTTCATCGTGGGCAAGGAATACGAGCACGGCGGCATTGCCAAGGACGGCGCCAAGATGGTGCACGCCGTGGCCAATGCCCAGGTGCCGCGCTTCACCCTGATCATCGGCGGCAGCCACGGCGCGGGCAACTACGCCATGTGCGGCCGCGGTTATTTCCCGCGGCTTCTCTGGATGTGGCCGACCGCCAAGATCTCGGTCATGGGTGGCGAGCAGGCAGCCAATGTGCTTCTCACTGTCAAGCTCGCCCAGCTCGAAAAGAAGGGCAAGTCGATGACCGAGGACGAGCAAAAAGAGTTCATGCGCCCGATCCTCGAGAAGTACGAGCACGAGGGATCGGCCTACTTTTCCACGGCGCGCCTCTGGGACGACGGCATCATCGAGCCGCTCGACACGCGCACCGCACTCGGCCTGGCCATCTCGATGAGCCTGAACGCGCCGATCGACGACCAGGAATTCGGCGTTTTCAGGATGTGATATTTCATCAGCAGAGGTTGGGAGACGGCCATGAGCGACAATTACGAGATGCTCACCATAAACAGCGACGGGAGGGTGGCGCGCGTCACACTCAACCGTCCCGAGATCCATAACGCCTTCAACGAGGTGGTGATCGCCGAGCTCACCCGGGCCTTCAAGGAGCTTGCCGTCGAGGCTGGCGGGGCGGACGGCCTGCGCGTGGTGGTGCTCACCGGCGCAGGAAGATCGTTCTGCGCGGGCGCCGATCTCAACTGGATGAAGAAGATGGCGGCCTACACCTACGAGGAGAACATCACCGACGCTCTCGCCCTGGCCGACCTCATGTACACGATCTATACCTGCCCGCTGCCGGTGATCGCGCGCGTCAACGGATCGGCCTTCGGTGGCGGCGTGGGTGTGGCGTCGGCCTGCGACATCGTGGTGGCGTCGACGAAGGCGCGTTTCTCGCTGAGCGAGGTCAAGCTCGGCCTCGTTCCGGCGTGTATCGCACCCTACGTGATCGAAAGGGTCGGGCAGCGCAACGCGCGCGAGTTCTTCCTCACCGGCGAGCGGATCAGCGCGCAGAAGGCGCTCGAGATCGGCGTGGCCAACCGGATTGCCGAGCCCGACGAGCTCGACCGGGTCGTGGACGAGTACATCGACCACCTCCTCTCGTCGAGCCCCCAGGCGCTCAGGTGGGCCAAGGACCTGGTGAGCAAGACACCCAAGATGAAGCTCGACGAGTGCCGGCAATTCAACGCGGAAATGATCGCCAAGCTGCGCGTTTCCGAAGAGGGCCAGGAGGGGATCAGCGCTTTCTTCGAGAAGCGCAAACCGAACTGGGCGTGAAAGGACGGATACTGGAATGAACAAGATACTCATCGCCAACAGGGGCGAGATTGCCGTGCGGATCATCCACGCCTGTCGTGAGATGGAGATTCCGGCCGTGGTGGTCTATTCCGAGGCGGACCGCGAGTCGCTTCACGTGCACCTCGCGGACGAAGCGGTCTGCATCGGACCGCCATCGCCGGTGGAGAGCTACCTCAATATCGATGCGGTCATCGACGCGGCAAAGAAGTCGGGCGCCGACACCGTGCACCCCGGGTACGGTTTTCTCGCGGAGAACGCCGCCTTTGCCGAGCGGTGCGACGCGGAGGGCCTCCTGTTCATCGGCCCGCCTCCGGCGGCGATCCGCGACATGGGCGACAAGGTGAAGTCGCGCGCCATGATGCAGGACGCGTCGGTGCCGGTCGTTCCCGGAACCACGGGGAGCATCGACGAGATGGACCGCGTGCTGGCAGAGGCGGCCGAGATCGAGCTGCCCCTCTTCGTGAAGGCCGCGGCCGGCGGCGGGGGCAAGGGGATGCGGCTCGTCACCGACCGCGACGCGCTGAAGTCGACGCTCGAGTCCGCCACGCGCGAGGCGGCGGCCGCCTTCGGCGACGGCACGGTCTATGTGGAAAAGTGTCTCGAACAGCCACGCCATATCGAATTCCAGGTCCTGGCCGACGGGCACGGAAACGTCGTTCATCTCTTCGAGCGCGAGTGCTCGATCCAGAGGCGGCACCAGAAGCTGGTCGAGGAGACGCCGTCACCCGTTCTCACACCCGAGATCAGGGCCCGTATGGGTGAGGCCGCGGTCAACGCGGCGCGCGCTGTCGGCTACAGGAGCGCGGGCACGGTCGAGTTCCTTTTCGATCGCGACGGGAGTTTCTATTTTCTGGAGATGAACACACGAATTCAGGTCGAGCACCCGGTGACAGAATTCACCACGGGAGTCGACCTGGTCAAGTGGCAGATCCGGATCGCTCGCGGCGAGGCGATCGATTTCGGCCAGGACGATCTGGTCCAGCGTGGACACTCGATCGAGTGCCGCATCTATGCCGAGGACGCGGAGAACAACTTCATGCCCTCCACGGGACGGATCTCGCTTCTGAAGGAACCTTACGGCCCGGGGGTCAGGAACGATTCGGGCATCTACGAGGGATACGAGGTGACTCCCCACTACGACCCGATCCTCGCCAAGCTCGTCGTCTACGACGAGAACCGGGAAATGGCGCGCAAGAAGATGCTTACCGCGCTCGAGAACTATGTTGTTCTCGGAATCAGGACGTCGATCAGCTTTCTGCGCGATCTCCTCGGCCATGAGGCGTTCATCGCGGGTGATACGTTCACCGATTTCATCGCCAAGAACATGGATGGATGGGTCGACTCTTCCGTGGCTCCGCCCGACGATGTTCTCCTGGCGGCGGCCCTGGCCGAATTTCATCGAAAGCCGGCCGCGACGTCGGGAGCAACGGGTCAGACCGCTGTTACGCCGTGGCAGACGGTGGGAGGCTGGGAGGTCGGATCGGGACGCTGAGAGCGTTCCCAAAGCGCGAAAAGGACAAAGCAGATGCAATACGACTTCTACTGCAACAACGAAATATACACGGTCTCCCTCGAGAAGAAGGGCGACGTTTTCGAGGCAACCGTGGGAGAAAAGGTATACTCCATCGATGCCTGCAAGGCGACCGACCGGCTCCTCTCCTTCATCGTGGATGGCCGCTCGGTACTGGCGCACCTGGCCCGTGGCGACGCGGGATGGGCGCTCGGCCTCGGCGGAAAGCAGTACGTGCTCGAAGATCCCGTTGCGGCAGAAGAGAAATCAGCCGGCCCGGGCGGCAGCGGCGGGGGGGACGGCCATATTGCCACACCCATGCCGGGCAAGGTGGTCGAGGTGCTCGTTGCCGAGGGCGACTCGGTTGCGGTCGATCAACCCCTCGTCATTCTCGAGTCGATGAAGATGCAGAACGAGATCAAATCGGACGTGGATGGGGTGGTGAGCCGGATCCATCTCGCTCCGGGTGCTCTCGCGAATTTTGGCGATCCTTTGATCGAGATCGAGGCCGAGCAGGACTGATCCGTTCCTCGTGACCTCCCAATCCACTCCTCTCGCCCCATCCAGAACGGTTTTTGGGGAACGCATTAGATATTTTTATTGTTTTAACTCTTTGCTATAAATGAAAATATGGTTCCGCCTCTGTTTTTCTCCTTCCCCCTTTTTTAGTAATGATAAAATATAAATGAAATCCAATGCAACTGATGGCGGTTGAATTCTCATTGGAACGTTCACACGAAAATCCTTCAAGGGGAGTTTGGGTTAAGGAGTGTGTTCCATGCTTACCAACAAAATCATCTTTGTTCTGATCCTTTTTATCGCGGCTCTGGGCACGGCCGGCGGAGCCACCATTTTCGTTCCTGACGACTACACGACCGTTCAAGGCGCGATAGACAGCGCGTGGATCGGCGATGTGGTCGTGGTTCGAGCCGGCACCTATGTGGAAAACGTCGATTTCCTGGGAAAAGCAATCACCGTGGAGAGCGAATCGGGCCCCGCCCTGACCGTGATCGACGGCAACCAGAACGGCAGCGTGGTTCTGTTCAACAAGGGCGAAGGTGCGCTTTCGATCCTGGACGGCTTCACCTTGACCAATGGTTCGGGTACCTACGCGGCGGCGCCGTTCAACAACTATTGTGGCGGCGGGATCTTCTGCGACAATTCCTTTCCCACGATCAGGAACACCATCGTCGACAGCAACAACGCTGTCTATGGCGGCGGCGTCTGTTTTTCGCAGTCCCCGTCGGCCGTTTTCGTGGGTAATCAGGTCTCGAACAACACGGCTACCGCCGGCGGAGGTATTTTTTGCAGATACTCCGACGCCACCATCGAGGGCAACACGATCTCGAACAATGACGCTGGATACGGCGGCGGCGGCCTGGCCTGCTGGCTGACTTCGGCCCCCACTCTGACCAACAATATCTTCTATGCCAACACGGCTGGAAGCGGCGGCGGCGGAGCGATCCGCGCCTACAACAAGTCCGCGCCTGTTCTGGTCAACAACACGATCGTGGGCAACTCGACCGATCCGGGCAGCGGTGGGGCGTTCAACTGCAAGAACGCATCCATCACCGT
The DNA here is from genome assembly GCA_964620445.1 of uncultured Phycisphaerales bacterium. Classification (GTDB taxonomy): domain Bacteria; phylum Planctomycetota; class B15-G4; order B15-G4; family CAYZWU01; genus CAZUHB01. The sequence continues at coordinate 6,055 of CAZUHB010000075.1, forward strand.
CACGAACTCGATCATCTGGGACAACGACGCGCCCGATGGCACCGTGGCATGGATCGAGCATTCCTCCACGCCGTCGGTAATGACCATCAGCCACTCCGACCTCGAGGGCGGACAGGCGTCGGTGCACGTGGAGCCGGGTAACACGCTCAACTGGAACACGGGCATGATCGACAGCGATCCGCTCTTCGTGGACAGCGAAGATTTTCATCTCACCTTCCAGTCACCCTGCAGGAACAGCGGCGACAACACCGCGGCCAACCTGCCCTCGGCCGATTTCGAGGATGACGCGCGCGTCGTCCAGGGCACCGTCGACATGGGTGCCGACGAGTACTTCTTCCACCTCTACACGGTCGGTACGATCACGGCGGGATCTGATGTCTCGATCCGGATCGTTGGATGGCCGGGCTCGCAGGTTCGACTCTGCCAGGGCAACCAGGCGGTGACGCCCCAGACCTCGCCGTACGGAGATTTTCATCTCGTGAGGCCGGTGGCCCGTCTCTGGTCCCTGGGCGCGATCCCGTCCAATGGCGTTCTGATCATCCCCGCCACGGTTCCCGATTTCTGGGCAGAAGGCGATAGGTTCTTCTTCCAGTCCCTGGTGGGGAGCTTCGGCGGCGCGTCCACCCGGCTCACGAACCTGCTCGACATCGTCGTGAAGTAAAGGAAGCCCTTTGCCCACCGCTTCGTGACGAGAAAAAAATACTGAAGGGGCGTGCAGTCCTGACCCGATCCGCGGAATGCTGCACGCCCCTCTCTTCTTTTGGGCGGTACGTGGAAAGGCTTTCCCGAAGGCTCAGAATTTGAATCCCGCCGAAACGATCATGCCCCTGAGGCTCTCCGTTCCCTGGTAGTAGTAGGCAGACAGGTCGATTCCGCTCTCCGCTGCCTGAGCCAGAGTGATCCCGGCGTAAACCGCTTCCGAATTGAATTCGTAGTCGATGTCGAGCATCTCGATCCCCAGGAGATCGGCCGTCCACTCGCCGCTGAGCGATTTGGCCCAGACTCCGAGGCTCGCCGTGAAGAGCAGGTCGCTCTCGAGGGAAAGAGCGTGGTAGACACCGACGTTCAGGTCCGTTCCGGAACCGACGAACTCAGTGTCATACCTGACGGTCGCGATCGTATCCTCGCTGGCCATCTCGTGGGAGTGCCCCCTGAGAGCCCATTCGATCCCCCAACCCGGCTCGGACGGATCGGGCGACCGGATGCCGAAACCGACCGCTGAGCCGTCTATGCCCACGTCATAGTCTTCCTCCGCAGCCGCGGCGAAGCCGAGGTCGATGAAGAGTTCCAGCTGGGGAGCGGCCTGCCAGGCGCACTCGAGGCCGAGGGACGCGTAGTCGAAATCCGCTTCGTAGGTGCCCGTGGGAACTCCGAGGAAGGCACCGTCGAACTCGACGTCAACGCTGTAGTGCTGGAATTTCGGACCCAGCGTCACCGTCTTGCACGACACACCGGCCGCGACAAGAAGGGCGGCCACGGCCAGTATCGAAAGTCTCGGGAAGATAAGATTCCAGTCGCGCATCGCCTCGTCCTCACTCTATTTCCGAGAAGTTCCGTCAACTCTGATCCTGTCTATTTATCTGGAAAAGGGGGCCGAGTGCAAGGAATCCCTACGTTTAGGATTCAGTCGAGCGGCGAGTTGCTGTCCGAAACGGACGCCGCCGTAATTGCCGAGGACGCCCGATAGGCGTCCTCGATGAAATTCCACGAACTGATAATTCGAATGGGCGGCTAGCGCGTCAGACTCGACAATGTCTGGTTGAGGGCGTTCCGCACCTCGGGTGTGCAGGTCCTGGGCAGGTTCCGTCTGAACTTGATCAGGACCTCCTGTTCGCGCTCGCCACCGATCGTGCTCAGAGCCTCGATGCAGGCGAGCCGCGTCGTCTCGCCAGCCTTTCGCCTTTTCAGTGTCTGCTCGAGAGCTTTGCTTGCCCGGGGCGATCCGATGCGGCCGAGCGCGGTGGCGCACTCGGCGAGGATACGCTCATCCCTCGAGTTCAATCCGGCGATGAGCTCGCGCGCCACGGTGCTGTTCTCGGAGTGGAGACTGAGAAAGGGGAGCACTTCGGAGATGGCTTCGCTGTCGCGCGATTTGATCGCCCTCTTGAGCCGCTCGACGGCATCGCGGACTTTCTTGCGCGCTTCGGCGGGATTCATGAGCACGATCGCGGCCGCGGTCTTTTCGAACAGATCCTGCTCCGCCCTATCCGTCGAACGGAGGCACAGCGCGAAGGCGCCCTTTTCGTGGAGCCCCATGATGCACTGTGACGATGAGGCCTCCGTCCCGGGTTCGGCCACGACGCGGAACATCTTGCGGCCCTGGTTTCCGCACCCTTTGTTCCAATCGGCCATCTCCGTGGAGAGGCCGCTCTCCTTTTTTCTGAGCGAATCGAGCAGACCGTCGAGGCCGTTCGAGGTCCGCTTGAAAATGTAGACCGTCATCGAGCCGGATGGAAGGGTAACCGAAATCTGGTCGCGGCGCGCCGAGCGCCTGTCGGGAAGCCATCCGAGGGGCAGGCTGACAAAGAGGCCGAAACTCTCGAATCCGAGAGAGAGCCCGTTTTCATAGTCGAGCCTTGCTTTCACGGCCTCGTCCGGCGAAAGGCGCACCGACTGGAGCGCGCCGGTGATGTGGCCGTACGCTTCGCGGATGAAAACGGGATCGTGGAGGTAGCTCAAGATCAAAACGTGCTTCTCGGTAAAGAGGAGCGCCTCGAACAGCCCGTAACCCTCGTGGTCGGCCAGGCCGTCGGCAGAAATCAACGTGCCTTCGAAATTGCCACCCTCTACTTTTTTCACCTCGTCGATCCGGCATGAACCGTGCGCGGAGGGCATGTTGTAATTCAGATGGTAGTCGACCCAATCGCTGGGAGAGGTGGTCTTGCGGTCCATCACGTGAACGGTGAAATGGCCGATCACACCCGTTTTTCCCGTTCCCTTCCGCTCCGAAGGGCGCACCTTCAGATGGAGGGTGATCGAACCGGATCCATCGACAGGGCACTCGGTCCAATCGCTCGGGACGGTGAGGACATAACCGAACGAGCCGACAGCCACATCCTTCGAGTCCGCCTTTGCCGCACACTCACGACCGGACCAGGTCAGAAAAACTGCTGTCAGCAAAAAAATCAGCGCCTTAACGAATCTCATGGCTTCGCTCCCTAAAAGAAGTCCGATTCCGATCGGTTAGGCGCCAGGCGTGGAAAAAACGGACGGTAAAAATCAAAATACCGAGATTTTCGCACCGGCGCACACGATCGGAAATCCCAGTTCAGGGTCGCGCTGGATTCTTCCAGCGATTTTTGTGATGATCTGCGTGATCGCGCAAGGTGCCGGACATGGAATTCCATCGTTGAGTACGCGACATCCAGGCCGACTGAAAGGAAGGGTCTGTTCATATGATCGCCAGGCAGGGACAAGCGGTTTTCGGAATTTGTGGTTGGAAGAACTCGGGCAAGACCACGCTGATCGAGTCGATTCTACGCGACCTGATCGCGCAGGGATTGCGCGTCGCAGTGGTCAAGAACGACGTTCACGGGCTGGACGTGGACCGTCCGGGCAAGGACAGTGATCGGTTCTTCAAGGCGGGCGCCGACGTGGTCCTGAGAGGGCCGGGAGAGGAGGTTTGTCGGTTCAGCTCGACCGGGGAAGAAGAGCTGCATGCCAGGATCGCGCGCTTCGTGCCCTTTCACGACGTCGTCATCGTCGAGGGGCACATGTCCACGCCCGTGCCCAAGGTCTGGCTTTTCGGCAAGGACACGCAGCCCTGTCCCGACGACGTGGAACAGGTTCTGGCGGAGGTCCCTTTCGGCCCGGATCGCGAGACGGGTCTTTCCAACAGGAGGGAGATCGTCTTACCCCTGGTGCGGGAGTGGCTCGAAAAGCAGTGGACCGATCAGCCATTGATCGGATGCGTGCTCATCGGCGGCAGGAGCAGCCGCATGGGATTTCCCAAACAGTTGATCGAGAGCGGGGGCGAGACCTGGCTCGAGAGGATCGTGAGCCTGCTCGGAGAGGTCACCGACCAGGTGGTGGCCGCGGGATCGGGTGCTCTAACCGCGGGAATGGATGACTTGCTCGTGCTGCCCGATGTTCCCGCGGCGAGCGGTCCCATCGCGGGTATCCTTGCCGCACAGCGCTGGCACCCGGACGCATCGTGGCTGGTGGCCGCCTGCGACATGCCCAATATTACGGTCGACGCTCTCGAGTGGCTCTGTTCCATGCGGAAGCCGGGTGTGTGGGCGGCCCTCCCTCTTCTCGATCCCGAAAAGGGGTACGTCGAGCCGCTGCTGGCTCTGTACGACCGCCGTTCGCGAAGCTTGCTCGAGGCCGCGGCGCAGAGCGGTCACTTCGGATTGCAGCATCTTCCGGTCGATCCCAAGGTAGCCACGCCACAGCCTCCCGACGCGCTGCGCGGCGCCTGGAAGAACATGAATTCCGTTGAAGATCTGGAAGAATAAGCCTATAAATATAGCAGTAAATACGAAACGAGCGATTCCGATTCGGTTCGCCTAATGTTGCACACCCATCTTTGTGCGGTTATGGCGGCCGAACGATAGGGTTCCCATGGAAACGTGCGGGCCTCCCGAACTTGGAAAGGTATCGCCCATGCAACGTTCCATTTCTTCGATTCACCCCTGTGCGATCCCCGAATCGATCTATGTGCGCCTCTCGGTGACCTCGGCCTGCAACCTGCGATGCCAGTATTGCCGGCCTGATCCCGGTGAGGGGGCGGCCCCTTCGGCCGAACGGCTCTCCGACGATGAAATCATCGCGCTCGTCTCGGCGATGGACGAGGTCGCGCCGATCCGAAAACTGCGCCTCACCGGGGGAGAACCTCTTCTTCGAGAGGGCCTGCCGGGACTGATCGCCGCGCTGCGCGGCCGTCTTCCCTCGGCGGAGCTCTGCCTGACCACGAACGGTATGCTCCTCGCCCGGAGCGCCCGGGCTCTCAGGGCGGCTGGGCTCAACTCGGTGAATGTCAGCCTCGATTCGGCAGATCGCGAAGGGTTCAGAAAAATGACCGGCACCGATGGGCTATCGAGGGTCCTCGCGGGGCTCGAAGCCGCCTGCCAGGCGCGCTTCGACAGGGTGAAAATGAACACCGTTCTCATCGACTCGTGCAACGGCGACCAGCTCGAAGCCCTGATACGGATCGCGGCCCGTTCGGGGTGCGAGATCCGTTTCGTGGAACTCATGCCCTTCGGCGAAGGCGCACGGCTCTTTCCGCGCGAGTCGATCTCCGCCGATGTCGCGCTCGAGAGGATCAAGGGCGTATTCGAATACCGTCGACCTCTCGCGCCGACCGCCACCGCGGAGCGCCACGAGATCGTCGTGGACGGCGAACCGGTCGCGATCGGTTTCATCACGTCGGTGTCGCGCCTCTTTTGCGAGAGATGCGATCGGATACGAATCGACCGCGCGGGCCGCCTCTTTACCTGCCTCCGAGCCGAGTCGGGGATCGAACTCGCTCCCGATTTGCGTGCCGCAAAGAGCGATCGGCTGAGGGCGCGCCTGGCCGCCGCCTTTGCGCGGAAAGCCCCGCCGCAGGAGTTCTGGCCCGAGCGCTCAATGGTCCAAGTGGGGGGATGATCAGCGGCGGAGAAGCTTTTTCAATAATCGGTCCCGCCTTGCGCTCCCTCTGGATACAATATTTTCATGCATGAAAAGAACAACGGGGCGAATGGAGTGAAGAATCGCGGCGCCGGCCACAATGCGACGATCATCGCGGCCATTTTGATCGCTTTTCTCGCGGTGGCGGGATTCGTCGCATGGCGGATGTTCCAGGGGCCGCCCGCTCCGCGAAATGTGCTTCTCATCGTGGCCGATGCGCTCCGTGCCGATCACCTCGGGTGTTACGGTTCCGAGGGAGCGAGGAGCCCGCGCCTCGACCGGCTGGCCGGCGAGGGGGTGCTTTTCACCGACTACAGCACGGTCATACCCGCAACGCTGCCCTCCTTTTCGTCCCTGCTCACGTCGCGCCATCCCAAGGATCACGGTGCGGTCCGGAATGGATTCGCGCCCGGCGAAAGCCATCCCATGCTGAGTGAGGTATTCCGGGAGGCGGGTTTCGAGACCACCGCGTTCGTGGCCAGTTACTGCATCAGCAAGGAGTTCGGTCTGGCGCGCGGCTTCGACCGTTACGACGAGGAGTTCACGACGGACACGGGACTGCCGCACAACAAGCTCGTGCGCAGGGCGGAGAAGGTGTCGGACGTCGTCATCGAATGGCTCCAGTCGCGCGACCAGCAAAAGCCCTTCTTTTCCATGGTGCATTATTTCGATCCGCACTGGCCCTACGATCAACCGGAGCCGTTCCGTGAATCCTTCACGCCGCGCGGCAGCGATCCGGGTCTTGGATCGATCCAGAACGTGCTCGACGCGCGCGACCATCTCAAGGCGAGCGGGGTGCCCGACGAACGCTGCAAAGATCTCCACGCTCTCTATCGCGGGGAGGTCGCATTCATGGACAGGGAGATCGGGCGCGTCCTGGACGCCTTGGTCGAACTCGGTATCGAAGACGACACCCTCGTCGTATTCACTTCCGATCATGGCGAGACCTTCTGGGAGCACGCTGATTATTTCGACCACGGACTTTTCGTCTACGACTCGAACGCGCGGATTCCGCTCGTTGTTCGCTGGCCGGGACGAACCGGCTCGGCGCCGCGGCAGGTCCGTTCGCCCCTCTCCAACATCGACCTCGCACCGACCTTGCTCGAACTCACCGGTCTCGACATTCCCCAGGACTTCGAAGGCCGCTCTTTTGCGCGGCTCATCACGGGAGAGGACGAGATCGAACCACGACCGGTCTATTCGGAAGCGTGCAAACCGTACCAGGTGGAGGAGGGCGCGCCGCGCGTCAACTACTTCAAGTCCAAATCGGTGCGGTCGGGGAAATGGAAGTTCGTGCTCACGCCTTTTCTCAACAACCGGCGCGAGCTGTTCAACCTGGAAAGCGATCCGATGGAGACCACCAATCTCTTGCGCAATCCGGCCTACAAGAAGATCGCCGACTCCCTGTCGGCAGCGCTTGCGCGGTGGGCCGACACCTTCGACGGAGGAGGTCCGGTAGAACCGCTCGATCCTGAAATCGAGGAGAAGCTTCGAAAACTCGGCTACGGCAAGTAGGTCTCTAATCTAGAACTGGAAGTAGATGAAGGGCTGATAGTCGGCTGCCGAGAAGAGAAGCGCCAGGGCCGCACCCACGCCATAGATGAGCGAGTATTTCCAGTCGGAAAGCCCGTTCACGTAACGATGCATGAACTTGCGGTACATGGCCGCGTGGACGACGATGAATCCGGCGAAGACGAGCCACCAGACCAGGTCGACCACCACGAAATGGGACGACGCCGGACCGAATCCGAACATCCCCCGGTACATCTGCATTCCCTTGACGAAACTCTCGCCGCGGAAGAGGGGCCACGTAAGGGAGAGCACGATCACGAAGTACAAGTGTCGCCAGGGCTTGCCGATCGCGCTCGTTCGGCCCATTCCGGTCAGGCGTTCGAAGATGAGAAAGACACCATGAAAGAGCCCCCAGATCGCGAAGAGCCAGCTCCCGCCGTGCCACATGCCGCAGAGCATGAACACGAGAAGCAGATTGAAATAGGTGCGCCCCGTACCGCGGCGGTTGCCTCCGAGCGGGAAATAGAGATAGTCTCTGAACCAGGTCGACAGGGTCAGATGCCACCTCTTCCAGAACTCGGTAATACTCGTCGCCATGAGTGGAAAATCGAAGTTGAGGGGGAGCTTGAATCCGAAAAAGCCGGCCGTGGCGATGGCCATGTCCGAGTAACCCGAGAAATCGCAATAGATCTGGATGGCGTAGAGGAGCAGCGCCTGCCATTGCGCGTGCATGCCGTGAAGGGTTGGATCGGCATAGATCGGATCGATGAAAGCCGCGATGTGGTCGGCCACGCAGGCCTTCTTGATGTAGCCGATCAGAAAGAGGACGAGGTTGGCGCGGAAAGCCACATCGACGAGCTTCTTCTTGTCCTTGAGCTGGGGCAGAAACTGTATGGCCCGCACGATCGGTCCAGCCACGAGCTGTGGAAAGAAGCCGACGAAGAGCGCAAAATCGAGTGGATTGCTGATCGGTTCGAGCTTCCGACGATAGATGTCGATCGTGTAGCTCAGCGTCTGAAAGGTATAGAAGCTGATACCCACGGGCAGGATCAGCTCGAGACTGGAGATTGACGTCGGAATACCGAGCCATTCGAGAAGGACGGCCGCGGGATCGACGAAGAAGTGGTAGTACTTGAAAACACCGAGCAGGCCGAGGTTGCAGACGAGGCTCGCCACGAGCCAGAAACGCCGACCCATGGGCGGCGCATTGCGGCCGAGCATTCTGCCTGCGATGAAATCGACGACCGTCGAAATCCAGATCAGGGACAGGAAACGCCAATCCCACGCCGCGTAGAAAACATAGCTGCCGACGAGGAGCCAGATCTTGCGCAGGCTATTGCGCGGCAGGAGCCAGTGGACCGCGAACGCGATGGCGAAGAAGACAAAAAAGAGGGATTCGGTGAAGATCATCGCCCAGCGCCGCTCCTCTTGATCAGCCCGGCAACGTCACCGGCAAGGACCTCGCTGTATCTCTCCGCGCCTTCCCGGGAGAGATGATCCACGTCGAAATGCCACTCCGCCTCGTAGAGAAAGGGATAATCCCGCGGGAGCGTGTAGGTGAGCAGATTGGGCAGGATTCCCTTCTCGTACAGGATCCACGGCGGAGGCAGGGCGCCCTTGATCGTGGGGGGAGCGATGTAGATCGCCCGGACGCCCGCTTCGCGAAAGAGCTCCTGCTGTTCGCGCAAGGCGGCCAGGTTGTAGCGCACGACCGATCGGGGATCCTTTCTGAACTTGACGACGTATTTGTTCGCGATCCCCGTGAGCTCCACGAGCTCGGAGGAATCCTCGATGAACGCCTTGCGCCGCCGCTCGAACTCCCTTCCTTCCTCCTGCTCGAGACTCATGTAGCCCTGGCTCCGAGAGTATATCTCACGCTTCCTGTTCGGCTCATCGGCCGGCAGGAGAAGGGCTGCCACGATGCTGGGACCCTTACCGTAGCCCGACAGGTTCCACGCGCACTGAAGCAGGTGGTTGGCAGCGATCTGCCAGCGCTTGTGCCACTCCACATCGAAGGTCGAAAGGTATTTCAAGAGGTTGCGCGTCTCGGGGATCGAATGCCAGAAGACGGAACGTTCCGTGTACTTGCCGAACTCCGGCGTGCCGAGGTCCCACTTGTTCGCCTCGATGAGGACCCATTTCAGGCGGCCCGGTTTCCTTTCGAGGACCTTTCTGATGAGGTAGTCCGCCTCGAACGCTTCCATGGCCGGAATGCCGAGGTTGTAGGTCTTCCAGCGGATGCCTTCTTTTTCGAGTGTCTCGTCGAACATTTCGGGTACGACGGAACGCGCGATGCGGCTCGAACCGAAGAACAGGGCGTCGTATTCTTCCTCCTTTTCGACGAACACCTCGAACTTGTCGCGCAGACCGTAGTCGGGAGGCAGGGGGGTCAGCTTGTTCGCGCAGAACAGGACGAGAGAAAAGGTCAAACCGAAGGCGGCCACGTTGCCCGAGAGCGCAAGCAAACCGAGCTTCTTCCGGGAGCTCCGGTTGCGGTTCCTGTCCTTCTTGTCCTTCCGGCTCATGTGGCTTTATTTCCATGCCGGCCCGGATCGCACGGCGGCTCGGGCCGGATCGTTGACGGTTGCAATCAGATTTTATGCTATCGACTCTCTCAATCAAACTTTTCGGCCACGCGAACGGGAAGATTGAGAGCGCGTCGGGCCTAATTTGCGTAAATATCCTTGTGCATCACCTTGCGTGTCTTGGTCAGACGGTCGTCGGCAGGAAGCTCGGACAAGTCGCGGGCGAGATGATCGTCCCTCTCGGCGCGCAGCATGCGGATCACGTAGTCGATCATCGGCGGCGGGAAGACCCCGTCCTTCTCATAAAGACCGCGCTCCTCCTCGAGAAGGTCGGCACAGGCCGAGCAGTTCGCGGGCAGGGCTGCCAGATGGGAGTATTTCTCCGGATCGTCGAAGATGTTTCCCTTCACATAATCCCGTTCGGCCCGCTCGAGCATTCCGTCCTCGGTGAGGCCGGCGCGCGCCGCCAGGGTCAGGCCGGCGAGGAGCAGGTGAACCTTGGCCGAGCCGTCGGGGGAGCGGAACTCCACCGTCTGCCTGTCCCTCTGGTCGTCATATGGCGAAACCTCGACCGGATTGACCTTCATGGCCAGGTTGCTCCCCTTGATCCAGCCGAGCGGAACACGCACCAGAGCGCTCCGGTTCATGTCGCTCCAGCAAATCTTGGTCGGAGCCTCGTGGTTTGGAACGAGCCGCAGAAAGGAGGAGGCGACCGTGTTTCCGAACGCCGAAAGAGACGGCGCGTAGCGGCAGAGGCCGCCGATCAGCTTGCGCGCAACCGGGGCGAGTTTGTCCTTTTCGACCATCATGTTCCGGCCGTCCTTGGCGATCTCGATGTGAAAGTGGAATCCGTTGCCCGCGGCGCTCTCGTTGAGCTTGGGCGCGAATGTGGCGAGCATGTTGTGCCGCAGCGCCACGGTGCGGATGATCCAGCGGGCCACGGCGATCATGTCGGCCATCTTTTCCACCGGCGCGGGAAGGAACTCGATCTCGTGCTGCTCGGCGCGCATGCCGTCCAGTTCCGGCAGGTGGCTCGATATCCTGTGGACGTGGCCGACCTCGGAATGGGCGTACTTGACCATTCCGGTGATGCGCGAGATGTGCTCCACCATCTCGTTGATGACCATCGATGTCTTCACAAAGGGGCTCGATGCATGGTACCCGGACTGCTGTGGGATCGGATAGAGCGATGAATCGGGCGTGTAGACGAGAAAGAACTCGAGTTCACCGAGGGCGTGGAGTTCGTATCCCGTGTCTTTTCTAAAAAGCTCCGCCGCACGGCTCAAGATGTTGTCCGTCGTGTGCCAGGCGTAATTCTGATCCCTGTCGAGGTAGCGGCAGATGAAGTCGAGGCTGTGTTCGTCGAAGGGATTGAAAAAGGCGGTACTGTAAAGGGGGACCACGTAGAGGTCGGAGAGCGATGTGTCCACGAGCCCCTTGAAGAGCGAAGAACCGTCCACCCGTTCCCCTTCGGCCAGGATGCGCTCGGCTTGCGCCGCCGTGGTGAAGGGAAGCTTGAGCTCCTTGAGCTTCCCGTCGAGAGCGGTGTAGTGAAAAGTGAAATGCCTGACCTTGAACTCGTCGACCAGCTTGAGCAGGTCTTCGCGGGTGAAGGCATCGTGTTTTTTTCCGAGGAATTTGACCAGCGGATTGGCGAGAGCGGGTCGGATATTCATGGCCTCAAATCCTTGTAGAATCGTCGAGCAGAGTCAAGTTTGGCCAGATTACCAGAACAGTACAAAATGGCAACACTTCAGGGGTTGTAGATCTCCGATCTGACGGAAATTTTTTTCTCTTTATATTCTTACGGGTTGATATATAATTACTTAACATAGAAGAGCCTATGTCGTGATTTATATTTCGATATCCTAAGGAGTTCACCGTGAAAATCGCTTTTATGACCGGCGTGATCATCCTCCTCTCGTCGACCCTGTTTGCGGCGACCTATTATGTGCCCGACGATTTCACCACGATTCAGGCCGCCATCGACGGGTCGGTTAGCGGTGATGTGATCCTGGTCAGGTCTGGGACCTATGTGGAAAATATCGATTTTCACGGGAAGGCGGTCACCCTGCAGAGCCTCTGGGGGCCGGAGATCACCACCATCGATGGGAACAGGGCCGGGGCCGTGGTGACTGCCAACTCGGGCGAAACCGGCCAGACCGTGATCGATGGTTTCACGATCACGAACGGTCAGGCAGCCAGTGGCGCGGGGGGGATCAGCTGTTCGAACTCGTCGCCGGCGATCACGAATAACATCATTACCTTCAATCAAGGGCGCGGCATCATGGCTTTCGATAGCCGTTCATTGGTGACGAACAACAAGCTCATTCTCAACTCGTCGTCGGCCATCTACTGTTCCTACTTGTCGAAGCTCAAGGTGATAAACAACCTGATCTTCGCGAACGCGGCCCAGTACGGCGGTGGAATCCTGTGCGAAGACTCGTCGGAAATCAAGGTCTTCAACAACTTCTTTTCCGGAAACTCAGCGGAATTGGGCGGCGCCATATTTATCGACACCGAATCCACTCCCAAGATAAAGAACAACACGTTCACGGAGAACTATGCCTCCATCTCGGGGGGAGCGATCACCTGCAAGTCGTCGAGCCCCGAAGTGGCGAATTGCATCTTCTGGCAGAACAGCGCTCCCCAGGGCAAGGAGATCCACGTGGGCGGGACTTATGCGACACCGTCGGTCTTTACGATCAGCTATTCCGATGTGGATGGTGGTCAGGGCCAGGTCTTCGTCGAATCGGGCCACACCCTCGTCTGGGGGGCGGGTATGATCGATCAGGACCCGCTCTTCTTTTACCCGTCCTCCGCCGACTATCACCTGAGCTGGCACTCACCCTGCCGCGACTCGGGTGCGGCGTCGGCCGGCCTGCCCAATACCGATTTCGAGGGTGACCCCCGGAATGTGAACGGAACGATCGACATGGGCGCCGACGAATTCAATGTGCACCTCTACTACCTCGGAGTCGCCACGCCGGGGAGCACGATCTACATGCACGTCTCGGGCATCCCGTCGACCAAGGTGACAGGAATCATGGGTTCGGCGATCAAGGATCCTCCCCAGGGTTCGATTTACGGTTGGGTTCACATCGAACCGCCTTACACTTTCTTCCCCCTCGGTTACATGCCCGGTGCCGGCATCTTGCCCAAGGCTGTTTCCATCCCCCTCCACTGGGTGGGCGACTATTACTTTCAGGCGCTCGCCGGAACGCAGCTGACCAATTTAGAGGTTGTCAGGGTGTTTCCTTGAGAGACCGGGGGCGCTAAACCTCATTTCCTGTGGTAAATTGCTTTCGAGCGCTCGTGTGTCGCCGCGTTTGGGAGATTGCCATGCCAAAACTCGTTCACCTCGCATTGCTCGTTCTCGCAGGTCTTTCCGTGCTGCCAACCGGCCTCGCGATCGGATCCGACGAGATTTCGCTCGCGGGCCGCTGGCGTTTCGCACTCGATCATGACGATACCGGAGAGGTCGAGCGCTGGTTTGCATCGTCTCTCCCCGAATCGATCCTCCTGCCGGGAACAACAGATCTCGCCTGCAAAGGTCACGCGCTCGACAGGGAAACCATGGCCTATTCGGAAGACATGGAGTACTCCACCTTTCCCGGGCTCGCCAAGGCGGCGCGCGCTGATCAACGGGGTTTTCTGGTCAGGCAGCATTACTATCTCGGCCGCGCGTGGTACCAGCGCGAATTCGAAGTGCCCCGTGGCCTCGCGCGCAAGCACTGGACCCTTCTTCTCGAGCGCGTGATCTGGCAGAGCCGGGTCTGGATCAACGACCGCTATGCGGGCAGCTGCGACAGCCTCGCGACGCCGCACCGCCACGACCTGGGCATCCTGCCCCCCGGCACTCATACCCTGACCCTCTGCGTGGACAATCGAATGGTCCACAACACCGGCACCATTGGACATGCCTACGGACCCGAGACCCAGTCGCGCTGGAACGGGGTGGTGGGCAGGATCGGACTTCGTGCCACGGCTCCTGTGTACATCCGGCGCCTCGATGTTTTCCCCGAACGAACGGCGCAGGCGATCCGCGTGCGCACGGTGGTGGCCAATTCTCTCGACAGCGCGGCCGAGGGGACTCTCCGTCTCCTTGCTCGCAGCGGCGACGGCGCGCGAAGCGCCGACGCACGGGAGATCGTCTTTCGTGCACCGCCCGGAGAGTCCACGTTCGAGGGGATGATCGCGCTCGAAGAGCCGTGGCCCATGTGGGACGAGTTCACGCAAGCCTTACACCAAGTCGAGGCACGGGTGAAAACGGCCGAGGGCGAGCATGATTTGTCCGAGCCGTTCGGTTTTCGCGATTGCCGCCGCGAAGGGCAGAAGATCTTGATCAACGGCCGCAGGGTGTTTCTGCGAGGCACACTCGATTGCTGTGTCTACCCCGGGACCGGCCACCCCCCGATGACCGAGACCGAGTGGCTCGAGGTGCTCGGCACGATCAAGGAATACGGTTTCAACCATGTGCGCTATCACAGCTGGTGTCCGCCCGAGGCGGCATTCGGCGCCGCCGACAAACTCGGGATCTACCTCCAGCCGGAGACCTGCTTCTGGGTCGACGGGTGGACGGTGAAGACATTCTCCAAACCAGCGCCGCTCGGCAAGGACGCCGAGGTGCTCGCTTTCGTGCGGCGCGAGATCGAAAGGATCAGCGAAGAGTACGGCAATCATCCCTCTTTTACCTTCTTTTGCATCGGGAACGAGTTTGCAGAGCCGGGAACGGACTGGGCCGAGGTCGACGCCGTTCTGGCCGAAGCCAAGCGCCGTGATCCCCGCCGGCTCTACAACGCGTCCACGGCGCGCAGGCGGATCGCCTCCGACGACTTCTGGGTTCATCACGCGGCGCGCGGCGTGGGGCCGGCCCACACCGACTGGGATTTCACCGAACGGCTTCCGGCGCACGATCTGCCGGTGATCGCCCACGAGACCGGCCAGCGGCCGGTTTTTCCCGACTACGACAGCCTTCTGCCCAGGTTCAGCGGGCCGCTGAAACCGTACAACTACGAGCGCCTCCGGCAGGAGCTCGACGCGGCCGGTCTGCTCGACAGGATGAAATCCTTCGAAAAGGCATCGGCGCGGTTTCAGCTCGTTCAGTACAAGGCCGAACACGAAGGGATTCTGCGCACCCCCGGCTACGCGGGTTACCAGCTTCTCATGCTGAATGATTTCACCGGGCAGAGCGAGGCGCTCGTGGGCATTCTCGATCCTTTCTGGCAGCCGAAGGGGACCGATCGCCGCGCCGAGGTGCTTCGGTGGAACGCTCCCACCGTGGCGCTGGCCCGTTTCTCGAAATACATCTGGAGCGCGGGCGAGACCTTCTCGGCGCTGATCGAGGTTGCCCACCACGGGCCGAATGATATGGCCGCCGCAACGGCCGAGTGGTCGCTGGCCACCAGCGAGGGAGAAGTGATCGCCCGCGGAGCCCTCGGCCCTTGCGCCGTGCCGACAGGCGCGCTCACCCGATTCGGCACGATCAGCGTGCCGCTCGGCGCGCGCATCCAGGCAGTGGCGCTCGAACTCTCCGTGACCGTGAGTCGCAGCACGAACAGGTGGAACCTCTGGGTGTACCCGCCCGCCGAAGGGGAACCCGCGAGGGGAGAGGTGCTGATCGTCGATCGTGTCGACGGGAGAACCATCGACGCACTGCGTAACGGTCAGAGCGTTCTCCTGCTCGCCCATCGATTGTCGAACGCCCATACGGCGCGGACCGGCTTCTTGTCTGTTTACTGGTCGGCCGGCTGGTGGGGGAACGAGTTCTCGTCGCTCGGTCTCCTGTGCGATCCGGCGCACGGCGCGCTCCGTTCCTTTCCGACAGAAATTCACGGCGACTGGCAATGGCAGACGCTCACCGAGGGTGCGACCACTTTTCTCCTCGATGGAACGCCCCGGGGATTCCGGCCGATCGTTCAGCCGGTGACCGACTTTCACCACAACCGTCTTCTGGCCCATCTCTTCGAGGCGCGGGTGGGCGAGGGCAGGCTCCTTGTCTGCGGATATGATCTCGACACCGATCTAAAAAAGCGTCATGCCGCCCGCCAGCTCCGGCGGAGTCTGCTCGAATACATGGGCAGCACCGCTTTTCGTCCCGGGCAGTCCCTGTCGATCGATCTCGTCGAAAGGCTGCTCGCGCCGCCCGCCATGCTGCGACTGGGCGCGCGCATCGTCGCCTGCGACAGCCACAACGCGCGCAATGAGCCGCACCTGATCTTCGACGGCAACGAGCGGACCCTCTGGCATACGCAGTGGGAAGGGGGAGCGCCCGGTTTTCCGCACGAACTCACGATCGGGTTCGACGAGCCGCTTGCGCTCGAGGGCGTGGCGCTTCTGCCGCGGCAGGATGGCAACCGCAACGGCTGGATCAAGGAGTACGAAATCTATGTGAGCGTCGACGGGGAGTCGTGGGCCGAACCTGCGGCGCGGGGTGTCTTCGAGGAGACGGCCCGAAGGAAAGTGGTGCGCTTCGGGCGAACGGAAAGGGTGCGCTTCGTCAAGCTGCGCGCACTGTGCGGATTCGACGAGAAGCCCTTCGCGTCGCTGGCGGAACTGGAGGTTCTGCTCGGTGATCCGCCCTGATCTGTGGACAGGCTCTTTGAAAAAGAGCTGCCCTTGCCGGTTCGATCCGGCGCGGACAGCTTTTCTCGATCGGTTCATTGATTCGCGCACCCGGCTGTGATCAGTCGTTTGGCAGCGCGTTCAATTTCGGAATGTGCTCACTCGCCAGAGGTTGCCTGTCTGTAGATCGCTTCTTCGACTCTCGCGGTCGCCCTTCCCCTGTGAGTGTTCCCGTACGTGTCGTAACCTTTTGCAGTGACCTGGTAGAGGAAGTACCCTGCTTTGGGGAAGGAGTTACTCCATGTTTGATTGGGCGTGGAGATATCGAACTTTGTTTCCCATGGTCCCGCGGCTGTCTTCTTGGCTTTGACGACAACCTCGAGTTCCGTCCAGTCGTGTGGACTGCCGTCCGTGTGGCCCGGTTCGCCCGCAACGTCGATTTCAACATTCGTGTCCGTGATTTGCGTCGTGATTTCCACCCAGATCCCGCAGATACCGGTACCTTTGTCGTAACCCATCGTTGTCCTCCTTACTCACACCATGATACTGCGACAAGTATTCCCACGGAGGTCCTGAAACAGGATCCCTATATTGATGACATGATATCATTTTTTTAACTACGTAGTTGCATAATATGAATTAAGTTATGTCGCGCTTTTGGAAAAGAGGCGGTGGAGCGTGAAGGAATTCGCTGTCACCGGTATAGCGTCCTGAACCCGATCTTATCCGGGTGCGATCTCGATCCTAATCCTCGGGCTCAAGCCGGAGTTCGCCGAGAGGAAACCTTTCGCCCCCGCTTATAAAGAAAACACTCTCTTTGATTTTATAACCCCAAACTTTCAAATGGAGTCGATGCGTACCCGCCGGAATCTCGGAAACCTCCAGCTTGTTCGAGTTTCTCCGATCAGCCCCGGCAACGAGCTGGTTTTCAGAGAAAATCCTGGCGGTCCACCTTGCGTCTTCTTGGTTGATGGGGAGGGACGTTACGTCGTCGATCAGCGTAGCCTCGATCACTCCAGTCGGGATAAAGAGATTTCTCGTAAAAATCTCAGGATCGCTTTCTTTGATCTCGAATGAGGAGATATAGCAGAACTGATAATCTCCACGACAAATGGAGTTACGTGACTTCTCGAGCTTGGCTACCCAGATCCCCGGGTAGAGTCCGGGCATGACGTAACTTCCATTGGAATCGACGAGGGTGGATAGTGTGTACGAGTACCGTTCTTCGGTTCCGTCCGTTTCGGTGCAAACGAATTTCAGCGTCTTGCCGGCACCCGGTTGGCCGTTTTCGTAAAGGACCGTTCCCGAAGCGGTCTTGAGCCATTCGTAGGGTGTCAATTCGTGCCTGTCGATCTCGATCACGGTGTTCTGATTTTCGATCAATGTGACTTCGCGCCTGACGTAACCGATATTCCGGAAGGCGACCTCCACAATCCTCTTGCCCGGCGGAAGGCGACTTGAAGCCGAACAGTGTCCGTCACTCGAGTAGCGTGTATGCAGACTTGCGGTGTACTGTCCGTCGAGATCGAAGATACTCGCTTTGAAATATTGCGTGTCGCCAAGGCTGAATCCTGTCGCTTCCACGCGTAGAAACGATCTGGAAGGTGTGTGAACGTTGAGTTCAATAGATCCGCCGGCGACAACATTGATCCTCCGTTCCTGCCCGGTCTCGTCGAGGACGGGAAATATCAGTCTTTCGGGTACACTGTCGGTGCCGATGAGCAGGAGTTCGCATTCGATGGAGTACTCGCCGGGTGGAACATTGACGAAATGAAAATGATCGTCACTGTCGAGGGCGATCGTCACGCTTGTTTGCGGTTCGTCATCCCGGAACAAACAGACGAAACTGTGCGACAGATCAGTGTTGGGAATCAGATTGTCTATTCGACCGGTTACCGAACCGCCCTCGACCAGGATGTCCTCGGTGTAGCCGCCAGGCTGGTTGAACTGTATCGTACAAACACCCTCCATCATCTGGCCCGAAGGGAATTCGACCGATATGTCGTAGTCGCCGACAGGAATCTTCCTGAAAGCATAGTGTCCGGACTGATCACAGGTCGACCGGAACAATGTCTGAGCCTGATCGGCGGAAAGGGCCCTGAGGACGATCTCAGTGTCTGTTTCACAGAAACCCGAACCGGTCTGGAGCAAGCCGGACAGCGTGCAGAATTCGCTCGAAGGTCCGAAATTCACATTTTCCAGATCGTGGTCCTCAATAAAAACGTACTGACTTTCGGGAGAGAAGGAACCGTTCGATTCTCGAGAAGAAACTTCGAGCCGTATTCTGCCGGGCCCCATCGCGGAGGTCTCGTACGAACCGTTTTCGTTGACGAACACGGGTCGCACAAGAGACGCGCCGCTTTTCTCGAATGTCAGCATGGAAACCTCGCCGCAAGGATTGCCGTCGTCGTCCTTGATCAGGCCCGAGACTTTGTACCCCCCGACCAGTTCGATTTCGATATCGTGATCGAGCGGACTCGCGAAAAAGAATTCGGGCACGTAATCGGGATGAAAGGCAACGAGGTCGACTCTGTTTTTATTCAGAGAGAGACCATCCAACTCGAAATAGCCGGAGCTGTCGGTCTCGGTCTTTCCCCACGTTTTCCCGTTCTCGATCTCTGCAAAAAAGTGACGATCGAGAAGAGATACCGGCGCGATGATAACGCCCTCCAGAGCAGTACCTTCCGCGTCAACGATCCGCCCCGTGATCGTTACACCCGGATCGAGAGAAATCACGAGATCTGGCAGCCCTTCCGTGGGGGAAACAAAGATCTCGTTGATGTCGAACGCACGATACGACGGAGACCGGATCTTGAGCTTGTAGATCCCGCCCGAGGGGAGCGATGCTGCAAAATATCCCTCGGGATCGTTCACATCTTCTTCGATTTTGTAGAATTCTCCACCCTTCTGTTTTAACGTCAATGCGTAGGAACTCACGGCTCGATCAGGATCCACAAGATCGACAACAGTCATGGAGAAAGGAAGCAGTTCCGATCGGAGCGGAACACGCACCCGCTTTCCGGTGTCGTTCAGCCCGTTCGAACCTCCGGAATCCGATGGTCCTCCCGCGGCGCCGCCGGAGCGAACCGGGCCTTGGCCCGTCCCGTCGTCACCTTCCGTCAGGGAGTGATCAATCTTGTCCTCCGGCGGGTCCGGCTGAACCATGTGCAGCACGGCGAACGTTGCGCCCACGACCAGAATCAGCGCTGCGGCGCCGGCGAGCCACGCGCCCACTCCCACACCCTTGGCGGCCAAGGATGCGGCGATGAAAGCGCTTTCTGCAGCAGCCACCTTGGAGAGGCTGATTCCGGCGATGGGGGCGATGGCCAGTTTCCATGCCCTCCCGTCGCCGCCATGCGCCTTGTCGAGCTGTCGACCCAGCTTGTGGAGGCTCCGGTTGATGCGCCGTTGGACCGTTTTCTCGGCCACGCCGGTCCGCTCGGCGATTTCTCTGAGCGAGAGCTTATCGTAATACCGGAAGAGTATGGCTGATCGTTCCGGTTCTCCCAGGGTGAGAACAGCGTCGATCACGCGCTTACGTTCCGCCTCCTGCTGGACCACGATGTCTGGCGGAAAAGAACTGCCAGCGAGCGCGTATTGTGCCGCGATCGATTCGCGCCGTGCTCGGCGGGAATCGGTGCGCGCGCCGAAGAGGTGGAG
>CAZUHB010000076.1:0-25917 GCA_964620445.1 uncultured Phycisphaerales bacterium
CAGAGCCTTATAAATTCTCACCGGCAGAGCCGGTGGATTAACTATGATTTAGATCAAGATTTGTTCTTGACTGTTCGATTTATTATCCTATTATTCGGATGATAGGATTAATAAGGAGGTCCTCGTGCAAGCGGAGCTACTCTTCAAGGCGATGTCGGACACCACAAGGCTGCGGCTGCTGCAGGTTCTCTTGCAGCATGAGCTGAGCGTATCCGAGCTCGTCGACGTGCTCCGCCAGCCCCAGTCGACCGTATCGCGCCACCTGCGCGTTCTCAAGGAATCGGGTCTGATTTCCGACCGGCGCGACGGCACCGCGGTTTTTTATGCTGCCGCGCCGAAAGGGTCCGATCCGGAATCGAACGGGCTCCGTTCCGATCTCCTCGACTGGGCCGGAAAGCAGCCGATGCCGGGTCAGGTCAAACGCCGCCTCGACCGCGCGCTGCGCCAGCGCGCCGAGGGCACGATCGGCTTTTTCGACGAGGTCGGCCACAGGTGGGACCAGATGCGCGTCGGCTACTACGGCGAGAGCTTTCACCTCGAGGCGCTCACCGCGCTCCTGCCGAGCGCGTGGACCGTGGCCGATATCGGCACGGGCACCGGCTACCTGCTCCCCACCCTGGCTGCCGCGTTCCGAAAAGTGATCGCCGTCGATCCGGTCGACCGGATGCTCGAGGTCGCCATGATGCGTCCCGAGCTGTCCGCGGCACGCAACGTGGAATTCCGCCAGGGCGATCTCTCGCAGCTCCCGATCGACGACGAGGGAATCGACCTCGCCCTCGCCGTGCTCGTCTTCCATCATGTGCCCTCCCCTCTCGAGGCGCTCGGCGAGATCGCCCGCGTGGTGCGGCCCGGAGGGAAGGTGCTGATCGTGGAACAGCAGGCCCACCGGCTCGAGGAGTTTCACGAGAGGATGCAGGACCGCTGGTGGGGATTCGAGCCGGAATGGCTCGTTGCGCAGGCCAAAAGCGTCGGCTTCGGGAAACCGGCCTGGAAGCCGCTGCAGACAGCCGAGCAGACCAAGGGCTCGGCGCCGGAGAGCCCCGACCTCTTTGTATTCACGGCGGAGAGATCGAGCGTGAAAAAGGAACGGAATCAGAGTTCGAAGGAATAGACAGGCACGAAGCCGGCGCGCGCGCAGCGACATGCGCCTGAGCCCGGCAGACACAACCAGAATCGGAGAAGCAAAGTGACAGTAAAAGTCAACCAAACAGCCACGCAGGATTACAGGGTCGCCGACCTGAGCCTCGCCGAGTGGGGCCGCAAGGAGATCGAGATCGCCGAGTCGGAGATGCCCGGCCTCATGGCGGTGCGCGAGGAGTACGCGGGAAAGAAGCCGCTCGCCGGCGCGCGCGTCATGGGTTCGCTCCACATGACGATCCAGACGGCCGTGCTCATCGAAACGCTCGTCGAGCTCGGCGCCGAGGTGCGCTGGGCGAGCTGCAACATCTTCTCGACCCAGGACCATGCGGCCGCCGCGATCGCCAAGGCCGGCGTTCCTGTTTTCGCATGGAAGGGCGAGAGCCTCGACGACTACTGGTGGTGCACCAATCAGGCTCTGAGCTTCCCCGGCGGCAAGGGGCCGACCACGATCGTGGACGACGGCGGCGATGCCACGCTCCTGATCCACCGCGGCTATGCGCTCGAGAAGGCCCACGCCGAGACGGGTGAAATGACGCCGGTCTGCACCGACAATGAGGAGATCAAGGTGGTCGACACCCTGCTCCACTCCCTGTTCAAGGACGACCCGAAAAGGTGGCACCGCATGGCCGAGGAGATCGTGGGCGTGAGCGAGGAGACCACTACCGGCGTGCACCGCCTCTACAACATGGCCAAGACGGGCGAGCTGCTCTTCAGCGCCATCAATGTGAACGACTCTGTGACGAAGAGCAAGTTCGACAACCTCTACGGCTGCCGCGAGAGCCTCATGGATGGAATCAAGCGCGCCACCGACGTGATGATCGCGGGCAAGAAGTGCGTGGTCTGCGGCTACGGCGACGTGGGCAAGGGGTGCGTGCAGGCTTTCAAGGGGCTCGGCGCCACGATCTACATCACCGAGATCGATCCGATCAACGCGCTCCAAGCATGCATGGAGGGCTACCCCGTGGTCACCATGGAAGAGGCGTGCGAGTACGGCGACATCTTCGTCACCGCCACGGGCAACTTCGACGTGATCACGCGCGAGCACATGTACAAGATGAAGGACCAGGCGATCATCTGCAACATCGGCCACTTCGATTCGGAGATCCAGGTCAACCCGGTCTTCGAGGATCCGGCCCTGGAGCGGGTCGAGGTCAAGCCCCAGGTCGACCAGGTCCGCTTCCCCGACGGCAGGGTGATCACCATCCTCGCCGAGGGACGCCTCGTGAATCTCGGCTGTGCCACCGGCCACCCGAGCTTCGTGATGAGCGCGAGCTTCACCAACCAGACGATCGCCCAGGTCGACCTCTGGGAGAACAAGACCACCGGCAAGTACGGCAAGAACGTCTACATGCTCACCAAGCTCCTCGACGAGAAGGTGGCGCGGCTGCACCTGACAAAGCTCGGCGCCAGGCTCACCGAGCTGACGCCCGAGCAGGCCGAGTATATCGGCGTGCCGGTCGACGGGCCGTACAAGCCGGATCACTACCGGTACTAGAAAGCCCTCGCCCGGCAAGGACGCATCGGGCATCTCAGACGAATGAGCAAACGCACCCCGGTCCTGCCTGGCCGATCTGTCGGGCAGGACCGGGATTTTTGTTTTTTCCGTTTTTATTGAACCCAACCTCTTTTGGCTGACGACTATATAAAGACAGACAATTAAGCTCTCCTGGGTAAGCTGCAGATCTTTTTAGGCTAACCTTAAAAAGAGGCCAAATTTGGCAAGACAGCGGGATTAATTATTCAGGAAGCTTAGGGGAACGGGTTCGCAATGGGCCCGTTTTCTTTTTGGCCTCACGACAGCTGGCGCGCGGGGCGGCAGAAGATTGACCAGACACCACTAATCTATTTTTAACAATAACTTAAAGCCATCAAACACGTTCCCACCCCGAGCGGAGCCACTGCTCCGGCCCCTCCCACCGCTCCAGAAGCCCAAGAAGTCTCTTTCTTGTTTCTTCCATGAACATTATCCTATAACTCATGACTCCCGAAGAGCTTCTCACTCATGCCGGCTTCATCAAGTCGTTGACCCGCGGTCTGATCGGCGACAAGCCTTACGCCGACGCCGAAGACGTGGAGCAAAAGGTCTGGGTCGCGGTGCTCGAACGACCGCACGTCAAGACCAGGTCTCCCCGTTCGTGGTTGTCAAGCGTCATACACAACATCTCCATCAGCCTGCACCGGCGCGAAACGCGGCGCCGGAAACACGAAAAAGCAATGGTCACAAAGGCTCCGTCCACCACGACGGAGGTCATGACTCCCGAGAAGCTCGCCATCCGCAAGGAAGCCCTGCGCAATCTCACCGACATCGTCCTGAGCCTCGAGGAACCCTATCTGAGCACGATCCTGCTCCGTTTTTACGAGGACCAGCCCGCTCGCGAGATCGCGGAGATGACCGGCGTATCCCGCGAGACGGTCAAGACCAGGCTCCATCGCGGCCTGAACCGGCTGCGCAAAATGCTCGACACGGAATACGGCGGCCGGCTCAAGTGGTGCCTCATCCTGGCGCCGATCGCCGGTATGCAGATCTCGTCCACCGCGGCCGCGGCTGCCCTCACCGCTGGCGGTGGCGCGGCGGCGGGTACGGCTGCGGGAGCCTCCTCGTGGAGCAGCGGCTTTGCGGCCCTGTCCACATGGCTGAAGGCCGGCCTTGTCGCCGCGGCCCTGGTCGGCGCCGCGGCCGGGATCTTCATCCTGGTCACCGATTCTGATGAAGACAAGAAAAACGCTCCACCCGGATCCGCCGCGATCGCCCCGTCCGAAAACCTCCCGAGCCCGTTGCGGCCTGCAAGAAACGACGAAGACCTTGCCCCATCCGGCGCGCGGGCTTCCGGTGCCGGCCGCGAGCCCCTGGCGCGATCGCACACCTTCGTTTCCGGGCTCGTCACCGATGCGCGCACGGACGCGCCTGTTCGGGCCTATGATTTCAGGATGTGGAGACAGGCGGAAGGCGCCGAGTGGAAACTGATCCTCCACGAAACGGTGCGCGATCCAGAGGGCCATTTTCGTTTTCCCCTGGAGAAGGGCGGCCTCTACAACCTGGTGATCGCCTCCTCCGGCCACGTGCTGAAGCCGGTCCAGGGCATCGAGGTGCCCGATCGATCGGGCCTGTCCGATCTTCGCATCGCGCTCGATCCGGGGCTGAGCGTGTCGGGCCGCGTTGTGGAGGACTTCACGAATCGTCCAGTGGCGGGCGCGATCGTGGGGCCGGCCATATACGCCTGGGAAACAGACCTGACCGCCCTCCACTTTCTCGGTTTCGATGAGGCCTGCGTTCATACGCGCACGGACGCCGAGGGGCGCTTCACCCTCCGCGGACTGCGCGAGAATGACACCCGGATCGCCGCGGTCCATCCCGATTTTGCAGAAGGCTCTGTCGACATCGCACCGGGCGCCGATCGATCGGCCGAGATCCGCCTCGTGTCCGGATTCCGTATTCGGGGAAAAGCGCTCGACGATCGCGGGGAGCCCGCGAGCGATGTGCTGATCCGTTTGTACGGAGAAGAAATCCCGGTTGCGATCCCGGTCAAAACTGCCGAGGATGGCTGCTTCGTGACCCCGCCGGTGAGGCCGGGGCGCGTGGTGGTCAAGGCCGGCGATCCGCCCCCGGAATTCTCTCCCCGCGCGGACTTCACCGGTGAATTCAAATTCGTCGCGGTCGAGGAGGGCGACGTCGCCATCGAGTTCGGCCCTTCTCAGGAACATGTCCTCTGGTGCGGAACGCTCTACGATTCCCACGGGGCAACCTACGCGAACGTGCCCGTCATGGTCACCCCCGCCCACATCTCGGAGAAAGAGGCCTTTGCCTACAATCTCGTCCGCCGCGTGCCTTGCGGCAAAAAGGGACGTTTCGAGATCGGCAAGCTCCTCCCCGGACGTTACAGGGTGGAGCTCTCACTGGCCGGACAGCCGCAGCTCAACTGGGGTATCGTCGCTTTCGAAGAACCGGGGCGCGTGGAACAGAACATCGACCTCAGCCTCGATTCGGTGATCGCCGGCACGGTCGTGAGCCAAGATTCGGAAAAAGCCGTCACAGGCAAGAAGGGATACATCTGGGCCTGGCAAGGCAGCGGCGAGCTTCTGAAATACTCGGCGACTCTCGACAGCGCGGGCCGTTTCGAAATCGAGGGAGTCAAACCGGGCGGCTACTTCATTCAAGCCAGGGTGGGCGACCGGTATTCGGAGCGTCTCGTGGGCGTGAAGGTGGAGAAGCAGAAACCGGTCGACGACCTTGTTCTCGCCATAGCATTGCTGGGCGGCCTGCGGATCAAGCTGGAGGGTTTCGAGGGCGATCCCCAGGCCATCTTCTCTCTCTCGCTGTTGAATGCCGCGTCGGGCAAAAAGTCAGAGTTCGGGAAACAGTCGATCGGCGAGAAGGGAAAACTGGAGCGATCCTTCTCCCTCGAGGCGGGTTCATGGACACTGTCCCTGGCCTTCGAAGACCTCGGTTACATGGAACGGAGTTTCGAGGTCTTTCCCGATCGGACAACCGAACTGCTCGTCCGCCGGGACGAGATCGCCCTCTACGGAGACTTCATCTCACTCGCGGGCAGCCTGGTGCGCACCGACGGATCTCCCCTCTCCGGTATCGCGATGATCCTCGCGCCTGACGATGTTGCCGGATTATCCGGGGAGCGGCTCGATTTCGAGGCCGCAACAGATGAGGATGGGCGATTCATGATCGACGGCCTCAAGCCGGGCCGCTGGTTGTTGACAGCGGACCTCTCTCCGGAATGCCGGGTTCATTTTCCCGAGATCTGGATCCCCGCGGAGACTGTGGATTTCTTCAGGCTCGATCTCGTGCTCCCCAGTGGGAGAGTCAGCGGTTTTCTCTCCGACGCCTCGAGCGGCCTCCCCATCGTTGGCGATCGTCACGGCTCGTGGAAGGTTTATCTCCTGGAGGTGGACAGGGAAGAGTATGTGGGCGTCTTCTCGGGCGGAACCTCGGGAAGCGGCTTCGACATCGACGGTGTACCTGCCGGCGAATACCAGGTGCTCATCAGGGCTGAACGCTTCGAGAACTTCCGGTCGCGAACGATCAGACTCGACGAGACGCAGGCACATGACCTGGGAGAGATCCGCCTCGCACCGTGCGGAGTGGTCGATCTCGAGGTGGTCGATCCTCTCTTTCAGCCGGTCGAAGAGTTCACCGTGGTCTGCAACGGAAGAGAGATCGCGCCGACGCGGCTCGTGGGCAGCGGCAAAAAGCGCTTCGACAAGCTACCCGCCGGCTCTGTGGAACTCCTGGTGAGCGCAACCGGATTCAATGAGCAGACGATCGAGATCCGGACCGACCCCGGCCAACCCGTGGACGCACGCGTCATCCTGATTCCCGAATAATTCCCCGAATCATCCGAAGTGAAAACAAGAAAAGGACCCGCGCCGAGGTCAGCAAAAACGCGGGTCCAATGAGACCTATGGTCTAGAAATCAAATCGCCACTACTGGTAATGGAGCACCAGCTCGGCGACGTTCGATGTGTTGAAAGTCACATCGGGCCAGTCGACAACAGCCTCCACCGTCTGGAAATAGACGGTCTTTCCGTCGAGTTGCGGCTTGAAGTAGGGCAAATCGAAGGAGTAGTGGAAGTCGCCGTTGGCATCGGTCACATCCCTCGTCAACAGAATCAACCTGGGACCGATATCGAATTCGATCGTACCCCAGGGCGTGGCATACGCGATCCCATCGTTCTGGAACGAGGCAAAAACCGCGATCGGTGCGTCAGGGGATCCCTCGACAACATCGATGTTGACCGTCGATCCCGGGGTGCCGTCTCCGGTCACCGTCAAGATCGGGCCGTTGGACAGAGGAATTGTGAAGCCAAAGAAGACAAGAAACAGCGGGATTAAGAACTTTTTCATGCTTCTCTCCTTTCTGCAGATCTTTCACCAGATGGTGTGTGTGCGAAGCTGAACTCGATGATGTTCAGGTTCCCGAAACATATGCTGACCCCTTAGGCTAACCCGCGTAAGATAAACAAAACCGATTGGGAATGAAAGGTCAAAACCGGATTCCGCCTGGGGCGGGTTCGGGAGCGCCGTGGCGGGCCGCACCATGACGCGGCAAGTCCAGGAGATCGATCGGGAATCGTCCAATCAACGGGCTCCGATTTTTTGAGCTTTCTTCCAGGACAATTGCGGCTATTTCAATAGAAAGCCCCCATCTTCCGAACGCCTCACTTGAAAACACTGGCAGACAGATTCCGGTCACCAATACAAGGAGGAAACAAGGTGCGCAGCTCGCTCGAATCACCACTGGGAAAATCGACTGGAAAACTTTTGCACGCACTCGTCGCGGTCGTTCTTCTCGGCGGCTCTTTGGCGCTGGGTCAAGTCACGTTCGATCCACCTGTCTCCTATCAGACATGTCCATCACCCTGGTCGCTGACCGTGGGAGACTTCAACGGGGATAACTTTCCCGACATCGCCGTGGCGGGATGGCAGGATGGAGAGGTCAGTGTGCACCTCAATGATCAGAGCGGCGGCTTCGGCGGGGGCGCCTCGTTCGACGTGGGGGGCTCGATCGCCGGCGGAAGCGTGGCCGCCGACCTGAACAACGACGGCTGGGACGACATCGCCACGGCGAACCACGACGGCAACAATGTTTCGGTGCTGCTCAACGACCAGAACGGCGGTTTCGCCGCCGCCGCAGTCTACGCGGTGGGAAACCGGTGCTGGAACGTGGATGCGGGCGATCTCGATGGCGACGGCTGGACCGATCTCGTGACAGCCAATGTCCTGACAAACGACGTGAGCGTCCTCATCAACAACCAGGACGGCACCTTTGCGCCGGCGGCCTCCTACCAAGCCGAATCGTCTCCCATCGACGTCACGATCGCCGATCTGGATGGCGACGGATCTCTCGACGTGGCCACGGCCAATTACTCCTACTACTCCCAGTGCGTCCTGTTCAACAACGGCGACGGAACCTTGCAGACCCGCCAGAAGTGGAGCGCCGGCGGCGGATCGCGCGGCGTGATCGCCGTTGACCTGGACCGCGACAGTGATCGCGACCTGATCACGGCCAACTCGCTCGACGACACGATCACCATCCGCGCCAACGACGGCGCGGGGCAGTTTTCCGCGCGCTTCGACATCCCGGCCGGATCGGAGTGCTACCAGCTCGCGGCGCCCGACATCGATCTCGACAACGATCCCGACCTTCTCGTGGTGAACTACGTTCCCGCGGGAATGACTCTCCTGAAAAACCATGGAAACGGCACGCTCGCCCCCCCGGTGACCTTCGACGTGGATCCCCCGGGAAGCGCGAACGACATGGTGGCCGCTGATTTCGATCAGGACGGCCGGACCGATTTCGCGGTCTCCAAACTGAGCTGGGACGAATTCACGGTCCGACTGAATCGGACCGATTTCCCGCCCGAGCTCGCGCAAACCCCCTTGATCCGCGGGCAGCAGGCAACGCTCTCCGTGACCGGCGCCCGCCCGAACGAAACAGTCCACTTCGGTTTCTCCATGCAGGGAGCGGCGCCGGGCGGCCTCTGCCTGCCCCTCTTCGGCGGGATGTGCCTCGATCTGGTTGCCCCGGTGACCGTGCTCGGTTCGCGCACCGCCAACAGCGCCGGCGAGGCTGAGCTGACCTTGACGATCCCTCAATCCGCCCCCGCGACCGACGTCTGGACCCAGGCCGCGATCTACCGCGGAACAGGAGGTGTGGATTCGGTCAAAACCAACTACGTCGAGGACCAGATCCTCTGAGCTCGGATCGACTTATAAAAAAATGCCCGAAGCATAACCCACGTGGGGCGTTTATCAGGATATGATTGATCGGTTGAGCACGCCCCCCAGGCAGGGCATAATCTCTCGTGAGCTTTGTGGTCGAAATATCATTCCGCCTTCGGGAGAGAGCCCATGCGTCTGGTTTACCGGTGTTTTGCGATCATCCTCTTTCTTGTCCTGATCCCCAGCGTCGCACCGCGCGCCGCGGAAGAAAAATACGAGCCCTCCTGGGAGTCGATCGACCAGCGCCCGATCCCGGCCTGGTTCAACGAGGCCAAGTTCGGCATCTTCGTGGTCTGGGGTCCCTACTCGGTGCCCGCCTACGTGGACAAGGGTTATTCCGAGTGGTACCGCTGGCGACTGGAGGACAAGAATTCGGATACCTGGAAATTCCACGAACGCAACTATGGCGCCGACTTCGCCTACGAGGATTTCGCGCCCCTCTTCAAGGCCGAGATGTGGGATCCCGATTTCTGGGCCGATCTCTTCGTCGAGTCGGGCGCGCGCTACGTGGTGACAACGGCCAACTATCACGACGGCTTCTGCCTCTACCCCTCGGCCCACGACGCCACGACGCGCACCGACAAGTGGAACAGCACCGAGGTGGGGCCGATGCGCGACCTCCTCGGCGAGCTGAACGCCGCGGGCCGCAAGCGCGGCCTGCGCATGGGGATCTACTACTCGCTCTACGAATGGTTCCACCCGCTCTGGATCGAGGATCGGGACCGCTACGCGCTGGAGAAATTTCATCCCCAGTTCAAGGAGGTGGTGTGCGGTTACAAGCCGGACATCATCTTTCTCGATGGGGACTGGGATATGGGCCACGAGCGCTGGCGTTCCGAGGAACTGGCCGCGTGGCTCTACAACGAGTCCCCGGTGCGCGACCACGTGGTGGTCAACGACCGCTGGGGCCAGGTCAGAAACATGCACGGCGACTACTACTCGAGCGAGTACGGCGGGGGCAACTATCCCCCCACCCATCCCTGGGAGGAGAACCGCGGCATCGGCCACAGCTACGGCTACAATCGGAACGAAACGATCTACGACTACGACTCCGAGGCCGACCTGATCCGCATGCTGTCCAAGATCTGCGGCAACGGCGGCAACTTTCTTCTCGACGTGGGACCGACCGCCGACGGACGGATCCCGGTGATCATGCAGGAGAGGCTGCTCCAGATCGGCGCGTGGCTTCGCAAGAACGGCGACGCGATCTACGGCAGCCGGGCGAGCCCCTTCTGGCCGCGCAGGTTCGCCTGGGGCGCGTGCACCCGGAAGCCGGGCCGCATCTTCGTGCACCTCCACGAACGGCCGGGCGACGAGGTCGAGCTCCCCGGGTTGCTGAACGAGGTGACCGGCGCGAACTTCCTGGCTGACGAGAAGGCCGCTCCCCTGCAGGTGACCGCCGGTGCACGGGGTGTCTCGATCGGACTGCCCTCCCATCTGCCCGACGACGCGGTCTCGGTGATCGCCCTGACCATCGTCGGCGAGCCCGAGGTGGACATGACCCTCAGGCCGAGGAAGGACGGCTCCCTCATGCTGCGCGCCTGCGAGGCGCGTGTGCACGGGCCGAGTCCGGTCTACGAACACCAGGGTAAAAAGGATCAGATCGGCTACTGGGGCGATCCCGAGGACTCCGTGAGCTGGGCCTTCCGGATCGACCGCCCCGGCGTCTTCGAGGTGCACCTGACCTATTCGTGCGCGAAAGGGTGCGCCGGAAGCGCCTTCGACCTGCTCTGCGGCGAATGGTCGGCCGAGGGCGCGACGCGCGAAACCGGCTCGTGGAGCGACTACCGGACCGATCATCTGGGAGAGATCGAGTTCGACGAGGCCGGGACCTTCGACCTGGAGTTCAAGCCCAGGTCAGAGCCGCAATGGAAATCGATCGGATTGGGATCGATCCTCCTCGAACCGAAAGGGTAGCGCCGCAAGCGGTTTTATTTCTTTTTCCGCCGGGGCGGCCGCTTCGTGACCTCGATATCGGAGCCATCGTCCCCCTGCAGGGCCATCCACGAATCGAGCGCCTTGCGCATCTCGCGCAGCAGATCGCCCTGCTCCGGATCGCCGGCGATGTTGTTCAGTTCGAAGGGATCGGCGCGCAGGTCGTAGAGCTCCTCGGCCGGTCGGTGAAGAATGGCGTTGATCCGCGCGGCGACACCCTCATCCGTCTCGGCTTTCTCGAGCCACGATTTCCAGTACCCGGGATCGACCTCGGGAGGATTGGCCGTCCGCCCGATCGTCAAGAGGGTGGACCACTCGCGATCGGGAAGAAGGTTGCGGATATATCTGTGGGTTTTTGTCCGAACGGTCCGCATCGGATTGTGGCACGAAAAGTCGGCCATCGTGTAGGTCCCGAAGACACTGTCGTGATGCTCGTCCGCCTTGCCCAGAAGAACAGGGGCGAAGCTCTTTCCGTCGAGCCCCTCGACCGGTCCTCCACCGCTGATCTCGATGCAGGTCGGCAAGAGATCGGCAAGGTGGATCATCGCGTCGGACACCGTGCCCGGCGCGATGCGGCCCGGCCAGCTCGCGATGAACGGAACGCGCAGGGACGCGTCGTAGAGATTCCACTTGGCACGGGGAAAGGTCGCACCGTGGTCGGAGGTGTAGACGATGAGGGAGTTCTCGATCAATCCGTGCTTCTCGAAGAGCGCCACGATCTCGCCCACCTCTTTGTCGCAATCGGTCACCGACTGGTAGTAGCAGGAGACCGCCCTGCGTGTCTCGGGAGTGTCGACGAGGTAGGGAGGCAGTTCGATTTTCGACTCGTCGTAGGCGCTCTCCGTGGCCCAGGGCAGGTGGGGACTCTTGCTGGCGACCACCATGCACAGAGGGTGCTCCTTGTTCTCGGCGAGGAAAGAGTCGAGACGGTTCATGCGGACCATTTTGAATGCCATCGCGGGATTCACCTGGACCTTGCCCACGAGGGCGTTCCGGTAGCCGCGCTCCTCGAAGTACTGGGGGAATCCCTTCACGCCTTTTCTGGTACGGCCGTAATGGCCGTGGTTGGCCAGCGCCCCGTTCCGGTGCGGGTGGAGCCCGGTGTAGAGAATCGCGCGGCTCGGGATACACATGGCGCATCCGGTGAAGGCGTGCGTGAACCGCATGCCGCGCGCGGCGAGCGCGTCGATGTTGGGTGTCTCGATGATCCGGTTTCCATAGCAGCCGCTGTCGTGCCAGGAATGATCGTCGCTGAGCACGATCAGGATGTTTGGCGGCCGTTCCCCCTTCGCCTGCTCGTCCGAAAGCGCCGGTTGGACGAAGACGGACGAACTCCCCAGCGCGAGGAATCTCAAGAAATCACGGCGAGAAATCATCTGGTGTCCACGAAATCAGCGGCCCCTGGGCCTCATCCCGGCCGATCCTTGCCCGCCGGGCCGGCTAGTGATCATCGTCTCAGTGCGAACCTTGCCCCGCCGCCAGGCGGGCCCGCTCCTTCTTCTCCCTCCTGCGGCGGCCGATCGACACGGGCACGTTGAAGAAGAGATCGAACACGTAATGCTCGAGGAGCGCCCCCTTCTCGCCGAAGACGGGAATGAATCCCACCATGTTCGACGCCCACCGGCCGGCAGTGAGCCGGGCCAGCACGGGGAACTGCGTGGCCATCTGGATCGGGAAACCGAGATAGCCGATGTACTTCCAGAAGGAGATGAGGCACGCCACCCAGTAGTCGCGCACATTGCGCTCGCGGATCATGAGGTAGACCACGAAGAGCCCGCGCACGACCGAACCGGGAGAGATCGGTATGACCTGGAAGGCGGCGATCACCGTGGCGAAGATGATGATCGATTCATCCCACGTCTTGCCGTAGGCGAGCATGAACCAGAGCGCCACGCAGAGCGACACGATCTGCGTGATCGGTATTGTACACACGTGAACCGCCACGCAGAAGAGGTACTTGGCGATGAAGGGATCCTTGGCCGATTCGAGCGCCTTCTGCTCCTCCTCTTCGGTCAGCATGCCCTCGCCGCGCGCCACCGTGATCTGATCGGTGAGCCACTTCTCGCGGAAAGCGGCATCGCGGTAGAACTGCCACCCGTATTGCACGCCTTCCTTGATCAGCCCGCCCAGGTAGGACGGCTCGGCAATGCACCGGTGCCACTTGGCCGGGAGAAATCCGAGAGTGTATCGCTGCGGCACGAACCACCACGGCTTGTCGAGCAGGCCGAGGACGCGCGATTCGCTCACGCGGCCGACCCGGTGCCACTTGATGAGCGTCTCCGACATGCGCGCCCGGAAGGACGCGGTCAGATGGGTCCAGCTCCGCAGCATGAGGCCGATGTGAGCCCTCAAACGGCCGTTCCCCCAGAACTTGCGCAACAGGGTGCCGAGGATCGGAATGGCGCCGAGCAGGTAGAACAAGGCGAAGCGGAAACCGGAGGAGCGGAGCTTGTGGCCGAACTCCTCGTCGATGATGTCATTGCACCGGTACCCCTCGACCAGGCCGTTGACCACCCGCGGCCGGAGCTCGTCGTCGTAGAAGACGCGCGTGCCGTGATGGGAGATGTCGGGCAAGGAGGCGCGGTAGACCTTCTCGGCCTCCTTGAGCTCGTCGAGCGCGGGCTGCAGATCGGCGAACTCCTTGCGGTGCTCGTAGATGAAGCCCTCGAGCTTGTCCAGGTCGCCCCTGTCGAACTGGACCGCGTTGCCGCGGCCGAATCCGTCGGAGATCAGCTTGAAGTCGCCCGGGCTCATGGGCACGAAGGGGAGCAGGGCGAGCCCCGCGCGGAAGTCGATGGCGCAAAGACCGCCCGCCGGATCGCCGTCGCTCGCCTCGAGCCTCTTCAGGGCGTTCGGTTGGCTCTTGGCTGTCCACCACTCGTACTGGCGTGCGAGCTCGGGTGCGCCCATCTCGTGAAAGAGGCGCACGAAACGGTGCATGAAAACCCGCTTGCCCAGGTACTCCCGCGACGCCGACGTCTCGAGCACGGGCTCGGGATCGTCGAGGTCGAGCTTCTTGCGGTCGAAGAGCTTGTCGTCGATCTCGTAGAGCCAGGTGCGGCCCGGCACCCACTCGTTGACCTCGGCAAAGGAATTCATGTCGTCGAGGAAGAAGGTGGCGTACGTGTCCGCCACGGCCCGCTCCGTTCCGAGGCGGATCTTGGCCCCCCGTCGGATCAGTTTCTGCCAGAGCACGCCCACGCGTGACGCGGCCGGACTGACCTGGGCCGAGAACGGCCCCTGGTAGGCGAGCCAGAAGGTGAAGTTGCGAAAGAGCTTCGAGAAGCGCGACGGCGGGATCAGGATCTTGAGCGCGTAGGTGCCGCCCTTCTCGAGGCCGGCCACGGGTCCATCGACGCAGTCGAGCTCGGCCACCTTCACCTGGTAGACCTGTCCGGCGAAACCTCCGCCGGCGAACTTCAGTATCTCGAAGCGCGCCCTGGCTTTATGGGCAGGAGTCACCCCCGTGATCTCGGCCTCGATCGAGTCCCCCACCTCATAGCGGGTTCGTCCGAAGGGACGCAGGGGGCCCGCGGCATTCGCCTCGGATTCGAGCTTCTTGATAAGGTCTATGGAATATTCGATTTTTTTCATCTGTGGTACCCTAGCAACGATCTTCCGCTTTCATTACGAAGTCCATCAGAAGGTAATATCGGGTATCTGCGGATTTCTCTTCTCATTTCATGGAAAAAAAAGAAAAAAGACGGATTCGGGCCGCGCCAGCCGATCCCGTCCTACCCATTGAATCGACGTTGTATTTATGTAATGCTGGCCCCCCGCGAATAGCCCTGACAACCGAAACCCGTTAAGGAACCGTATCTCATGGTGACCGACGATCCCACTGATACAAAAAAACCGGGCGAAGATCCGGAAGAGGAAAAAGAGCCTCCGCTGCCGCCGATCGACGAGAATTTCTTCAAGATGTTGAAGGACAAGTTCGGCGGCAGGATTTTCACGATGGGCCAGGCCCCGCAGGCCACTCCCGAACAGGAAGACGATCAGCGCCAGCGCGAGGAGGAGGCCTTCAGGAAAGCGCTCGAATTCGATTTCACGCCGGTCGAGATCAAGAAGCACCTCGACAGGTACGTGATCGGCCAGGAAGAGGCGAAAAAGATCCTCTCCGTGGCGGTTTGCGACCATTACAACCACGTGCGCCGCGACTTCGAGCGCCCCAGGCCGGAGCGGGAATATGTGAAACAGAACGTGATCCTCCTCGGCCCGACCGGCGTGGGCAAGACCTATATCCTGCGCAACCTCGCCCAGCTCATCGGGGTGCCCTTCGTCAAGGCGGACATCACGAAGTTCTCCGAAACCGGTTACGTGGGCGGAGACGTGGACGATCTGGTTCGCGAACTGGTGCGCCAGGCCGACGGCAACGTCGAACTGGCGGAGTACGGTATCGTGTTTCTCGACGAGATCGACAAGATCGCGGCCTCGGCCGAGGCGATCTCGCGCGACGTGAGCGGCCGCGGCGTGCAGACGGGACTTCTCAAGCTTCTCGAGGAGACCGAGGTGCCGCGGCGGAGCCCCATGGACATGACCGCCCAGTTCCAGGAAATGATGGAGATGTCCCAGGGGCGGGGCAAGCGGAAGCGCACCATTTCGACGCGCCACATCCTCTTCGTGGTGAGCGGCGCCTTCACCCAGCTGGGCGACATCGTGCGCAAACGGCTCAACGAGGGAAAGGTCGGTTTCCACGCCAGCTCCTCGGGCGAGGAAAAAGAGGCGAACATCCTGTCCAAGGCGCGCACAAGTGATTTCATCGCCTTCGGCTTCGAGCCCGAATTCATCGGCCGCCTGCCGGTGCGCGTGGCACTCGACGAGCTCACCGAGGAAGACCTGGTGGATATTCTCAAGCACTCGGAAGGCTCGATCTTACGGCAGTACCGCGAGGGTTTCGAGGGCTATGGCATGGAGGTGACCTTTTCCCACGGCGCCCACCGGGCCGTGGCCGCCAGGGCGATCGAGGAGGCGACAGGCGCGCGCGGCCTGGTCACGGTGCTCGAAGAATCGCTGCGCGAGTTCAAGTTCCACCTGCCCGGCTCGCAGGTCGAACGGATCGCCGTCACCAAGGAGCTGATCGACGATCCGAAAGCCTACCTGAAAAAGCTCGAAGCCGATCCGGACTATGGCGCCGAATTCTTCATCGAGGCGCAGGTGCGGGAGTTCGAGGAGGAGTTCGAGAGGGAGTACGGACACCGGATCGTTTTCGACCGGACCGCCACGAAAAAGGCGATCGAGCTGGCCCGCGCCGAGGGTGTGTCGCTCGCGGAGTATCTCACGATCCGCCTTTCCGACTATTCCTACGGTCTCGACATCATCCGCAAGCAGACCGGACAGACGGAGTTCACCATCACCGCCGACATGCTCGACCGCCCTGTCGAGGCGCTGGAGGACTGGATCAAGGAAACCCTGGGGAAGGGACAGGACGCCAAAAGCGAAAAACTCTCCTGACACCCTGCTTCGCCGGGGCGAAACAAGGTTCCAGGAGAGTCAGGCGAATCCGGCGGACCGTCCGCTATCTTCCGTAGATGTGCACCGTATCCTGATTCCAGATCCCGAGGATACTGAGCCTTTCGATATCGGCGAAATAAACGGTCTCGATCCCGTACTCGCGCGCGATGTCGCCGATCGCGTTGCTGTCCCACCGAACGTCGACGAACGAGTAACTCAGACGCTTGACATCACCTTCTTCCGACTGGGTCGCGAGAGGCGTCTGGTTCGCATTCAGATCGAGCGGTGTGGTCGTGTGGGTATAGATCAGCCCCGTGGTGCAGCCGGCCAGCCACAGGGCCGGCAGGAGTAGCAACAGGAGAGCAGTCCGTTGAACAGTACTCGTTTTCATTCTCAGCGTACCCCCAAATAGCGGACTGTTTCTACTCTCCGTAAACAACGGTCGTCGTTCTGGTGTAGAGGCCGAAGAGAATATTCAGAAATTCCATGTCCATGTGGTTGACCTGGGTCAGCCCCCCATCCATGGCCGCGTCGGCAACACCGGCATCGCCCCAGGAAATGAGCCACAGCACGGAGTGAATGTTCGCTTCGCCCGACGACGGTCCCAGGGCTGTCTTGTCGAGATCCAGGTCGTAGGGAGTCCTGATGTTCGTGTACAGACATCCGGTGCAGAAGAAAACAGCGAGCGCGAGGAGCGCGATCATCAATAGAATTCTCATGAATACCTCCGTTCGAGAAAACCGCCTTGAACCGCCCCGCGCCATGCGGGACAAGCGTCCTTGATAGCATTTTGAGAATCGAAAAGGCCAAGAAAAAAAACAACGATACCTTTTCCCGACGAAGGTCCGTTTCAGACGCGCACTCCGGCGGCGCATCAAGGATAGCTGCTCGCATTATTCTGCGTGTGCCCATTCTCATCAACGGGGCCCACGACATGGGCATGTACGGAGTGC
The DNA here is from genome assembly GCA_964620445.1 of uncultured Phycisphaerales bacterium. Taxonomy (GTDB): domain Bacteria; phylum Planctomycetota; class B15-G4; order B15-G4; family CAYZWU01; genus CAZUHB01. The sequence continues at coordinate 17,218 of CAZUHB010000076.1, forward strand.
AATTCAACGGAACCGGGGACCGACAGCCGGAGCAGACCCTCCGTCAGTTGAACGAAGTTACAGGAATAAAAAGGCCCGGCGGTTCCCACATTCCCTTCGCCCTGCAGAATCGTCGCGACCGTGTTGGCCGCGTCCGGTTCGGTCACGCCGAGACCAACGAACAATTGCGCCCATGGAATCGTGATCGGGGAGGTGTCGCCCGGTGTCAGGCTGCGGACGGAAACCTCGACAAAGCAGACGATTCTCCCCTGGTCTTCGAAAGGCGGAAGAACTCGCACCTCGAGATCCGCCTCGATCCCGGACACGGAGGTGACGACAAAGGCGCTGTCCCCCTGGGGCGGCATGCCGAAAGACGCCTCGGCCCGGTTGGTCACATTGCCGGGCAGGCACGCCAGAGCTTCGATGGTCGCAACCACCTGATCGCCTGGGAAGATCTCCCCCATTTCGAACCATGCCTCGCTCATCGAGGAACCGATGCTCCCCGTTCCCTGGGTCACGCTGGCCGACTGGAAATGAACCAGTTTCATCGGCTCGACCCTGTCCGTGAGGACCACGTCGGGCGCCGATATATTGCCGATGTTGGTGACCTTCACGAGGAAATTGAAAGACTCGTTCATGTCGACGACCGGCGGCCCCACGGTCTCGACCAGGAGAGCAGGGCCGTTCACGGAGGCAGACTGGACCAAGGTCGTCTCCTCGACGGAGAACACCTCGAAATCGCTACCGCTCAGAACGGCATCGTTGGGTATCAAGCCCGGCGCCTGAGGCTCCACGGTGATGTCCATCGAGAGTATCCCTTGCGGTTCGAGACTGTCCGCCACCAGGAAAATCTCCTGTCCGGCGACCTGGCACGCCTCCGGACCGGCCTCGACGAACAGCATGGTCGGATGCAACAGGTCGCGCAGAACCACATCGTGCAAGGTCGAATAGGAATTGTTCCTGGCAGTGACCGTATAGGTCAACGTTTCTCCCACCTGCACGGGATCGGGTTGGTCGACGATCTGCAACTCGAGCGTTTCGGTCCCGCTATCGTCGAAAACGAGTTTCACCAGGAAAAGGTCGTATAAACCCACAAACGATCCCTGCAAGGGATGCACCAGGGGAGTAAAATCGTGCGACTCCGTGTTGCCGACGATGTAGATCCCGTCGGCTCCATCCCAGGCGATGTCGTTTCCCCAGTCTCTCAGCGATCCACCCAGATAGGTGAAGTACTCGATCCCCTGGCCGTCGAGCAGTGCGTAATAAGCATCCTTGTGTTGATAGGTACTCCCATCGGTGGCCAGATTAGATGAATCGGTCTCACCCGTGACGTGGATTTCATTGTAAGCGGTCAAAACGATCCCTGTCCCGATGTCGCGCCTCATACCGTCGATTTGCCCCGATCCGCTCGAAAAGCTATCACCCGAGATACTCTTGACAAAAACCTCGGTGTCACCGTTAGGAAGGAGCGGATCGATCGTGCCGACGATCTTTGCTTGCACAAAGGGCGGCTGGCCTTGAACAGCGACTCCGTTGGCCCTGTCATAGCTCGCTCCGCCAAAATAGGTCGAATGCTCGAAGCTCGTTCCAGCCGGATTCAGCTGAGTGAGAAAGGCGTCATAACCGTACAGGGGAGGATCTTCCACGTTTCCACAGATGATCTCGGCCGCCGCGCCGAGCCCGGGAGTCCCCTGGGCCGCGCTCACGATGGGAAAATTGGGCGACGCCGTCTCCCCGGCAACGAAGGCTGCTCCGTCGACAAGAGCGACGGCAAGGGCGCAATCACGGGAATTACCTCCGATATAAGTGAAGTACTCCGCGGCGGTCAGGTCGTTGTTCAGCTTGACGCAAAAGGCGTCCCTGTAACCGCCCAGCTGTTCCTGTGCGGCGCCATCGGTCGCCAGATCGCCTGCTTCGGAGGAGACCCATCCAACGGCATAGACTCCCGTGGACTCGGCTGCCATCGCAGTCGTGGAGATGTGGCTCCAGCCCAGGTAGGTGGCGCGCTCCAGATTCAGGCTGCCGTCCAGCCGGGCCACGTACGAGTTGAATGTGGCCCCCGCGGAAACGGACGTCACATAGGCATCGTCGTCCACCGGAAAATCTACGGAATAGGTCATTCCGGAAAGGAAGATCCTGTCTTGATCGACGAAAGCCAGACCGTTATTGAATTCCAAATAGCTCCCGCCGAGATAGGAGGCGTGCAGGAGCGCGGGATTTTCGAGATCGGAGAGATCGAGGCGCATCACGAAACTATCGACCTGGCCTGCCAGCGTGGTTTCATTGGTCGCCGGGAAACTGACGGACTGGGTCGAGCCGGAAAGCAGAATCTCCCCCGTGTCGCCGATCGGTGCGACCCTGGCTGGCTGCCCGGCTTCCGGAGACCACTCCACCCCGCCAACATAGGAACCGCAGGCGATCTCCGGATCGATGATCAAGTCCGCGCCGGGCGACCTCCGGGCAACTCTGAAACCGACCGTGTTCTCGTCCAGAAGAACGAAGGAGCCCTTGATCGGCGTCCGGCCGACGCCCTTCGTTTCGAACATCATGGGCGCGGTATGAACGAGCCCACTGTTTCTCGCGGCAACGTGCAGGTTACCTTGCCGGTCCAGTTCAAGCGATTCGGCCCCGGAAAATCGAAACCGGATGTCGGCGGGATCGCCATCCCGGCCGACGACGATCTTGTACCGCACTTTCCCTCGATGGGAATAGAATACGAGGTCTATGTCCGGATACACATCGGCGTAGATGACGCTTTCAAAAAGCGGGATGCAAGCCAGGTTCTCGTTATCACTCAGCCCAACGTAATGCCTCGCACAGCCACGGAGCTTCCGCCCGGCTTCGGGTCTGCAACCGACCTTCGCTCCATCGAGACGCATCCGCAGGACGGTCGACAATCGCTCCACTTCTCCGGGAAAAGAACGATCCCTTTTCGACGGGCTTGACGGCCGGAAGGGGAATACCTGGACGATCTCGTTGTCGGCGAGGAACAGGGCATAGCCGGGCCGGCGGACCAGAAAGCGTACTTCCTTGTCGGTTTGCCCCACATTCGATTCGAAGGTGAGAGGGACGAAGATTCTCTTCGATTTGATCGCGGACTTTTTGCCTGCGGCCATCGGCTCCTCTTCGGCAGATGCCGAGGCGGCGAGCAGACAGGACAAAAGAGCGGTGGCGATAGGGCGAATTGCTACCCTGAGAAGAAAAGCCATGGTTGACGCATCTCCTTCCTGTGAACGAACTGATTTTTGATTTTGATCCTCAACCGTCTTCCGACAGGCCTTAGGTCGACGTTTCCGAAAAAACGTCCTTCGCTGTGGCTGCGCCCTCCCCGAGCCCCGCCTCGACCTCGGCCACGAGGAGACGCGTCTTCACGGCCACGTCGGGCGTGACCGAAAACGAGTCGATGCCGCATTTCACGAGGAACTCGGCGAAATCGGGAAAGTCGGAAGGCCCCTGGCCGCAGAGCCCCACCTTCTTGCCCATGTCCTTGCACGTCTCGATCACCTGGCTGATCAGCTTCTGCACGGCAAGATTCCGCTCGTCGAAGAGGTGGGACACCATGGCCGAGTCGCGGTCGAGGCCGAGAGTGGTCTGGGTCAGGTCGTTCGACCCGATCGAGTATCCGTCGAAGAAGGGAAGGAAATCGCGGGCGAGGATCACGTTCGACGGGATCTCGCACATCATGTAGACGCCCGCCTTGATCTTCTCGCGGTCGATGATGGCGCGCACCTTCTCCGCCTCGCCCGGGGTGCGCACGAAGGGGAGCATGACGTTCACGTTGTCGAGGCCGAAGTCGTCGATCACGGTGCGCATGGCGAGGCACTCGAGGCGGAAGGCTTCCTTGTAGCGATCGTCGTAGTATCGCGACGCGCCGCGCCATCCGATCATCGGATTCTCCTCCTCGGGCTCGAAACTCTTTCCGCCGACCAGGTTGGCGTACTCGTTCGACTTGAAGTCGGAGAAACGGAAGATGACCGGCTTGGGATAGAAGGCGCCCGCGATACGGCTCACCCCGGCCACGAGCTTCTCCACGAAGAGATCCTCCTTGCCGAGCTTGAGCAGGTAGAGCGGGTGCTGGCCGATGTGGGAGGCGATGATGAACTCGAGCCGCGCCAGGCCCACGCCGTCGTTGGGCAACCGCGCGGCAGAGAGCGCTTTTTCGGGGGAGCCCACGTTGAGCATGATCTTCGTGCGGGTGGCGGTGATCTTCTCCAGGTTGATCTCTTCCACGTCGAAGCGCGGTGTGCCGCGAAAGACGGTGCCCTGTTCGCCCTCGACGCAGCTCACCGTCACCGTCTCGCCCTGGGCGATCGTCTTCGTGCCCGACTCGGTGCCCACCACGCAGGGGATGCCCATCTCGCGCGCCACGATGGCGGCGTGACAAGTGCGGCCGCCAAGATCGGTGACGATCGCCGAGGAGCGTTTCATGATCGGCTCCCAGTCGGGATCGGTCATGCGCGTCACCAGAACCTGGCCCTCCTCGAAACGATCGATCTGGCTCACGTCGGCGAGCAGGGTGGCCCCGCCGCAACCGATCTTGGTGCCCACGGGGCGGCCCTTGGCGAGGACCTCGTAGTCGGTCTTGCTGTCCACGAAAAAGTAGCGTTCGTAGGATACGGCGCGGGAATGGATCGTCTCGGGCCGCGCCTGCAGGATGAAGAGCTCCTTCGTTTCGCCATCCTGGGCCCACTCGATATCCAAGTAGAGGCTCCGGCCGTATTTGCCGCGATAGTGCTCCTCGATGGCGAGGGCCTGGGCCGCGAGCTCGGTGTAGTGATCGTCGCTGAGCAGCTTGAGCGGATTCTGGATCACCTTGCACGATTGGCGCAGCACGTAGATCTCGTCCGGCTTGACCTCGCCCTGCACGATCGCCTCGCCCAGCCCCTTGTGCGGCGTGATCAGGATCAGGTTCTCGTTCCCCGTTTCCGTATCCACGGTGAACATGACGCCGCTCACCCCGTCCCAGTCGGCGCGGACCATCTCCTGCACACCGACCGAAAGGGAAACCTCATCCTCGGGAAAACCGTTCTCGTGCCGGTAGGACATGGCGCGCGCCGTGTAGAGGGACGAAAAACACTTCTTGATCCGATCGAGGAGCCCGGGAAAACTCCCCACGTTGAGGAAGGTGTCCTGCTGTCCGGCAAAGCTCGCCTCGGGCAGGTCCTCGGCCGTGGCCGAGGATCGCACGGCCAGGGTGCGGTTCTTCTCGAGCCCGCCCAGCGCCGTGCGGATCTCCTCCTCGAGACTCTTGTCGAAGGGAACCTCCTCCACGAGGGCGCGGATCTCGCGCGAGACCTTGTCGAGGAGCATCACGTCTTGATAGCGGTCCTTTTCGAGAAGAGCGATCTTTTCGGCGACCTTCTTCTTGAGAGGCGCCATGAACGACTCGAAGGCACTGGTGGTGATCACGAAACCGTTGGGAACCTTGACACCCTCCAAGCGGATCAGCTCGCCCAGGGAGGCGTTCTTCCCCCCCACGAGGGGCAGATCATCGAGGCCGACGTCGCGAAACCACAAAACATTCGGTTGGGACATGAGCATTCTCCCTCATAAGGTGGGTAAAAAAAAAGCGCGGCACGATCCCTGCGGTCGTCCGGCGCGGCAGTCTGGAGATGAAGACTCCATGGCTCTCGGTCGAGGTGGATTTTTTCCTGCAATTCTGATTGGTACCGCCAAAAGCCTTTATAACCTATCAGCGGCGGTTATTGGCGAGAGAATAAAAAGAATAAAAGAACTTTAAATCGAACGCCCGACGCCGGTCAGCTGCGGACGAGGAACGATCTGGGCGCGGCGCGGGTTGAATCCGTTCAAGAACCGATCGTAACTTGCCGATATAAAACGCTGTAGGTACACACCGGGGACGGTCTCCGGTAAAGGTGTGCGCCCTCGGCCAAGAAGAGCGAGAGTATCGGTTGAAGACGAAACGCACTCTGATCACGAACATCGCTCAACGCCTCGATCGCCGCGTGACGGGGGCCTTCGCGCCGAGGGGCGGTTTCACCACTGTCGAGCTGATCTCGGTCGTCGTGATCCTCGGCATCGTGAGTGCGACGGCTCTCACCATGTTCACGGGCAGCTCCGAATACCGCCTCGACGCTGCAGCACGCAAGATCGTTTCCGATATCCGCTACGCCCAGCAGCTCGCCATGGACAACCATGGCAGCTACCGGATCTCGTTCGACACGTCGTCGGACAGCTACACCCTTTACGCCAAGGATTCGAACACGACACCGGCGACCGATCCTTTCACCGGAACCGCTTTCACGGTCCAGCTCGACTCCGACGTCTACTCCGGCGTGACCCTCACCGAGGCCGTCTTCGGCTCGAGGAGTTATGTCGTGTTCGACGAGGAAGGAGATCCCTCGTCAACAGGAACGATCGCGATCTCGGCCGGCAGGATGAAGCGGTCGATCACGCTGCTCGACACCGGCCTGGCCCGAATCGCCACCATGGTGGAATTCGTGGAGAATTGAGGGTTCGATGAACAGAGACCGAAAGAGACGGTGCGCCGGATTCAGCCTCATCGAGCTCATATCGGTGATGACGATTCTCGGTGTGATCGGGACCTTTTTCGCCCACACCATGCAGATCGTGGGCGAGGCCTACAACGGGGTGACGATCCGGCAGGAGCTCCTTCGCGACGGGCGCATCGCGCTCGACCGGATGACCCGCGAGATCCGGCTCGTGGCCACGGCAACCAGTGTCGATGCGACAACGCTCTCGGCGACCAAGTTCTCCTTCCGGGACCGGGACGAGAACACGTACACCTACACGTTGAGCAACGGTTCGATCCTGCAAAACGGCGTGGCGCTCGTCGACTCGGTCGAATCCCTCGCTTTCGGCTACTATCAGAAGGACGGGTCGGTGGCCACGAGCGGTAACTCGCTCCACGTGATCGAGGTGGCTTTCAGCCTGTCGAAGAACGGCGAGTCGGTCCCCTTTAGGGCCACCGTCATTCCGCCGGCTTTCGACGCGGCAAATACCTGTTGGACAGAGCGATGACAGCACACACCAGCCCGCAGTCGGTGAACAGAGAGGGCCGAGCCGGTTTCAGCATGATCGTGGTGCTGGTCCTGTTTCTCTTTCTCGGTATCGTGGGCGGTTCGCTCTGCTCGGTCCTGTCCGAGGCCGGCTCGAGCGGTGTGAGCCGGCTCAACTCCGCCAAGGCGTACTATATCGCCCATTCCGGGCTCCAGTGGTATCTGCGGAACCGGTCCAGCTATTCGGGAGACGTCTCCTTCGGCGGGGGCACCCTGTCGCTCGTCCAGAAGAACTACTGGCGCTACGAGGTCAAGGCGATCGTCGGCGATACGGAGCGCCGCGTTCGGGGCTACCGGTCGCTCGAGTATTTCCCCGGAACGCGCGACCCGGCCTCCCCGTCGGAGGGCGTCGAGTTCCATGTCCAGAACCAGACCGGCTACTGGATCGACTTCGACTCTCTCGAGATCGAGTGGTCGGGATCGACCGCCTACTACGGCAAGATCCTCATGACCGAGGATGGCGAGACCGGCCAGATCACGGTCTGGGACAAGAGCTGGTTCGGAGGCCGAAGAGCGGGCTCCGGCGAAAAAGTGTCGATCTACTTCACCCGCTGGGTGGAGCCGGGCGAGACGATCCAGCTCACTTTCGAGGATTTCGATTCGGGCCGGTACGGCGGTGTCGGTCAGGACATGAGCGCTGTTCCCATTAAACTCCGCTTTTACGACGGAAGCTACAATTACCAGTTCACCGTTGTGGGGGTCGACGGATGACGAAGGAGCGCGCCGGTTTCACCATCATCGGACTGGTCACGATCATCGTCGTGGGAGCGATCGCCGTTCCGCCCATGATGATCGGGATTTCGGGCTGGCTCGATGCCGCCCATCAGTCGGAGCGCATGGAAATCGCCGTGCAGCTCGCCACCGATCTCATGGAGGAGATCCTGGCGCAGGACTTTGCCGATCCCGACGGTTCGGACAGCGAGACGCTGCGCGCCGATTTCGACGACGTGGAGGACTACAATGGCTGGTCGTCCACTCCGCCCAAGAGCGCCCAGGGAAACACCTTGTCGGGATACACCGGCTACACCCGGTCGGTCTCGATCATCGGAGTGTCGCAGTGGGACCTGTCACCCCAGAATCCGCTCGTGCCGGGCAGCACCGACTACATGGTCGTCACGGTGCGCGTCGACTGGGACGGCGACTACATCACCCTCGTCGCGCTCAAGGTCAATTTCAGCAATCAGTATTATTACTACTTCCCCGACGACGATTAGAGGCCCGCGCCGGCCGGCGTGAGCCAGGAACGCTCCCAGCTCGCACGTGAGCTTGTTCTCACACACCTATCATCCAAAAAGTTTCCCGACGTAGGATTTTTACTTAAGTCAATACCGAAATCATCCGATCTGCTAATGTGTTGGAATTAGGTTTCTAAGCCTTGAAAAAAAGACCGCCGCTTACTGGGCTGTTCCGAACGCGTCTACCGGGGACGGGAGATTCCTCTCACGATTGGCGAGATCGGCGCAAAGCGGAGGTCTTGGGTCGAACAGCATATTTTCAAGCGATATCAATCGGCTGATGGTCACGCGGGAAAGGTCTGTTCGCAGTTTCTCAGGGTCGACGAAATCTTCATTGAATCATTAATACCAGGTTTATGGTGACCTGACCGGAATTCGACCGGTGACAGCATGGTTGACTGCTGCCGCAGTCCGGACTCCACAGGTCAATGCGGAATCATATTATG
>CAZUHB010000077.1:0-25689 GCA_964620445.1 uncultured Phycisphaerales bacterium
CAGTTTTATGGAATTTACTTCTTCGGAGAGACGTTCGACATTCTCGATATCTTGATGTTTGGAATGGGAGTACTGATTGCCGTCCTGATTGACAAACAAATTTTTGAACGGTTTATACCTCACTGGAAATATGCTCGTGAGAATAGATAAAACAGTGCACAACAAGATGATAAACGCCGTTAAAACAGATATTCAGAAATATTATATATACACATAAAAATCGCTTGCACCTGGCATTCGCGGTCTCGCTCGGATCGCAGGAGTCCGCTGAGGACGTAACAGAGTGTGTCGTCGAGGTAAATCGATCCTTTGGGGTCGGGGATACAGTCGTGTACGTCCCTCTTGTCACCGCAGCACTCTTGGGTGGCGCACGGTGACCTCGTCAGGCTCTCCCAGGAACGAGAACGAACTCGAGTCCAGTCGGCTCAGGCCGAATGAACCGTTCCCCCGCTCTCTGCCTTGTTAAAAGACTCCAAGAAATATATTACGCCATTCTAGCGCCGGTGTGAAACCGCGTGTACTCGCTAAATCGTCAAGGATAGCGCTAATAGAGGCTCAACGCGGGTCGGGCTGCATGTGAGCTGAATCCGCTATTTGATCAGCGACTTGAGCGACTTCCGAACGATCTTGAGTTCTTTTATGCCCTCGCCGAATCCCTCTCCCCGACCGTAGAGGCGGATCCTCAGAAAGTGGCTTTTACCCAGCGGGTAGAGCTCGAATATAAAGTCATGGCCCTCGTTGGAGAAGCGAAAAGAGCATCCTTTTCCGAGCCTGCTTCTCACCGTGCCTGCTTTCAACTGCCCCACCGTCTCCCTCAGGCCGTTTTCAACGACCTGGGAGACTTCGCCGAAGGGCGCTCCCTCCGACGGCATGGTCATGACGGCCAGGTACCTTTCATCCCCATCCCTGTTCCTGGTCGACTGGAACAGCACCTCATCCTCGTCGTCGAACTGGTACCAGTGGCTGGGAAGGACAAGCTCGACGCCGCGATTCGCGAGCTTCCAGACGACATCACGGAACTTTGGCTTTTTCTGCCGCGCCTTTTCGACCGCCTCGCCGGACCGGACCGAGAGATCGATCGAAACATTCGCCTTGCCGGACGCCTTCACCGCGTTGTTTCCACCGGAGATCGTCGCGCCCCCTTTCATTTCGATCGCGGAGATGATCCGATTTGCGAGGTCGATCACAATTTTGCTCTCGAGCGCGAACTCGCTCCGCAGCGACAGGCGATTCTCCTCCCTCGTTTCCACAAACTCCACCGTCCCTTTCAAGAGAGCCGTGTTTTCCTCAGCGTCCACCGAGTCGAGTACGAACTTGCCGTCCGTCACAACGATCTCCCCGTCCGTATCGATGAGAAGGGTGGCGAGCGAGTAAAAGTCGACCGCGAATTCGTCACCCGGTTTTGCGCTGTCGGGAAAGGGGAGCCAGATACCGAGCGAATTCTCCTGGTCCAGCAGCCGGTTGAAGCTGTCGACGTTGATGGAACGGCTTTCGCCGGTGTCGAGGAAATACTCGTTCCCGTCATAGGTGTACGTGAAGGTGAGACCGGTCACCTCCTTGTCCCGGTTCGCGTCGTTGTCATTCACGAAATACTTGAGGAAATGACGGTCCGCCTTCCACCCCGCGTCCCCGTACTCGGTGTACTCATCGATGAAGTCTATCTCCTCCCTGACGCGGATCTTCCGTGTCACATCCTTGCCCACGGGGAGATCGACCTTCACCGTCGCGTTCGCCATACGATCGATCTCCACCAGGAGGGGTAATCCGGTGTGAACGTGAACGCGGAGGTCGATCCCCTGGGAATCCGCGGCGGCCGCGGCGCTCTCTTGCGCGAAGGCGAGACCATCAACACCAGCCGGCGCGGTGACGTACATCAGACAGATCACGAAAATCCCAACGAAAATGGACGAAACAGGACGGGTGTTTACCATCAAAGGTCGAATCATCGCTTTTCCCTCATTCGAGAATACAAAACAACTTCAACAGGCCTCTCGCCTCCGGTGGCGAAGACGCATCGTGCGTCCCACCTTGCATTGCGGGCCATTCCGGTAGAGACGCGCCTCGTGATCATCTCTTGGCCGTCCGAAACGACCATTCGATCGACTCTCCATTCTCGTACTCGAACAGCACGCTGTATCGCGTGTTCTTCCGGAGCGGTTCCAAGGGAATGAAGATCGAGGAGGCGCTGTTGGAGGGAAAGTCGTCCGTGGCAGGCTCGTAGGGGCAGGAAAAGGTTCCCTTCACGTTCTTTCCATTGGCCGCTATGCGAACGGAGGCGCTGGCCAGCTTGCTGTCGGGGCCGTAGGCGACAGAGATCGGATAACCGCAGCCTTTGGCCCAGGCCGTGCCCGGGACGGGAGTGGGATTCTCGCCCCGGCTCGAAAAAGCCGGCGGGATACCCACGCCGTGATCAGGAGGATGGAGCAGCGGTCCGGGATGTTTCGGGCCGCCGAACTCCCAGGGGTAAAAAGTGGCCGCCCCGTGGCGGGTGGTGGCGCCGAACCTCGATAGCGATGGATTGAGAAGCATCCATCGATGAAAGGCGGTCGCGAACCAGTTCGACAGCGCCTCCTCGTAGTCGAAATAATTGAATTCGACGAAACTGCTCTCGGCCACGAGATCCCCCTCCGGCGTGTAGCCCTTCTTGTTCCGATCCTCGCCGAGCTGCAGCGGTGCGTTCCGGTTGTCGATCAGGTTGTTCTGCTCGAGGTAGTCGGCATGGAGATCGCAGTGGGAACACGCCATGCTGTCCAGCGCCGCGGGACGGAGACCGGACATGATCCTCAGCTCGGTGAAGATCGAGGCGGATTTGGCGAGCGATCGCTGCTCACCGAGACCCACGGGGGTGAACCGCATCGCGCTCGTTCCCTCGAATTCGATCCGGTACTGGCCCGAGCAATCGAGCAACTCGTCAGGAATCGGAACGATGAAAGGGTACTGGGGGAGCGCCAGGCCGTCCCGGTCGACTTCCAGGGCGCCGTCGCCGTCGACATCGAACAGCAGATACTTCGTGCGCTTGATCTTCGCCGTGAACGCTCGATCGGGAACCTCTCCCTCCAGTCCGTGGGACAGTATCCACTTCTCTGCGTCGACCTTGGCCGCCTTGAGTTTCACCACGACCTTTTTGTCGCGTCCTTTGGCGCCATGCGGTCGATTCGGGCTCGCGATGCCGTCTCCGCCCGTGGGCGCCGCCTGCGCGATCAGGAAACAGGTCACCACTACGACACCGCGCGCTATCCGAGAGACTGATAACCGCATCGTACGCTCTCCTCCATCACGAGCTCTCTCATGGCTCCGAAACGATCGCAATCAAAGTTCTTGGCCATTTTTGAAGGCAATGATCCCGTGGATTGTTTCTGACGGAATGGGTCCCCGGGCGTGGGCGGTCTGCACCGCGATCGTTGATCGATTGGATTCATCATTCCCGATCGATAGTCTCGTCAAGGTTCTCTCCGCTATGAGAAGCATGTCACGAGCCAGGGAATGATTACGGACTTTTCCTATTTTTTTTCTCTGCGAGACTCCACGATCCAGGGATCCGGCCTTTTTCATGTCGCCTGAGACCGATTATTCCACGGTGATATCATCCAGGTTGGTGAGCTCGGTCCATCTCCAGTTGCCCCACGGTCCGATGAGAGCTTGCAGAGGCGCATGGTCGCCGGGATTCCAGGTGGACGAGAGGGGCACCGGAATCGAGAGGACGCCATTCGGCGGGATATTGCCGACGAAACGGCACCAGGCGAATGGCCAGATGTGGAGATTGCCGTGCTGGGTGATCAAGGGCGGATCGAGGATCTTCTGGCCCCATGCGAGAAGAACGGGCGCCTTGTGGTAGCCGAGGATGTTGACGGTGATCGTGCCGCCCGGGACCGCGTCACCCGTGTGATAGAGGTGGTAGTAGAATTCGTCGGCGCCCATGTCGTCCCTTTTTCCCCCCTGTGGATCGCCTTCGAAATCGTAATCCCGGTGGTAGGCGTAGCCGAAGCCCGTATTGACGCAGGGAGATTTCAGGGTGAGATGAAAGTCCCTCTCGGAAGCGTCCACGAACAAAGGATCAGCGTCGATCATCCCATGTCCCCAGTGTAGGGTGCTTTCCGGATCGACATAAATCGAGCTTTGCCCTCCTTTCACGTCGGAGTATTTTATGGCCACGCAAGCCGGCCCCCAAGCCCAGTCATCGGCCACCATGATCTCCGGGCCGGTGGGCGCCACGTTGTCCCAGAGAATCGTGTTCGACACGTCCGCTGTCGAATCCTTCTCACAGGAAATACCGCCGCCCCGGGAGGCTTGGTTGGCGTAGATCGTGTTCTGAGAAATGATCGGCGAACCGCCGATGAGGACCGCAATCCCTCCTCCCCGGCTGTAGGAGCTTTCAAGCGAAGTATTTCCGGCAATGATGTTATTGATGATTGCCGGGCTCCCCGAGCATTCGACTTCGATCCCGCCGCCTGCCAAGTCGCCCGAATTATCGAGGATGTGATTTGACGAAATCAGAGTGTGGCAGATTCCATTACAGCATATACCACCGCCCCCGGAACACTCGTTGCCTCGTATAGTATTGCGGAAGATGCGCGAGATATCGTTGGCGCACAAAATTCCACCACCCGTTGAACACCGGTTCTCCGTGATCTCGTTTCGGGAGATCGTGGTCCGGCTGCTGAAACACGCAATTCCGCCCCCGGAAAAGGATCGATTTCTCGAGATGTAATTCTCGAAAATAGTCGCCCTCGATTCGAGGCAGACGATCCCCCCTCCGCCGTAATCGACAGTATTGTCAACGATCCGATTCCGCATGATCAACGGTGAGCTCTGATAACAAAGAATGCCTCCGCCGTAATATCTACCGAAGCTTGGCTTCAGCGTGCCCGTCCCGTTCGTGATGGTGAAACCCGCGAGGATCGAGTCCGATCCTTCTCCGTTTCTGAAAACAACCACGCTCCCCGCCTGGCTCCCGTCGATCGTGGTGACCTCCGGCCCCTCCTCGCTGCGCACGGTGACGGCCTTTCCCGCGAAGTCGATGTTTTCGAAGTAGGTCCCGGCACGGACGATGATCACGTCATGCCTGACGGCGGCGTCGATCGCCCCTTGAATCGTCGCGTAATCGTCCGGCACGTAGATGGTTGCCGAGAAACCCGACAGGTTGAGCAAGGCAAACGACAGGATGAGGAAATGGGATTTCATGGCTCTCTTTCCCTGGTCAGTGAACGGCTGCGGCCAACGTATCAACCCGAACACAAATAAGTACGGACTGATTAGTGGCCGGTAACGGAGCGATCGCTTGCCGCTCGCCGGTATGAGCGCCGACCACCCGCCTCAGAAGGCCATGACCTCGACCAGGTGCCGGCCCGTGTTGGCCGAGTTGGTTGTCATGGTCACGCGGATATAGCGCACGGCGCGCGTCTCGAAGGTGCAGGTGTAGCCCTCGATCGTGGACAGCTCCTCATTACCGCGCTGGTCAACGGCCGTCTCCCACGTCCGGCGGTCGAGCGACGTTTCCACGACGAAGCCGTAAGAGCGCTCGTCGCCGTAGTAGCCCACGACCACGATCGTCCCCACCTCGACCGGCTCTTCCAGGTCGACCTGCCACCACGCATCCGCGTCCTGCCGCACGTCGGTGGCCCAGTAGCGGTCGGTGTTGTCTCTGCGGCCGTCATTGGCGAGGCTCGCCGGATAGGGCTGCAGCGCAAAGGAACAGGTCACCGGCTTGCCGGTCGTCAGGCTGACCGCGTCCGGCGCAGGCGCAACCTCGGCCCTGTACTTCTTCCACAGTTTCTTTGCCACCGCCACGCTGCTGCCACGCGGCTCCGCCGGAAAGGTCGACCGTTCGTCGGACCAATCGGCCATCCACTGCCTGAGCGCACGATTGAACGTTTCGGCATCAAAGGGCTCGTCCTCCCGCATTGCGGCGGCCAGGGCGTCCAGGTACCTGTCCCATCTCTTCAGATAGAAACCGCTCAGCATGCCCGACCACTCTTTCCAGGCATAATCATCGATCGCCGGTCCCTCGCCCCAGAGCGTGAGCACCCGCCGGGCGTTCCACTCGAAACGGTTGCGCTCGGCGTCGCTCGTCCCCCACCGCCTGGCATCGTCGAGCCAGCGCCCGAGCAAAAACTCCTCCCGCGTGGCGAGGAGCGCGTCCATCTCCTCGATGAGTTGCACGAAGTCGGCAGAGGCCTTCTCGAAAACCTCCTGATCGCGGGCGCGGTACGCGGCCGACAGGGCGCCGTGGAGCCGCGCGGCGTGGATCGACAGCACCTGACGCGCCACATTGACCAGATCGAAGCAAAACGCGTCGCTTCCGCCGAGCGCGTCGGCCGCGGCCACGAGGCACCCCCACGCCTCGGCCAGCGCGATCGGATCGTATCCAGGAAACCCGCCCCCATGACCCACGTGGGTCGCTCCGACGATCTTCGACCGAAAGCGGTGGGTGCCGCTGTAGACCGTGGCGAGCAAGCGGCGCCACGCGTTTCGCGCATCGTCATTGTCCGCGCCGTACCGGTACAGCGCAAAATCCTCGATCCACTGCTCCAGATCGACCGGCTCATCGCGCCACGCCATCTCGAACATCAAATCGTAAACCACGGGATTGTACCCCAGCCCCTCGTTGACGAATCCGAGTCCCTCCAGCCGGCCGGCACCCGGATCGCGCCGCGCCGCGTGCAGGTCCTCGTTGATTCTGTTCAGCGCGCCGGTCATGTGGACATTGCACCCGAAGTTCTGCACATTGCACCACACCCACGGTTTGCCGCAGAAGGCGTCCGTCTTCTTCCACATCGGATTGGTTTCGCAGAAGAGGTCGAGCACCACCATCCGGTCGCCGGGTATGGCACCGAGGAACGCCTCGATGCGCTCCTGGCTCCAGAACCGCCTCTGGTTGAAAAAGGTCCACCCCTGAAGCACCCACACCGCCGCGGGATCGCTCCGGGACATACCGCTGTAGATCGCCCGGCTCAGATTGGCGAGGTAGTCCGTCTCGCCGCTGGGCGGGGTCATCTCGATGAAGGTGTCCGCCGCATAGAGATGGTCCGTGCCAAAATGCCGCGCCTGCTCTTCCATGAAGAGGCGCGCCACCTTCGCGAAGAGCGGATCGAGCGGGTCGAGCAGACAGGTCTGCCACTCGATCCAGTGGATGCGGTGCAGGAGAGCGTCGGGGTGTTTGTGCGCGATCGCCGCCGGCACGTGGCCGGTGAAGCCTTGCAGGACCGGCGTCATGCCCAGCGCGCGCTGGCGGGCGACGATCTTTTTCTCGAGCACCGCGTGCCGGTCGATCCACGCTTGCGGCAGCGGCCCGCCCCACCCGTCGAGGCACCCCATCCACCCGAAGGGCAGATAGGGCGGCCCGGCGAGGAACGCGGCAATCTCCTCGTCGGCCAGGCCCAGCTTTTGACACACAGCCTGCCACACAGCCTCCTGCCCGGTCACCGAAAGGGGCGCATTGATCCCGTTGAGCGCCATCCAGTCGATCAGCCTCTCCCACTGCGCCCAGTTCCACCATGCGAGCGAGTAACCGAAGCAGCAGTAATTGAGAAAATACCGGTACCGCGCCCAGCAGACGCGCCGCACTTTCGAGGTGAGGCGCGGAAGGGGATCGGGCAGCTCGAGCTGGCTCCCGCACCAGGAGACGTGGCAATTACAGTACTGCTTGAGATACCAATTGACGCCCATGGCCATGGACAGGCCGCTGTTGCCGCGGATCACGATCAGGTCGCCCCGGCTTTCGATCTCGAAGAGGTCCTTTCCGTCCTCGGGCGGGATCTGCTCGAAGCAAAAGCTTTCCTCGTGGCCGGGGAGCAGGCGGTGCAGCAGGGCGCGCGCCGCGTTTGTTGCGGCCGATTCGGCAGAAGGGGCTGCTTCAACCTTCGCGCACAAAGCGCTGAGAAGGACAAGTCCACAGAAAACCAGTGCTTTCGCCGTTCGATCGATCATCCTCGACCTCCTCTCTGAGCTCAGCGGCTGGTACTTTTATCCTGGATATTCTAAAGTCTGACTTTAGATTTTCTAGGATGAGAAGAGGAAGAAATCTATGTTTCGAAGTCTCCCGCTTCTGAACAAACACGTCAAAGCAACCACGGAGTGTCTGCCGAATGAAAAGAAACAACGAGTCGATCCTGATCGTCCTGATCTTTTTTGCCACGCTCTCTCTTACCTGTGTGAGCGCACGCGCTCGAGGCAGCGGGGATGAGCAGCCTGCTCCGGCAACCGCGGGCCAGGCAGACTCTTTCCCCCGCACACCGGATGAGATCGAGCCGTGGTGGAAGGCGGGCAAAACGCTCCCCGTCGAGACGGCGGCGCTCTTCGCGCTCCCCGAAATCAACGTGGCCGGAGACAGCGGCATCAACCTGCTCATCGACATGGCCCACAAGTGCGACTTCTTCCTTCTCTGGAATCTCGGCCCGCAGATGCACCGGCGCGGGATCCGCACGGCGGGGAGCCACGCCACGCTCGATTCCGTTCTCGTCGAAGGCTCGCCCTGCCGCGTACGCATTCCGGTGGGGCACAAGATGCACCCCTTCGCGTGGTGGCCCGCGCCGCGATTCAACGTGATCCTCACCGAGGGCGCCGCGCACTACCCGGCCTACATCGCAAAGGAGCGCGCCGCGCTCAAGAAGTACATCGCCGAGGGCGGCGGATTGATCGTGTCGGGCGCGTGGATCAAGGACGAGGCCGCCGCAAAGGAGTGGTCGCTCAACACGCTGCTCGCCGAGTACGGCGCCGCGGTCCTGCCAGGCCACGCCATGCACGAAAAGCGCAAATACCCGCTGCTCCGCGTGAGCGACGACTGGGAGGTTGTGCTCGCCGGCGAAAAGAATGCGCCGATCCACGCGCGCCGCACCTTCGGCAAGGGGCGGATCGTGCTGCTCGCGTCGTCCGGGCTCTTCCGGTTCGACCGCAAGACGAAGAAGGACGTCGATTCGAAATGCGCCTTCCTGACCGAGGCGGTCGAATGGGCCGCGGCCGGCGCACCCCCCGCGGGCGGCGAGCGGCGCCTGCCCGCACCGATGGCGGGCGGCGGCGGCATCTACCCCGAGTCGGAGGAGCGCCTCGACGGCATCGTGTGCTACTACAGCAAGAACCAGATCCCCGAGCTGCTCCAGACCGTGAAGGCCGACTTCCCGGCCATCACCAGCGATATCTACGCGTGGCTTCCGTCGCCCAAACCGGAGCAGCCCATGTACCTGATCCTCTGCTCGGGCGGCGGCGGCGGCTGGGCGGTCAACGCCTACCTCCCCAAGGAGGCGTCGACCATCTCCACGAGTCCCGGCGGCATTAGGAGCATCTTCGGCCACGAGCAGGCCCACACCATGTCGGGGCCGTGCCACGCGGCCAACCACCCCTTCGGCGGCAACCAGGGCGAGGAGCACGCCGGGTGGTTCCAGGGAAAGATCATCGCCAAGTACAACGGCGACACCGGGCCAAACCGCGGCTGCCACAAGGTGCTGCGTCAGGACTACGACGGCACGCAAACCGCTCCCGAGGAGATTTTCAAAAAGAAACACCTCGACAAGTGGAGAGACGGCCACGACCGGCTCATGATCTGGTACGTGTGGCAAAAACTCGACGACCGTTACGGCCCCACCTGGTACCCGCGCTGGCGGTGGGTGCAAGGCGAGCGCTGGAAGGACGAACCCGGCCGCAAGCTCACCTGGGAAGAATCGATCGAGGACATGAGCATCGCCGTGGGCGAGGATCTCTTTCCCTTCTTCGCCAAAACCGGCAAGGAGCTCGGCCGGAAGCGATTCGGGCGGGCCGAGTTCATGGGCACGGCGCTCGAGCTTCCTGTTGCGCCGATCGAACCGACCCGGCCCGGGAATGTATGCCTAGGTCCGATCGGTAATTATGAGCAGCCGCTTTCTTTGGCCAAGTTGCCGGAAAACGCCGCACAGCGAAAATAACTCCCACCCGAAAATCGAATTTAGATTGCCCTCCGCGAGGCCCGTTTTCGCTTTCTCTTTTGGGCCTGACCGTTTCATTGGGCAATCATCTCGCGGAGGTAATCAAAATGACGCGCTCTTATTCCACGATCGACTTTCCCCTTTGGATGGCTTTTCGAACAGGATTGATGCTGCTGCTCGTGCTCGCGGCCCTCGCGCCGAGCGCCCGAAGCCAGACCTACGAGGACGCAACCCTCTTCCCGGCTGATCGGGAGTCGGACGATTTATTCGGGTCCGCCGTGAGCATCTCGGGCACGATCGCATTGATCGGCACACCCTACGACGACGACAATGGCGCCGACTCGGGTTCGGCGTACATTTTCCGATACGACAGCGCCACCGATACGTGGAACGAGGAAGCCAAGCTCCTTCCGTCCGACGGGGCTGCCGATGAAAACTTCGGCTGGTCTGTGTGCGTGTCCGGGGATGTGGCTCTGATCGGTGCGCCTTATGATCCTTATGTCACCGGCCCGGTGCCCGGCTCGGCGTACGTCTTCCGCTACGACAGCGTGTCCGGGACCTGGAACGAGGAGGCGAAGCTCGAGGCCGCGGGCCTGGCGCCGGGCGACGTACTCGGATACAGCGTGAGCGTGTCGGAAAACCTGGCCACGGTCGGCGCACCCTACAACGATTACAATGGTGACCAGGCTGGCGCCGCGGCAGTCTTCCGATACGACAGCATTTCGAGCGCCTGGAACCTGGAAGCGGTCTTCGTGGCGCCCGATGGCGACGAAGACCACCGGTTCGGCATGAGCGTCGCCCACGAGGACGACCGGCTCATGATCGGCGCCCCTGTGGCCGATGGTCTCGTGCCGCACGCGGGCGCGATCTATGAGTACGTCTACGATCACGGATCGAGCCTGTGGTTGTATCAGTCCAAGATCATCTGCTCCGATACCATAGGGATGGGCGTATTCGGGTGGTCGGTTTCGCTTTCGGGCGATCTGCTCGTGGGCGGGGCGCCGGGCGTGCCCGATCCGGGCGGCATGCGGGGCAAGGCCTATGTTTTCCGCCGCGACGGATCGGGAACGTGGAACGAGGAAGCGGCGTTCGTCAATCCCGACGGAAACTACCAGGGGAACTTTGGCTATTCGGTTTCGGTGGACGGTGCTGTGGCTCTCGTCGGCGACCGCTGGGAAGACGACGACTTTACGGGCGCGGCCTTCAAGTATCGCTACAACAGCAGCGCCGGGCTCTGGCTCGAGGAGGAAAAACTGATCGAATCGAGCGGGATGATAGACATCTGGTTCGGCTCGTCCGTGTCGCTCGACAACGAAACCGCGCTCGTCGGCGCTCCCCTCTACCACGTGAACGGTCCGCCTTTTAATTCGGGCGCTGCGTTCGCCTACGGCATCCCCGGCGAGGAACCGGTCATCCACGTTCCGGCCGACTTTTCCACGATTCAGGCGGCGATCGACGCGGCGCGCCACGGTTACACGGTCCGCGTCGCTCCGGGTGTCTATAACGAAAACATCGATTTCAAGCAGAAGGCGATCACTGTCCAGGCCACCCACGGCCCGGAAGTGACGGTTATCGACGGCGGCGGCGCGGGATCGGTCGTCTACCTGGGCAAGCTCTGCCAGCAGAACTCGAGACTCGATGGCTTTACAGTGACAAACGGTTCCAACTCGGCCGGGGGCGGTATCCTGTGCCAGAAGTACGCGTCTCCAATGATCACGAACAACATCATCACGGGAAACGACGCGACCGAGGGCGGCGGAATCATCTTCTCCGAATCGGATGCCATCGTGACCGGCAATCTGATCGCGGACAACTTCGCCAGCGCCGGCGGCGGCGGGATCTGCAGTTACGACGCGACCGACCACGCAGCATTGATCTCGAACAATGTGATCGTCGATAACAGGGCCGGCACGACCTACGGACTGGGGGGCGGCGTCTATTGCCTATACGGCGCCCCGCCGATGACGAACAACATCGTCGTCGGGAACTCGGCGACCTGTGGCGGCGGAATCTACTGCTATGCGGACAGGGACATTCTTCTCGTCAATAACACGGTGACCGAGAATTCCGCCACCCACGAGGGAGGCGGGATCGTCTGCGCCGGATCCGGTTTCGTTTCGTGCGCGATTACCAACTCGATCGTCTGGAACAACAGTGCCGTGGTCGATCCGGACCTCTGCTTATGGGCAACCGGTGTGGAGGTGACCTACTGCGCCGTGACGGGCGGTTGGCCGGGAACGGGCAATATCTCCGATGATCCGCTTCTGCTCGATGTGCCGAACGGCGACTATCACTTGACCTGGAATTCCCCTTGCCGTGACGCGGGGACGAATGGGGCCTCGGGTTTGGCGGACAAGGATTTCGAGGGCGATCCGCGCACCGCGCTCGGTACGGCCGACATGGGCGCCGACGAATTCTACTACCATCTCTATCACGCGGGCCCGGTCGTGCCCGGAAGCACGATCGAGATCAGGGTGGTGGGAACACCTTCCTATCCGGTGACCCTCTTTCTCGGCTCCACCGTGGTCGATCCGCCTTACTCGACGCAGTACGGCGACTACCATCTCGACTGGCCGCCCCTGTGGCAGGGATCGATCGGCACGGTGCCGGGCGACGGCGTGCTGGTTCTGCCCGTCACTGTTCCGGCGGGCTGGGTGCCTTATTCCGAGCACCCGCTTCAGGCGCTTGTCGGCCCCTGGGGCGGCGGTTCCACGAGGCTGACCAACCTGATGGTGCTCACCGTGGAGTAGCGGGGCGCTCTTTCGATGTCCGAGCTCCACGCAGCACCTTCAAGGGTTTCGGTGACAATAAACTCTGGACGCCTGGCAAAGCGGAGCGCAAACTGAGCGCCGATCCAGGTGCCCCATGAAGATACCGAGACCACACTTAACAGGCCGTTGAAAAAGTGCTTCGAAAGCAAGGCCGAGTCATTTTGTTCGAGATCAAGGCGCGAAACCGGAGGCGAATCGGTCGATTCGTCGAGGATTTCGTAACGCAGAGATCGGAGAAAAGGGCCGGCCGCAGCCGAATTGACTTATTCAATGGCCTGCTAACGCTGCTCATGCTGATTGCTGTGGCCGAAAGCCGGGAAAGCCAAAGCATGGTCAGGAAACTGACGCTTCCCAGGGATGTGAAGAAACCCGTGCTGCCCGTAAACGAAAGGCTCGACATCGACGGTAACGGCGAACCCGAGGTGGCGGATGTCGACCTGGTCATCTACACCTCGCCCGAGATCCCACTCTATCACCTGCAGATGCTGATCCAGACGGCGGCAGTTGCCCCCCCGTGCATCTACCGATTTCACCTGGCCATGCAGGACAAGGCATCGGGAAAAGCGGGGCTGGTTTCGTTCCACGTGCCCTGCGTGTACATCAAGAGCAACGATCCCGATGAGATGGACTTCCTCACGAACACGCACTGCATCACCGTGGTGAACACGTACTTCATGGGGTCGAAAAAATCCAGGACCGGTTACGAAATGAGCGCACCGGGCGATTACCGTACCGGCAAGCTCTACAAGTCGATCGCGGAACTGGAAGAGGGGATGGCCGCGGTGAGGGAAAAGCATCCTGAGGCCTCTTTCAGAATGGCGATCAGCGGGACGATCAACTCATCGACGCTCATCCGGAACAGCAGGTTCATTCATTCTTATGCTCTGATGTTTATCAGTGCTTTGCTGTCCCCAGAATCCGTCTCGCTGCTGAAAGCCAGCTCCCCGTCGACGACTGCCGTTCATTCCGTTTTTTCAATGAGTAGAGAAATACGATCAAACTTCCGGGTTCAGAAGGCGGATAGCTTTTTTCCTGGGGACAACCCCGACCGGCCGCACAATAAACCCTGGACGGAAAGCGCGGCGGACCGCAAACTGAAAGCCGTTTCCGGCACCCCCGGTTCGATCCTGTTGAACGCATTATCGAGGACATCCCATGGCGAAAAACGACGGCCCCGCGGCCAAGGAAAAAACAGGCTTCATCGACGGCGCTCTGGGCACGATCGAGACGCTCGGCAACAAGCTGCCCGATCCGGCCATGCTCTTTCTGTCGGCAATGGTCATCGTGTGGATCCTGTCGTGGCTCCTGGCGGACACTGTTTTCGAGGCGATCGATCCGCGTACCGATGCGCCGCTCGTGGTCCACAATCTCCTCTCCGGCGAGTCTCTGGTCAGCTTCCTGACCAACATGGTGACCGTGTTCACCGGATTCGCACCGCTCGGTGTGGTGCTCGTCGCCATGCTCGGCGTGGGTGTGGCCGACAAGTCGGGCTTCATCAACACGGGGCTCAAGCTCTTGCTCGGGATCACGCCGAAGTTTCTGCTCACACCCACCGTTGTTCTCGTGGGGATCCTGAGCCACTCGGCCGTGGACGCCGGTTACGTGCTGGTCATCCCCCTGGGCGGGATCATCTTTTACGCGGCGGGGCGCCATCCGCTGGCCGGGATCGTGGCCGCATTCGCGGGCGTGTCGGGCGGATTCAGCGCGAATCCGGTGCCGTCGGCGCTCGATCCGCTGCTGCAGGGATTCACTCAACCGGCCGCGCAGATCCTCGACGCGAGCGTGCAGGTCAACCCGCTCTGCAACTACTACTTCACCGCCGTTTCGAGCGTGTTGATCGTGCTACTCGGCTGGTTCCTCACCGACCGGATCATCGAGCCGCGCCTCAAACGCTCCACACCGGTCGACACCGACGCCGAGGAAGCGCCCGATATGGCCACGATCGCGCCACGGGAGCTCCTAGGATTCTGGGCCGGCTTGCTGGTGATGATCGCGGGTCTGGTGGCCCTCTACTTCGTGCTCGCGCCGAGCGACTCGGCTCTCCGCGACGCCGACGGAAAGCTCACCTCCTTCCAGGCGCCGATCATGCACTCGATCGTGCCCCTCATCTTCCTCCTCTTCCTGATCCCGGGCGTGGTCTACGGTTTCATCGCCGGCAGCTTCAAGTCGGCCAAGGACATGGTGGGCGCCATGACCAAGTCGATGGAAGGGCTCGCCTACTACATCGTGATGGCCTTCTTCTGCGCCCTCTTCGTGGACGCCTTCAAGAACTCGAACATCGGCGCGCTCCTCGCCATCCAGGGCGCCGAGCTCCTCAAGGCACTCGGCATGCCGGGCCAGGTGACGATCATCGGCATCATCCTGCTCACCGCCTTCGTGAACATCTTCGTGGGGTCGGCGTCGGCCAAGTGGGCGCTGCTGGCGCCGATCTTCGTGCCCATGCTCATGGGGGTCGGCATCTCGCCCGTGCTCACCCAGGCCGCCTACCGGATCGGCGACTCGTCGTCGAACATCATCACGCCGCTCATGCCCTACTTCCCGCTCGTCGTGGTCTTCTGCCAGAGGTACGTGAAGAAGACCGGCATCGGAACGCTCGTCTCCCTCATGCTTCCCTACGCGATCGTGTTCATCACGCTCTGGACGGCGTTCCTGATCGTCTACTGGATTTGCGGGTACCCGCTGGGGATTCAGGGAAGCTACGTCTATCCGTGATAGCCTCGTGCGGCGCGCGCAGTTCGCCGCACGCGCCGCACGCTGGTGAAGAAAGTCAACCTGTTTGGCAGCTTGAACGGCTCAGTGCCAGTAGTAATGCCACGCGCTGTTCAGCTCCGCGCTCTCACCCGGCTCAAGAGTCACCGTCCACTCCGCCTTGCCGTACCCGTTCAGTTGGTACCACCACCAGGGCCAGCTGTACCAGTGCCACCAGTAAGGCGCGTCGCCGCAGGGGAAATACTCGGCGAAGTCGTAGAGATCATTCTGAACGATTCGGCCGTTGTTGTCGGCCGAATCGATGCACCCCGCCACGCGGCGCTTCACCTCGACCTCCACCGACTTGGCAAGCCTGTTGCACAGAAAAACCGTTCCTTCCATGTTGATCCGGCAATAACGGTTGCTGCGCCACTCGATGTCGTTCGGATAGCGTCCTTCCTCGCGGGCGCTGACGCGCACCTGGATGTCCACGGCAGCGGTGATCGTCACGTCGAGGCTCGCGCCCACGGCGGTGTAGGTGGTCATGCCCTGGCCGAGCAGCTGCCGGTCGTGGAAGAGCAGGGCGGGCGCCGTGGTGATCGGCCAGGAAGACTCGTTGACGAGCCGGATCTCGTGCATGACCTTGGGCGCGTTGAACAGCTTGGCCAGCTCGCGCTGCTGCTGGGTCGAGAAGTTGCGCCCAATGTCGGACGGCGGTCTGATCGGCAGATCGAGGGTGTACACATCCTTGTAGTCGAGCTCGAACTCGACGATCGGCACCACCAGGCGTTCTCCCTTCCTCAAGGAAATGTGATCGATGGTGAAGACGAAAAGATCCTCGTCCTTGCCCATTCCGGTTAGCTCCTCCTCGGCATCCCCCGCGTCGCTGCCGCTCGGCGCACCCCCCCGGTACTCGCCCATCCGCGCCGTCTGGGTCATGATCGCGTTGGAGAAGGCATAGGCGGTCCGGCTCTGTTCCTCGAAATACTGCGAAAGCTGGGCGGCGGACCGTTGCAGCGCGATCGGATCGATCGTGTCCTTGAAGGCGAAGCTCGGCACGCCGATGACGAGGTTGGCGGTCACGTCGTCGAGGTCGATCATCTCGTTGAGCAAGGTGGCCTGGAGCCGCACCCTGGCGCGGCCCGCGCCGTCGAGAACGATCTTGTAGCTCGGGATCCACCTGATCCCCTTCTGCAGGTAGACCATGCCGACGCGCGCACGGTCGACGTCGGCGTGCGCCCCGCCGAGGCGGAGGGTGAGGAGGTTGCGGAACTCCTTCTCGGTCACGCTCGACCTGGGAAGCTCCTTGAAAGTCACCTTCTTGACGCAATCGATCGGTACGACCCTGACCCCCTCGTGGGTTCTGAGGAGAATGATCTTTCCCTTTTCGGGAAGCCTCTCGTCCGCGCCGGGGGACGCGGTCGCGCCGAGCTCCGACGCGGTGCGCTCCGGGATTCCGTCGATCACGGCGCTGTACGGCTCGCCGCTGTTCTCCTCGACGAGCAGTTCGGCTCCGATGTTGGCGGCGAGAAGCTGATAGAGATCGAGCGCGGTCCGCTCGAACTCGACCACCGTGCGGCCGCTCTTCACCGACAGGAGCGGGAGCTTCTCCTCGGCCGAGTAGGGCCAGAAGGTGCCGATCACCGGCCGGGGAAGATCGTCGAGCACCACCCTGCCGGACCGGTCCACGGGCATGTCGCCCTCGCGAAGCACGAAGGCGTGGCCGTCCTTGAACACGGTGATCTCCTCGACCGGCAAGGTGGCGAACGATTCGGCGCGCAACACCCGATCGGGGATCGTGTCCGGGGTGCGGCCTTCGCCCTGGCAAATCGCCGCGCCCTGACACGAGAGAAGGATCGCGATCACAACCGCCATGATTTCTACCGCTCTGTTCATGGTGTCTCTCCTTTCCGACGGAATCCCGTCAATGGGTACGATTTCCACCCTCTTGTACTCCTCCCGGATCGGCGGCCGTGTAAATGGTGTGTAAATTCTGCTTTGCCGGTGCGGAGGGGGAGCGGCGGTGCGCCAGGGGAGTGTTTCGCGGCCGATGAAGCTGACATGCAACCGCTCCGCGTTTGCTTGCAGCTTATCGGCACGGCCTATGGTTGTGAGACGAATCGTTGCCGGAACGCCCGGGCCCATTGTCACCGCGGAATGTGCAGCCGATATCGCGTGCCCCGGCCTTTTTCCGACTCGATGTCGAGGCTGCCCTGGAGCAGTCCGGCGAGCTTGTTCACGACGTAGATCCCCACCTCCACGGGAGTGAGCCCGCGCGGATCGACGAGGAGGGCGCGGATCTCTTCGAGTTCCTCGGGTGTCACGCCGGCTCCGTTGTCGGCCATTTCGAATACCACGAACCTCTCCTCGACACGCGCCGAGATAACGACCTCGTGGTCCACGTCGCGCGTGTCGCCGCGGCAATTGTCGAGGGAGGTGGTGACGAGATTGATCAGGGCGGCCTCGAGCGCCTTGCGGTCGATCTCCACCGGAGCCTCGGCAGGAAGGTCGTTGCTCAGCACGATCCGCGTGTCCACGAACTCGGCCTCGTCGGCGTGGTCTTCGGCCACCCTTTTCAACATCTCCACGGCGTCGAGCGGCTCTGGGCTGAAGGCGCGTTCGCGCAGGTAGTAGAGGACGTTGTGGGCGATGCTCTGCATGCGGCGGAAGTTGCGGCTGATGATGGCGAATCCCTTCTCGATCCGCTCCGGTTTGTTCAGCCGCGTGCCCGTGTTGCACATGTAGACCCCGCCACCCATGCCGGTCAGGCATCCCTTGAGTCCGTGGGCGGCCGCGCCGAACTGGCAGTCGTAGGCGATGAGCTCTTTCTGCAGCCGCTCCGCCTCTGTGTCCGACTGGAAGAAATGGATTGCGCCGAAGACTTCTCCCGCCCGATCGGTGGCCGGCGCGGTGCGGCAGGGACGGCGCTCGTCGTCGCCGGGGCCGACCTGAACCGAGCGGTCGCTCATCGTCTTCATGGCGGGGCAGGAGGCGCACTTCGCCGGCCGGCCGAGAAAGACCTCGTGGCAAGGCCGCCCGAGGGGCGACTCGAATTCCTCGACGCAGCGCTTGTTGGCGGCGATGACGACGAGCTTCTCGTCGAGAACCGCGCAGGCGCAAGGCGTTTCGTCGAACAGGGTGCGAAACATGGCGTCCATCGAATTGAGCGCCGAAAGCCTTTTCTCGTCGGTGTGGGTGTCGTGCGCCGATTTCGGGTCGTTCATTTTCTCCTCGATTCTGCGGGGCCGGCGCGTCGGCCGCTCCGGCTGCGGGATCTTTCGAAAAGGGTATTATTCTACGCTCAATGCGATTCCGCCGCAATGCGGCAGAATACGCGCCGATCGTCAATGAATCGGAGACGGTTCAGGGCCCGCGCGGGCAGCCCCGAGGCGGGGGATCACAGGCTTCCGATCTGGAAGAAGAGCAGAAAGCGCACCCGCGTCGACGAACCTCTCCGAAACCACTCGAAAAGAAGGGGCCTTCCGAAGATCGACGGGAGGAGCTGAAAGTGCCCCTCGTTCCCGTTTCCCGAGGCCGAGAGGAGGAGGGTCCAGAGAAGCTTGACATCGTAGCCGATCGGTTCGTCGCCGAGGTGGATCGCGTCACAGAGCAGCGACAGGGACCAGGCGGATCGGAACTTGCGAAATCCCACGACCCAGGGAATCATGAAATCCCAGGGCCTGTTCTCGCCGGCCAGCCCTTCGTCGAGAAGGGTCCGCACGGTGACCGCGCGGATCCAGCGATGGTTCCTGGCCTCGAAACCACGATCCCGAAGCGCCGCTTCGATTCCGGGCAGGTGGCCGGCGCCCCAGGGAACGGCGATCCGTCCCATGTCGTAACGGGCGCTCGCCGCGTCGATCTGAGCCAGCAGGTGAGCGTTGCGCTCCGTGATCACACCCGGAAGGCAGAGTTCGTGCAGAGGATTTTCCGATCCAACCCCCCCATCCATATCGTAAAAGCACTCGTGACGCCTGCGCGCCTCGAGCGCATCCTTGCCCCCCAAAAGCCCCGCGACCAGATCGCTCGACCAGCGAATGAAATTCCGCGGTTCGGAAAAGAGGATGACCGCCGGAATCAGGACGGCCTGGGTGAAGGGCGTCCACCAGGGCATGCGCTGCTGGAACTCGCCCATGGTCAGATCCCCGCCGCGCCAGTTGGCCCGGTATTCGAGCCCTTCCCTTTGATGAACGAGCTCCTGGTAGTTCACTTCCCTCTGCTGATAGCACATCGCACAGGGCAGGACGAGCAGGGTCGGGCTGACCGAGATCGCTCCCCTGACTCCCTCCGCCAGAACCAGGTCGGCGCCGTCGATCTCCTTTTGAACCTCTTCGTAAAAAGAAGGATCGGCGATATGGGTCATGGCCACGAGTGTGACCGTCAGCGCCTTGTCGGGGTGGACCAGATCGACGACACCAAGGTAGAAATCCCCTGCCACGTTCCCCCCGCCCGTGTAGAACGCCCAGCCCGCATCGGGAAGAGGCGTCTCGTACCCGACGATCAGCGCGCCGCATCCGGTGAAAAGAAGGAGCAGAGCCGCGGCCGCGACAACCGGAACCGCACGCCCGATCATTTCATCTCCCTGAACGATTCGCCGCCCGGAACCCCGCAACCGTCCAGCTCGCGGCGTACGGCAGAGGCCAGCGTCCGCAGCGTGAGCGGCTTGCGCAAAAAGGAACCCGCGCCGAGGGAACGAGCCTCGGTAACACGCTCGCTCTCGGCATAGCCGGACACGATGATCGCCTTCTGTTCCGGATAGATCTCCCTGACCCGCCGCAAGGTCTCCGTTCCGTCGATACCGCCGGGCATGATCATGTCGAGCACGAGCAGGTCGCGCGGCCGCCCCTTGAGCAATGCCACGGCTTCTTCGCCGCTACCCGCCCGGGACACCTCGTATCCGAGCCGGCCAAGGAGGCTGGCCGTGACCTCGTTCTGCAGCTGGTCGTCGTCGACGACCAGGATCGACTCGGTCCCGACCTCGATCTCGGTTATCCCGTCGACGATCGCCTCGCGCGTCGCGGGCAGGAAGAGGTAGAACGATGTTCCCCGTCCCGGCTCGCTCTCGCAATCGACGTATCCGTTGTGATCGTCCACCACGGCATGCACAACGCTCAGCCCGAGACCGGACCCTCTTTTTCGATCGGCCTTCTTGGTGGTGAAAAAAGGATCGAACATCTTGGCCATGACATCGGGCGAGATCCCGGCGCCCACGTCGGCAACGGTCAACCTGACATACTCACCCCTGGGAATGCGGGCGATGATTCCGCACGTGTCGTCGGCAACGAAGTTTTCCGCCCGGATCGTCAACCGTCCCGTGTCGGCCATGGCCTCGCGGGCGTTGGACACCACGTTGGCAACGGCGCGGAAGAGCTGCGACCGTCCCGCTTTCACGTTGAGCAGCCCCTGGGCCAGGTCGAGATCGAGATCGAGGCCTTCGGGCATCGGCAAGATCTGGCTCACCACGTCGTGGATCACGTCGGCGACGTCGAGGATCTCCAGGTTGTAGTGACCCCGCCGGCCGAGCGCCAGTAGCTCCTGGTTGATATCGGCGATCTGCCTGGCGGCCACCTCGATGTGGTCGACGTACTTCAGTGCCGGGTGGTTGTCGGGAAGCTCCTCGCGGATGAAGTCGGGGTAGGCGGCCAGGGGCCCGAGCAGGTTGTTGAAGTCGTGAGCCACCTGGCCCGCGATGCGCCCGGCCGTTTCGAGGCGCTGGGCGCGAATCGCGAGGTTCTGCAGCGTCTTGACCGCGGTGATGTCCCGCGCCGTACCGCAAAGCCCCACGATCTCGCCTTTCTCGTCCCGCATGGGGATCTCCACCAGGTGATAAACCCGCTCGGGATGGGGAGGTGCGCCGGTGACCTCTTCCTCCAGGGTTTTTCCTGCGAGTACCAGTCGATTCAACGCATCCAGCTTCCGTCCCAGCTCCTCGCCGAACACCTCGGGGGCCCCCTTGCCGATTATATCGTCGACCGGACGCCCCAGGAACTCCGCGGTGGCCGGATTGACACTCACGTATCGAAGATCGCGGTCCTTGATGAATATCTTGTCGGGCGAGATCTCGAAGATGGCGCGGATCCGCGCCTCCCGTTCGCGGACCGCCTCCTCGGCCTCGTGGCGGGCGGTGACATCGAGGTGCATTCCGGTGGCTCGAATCGGCCGGCCGTCGCTGTCGCGCTCCACGATCCTTCCCCAGTTTTGAATCCACTTCCACTCACCCGATTTGGACCGCATGCGGTGTACGATATCGAACACGGGCACCTTGTCCGCCTCGTGCAACGCGGCGGTTTTTTTCACCATCGGCATGTCGTCGGGATGGATCAGATCGAGCCATGCATCGAGGCGGCCGTCGATCTCTTCCGGGGTGTATCCGAGCATCTCGGACCATTTTCTCGATCGCACCACCTTGTTGGTCACAAAATTCTGTTCCCAGAAACCGAGATCGGCCACCTCGAGAGCGAGCCGCAGCCGGGCCTCGCTCTCTTCGAGTTCAGCCTGGGTCCGGTGGAGTTCGGTCACATCGGAAATGGTCCCGTCGAGAAACCGGATCGCCCCGGCCTCGTCGGTCACGGCAAAAGCGCTGAGTAGAACCCAGAAAGGGGCGCCGTCTCGATGTTTCATCTTCGTTTCGAAGTTGGTGTACGAACCGTCGCGCGTGCATCGATCAAGGATCTCATTTCGCTCATCCGGGTTCCAGTAGAGCGACGGAGCCGGAACCGCCAGAAGGTCCTCTTCCCTGTCGTATCCGAACATGCGGACCATGGCGGGATTTGCCGACACGATTTTTCCGTCGGGACGCGACCTGAATATGCCGCACGGCACATTGTCGAGAATGACCTGCGTCAGAGCCTCCTTGCGGCCGATGGCGCAATCGCGCGCGGCCTGAAGTTTCTTCGCCGAATGCATGGGCTCTTTACCCTTCACAATTCTCCTCCTCCTGCCTCCGGTATACGGTCCGGTCCGAGGCTTCTGTTTTTACGCTCCACGATCCGCTCGAGAGCTGCAAACGGGGGGATCGCCAAGCCAGGTGTTTTCGAGATTCCCAGTATCCGGCAGCTGATTCTACGGAAAGGGATTTCGAAAAAACAGAACGAATTTGCGTTCCGCCACGGTCGCCGCCTCGACACGGAACGGGCTCGCGAATCGATGGACAAGGGGCTGCGCCCGGTTCCTTGCCGGACGCAGCCCCTTGTGGTCGGCTCCTGTGTTCGAAGGTGAAGGGTACTCAATAAACGGTGGCCTGAACCACGTCGTAGTAGGTGAACTGCGGCACTCCGTCGAGGGCATCGATCACGAAACCGAATTCCCACGATCCTGCCGGAATGGTCCCGTTGTGAACCGTGTGGTCGAAGATATCGAAGAGGGGTCCGACCCAGGTGCGCGTGAGACCGGGCACCCACTGGCCCGAGAGCTGCCAGGAAAAAAAGTTCGTCCCGTTCATCCGGGCGATCACCCACCAATCCTTGTTCACACCCATCTGGTTGCCGGCAAAGAGCGAGACCGTCATCGACACGGGCTGGGTGCTCGGGAAGTAGAGGGGGCCGTCATCGCCGTCGATCTTGATGTCGGGAGCCGGATCGCGGATGAACGCCTCGATCTTGAAGTTTTCGATCCAGGCCACGTCAGGGCCCGAGCCGGTCGCCTCATCGTGCCAGAGCTCGATCGCCCAGCCGGTGAGAGCGTCGATTCCCGAGATCGGCACGGTGGTCACCAGGGCGCCGTCGTAGTAGCCATAGGCCATGCCCTCGCGGAAGTCCCACTCCATGAAGAGGGTGACGTAGCGGTCGAGCTCGTTGGGCACGCTCGTCCCGTCCCAGCCGAAGGGATAGGTGCCGCCGTACTGCCCGTTAGCCTCGTCCCATTGCAGCCCGTAGGTGGGCGTGCCCTCGTTGAACCACCACCACCAGAGGTTGGACACCCAGGCGTCGGTCTCCCGGTAGATGTCGAATTCCACGGTGATCAGGTCGTACCCGGCCGCGATCAGATCGGGAACGGGCATTTGCATCGACGAGAAGGACTTCTCGATGTCGGGAATCTCGAGGCGGATCGCCTGGCTTCCCTGAACCGGATCGGGCGACGTAACCACCACCGGATTGGAGCCGCCGCCGCCGCCGGTGGCCACCCAGCCGTCCTGGCCGTTGAGGACGCCGAGGACAAAAGGCGGATCCTCGAATCCTTGCGAGTCGTAGATGACATCGGCGCTCGAGGGCGACACGACAAGAGCCGCCCAGATGACGAGCAAGGCCGACAAAAACACTCTTTTCTCCATGATCCCATCTCCTTTCCTGAAACAGCAGATTACCTTTGGATGGTGTTGTTTTCCTCTTCGCTCCGAGACGCTGAAGAAGCAAACCTCTCCGTTCGCGACCTCAAGCGCAATCGGGTTCAGCGCGTTGCGCGCATTTTGGCTTATTTCGATGATTATTACAGTGAACCTGAAACGGGGGGAGCGGCTCCCCCATCGGGCCTCTCCGCGACGGACCGCCGGAACTCGCGTGAAATAGTGAACAAGAAAAACCGAATTTATACTGGATAAAAAGACAATTTAGCGTACTATGTCCGCGTTTTGTGGACATTTGCTGTTGTTTTGAGAGATTTTCCGTGGACACGCTGACACTGCTTCGGAACAAGATCACCAGGGAGGTCTTCGACTTCCAGGTTCTGCGGGACGCCCTGGACAAGTTCCTCAAGCCGAGGGACAAGATTTCGCAGCTCCTCGCCAAGGGAACACTCGTCCGAATCAGAAAGGGGCTCTATTGTTTCGGCGAGGCGTTCCGCCGGGAGCCGATCGTGCGCGAATATCTCGCGAACCTGATCCACGGCCCTTCGTACATCAGTCTCGATTTCGCACTCAGCCATCACGGCCTGATTCCGGAGCGGGTCACTGAAGTGACCTCGGTCACCCCCCAACGGCCGCGGGAGTTCGACACCCCTTTCGGTATTTTTTCCTATCGCCGGCTGAATGCTCGGAGGTATGCCCTGGGCGCGACTCTCGAAAAAGTCGGCGCCGCAACATTTCTGATCGCCAATGCCGAGAAGGCGCTGGCTGACAAGGTGTGGACCGACAAGCGGTTCAGCGGGAGCCGGGTCGGCGATTTCGAAGATTACCTGTTCGAAGATCTGCGTGTCGATCGGGAGATAGCGAGTCGGCTCGACATCTCCCGGCTGGAGGGGATAGCCCGCGCCTATCGATCGGTAAAGGTCGACAACCTCGTCCGATTCCTTGTGCGCTCGAGGAGGACTCCGCATGAATGATGCGATCCGCACGATGCTCGACCGTTACACCTGCGCAACGCGCGACGATTTCGTCAACGCCCTCCGGGAGATCCTTCAGGAAGTCGCCCTGCTCGGCCTCTGGCGGACTAAGTTTTTTGAGCACGCCGCCTTCTACGGCGGAACAGCTCTCAGAATCCTTCACGGACTCGACCGCTACTCGGAAGACATGGACTTTTCCCTGCTCGAGCCCAAGGAATCCTTCGCGCTCGATCGTTTCGGCGAGGGTCTCGAGCGGGAGCTCGCGAGTTTCGGATTCAACGTGGAATTCTCCTCCCGCCGGAAGGAGCGGACCGGGGCGATCGCTTCGGCCTTTCTCAAGGCCAACACCACGCGGCACCTGATCGAGATCGAAGCCCCGGAAGAACTCATCGAGGACCTTCATCCCGCCAAGACCCTCAAAATCAAGCTCGAGGTCGACACCGATCCACCCGGCGGTTTCGAAACCGAGATGCGCTATGTGCTATTGCCTTTCGCTTTTGCCGTCCGCGTCTATTCCCTTGACGATCTCTTCGCGGGCAAGCTGCATGCTGTTCTCTGCCGCAGGTGGAAGGATCGCGTTAAGGGCCGTGACTGGTACGACCTCGTCTGGTACGCGGCGCGGCATCCCGCGGTGCGGCTCAGCCATCTTGAAGCGCGGATGAGACAGTCGGGAGACTTCTCCGGCGAGGACGCGCTGTCCCTCGATCGGCTGCGCGCCGAACTCCACCAGGCCGTGGACGACCTCGACGTGATCAAGGCGCGCCGCGAGGTGGCGCCTTTCGTGCGCGATCGCCGCGCGCTCGAGGTCTGGTCGCACGACTTTTTCAGACAGATCGTCGCCCGCATCGAGGCGGTGTGAGTTCTGATTATTATTTGAATTTTACCCTTTTACAGTTCGTTGAATTTCTCATCTATTATTTGGATATGTACAGAACACTTGGATGATTTTATTTCATTAGACGTGCTGTTCTTTACAAATGTTGTTTTGGTGATTGCCCCGACCCTGATAATAGCTTTGTGCTGCCCTAGCGTCCTGTCCCAGAAATAACTAGTTTATGTAATGGACTTATACTTCAAGGCAGATT
>CAZUHB010000078.1:0-25658 GCA_964620445.1 uncultured Phycisphaerales bacterium
CCGCCCCCCCCCCCCCGCCGGCGCCGCCCCCAGCCGTCGGAGCTGGTCGGCTCCTCAGGAGCGGTTTCAGGACTGCTTTCCGGCTCTTCCTGTCCAGTTTGGGCCGCCTCCTCTTCCTCCGGGGCGTCCGCGGGCAGGGGATTCTGCTCGCACCACTCGATTTCAGCGAGAATCTTCCTCTTGATCGAGGGCGCCCACTCGGGATTCTTCAAGAGAAAATGGTCTGGACAGTTGCTTTCCAGCAGATCGATCTTTTCCTTGGCCGTGACCAAGTCATTTTCCTTGAAAGCCCTTATGGCGAGATAGTAGAGAACCCAGGGCTCGGCAGTCGTGCCCGAAGAATCGTCAATGATTCCGCTCAATGCTGCCACCGCGTTGACGTCGGTCGAGGCTTTGTGGAAATCAGCCCAGGCTTGTTGTTCCTTGCTCTCGGAGTGCCCTGAATAGAGCTTGACCACCACAACCACGATGACAACGAGCAGTACACCAACAATGAGGATGTTCTTATTCTTCGTGATGAGCCCAAAAAGCGGATCATCGGACATCGGCAGAGAAACATCCTTTTGATCTGTCGCGCTTTTTTGTGTATTCATGAATCACAATCCAGTTAAGCTGGCAACTCGAAAGGGACCATTAGAATAATGTCGACCGTCAAAGAGAAAAATGATTTGCCCGAGACGGTCGAATGCCCTCACTGTGGCCGTGAAATAAAAACGTTACATGTTGTCAATAAAGGATTTATAAGGGGCCGCCCGCAATCCGTCGGAGGGCCATATTATCAAACAAAATGCATATTTTGTCACGAGGATTTTGACTGCTTTTTTGAAACAGAGATTTTTACCAGAAAACCCAGTGTAAAGAAAGCCTTTATATTTCAATTGTCAAGGGCGAACAGTTTCTGGAGTTTCATAGGCCTCATTCTTGGTCGGGCTCTCAAGGGCTGTCGCGGTTCACCGCGTCAAGGTTTCGGGACCCGCCGTAATCGCAGCAGGCAAAAGATTAC
The DNA here is from genome assembly GCA_964620445.1 of uncultured Phycisphaerales bacterium. Lineage (GTDB taxonomy): Bacteria > Planctomycetota > B15-G4 > B15-G4 > CAYZWU01 > CAZUHB01. The sequence continues at coordinate 1,004 of CAZUHB010000078.1, forward strand.
CGGCAGCCCCGGCCGTGAGGCAGAGCGGGATGTCTCCCTGCCGATTATTTTCAAGGTACACCCAGAATTGCTCACAGCATTCCGCACCCTGGGTGTCGATCCCGACACCACGGTAAGCCGAATAAAGAAGCATTACAAGAATCTCGTGAAACGCCTCCACCCCGACAAGATCAACCACTTGAGGCCGGACGAGCGGGAGGAGGCGACAAAGAAACTGATTGAGATAAACAAGGCCTATGGTACGATCAAAGAGTTATTCATGTAGTTTGCTGTCTGTCCCCCCAGATGGGGACAGGCAGAGAGAATTGATCCTCCTGATTCTTTCTCGCTTACTTGAGCTGCGCCCGAAGTTGAATCTGTTATCGATTAGGCGAAAACTGCGGCCAGGCCCGAGGATTGAAAGGAAAGAGAAATGTTCGGAAAAATCACATCAATGATCATAATGATCATGGCAGTTCTTTTTGTTTGCGCGACAGTCTCGGCTGACGTGATTCACCTGAAAGACGGCAGAAAAGTCGAAGGTGAGATCGTTTCGAAAGACGCAAACAAGGTTTCGATCAAGACGAAATTCGGAATCGTCGAGTTTCCCATGAGCGAGGTCAAGTCTATCGAAGAGAAAAAGACGAAAGACCAGCTTTATGAGGAAATGCTGAAAAACACGAATGCACGCGATACCGACGCACTGATGAAACTCGTCAAGTGGTGTAAAGAAAACAGAATGAGCTCGAAGGCCAGCAGACACCTCAAGCAGATCATCAGCCTCGATCCCAATCATGCGGAAGCGCGAGAAATGCTCGGCTATGTGAAATTCGAGGGTCGTTGGGTCACAAAAAAAGAAAAAGAGAAGCTCGAGGCGGAAGCTGATGCAAAAGAGAAAGAAGCCGCCGGCCTCGTCAAATACAATGGAGAATGGTTGCCGAAGGAGGATGTGGAAAAACTAAAGAGCGGGCTCGTAAAATACGAAGGAAAATGGGTCACAGCGCAAGAGAAGGAACGCCTCGAGAAAAACCTTGTTTTATACGAAGGCGAGTGGATTCCAGCCGAAGATGCGGAGAAAAGAAAACAAGGTCTTTTCAAAGTCGGCGACAACTGGGTGCAAAAGGAAGAGGCCGATCGCTATCATTCGAACTGGGAAACTCCGTGGAGGCTTCAGTCGGAACACCTTTTGGTTGTGGCCAATCTTCCCTACGACACGGTTCAGAAATTTCTCGCCGAAGGAGAGAGCAGTTACAACGTCGCCAAAGAGGTGTTCGGTGTAGAACCAAAACTGACGGATTCCAAGTTGATCGTCTTTGTCCTGTCCGATCTGGATACATACAACGCGGTTGGAAACCAGATTGGCGCCGACGAGAAGTCTTCCTATTATTCGATCTACGCCATGGAGGAGTCGCCCGAAATGGGATCGCTTGCCGTGACGTTCTGGAACAACGAAGCGTTTACGCTCGGATCGGTTCGCCACGCGGTGACGGAACTGTATTTCAAGAAGCTGGAACTGAAAGAAGCTCTTCCTGACTGGTTCATAAAGGGATTCGCGTCCTGCAAGGAGAGATTTTTCCATCCAAGGATGATCTCGTGGTCTAAAAAGAGGCTGATCACACAGGGCGGCCCAATCAAGCTGAAACAGTTTTTCGGACACTTTGGATATACAGAACGCGAAATCTTGAATGCAGGACTTCTCTACAGTTTTATCGACAGTACCGACGCGCCTAATTCCGTCAAGGAACGTATGGCCGACGTGGTCGCGGCGGTGAAGGTAAACAAGAAGATTGCGGTTGCTTTCGCAAAACTCGAAACCCTTCTGGTCAAGTCGGAGAAGCAGTTTCTCGCCTACTACGACAAGTACAAATAATCGCCCTGGGGGCGAGGGCGCCGACAGGCGCACGCCGCCGGCGAGGCGCCCCAACAATTCTGATCGAATTTTCGGGCCGGTCCCACTCTCGGACCGGCCCGATCCTATTCTCCACTCTCTTCGGGAAAGTCGGATCGCGTGCGAGTCTCGATTTCACAGGAAGTTGCATCGATTTGCATTGTGTAAACAATTGGCACACACCAGGACGACGCGATCGAATCGATTTCTTACAGGAAAGCGCGGTGTCCAGGCCGGCCGGCGTCAGCGACATTCAGCCGGGCGCAATGTTTTCGGCAGGGCTGCTGGGCAGTCCTGAAAATCGTAAAATTATTATTGATAGATTGTAAGATTCTCACCACCCGGCGAAAATCAACCTGGTAAAGGGCTGACTCTATCTATTTCTTCTCTTGATTCCGCCGAAAGAAGGCATAGAATCTTTTCCTGTTTTGGTATGGCACTTTCCTTGCGGAATCAGCACCCTCTTGGTTCTAATCCCCCCGCCAACACGGCCCTGGGGCAAAATGATGATGTTTGAATTCATGCGGAACATGGACACGAAGGAGATACCAATGAAAACCGCGACGCCTCGTCGGGGCAAAAAGATGCTGGGAACGATCTTGTTGCCTACCATTGCCCTCACCCTGCTTTCTTTCCTCGGAGTTTCCCAAGCGATTGCAATGCCTCAGGATAGCGGGAAGAAGATCGAAGATTTACTTCCCTCGGAAACCCTCGTTTTTTGCTGCACCGAAGACATGAAACTCGCCCGCGAAAACGAGGATTCGATGCCTCTGTCCAAAATATTGAAGGAGGACGAGGTCGAGGAGTTCCTCAAGAAACCGAAGGAGTTCCTCTGGAACACGATCGCCCAACTCAAAGAGAAGGCAGCAGAGGACGAAACATTAAAGAACATCGATTTCGATTGTGAAAAATTCCTCAACGCCGACGTGGGTCGTTTCTTTTTTGCCCTGACCAATCTCACCCTGCCCGAAGCCGGAACGCCGGGCCCCATGGGCCTCATTCCCGACATCGGCCTCCTCATTGGAGCCGAATTCAGGAATCCCGAGGAGAATTTGATCCAGTTTCTCAAGACAACCGCGATCTCCCTCGCCAATGCGGAAGGCGTTCCGATCCGGCTCGTCAAGGCGGAATACAAGGGCGCCACTTACGAGAAGGTCATGCTTCCACTGCCCATGCCGGTTCTGGTTCCCTGCATCGGCAAGGTGGGCGCCATGGACGTTATCAGCACGAGCGAAAACGCTCTCAAGGCGATGATCGACCGAAAAATGGGCGACATCGAGGACTGCCTCTCCAAGAACCCGGACTACATTGCGGCCACAAAGCATATCGATTTCTCTGATCCGGCCGCGACCAAGAGCTACCTCGATCCCGCAAACCTGGTCACCGGAATCGAGGCGATCGTGGTGAGGCTTCTCAATTTTCAAGCTGCCATGCTCGAGCAGACCCAGCAGCGGTTTGCCGAGGAATCAGGAGAGTCTTTCCAGCCGAGCAACAAGACGCTCGAGTTTCTCAAAGGATTTCCCGAGAAGCTGACTCGGCTCATCGACCTGACCGGCCTCAAGAGCATACGGGGTGTGTACGGGATGCAGATCTCCAAGGATGGCCTGGCGAGATCGGTCGCATACACCGACATCAACGGCCCCGAGAAAGGCTTGCTCGCCCTCTGCCCCTCAAAGCCGATCACTCCCGACAAACTGCGCATGATTCCCAAGGATGCCGTGGGCTTCTCCATGGGAAGCTTTGACGCCGCCGCGCTCTACGATCTCGTGATGGAAGGGATAAAAACCGTTGACGCCGAGGTTTATGCCGAGGTGCAAGGTGGAATGGAAGGATTCTTCCTCCAGATGGCTGGTGGCGACGAGGGAGCCGTTCTCGACCTCAGACAGGATATTCTCGGCTCGCTCGGCACGGAGCTGATCCACTACGAGCTCAAACCGAAGGGAATGGCCATGATGATGGCTGTCCCGCCGACTTATTTCTTCGTCGAGGTCAAGGACTACGATCGTTTCGTGGGCTCCCTCGAAAAGCTCTTCGATGGTTTGAAGCGGATGGTTCCCGAGGTCGGAGCCTACGTGGTCCTTAAGAGCGTCGAATACGAAGGGCGCGACATCCGGTTCCTGCAGTTTCAGGGGATTCCGATTCCGATCCAGCCCTGTTTCACCAAGGTCGACAAGTATCTGGTCATCAGCTTCCAGAGCAACGATCTCAAGTCGCTCATCAAGACTTACGGCAACTCGGAGACGTCGATTCTCGACAACGAGGATTTCATGACCCACTACAGCAAGCTCCCCAAGGGAAAGGAGATGCTGAGCATCGGATACTCGAACGTCCCCGTGAAATTCGGAGCGGCCTACGAGCAGATATCCACCGGGATCCAGATGCTTCCCATGCTTATTCCCCCGGAAATCGAATTGCCTATCGATTTCATGCTTCTTCCCACGCCCGAGTGCATCACCAAGCACCTGTTCAGCTCGGTCAATGCTTCCTACAAGGAGGGCAACGGATACAAACGGGTCAGCTACGGCCCGATCGGTGCCGAGTTGACCAGGGTTCTCGTGCCGGCCATCGCGGGCGGCGCAGCGGCAGCCATTCTGTTCCTCGCTCCCGGGAAGATGGAGGCCGAGAGGATCGCCGCTGAGGAGATCATCGTGGCCGAGGAAGCCGTGGATCCGGCGCTGCAGGCAAAAAGGGACCTCGGTGCCCTGGCTGGCGGCTGCCTGGTCTACTATGTGGAGCACGGGAAATATCCTGAATCGCTTTCCGATCTTCTCGTTCCCACGGCAGCCTATCCTGATGGGTTCTATCCGCCCAAGAGCCTGCCGAACGACCCGTGGAACAAACCCTACAACTACAAGAAACTAACCGACGGTAAGCGGAAATACATGATCTGGTCGTGTGGACCAAATGGAATCTGCGAAGAAGGCGGGGGTGACGATATCGTCAAGATCAAATAGAACTTCCTCGACCGGATCACAGGGGTGGCGGCGCTCTGGCGCCGCCACCCTTTTTTTTGTAACGTTGGAGCAAATTCGATCGCATCCAGTTATCGTACGGGCGCAATGAGTCTCAAGGAAAAACTCCTCATCTGGTTGGCCGAGCATCCCGGCTCCTGGTTTTTACGTGCCCTCGGGACCACTCTTCGCATTCGGGTCATTGGCCCGCGCCATTTCCGCGAACGCCAGAAAGGCGCCACGAAACGGGTGGTTTACGCGTTCTGGCATTGCCACATCCTTCCCCTTGCGGTTGCCTACAAGGGCGAAGGGGCGCGGGTGATGATATCAGAGCACCGCGACGGAGAATTGATCGCCCGCGTCGTGGAGCGCATGGGATTTACCACGGAGCGGGGATCGACCACGCGCGGAGGGGCAAAGGCGCTTCGCGCCCTCATCAAGCTGAAGCGCGACCCATCCATGTGCGATATCGCCATCACTCCGGACGGACCGCGCGGACCGGCGCGAAAGGCGCAAAGCGGATCGGTCTATCTGGCTTCGAAGACCGGTTTTCCCCTCGTGCCCATGGGGGTGGCCGCGGACCGGCCATGGAAATTCAATTCGTGGGATCGTTTTCAGGTTCCCCGCCCCTTCAGCCGCTGTGTCATCGTGGTGGGGGAGGAAATTCCAGTGGGCGGAACCTTGACCGACGAGGAGGTGGAGCGGATGTGCCGGCTCCTCGAAGAACGCCTCGAGAGCACCGAAAAGAAAGCCTTTCGCGAGCTGGAGACGTGGAATGGCTGACCAGGAGCTTTTTGTCGGCACCGCCGGCTGGGCGTACAGGGACTGGGACGGAATCGTGTACCCGCGGGGCAAGGGTAAACCCGGGGACGCGCTCCTTTTTCTGGCGCAGTTCTTCTCGTGCGTCGAAATAAATTCATCTTTCTACCACACGCCGCCACCGGAGCGGGTGGAGGATTGGATCCGCCGAACATCGACGATCGACCGATTTCTCTTCACGATGAAGATGTGGCAAGGCTTTACACACAAGCAGGAAGAGAGTTTCACTCCCGATGCGGTCGACGCTTTCAAGGCTGCCGCGGCCCCGCTCGTCGAGGCGGGGCGGCTCGGCGCGATTCTGGTCCAGTTCCCCTGGTTTTTCAGGGACAGCAAAGAGAGCAGGAAAAAGCTGGCGCGCATCGCCGATGAATTCGGCGGGCTGCCTCTCGTTCTCGAGGTGAGGGATCGATCGTGGACACATCCCGGTGCGCTCGCCGAAATCGGCGCCTTGGGATTCAGTCTGTGCAACATCGACCAGCCCCAGGCGAAAGATTCGCTGGCGCCCGCTTCCCTGGCGACCGGCCCGATCGGCTACGCGCGGTTTCATGGACGCAATGCCGCGGCGTGGTTCGACCCGAATGCCGGCCGGGACGAGAAATACGACTATCTTTACGACAAGGATGAGCTCGACAGGTGGTTGCCGCTCATCGACGAGTTGCGCGCCAAGACGAGAAAAACCTTTGTAATCGCCAACAACCACTACAAGGGCAAGGCCGCGGTGAATGCGCTCGAGTTTCGGGCCGCGCTCTTCAAGCGCCGCGTCGAGGTTCCCGAACCGCTGCTCGAGGCATATCCAAGGTTGTCGCGGATCTCCAGTTCCAAGTACGGACTTTTCGACTGAACACGCGATTCCCAGTTTGACCCACCCCGGCCTCTCGGAAAGCGAAAGCCCAGGACGCCCGGTATTCCTTTTGATGTGCCCAGTGCCTTTTGATAACCTTTGCGAGGCGTGGGGTTTTTCATCGAACGGAGCCCGCGCAATCATCGAGTCGTGCGGGCTGAACCCATCTCATCGGAGCGCTGTCATGCCAATAGTTTCCGAGGCCCTGCGAGAGCTCGCGTTCTCCTTCAAGGGGCGGAGCATCATCTCCATGAGGGATTTTTCCACGGAAGAGATACTCATGATCCTGGAGGTGGCCAAGTCGTTCGAGGAGGAACGACGGCCGCTCCTGCAGGGCCGAATCCTGGGTTCCCTTTTCTTCGAGCCGTCCACACGGACCCGGATCTCCTTCGATTCGGCCATGAAGCGGCTCGGCGGCCAGGTCATCGGATTCGTCGACCCCTCGTCGACCTCTCTCGAGAAGGGGGAATCGCTGGACGATACGATCAGGGTCGTCGAGGGGTACTGCGACGCGATCATCATGAGGCACCCCTTCGAGGGCGCGGCCCGCCTGGCAGACGATTCGACCCTTCTTCCCGTGATCAACGGCGGGGACGGATCGAATCAGCACCCAACCCAGACCTTCCTCGACCTCTACACTCTCAAGAAGGCGAAAGGCTCTCTCGAGGGGCTGAAAATAGCCTTTGTGGGGGACCTGAAGTTCGGCCGCACCGTGCATTCGCTTGCCGAGACAATGGCGCGATTCGATCCCGAGCTGCACCTCATCTCGCCGCCTTCGCTCCGCATGCCGAGACACATTCTCGAAGAGCTGTCGGAGCAGGGCGTCACATTCACCGAGTCGACAGATCTGGACGGGATCGCACCGGGAATGGACGTCATCTACGCCACCCGGATCCAGAAGGAGCGGTTCCCCGATTTCATGGAATACGAACGGGTCAAGAACGCTTACAGCCTCGACGAGGCCATCCTCGAAAAGGTCGGCCGCGACGTGTCCATCCTGCACCCTCTTCCGAGGGTCAACGAGATCCACCCGTCCCTCGACCAGTACGAAGGAGCTCTCTATTTTCGGCAGGCCCACAACGGCGTGATCGTCAGGATGGCCCTGCTGGCACTCCTGTTGGGAGCGTGCAATGAATGACAAGATTGCGCCTGACTCCGGGCCGCTCGAAAAAAAATCGATCAAGGTGACTGCCCTTCGCGAGGGTACCGTGATCGACCACCTTGCTCAAGGTACGGCGCTCAAGGTGATTCAGGCCCTCGAGATCGAGGATGACCGCACCCTTTTGATCGGCCTGAACCTGGAAAGCAAGAAGTTCGGCTACAAGGATCTCATCAAGATCGAGAAGAAGGAGTTGAGCCAGGAGGACATCAACAAGATCGCCCTTCTCTCCCCCGGCGCGACTTTTTCCATAATCCGAGATTTCAAGGTCCTCGATAAGGTTTTTCCCGAATTGCCCGAACAGGTGGAAAATCTCGTCAGATGCACCAATCCCTCCTGTGTGACGAACAAGTACGACACATCCTCGATTTTCACGGTTCTCAATCGTGACCCCGTAAGGGTGCGGTGCTATTACTGCGAAAGGACGTTCAAGAAGGAGGAGGTCGTTTTCAGGTAGGACGATCGCTGCGCCCCCGCGAGGACCGAACACCCCGTTTCCTATATGGACAATTCTCGTTATATCTTCTTGGAAAAACCATGTGCGGAATCATCGGAATCTTCAACACGTCGGGCCAGCCGGTCTTCGAACAGATTTACCGCGGCCTTCACGCGATCCAGCACCGGGGCCAGGATGCTGCCGGCATCCTGACCTTCAGCAATCGCTTTCACCTGGTCAAGGGGCCGGGTCTCGTACGTGACGTGTTCAAGGAGCGGGAGCAGCAGATACTCAAGGGCAACCAGGGTCTCGGCCACGTCCGCTATCCGACGGTGGGCAAGAGGACCTGGGAAGACGCCCAGCCATTCTGGTCCGGAACACCCTTCGGGATCGGAATCGGCCACAACGGCAACCTGTCGAATTTCTTCTTCCTCAAGGAACACTTTCGCGAAAACCACAACAGCCTCATCAATTCGGACTGCGACGTGGAAGCCCTGCTCGCTCTGCTCGGCGAGGAGCTCCTTCGCCAGGGAAGCGCGGCGCTCACGGTGAAGGGCATCTTTCGGGCGATCAAGGGCGTTCTTCAGCGCGCCCAGGGCGCCTATTCGGTGGTCGGCATCATTGCCAACCGCGGAATGTTCGCGTTTCGCGACCCTCACGGCATCAGGCCGCTCGTCACCGGAACGCGCGTCGGGGCCGGCGGAGGAACGGACTTCTGCTTCGCGTCGGAAAGCGTGGTGCTCGACCTTCTCGATTTCCACAACACGCAAAATCTCCTCCCAGGCGAGGCGGTTTTCGTCGAGAACGACGGTACGGTCCACAAAGAGGTCGTTCTGTCCCGGATCCAGAGCCCCTGCATTTTCGAATACGTCTACTTCGCGCGGCCCGACTCCTTCATCGAAGGGATCTCGGTTTACAAGACCCGCCAGAGGCTCGGCGAGCGGCTCGCCGAGAAATGGGCGAAGACCGGGCGCAAGGCAGATGTGGTGATCCCCGTACCGGAGTCGTCCACGACCGCGGCCGCGGCCCTGGCAAACTGCCTGGGCCTTCCTTACAGGGAGGCGCTCGTCAAGAACAGGTACGTGGGGCGGACCTTCATCATGCCCCGGAACGCGGCCCGCCAGGATTCGGTACGCCTCAAGCTGAACGCGATCCAGATCGAGTTCGACGGCAAGGACGTGCTGCTCGTCGATGATTCGATCGTGAGGGGAAACACGTCACGAAGCATCATCGAGATGGCCCGGAAGGCGGGCGCGCGCAAGGTCTACATGGCATCCTATTCACCCCCCCTGAAGGATCCCTGTGTCTACGGGATCGACATGTCGACCAAGGGTGAGTTCGTGGCCAAGGAGCGCTCCGTGGACCAGGTCGCACAAGCGATCGGCGCGGACCACCTCGTTTACCAGGAACTCGACGATCTCCTGGCAGCGGCCCGGGCCGGCAACGATGAGATCGAGCATTTCTGCACCGCCTGCTTCACGGGCGTCTATCCAACCGGAGATATCACCCAAAAAACGCTGAGCGACATCGAGGCAGATCGGAAGCAGGACGGTTGACGGTGTGGGGCGTGGGCTCCATCGTGACGAGCCGAGCCGATTCGGCAAGAGCCTTGATCTCGTAACGGCATCCCTCGCATTGCTTTAGGCGCGCCATCAGAAAAAACACTTTGACACCATCTCATTTGGAGATAACATCGTTCCAGAAGGAGCAGCTCTGGATTCCCTTGCGGGCACCAAGCTGTCGAGGAAAAGCCGGCAACGGGATAATGTCTCAATCGGAAAGCAAACAATGAAAAACACGATGCTGACTCTGTTGAAATTCAAGTGTGACCACAAAGACTGCCAGTTCGAGTGCTTCGTAAATCAGAACAACAATGTGCTGACCCATTACAACGTGAACATGTCCGCGCTTCTCGACTGGCCCTGCCCGGAGTGCAAGGACGGCCATCTTCGGTACGCGGCCACGAATGCCAAGTTCGAATACACCCTCGTCAAGAAGGACAAGGTAAAGGAAGGCGGAGAGGAAGCGATCTCCCAGGAAAACTCTTCTTCTTGAATTGACGGGAAGTGCCGAAAAAATCGCCCCGGACGATCGATAAGCCGAAACGCCGGGGCAGTTTCATGTCTGAAAAGTTCTATAGTTCAACGCCCCTGTTCCGGGGCGGTCGCGACTAGGCTTCTTTCTCTTTTTCTTTGGCTTTCTTTCTTCCTTCTGCGGCCTTGTGGCGCAGCCGGAACTCGACCGACACAAATCCGAAGTCGATCTTGTCCACATACTCGCTCTTTTTGTAGACAGCGGGATGGAGCGAGTAGATGATCTTGCGCCCTTGCCTTCTGTCGACGATCACGCCAGCCCTCTTCAGGATCGCGAGGTGGTGGGAGACCTTGGGCTGGTCGATCTTGAGCGCTTTGACCATATCCGAAACGCACAATTCGCCCTTGAACAGCAGCTCAAGGATCTTGAGACGATTCAGATCGGACAGGGCCTTCAATGACTTCGAGCACTTGTTAATGAATGAAAAATCAGACATATATTCCCTTCCCTCTCATGCCAATAGGAGTAAAATCGCCCTATACTCACCCTCTATCCTGACATGAAATTTCTAAGTCTTGACAAACCCCTTGTCTTGTTCGAGTCCCGAAAACGTTTCATTGTCGAGGCGCGGTCGCCCCGGTCCAAAGAATGGACGAATATTATACTGATCCCGGCAAAACAATTAAAGGAAAATGTTTATGACAAGGAACTTTTTAAAGCCTCCCGGAATTTCTCGCTCCCGAAAGGCCCTTGTGCGGCTGTTGGGCCGCAACCGGGTGGTAAATGATAAAGAACGCGTTCTCGATAAAAAGTCCCGGAGCCCTTGAGTTTTCGGGCTTTCAAGAGGGCATTATATAAAAGTATTTCGAGAACAACAACATAAGAAACTTTTTATATGACAATTAATACAATAAACAGAAATAGATCATTGGCCGTGAATTACAGAGCGCGAGTGCGATTTATTTCCAGAGCCCGGGAATTTTTTTCGAGCAGAAAGGACAGCGATCTTCCTCGATCCGGTTGCGGACGACCTTGAAACCGATCCTCGAGATCAGGGTTTTGGAACAATGAGGACAACGGGTGTGTTCGCCTTCATGGCCGGTCACGTTTCCTATGTAGGGAAACTTCAGACCCGCCTTCCGAGCCGTCGCATAGGCGTTTTCGAGGGTGCTGAGCGGGGTCCTGGGGATATCCTTGATCTTGTACGTGGGATGGAAGCGGGTGAAGTGGATCGGGACCGAGTCGCCGAGATTCTCGGCGATCCATGCGCACATCGCCTCGATCTCCTCCATCGAATCGTTCCACGACGGGATGAGCAGGACCACGATTTCGAACCAGATTCCCGATTCCTCGAGGATCTCGAGTGTTTTCAAAACCGGCTCGAGCGTGCCGCTGCAGAGTTCTCGATAAAACTTGTCGGTGAACGCCTTGAGGTCGATCTTGACCGCATCGAGAACCTTGACCAGTTCGCGGAGCGGTTTCGGGCTGATGTAGCCGTTGGAGATCATGATACTCTTGATCCCCTGGGCGCGCCCCGCAACCGCGCAGTCGTACATGTACTCGTAGAAAACGACCGGTTCGCTGTACGTGAACGCGATGCCCTGACAGCCGCGGCTCTTGGCGATACGGGCCACGTCCTCGGGGGTGCGTCGCACGGAGCGCACCTGTTCGGGCCTGAACTGGGAAATCTCCCAGTTCTGGCAGAACTTGCACTCGATATTGCAGCCGGCGGTTGCGATCGAGTAGACCCTGGATCCGGGCTGAAAGTGAAAGACCGGTTTCTTTTCCACGGGATCGATGTGCTCGGCGCAGATGTTGGAATGGACCAATGTATAATAAGTCCCCTGCCTGTTCTCGCGCACACCGCAGTAGCCCCGCTCCCGGTCGGCTACCACGCATTCCCGCGGACAGAGGCGACAGATGACTCTCAGGTCGTCCTGCTTCTCGTAAAAGCGCGCCTCCACGGGAGCGTCCTCGGCCGCCGCAACCTCTTGGCCCGCGGCATCCCCCGCCCGGAGCGCGCCCCGCGCCCTCTTCGCGGACGCACACCAGGCGCAGGCGAGAGCGGAGTGTTTCAAAAAGTCCCTTCTCGATGGCACGATCACGGTCCTCGTCACTTGGCCACAGCGTCTATATCTCGACGAGCTCGATCTCGCTCGATCTCGCTTCGCCCAATCCATAAGAAGCCGCGGTTTCTATCCAGAGGGGCGCCCTCTTGTCCTCCGCCAGGGAAGGCAGCCCCTTCTCTTTCCGTTTCTTGTCGATGATCTCCCAGGCCGTCGCATCGAGCGCCACCGGATCGCGCGATGCCAGAAAGATCCCGGCTTTCCAGGTGAACCGCGGCATCAGGGCCGGGCCGCCATGGTACTGACTCACGAATCCGTCACAGAGTGTGAGCCGCAGCAGGTCTCTCACCGGCACGCAATCGGCGATGTCGGCCACGTAGGGGTTGCAGTTGCGGTCGTGGTATTTGTTCGGATTGTGGATCAAGCCATAGAGATTCTTGAGTCCGGCCGAGATCCCGGCCAGGTTGTGGTCCTTGAGAACGCCGAAGTTGATCAGCGCATCGATCTCGTCCACCACGATCCGGCTGAAGCAGGAGCCGATCGACCTGTGCAGGCGCGGCGTGCGCTCATATCCCATCGTGTCGTTGCCGACGAACAGGGGGCCCTTCTTCCGGCTCACGCTGAATCCCGCCTCGCGCAGCTCCCGTTCCGATCGCTCGAAAACGACGATGTTTTCCGCCTTGATTCCGGCAGCGATGAGCCCGTCGATGAGGGCGTGCACCAGGGGCGGCTGGGGAGAAAGGCCCCGTCCCGCGAGGCAGTTGAGCTTGATGCCCACCCTCTCATCCGGCTCGAAGAGCGCGCCGAGGGCGTCTTTCAGCGAGGGCTTGTCGAGGAGCGCCGACAGGATCTCCTCGAGGACCGCCCCCGCTGCACCCTGTTCACCCTCCGCCGCGGCGCAGATGCGGCCCCGTTCGTCCAGAAGCCCCGGCCGCTCGAGCCGAACCACCCTGCCCGGCGGGGGCTTCTTCGCGGTTCCTCGGTCCGAATCGTCGCCGCACCCGCTCGCCAGGGGGCCGAAAGCGGTACCGGCCAGGGTGAGACCGGCGGTCCGGCCGATGAATTCTCTCCGGTTGCAGGGGGTGTCTCTCATTCTTTTTCTTTCACCGCGGCCGCCGGGGAACCGTCGGCCGCCGGAGCGGGTCACTCCTTCTCCCCGAAGACCTGGGCGGAGTAACGCTCGATCTTCGTTTTCGGATCCTTCCACGCGTCCTTCGGCAGCCCGGCCTTGGCGCATGTGTGTTCCAGGAACTCCGTCCTGTTCCACCCGTACTCGGGCGCGACCTGGGGGAGGAGTGTTCCGCGATGGAAGCCGCGGGAGACGATCAGTCCGTCGCGGCCCACCACGATTTCCTCCGGATCGTTCACCTCGACGACCGGGCTCAGCACGGAGATCTCGATGTGCAATCGAGGGACCTCTTCGGCAACGACCGGCTGAAATCGGGGATCGTTGACTGCCGCGTTGATCGCGTTCTGGATCACCGTCTTGTAGAGCGGGCCGCGCCCGGTCAGGTAGCCGATGCAGCCGCGCAGCCGCTTGTTGATCTTGAGCGTCACGAAGGCGCCCAGGTTCTGCTTCAGCATGGGGGTGATCGTGAAGGCGTCGAGGTCTTTCGGCGCCTCGCCACGCTCGATCCGGGACAGGACGGCATGGCGCGCCAGCTCGAGAAGGGTCTCCTGTTCGTCGGCGCTCAGTTTCTCGTCCTCGCCCGTGTCGTCGGCCGGGCCGGAGAGATCGCCGGTGAAGGCGATCGACAGGTAGGAGCAGGACATGGAATAGTCGCCCGTTTTCTCGCCCGACGTCGTGTAGTAGAGCTCCTGGGCGAGGTATTCCCTTTTGCGCGCCATGGTGAGGAGAAGCGCGATCGGCTTGCGGCCGCAGATCGTGGCCCCCGTGTCGCGCACGTACCGATCGAAGCCCTTCCTGTCGAGCTCCTCGATCTTGTCGACGGCGCCATGGTCGAGCTTCGAGATGTTTTCGGGAATATCCTTGTCGAAGGGGACGTATCCGTACCCCTGGCCGTAGTGGGTGAAGTCGGACGAGACCACAACCACGGTCTCGTCGTCCCAGTAGGGGAGCAGGACCTCGGCCATCTCGTCGAAGGCGCTGTCGTCGACGTGGCTGACCAGAACGGGAATGATCGTGAACCCCTCTTCGAGAACACGCTGGAGAAAGGGGAGCTGTATCTCGAGGGAGTGTTCGCTCCTGTGGGCGTCGGGCACGCACGTAAAATGCTCGTTCTTCAGAATCTCGTCGCACGCATCCCGGTCGACCGGGATCTGGCCGAGGGGAGTTCCATAGTGGGTCACATTCAGGATCGACGCCCCCTTGAAGGGGTGGCGGTGGCTGAGGGCCAGGATCATCACCCTTTTCACGCCCTCCCCGCGCAGGGTCTTGTACCCGACCGCTGCCGTGGCTCCCGAGTAGAACAGCCCCGCGTGGGGGCTGATCAGACCGCGCACCGGCTTCTCGAGCGCCATCGTTGTCGCTCCGTCCAGGAACCGGTCGACCTGGTTCGTGAGCGACGCCTCGGTCCCCTCGTACCAGCTGCCGGCGAATACGGCCTTGCGGACCTTTTTGGTTGTCTCGTTCTGTTCATCGCTGGGCATAACGCACCTCGCTTCGGCCTCGGCATGTTGATTTCGTTCCTCGCCCGGCGTGTCGTGCGATCTGCCGCCACAGGCGACCGGGAGGAGCAGAGCGAGCAACAAGAAGACTATTTCCATCGAGACCTCCTGTTGAAAACCCACGGCTCGGGCCACGAAAAAAGGGATTTTCACATTTTACCGAATTCTCGGAACCCGGTAAGTAAAAAGGTAATACTTTCAGCAGGCGAAATGGAAGACGGCGCGGAATGTAAATGGGCTGATGAAGCTGACAATCCCCCGCGAGGCGGCTGCCGCACGGACGGAGACGCCTTTTCGATCGCCGCACTTTCTTCGCGCCCGGTTCGCCGGTATGATGGCCCGAAACCGGACCTGAAGTCATCGCAAGGAGGAGTAACCGATGGAATTCCGAAACGGAAGCAAGTCGAGACGCGGAGCCTGTTCGCTCCTGATCATTCTGGCCGGAGTCTTGTTCTTGACCCTGCCTGGTTGCAGCGAGGACGTGGTGATCTACTGCGCCCTGGACGAAAATTTTTCCAGGCCGCTCATCCAGGAATTCGAGAAGCAGAGCGGCCTCAAGGTGCGCGCGGTCTACGACGTGGAGGCCACGAAGACTGTGGGCCTCTACCGTAAGATCGTGGAGGAGATGGACACGCACAGGCCGCGGTGCGACGTTTTCTGGAACAACGAGCTCATGCTCACGGCGCGCCTCAAGAAGCTGGGGGCGCTTCAGCCCTACACCTCGCCGAGTGCGGCCGAAATTCCGGACGCCTTCAAGGATCCGGAAGGTTACTGGACCGGATTCGCCGCGCGGGCGCGCATCTTCATCGTGAACACCGAGCTTCTCACTGACAGGTCGGCATGGCCCTCGTCGTACACAGACCTGATCGATCCCAAATGGAAGTCGAACTGCGGGCTGGCCCGGCCGCTCACGGGCACCACGGCCACGCACGGCACGATCCTCTTCCAGCTCCTCGGCGAACAGAAGGCCAAGGCCTTCTTCAAAAACCTGCTCGCCAATGATCCCCGCCTCGTTCCCGGAAACGCCCACCTCATGCGCCAGGTGCGCAAGGGGGAGTTCGCCTTCGGTTTCACCGATACGGACGATTTCAATGTGGCCCGCGTCGAGGGATTCCCGGTGGAGGCGGTCTATCCCGACCAGGCCGAGGATCAACCGGGCACGATCGTGATTCCCAATTCGGTGGCCATGATCAAGGATTGTCCCCACCCGGATGCGGCCAGGAAGCTGATCGATTACATCCTGAGCCCCGGGGTGGAGGAAAAGCTCGCCTTTGGCGACTCGGCCCAGATCCCGCTCCGGACCGCGGTGAAGCGGCCCGACCACGTCAAGGTGCCGGGAAAGGATTTCCGCGCCATGATCGTGGATTTCGAGAAGGCCGCCGACGAGTACGAGGCGCGCCAGGAGTATTTCCGGGAAATATTCCTCGACTGAGAATCGGCCTCGAAATCAGCCAAATTGGGCGCGAAACCGGCTCGACAATCCGCAATTCTACCTGTATTTCCGATTTTCGGTTGTCGCAGGTATTTGTTGTCCGGCAAAATAGAAGGTCCGGAAACGTTTGTCGTGCCCGATTCCGGGTAAGCTCCCCGTTGAGGAAGGAAAACAATGGAAGATCTCGTCTATCTCGACAATGCAGCCACGACCTACCCCAAGCCGCGCGAGGTTTTGGACTTCATGGTCGAATTCTACCGCGAGTTCGGTGTCAATCCCGGGCGGTCCGGTTTCGACCTTGCCGCGCAGGCCGAGGAGATGCTCATCAAAGCGAGGCGCCGCATGCAGGCCTTCTTCAACGGCAAGGGGGACTTCAACAGGCTCAATTTCTCCTACAATGCCACCGATGCGCTGAACACGATCGTCTTCGGCCTGGTGAACGACGGCGAACATATCATCACCACCACGCTCGAGCACAATTCCGTGCTCCGTCCCGTCTACCACCTCGAGACCGAGCATGGCTGCGACGTGGACTACATCCCCTTCGACGGGCAGGGTTTCGTCGATCCGGACGAATTCAAGAAGAAGATCAGGAAGGACACGGCCCTCGTCATCATGAACCACGGCTCGAACGTGATCGGCACGAAGCAGCCCGTGGGCGAGGTCGGCCGCATCTGCCGCGAGAAGGGGGTGACCTTTGCCATCGACGCGTCCCAGACAGCGGGCATGATTCCGATCGACATGGAGGAGATGTGCATCGACGCCATCGCCTTCACCGGACACAAGTCGCTCCTCGGACCGACCGGGATCGGCGGCCTCTTCATCCGGGAGGGGATCGACATCAAACCGTCGCGTTACGGCGGAACGGGCGTGCAGTCGGCCGTGCGCGGCCAGCCCGACCTCTTTCCCCACCGCCTCGAGTGCGGCACGGTGAACCTGGCGGGCGTGGCCGGGCTCTGGGCCGCCCAGGACTATATAGAGAAGCGCGGCATGGACAACATCGCCGAGCACGAGCAGAAGCTCGCCGCCATCTTGCGCGAGGGGTTGGCCGGCATCGAAGAAGTCGACCTCTACTGCGGCGCGTCGATGGAGAACCATCTCCCCGTGTTCGCCTTCAACATCCAGGGCTACAAGGCCTTCGATGCGGGCGCGCTCCTCGACGTGGACTATAATATTGCCGTGCGCACAGGGCTTCACTGCGCGCCCCTCGTTCACAAGGGGATCGGGACGTACGATAGCGGCGGATCGCTCCGGGCGTCGGTCGGCCCCTTCACCAGCGAGGAAGACGTGCGCCATTGCGTCAAGTCGGTGGCGCAGCTGGCCAAGGAGAAGATTTTCGGATAACAAGCGGACCAGGAGGCAGGAGAAATGACGCAACTCGCGGGACAGGTCGCGGTGGTGACCGGATCAGCCAGAGGAATCGGCAAGGCGATCGCCGAAAAGCTCGCCGGAGCAGGCGCGAACATCGTGATTTCCGACGTTCTCGAGGACGAGGCGGCGCGGACAGCGGACGAAATCCGCGCCCTCGGCGTCAAGACGATGGTCTACAAGGCGGACGTGTCCAAGGCGGACGAGGCCGAGGGACTGATGAACGCCGCCCTCGAGGAGATGGGGCGGCTCGACATCGTGGTCAACAACGCGGGCGTCACGCGCGACACCCTCTTTCTCCGCATGAAGGACGACGACTGGGATCTCGTCCTCAACATCAATCTGCGCGGCACCATGCTCTGCTCGCGCTACGCGGCCAAGATCATGTTCAAGAAGCGCACCGGCCGCATCATCAACATATCATCGGTGATCGGCCTCATCGGCAACGCGGGCCAGGCCAACTATGCGGCGTCCAAGGCGGGCGTGATCGGCTTGACGCGCACCCTTTCGAAGGAGCTCGGCCCGCGGGGGATCACGGTCAACGCGGTGGCGCCCGGCTTCATCGAGACGCCGATGACCGACAAGCTTCCCGAAGACACGAAGGCCGCCTATGTGAAGGGCATTCCGCTGCAGCGCTTCGGCCTGCCCGACGATGTGGCGGACACGGTCCTGTTCCTCGCCTCCGATGCCGCATCCTACATCTCCGGCCAGGTCCTGGCCGTGGACGGGGGGATGACGAGCCACTAGAATAGGGACGTTGAGAACGGGTCACCGACCAGGCCCGCGCGACCACAAAAAAAACCAGGCAGCACGAAGTTGCCTGGTTTTTTCCGAGTTGCTGTCGAGTCCACGCCCGGTTCAAGGGACGTATCGGATTTTCAATACGCCTATATAAGCCTAAACAGTAAAGAACAAAAATCCGGACCCGAACAGCAACGTCGTCGGTTCACGAGCATCTGAACAATAAACGATCTCATCGAGTTTTTGCCTTCGGCTCTCGCCTTTCGATGCTGCTCTCACGGTTATTACACCGCGGCGGGCGAAAATGGTTCATCGAATATCCAGACACCCCACAAGCTCGGCAGGCAAATAGCGCCTCCAGGGGCGGGTATGCCAAATTAATCACCGTTGATGTATTAAATTGAACCAGAACGGCCCTTTACGGTGTAATGTAATGCAGTGACGCCAACGGTCGGAGTCCGTCTAATCGGGCCGCGACCCGTTTTTGTGGAGTACCCAACGGCCAGGATGAAACCCGAGGAACTACTCGCCCACTCCGACTTCGTGCATGCACTCGCGAAGAGCCTCGTTTTCGACGAGCACTATGCGGCGGACATCTCCCAGGAAGCTTGGTTGGCCGCACTGAAACGCCCGCCATCGGCGGAGAAGCCGATGAAAGCGTGGCTGGCCCGTGTGGTGCGCAACTTCGTCATCAACTTCCGGAGGGACGAGATGCGCCGCACGAGGCGCGAACAGGACGCGACCGATCAGCACCGGGCGCCCACGAGCGACGAGATCGCCGCGCGCGAGGAAATCAGGAGCCACGTCGTCGACGCGGTCCAGAATCTCCACGAGCCCTACCGCTCCACGATCCTGCTCCGATTTTACGAGAACCTCACTCCGCGCGAGGTCGCCGAGAACCAGGGCCTCCCCCTCGAGACGGTGCGCACGCGGCTGAAGCGGGGTATCGAAATGCTCCGCAAGCGGCTCGACAGGGCCTACGATCAAAACCGGAAGGAGTGGTGCCTGGCGCTCGCTCCTCTCGCCAGCCTGAAATTCGCGGCGCCCACCGTGGGTGGATCGGCGGCGGCCATGGCGTCGACAGCGGCCGGATCGTCGGCCCTGGCCGTCAGTTTGAAGCTCGCGGCCGCGACTCTTTTCCTGGTGGGCCTCGTTCTGACCGCCTGGCACCTTTTGCCCGATGGGCCGGACAAAGATGGGGCCGCCCCCCTGCTGACCGGGGAAACCGACGCGCTCCCGGCCGAAGGAGCGAGGGATCGTTCCGATGCCGGCCAGGGTGAAAAAGATCTCGCCAGGGAGGCGCTCGATCCGCGGGGGATCGTGCTCACGGGCCAGGTCGTCGAAAAGGCGTCGGGCGAACCGGTGCGATCGTACGACTTCATGCTCTGCTCCTACGAACATCTCTGCATCGACATCAGCGAATCGATCGCCCATGAAACGGTGCGCAACGAAGAGGGTCGATTTTCCATCCCGATCGAAGAGGCCGGGACCTACTGCGCGATCGTCCGGTCGTCGCGGCACAGGTCCGAGCTCTTTCCGGGGATCGAGGTGTCGCGGGAGAAAGGCCTCACCGGGCTTCGGTTCGAGCTGGACAGGGGAATGGCAGTCACCGGCAGGGTCATCGACCGAAGAACGGGAGAACCGATCGCGGGCGCCCTCGTCGGGTCGGACCTGTCGGTCGGACCGCTCCCTCACCTTCCCGAGGGGGGCTTTGGGCACTGGCTCGGCAGAGGGTACGAAGAATTCGAGATCCATACCCGGACCGACGCCGGAGGCCGATTCAGCCTTTCGGGGCTCGAGGCGACGGAGCAGAAGATCGCCGCGATCCATCCCGGCTACGCCCAGGTGTGGACCGAGTGCTCGCCGCACAGGAAACAGGACCTTCAGATCGCCCTCGAGAAGGGATTCACGATTTCGGGAAAAGCCTACACCGATCGGGGCGTGCCGGCTTCCGGACTGATCGTGCGGATGTGGGGCGAGAACTATCCCCTGGTGAGATCGACCGAGATCGGCCCCGACGGCGGCTTCGAGACCGAATCCGCTCGACCGGGGAAGGTGATCGTCTGGGTGTCGTCACCGGGCAACGAAATCGAATCGGATCCGGCCTTTACCCCAGAGATGAAAGTCGTCGAACTGGTGGATCGCGACGTGGAGGTCGTTTTCGGCGGCGATTCGAGAGAGTTCGCCACGTGGAGCGGGAGGGTCTACGACTCCGACGGAGCGATCGTACCGGGCGGCTCGATCTGCCTTCGGCCCGACGCGAGTTTTCCCTGGGAGCCGGTGGAGTACATTTACTTTTTCATCGATCGGTACTGCGAGATCGATGGTGACGGGCGGTTCGAGATCCCGAAACTGCTGCCGGGGCGCTACGAGGTGCGCGTGTCCCCCTCGACCGAGTCGGCCCGGCCCTCGGAGGTGGGCATGGTCTTTTCCATCGCCCGCCCGGGATTCGTGACCGAGGATATCCGTTTTTCCACGGGATCGGCCATTTCGGGAACAGTGCTCGATGGCGCCACGGGGCAGCCGGCCCTCCTTCAGAACGCTTTCGTTTTGGCTCTTCGCCTGTCGGAAGACGCCAACAATTTCAATTTCAATCCTGTTGACGACAGGGGATGTTTTCGCATCGAGGGGTTGTCTCCCGGTACGTACACGGTCGGAGTCTATGCGTCGATCCCGACGGAAAATAATCCGAGCTCCATCGTGACGCAGGCGGGCGGCGTCATCGTGAAAGCGGATCAGGACACGGATGATCTGGTGGTCGTGATACCCGAACGGGGCCGCGTCGTCATTTCCCTCACCGGTTTCGAGAGCGATGATCTCCGCCATCAGATCTGTTCGTTTTCCGGACCGGGAGAATCCTTCACGCTCGCGGGGTCGGACGTCTCCTTCGCCAAAGGCAAGAGGAGAGGCACGATCGACATGTCTCTCGATCCGGGCCGATGGACCCTTCTCTTCTCTTTGAGAAGCGGGGGGCGGATGGCCGTCTGTGAGCGGACCGTCGACATCCGTACCTGTGAGACGACCGCGATCGACGTGGAACGGAACGATCTGATCCCATTCGGCAGTGCGATTTCGGTGCAAGGACGGATTTCGATCGCCGGCGGGGTACCCTTGGCCGGGGCGGAACTCTGTTTCTCGACAATCCATCCGCCCTTCGAACAGCCCCCGGGGCGCGAGCTCCCCGGCTCCTTCGAGACGAAGACCGACCTGTCGGGCCGGTACTCTCTGGGCGGACTCGAACCGGGATCATGGGAGGTGAGCGCCACAACGAGCGCCGGCCAGGTAATTTCATTCGGCGAGAGGTTGATTCGGCCGCTCTCCGGTCGTCCCGTCGTGCTCGATCTGGTCCTTCCCCCTTGCGGCGTGACGGGCGTTCTCTGTAACCGCCGGAGCGGTGAACCGATCGGTCAGGATTGCGCCGGCTGGAATGTTTCCCTCTTCGAGGGAGAACTGAACATGCGGCTCGGCGTCACCCTCGACTGGAAGCCGGTGAGTCAACAGTCGTCGGCCGGGAGCCGATTCTCCGTCACGGGCCTCGAGCCCGGAAACTACCGTCTTCTCGTCGACGCCAAGGGTTTCCGGGAGTTCCGGATCGACTCCTGCACCATAGAGGAAGGGGCCGCCACCGATCTGGGAGAGATTCAACTCGATCCCTGCGGCCTTCTCGAACTCGAGGTGTTCCTTGGCAACGGAGACCCGGCCGACGCCTTCCACCTCGTGTGCAACAGCGTTGAGTACTGCTCGACGTGCTACGGCTCTCCCATCGAAGAAATCTCGCCGGGCGTCTTCGTTTGCGACAAGCTCCCCCTCGGTTCGTGGAAAATCGCTCTCAAGAAACCGGGGTACGAGGCGGCCGAGATCGACATCGACCTGAAACCGGGCAGGATCGTCAAGGCGCGGGCTGTTTTGATTCCCAGGTGAGAGACGGCCTGGTGATCGAGTCACCAAGGAATGGGGCTCGCCCACGATCCGAAGAGCCGTTGATTCACATCCCCGACCCATTTTGCTCGATTCAAGCCGGTGTTGTTGAAAAGAAGGCCGGGCGGCTTTACCGCCCGGCCTATCCGAGAATACCACCATGTCACGCCCGGTTCGGGGGAGCGTGGATCTGCTCCAAGAACACCTCCTTACTCCGTGAGCCTCGTCAAAGGGGTCAATAAACCTGAACCTGGACGGTATCCTCGTACGTTCCTTCGTAGGTGTTGTTCAGAGCATCCACGCAAAAGTAGAAGTCCCACTGGCCCACAGGCACGGTGCCGCTCGCGATCGCGTAGTCGCTCAGGCTGACGAGCGCCCCGCCATAGGCGCGCTTCGGTGTGGCGGACAGGACCCAGTTCCCGGGGAACAGCCACCAGAACTTGTAGTTGGAATCCATCACCACATGGATCCACCAGTCATGGGCCACGCCAGCCTGGTCCCCGGGGTCGAGTGAAACGGTGACGTTGAGGGTTGTTCCCTGCTGAAGGGACAAGGGCCCGTCCTGACCGTTCACCTTGATGTCGGGCGAAGGATTATCGGGACCGCCGCCGGGATGGACGTTCAGCGAAGGGTCGCCGAAGACATGCCACCGCTTGAATTCGATGTCGGCCCCGGGACCGTTGAGGTCCATCATCTTGCACGAGCCCGCGAAACAGAGTGCTCCGAAGGTCTGGTACGTGCCGTCGAGATAGCGGTCCACGATTTCGTCCTGGGCATCCATGGGCGGGGCCCAATCCATGAATTGCGAAGAGGCGTACATCCCGATCGCGCCTGACGGCTCGTTGTTGTGGGTGGCGCGCAACCAGGTCTCGGCAAAACAGGTCACACCGGAGAAGTACCCGTTGATGCAGGCCACGGAAACGATGAACGGGAGCTGGTTCGCATTGGTCAGACCGTTCACATGACTGTTTGAGAAACCGGTTGTTCCCCAGCTATCCCAGTCGCCGTGCCCGCAGTAATTCACGATTCCCCGTCCATCGTTCAGCGCGCTGGACACCATCGACGCGGTTGCGCCCGGATCGTAGATCTGGTCGACGGACGTGTAGTCATTGGCGATCAGATCGTCGCGGATGAGATCGATGTGCTGCTTGTCCGATTCGCCATTGTGGCCCTGGCCCGCACCTTCGGCGGAACCAACGCCCGTCCCTTTCCAGAACCAGCCGCCCTCGTGATCGCCGCGTTCATACTCGATGGTTCTCTCTACCTGTGTGTCCACTTCTGCGACGGTTTCAGCCGAAAAACGGCCGACCATGATTTCTGGGTAACTGTCGCTTCCGGCCAGAAGCGCATAGGTGGGATCCTCGGCAAAATAGCCGGAGGGTTTGGGTGTCGCGACCTGCGTGGAATCGCCCACGAGAAGGACGAAAGCCAGGTTGCTCGTATCGTAGACGTTTTGAATATAGTTTTTTATCGAATTTGAGTTGTTGCCGATCGTTGAGACGTCCACGATCGTTGTCGCTATACCGATCGAATCCTTCCATGTTTTCAAGGGCCGCACACTGGTGTTGAAAGAATCATGAGTAATGATGAGCAGATCGCCATCCTCGTCCAGAGGAGCGTAGCGTCCCGTGTTGAAGTTGACGAAATGGTTCTTGAAAATATTGTAGAACGATTTGCACGGTTTGCGGGCCGATACGGTGAGCGTGTTGACTTTTCCGCGCCCGACTTCGACGACCTCCACGACGATCCGCGTGAAGACCTTGACAGCTCCTTTCGCGGGATTGTAACTGAAAGGATTGACGGTCACGACCACACCTCTGGTGTCGCGCATGATGTAGGGAGTGTCAAGTGAAGCGGCTTCGGCCGGAAACCACGCATCGGTTTCATAGAAATCACCGAAAGTGTAGGGCACTGTGGCGGGATCCACGGTCCTCTTGATATGGCCCTTCGATGGCACGATATCGGCCTTGATCTCGTGGTAGGTATAGTCGAGAACGTTGATCTCGACCTCGACATTGGAGGGAATGATAACGCTTCGACAAACCCGCGGAAGAGAAGGAAGTCCTTTTTCGCAATAGGGACGTTCACCTCCTAGGGAAAGGGCCAGATACTCCTTGTGATCGATAATAACCGTTTCCTGTCCATAGGGATTGAATTCGTAGTCGATGACGACGGGATCGCCGCTTTGAAGTACTGTCACTTCGACGGCATCGCCGGCCGCCGCGGGGACAAGAACCAAGAAGAAGCCCATAACCATAAAAAGCCTCGATAAACGGGCAAAGAACTCTGGTGCGGCTCGGGGAATTTTCATCTGGAAGCTCCTTTTCTGGTGGGGAAAACGGGTAATCAAGAAAAGCAATACATCCGGTTCGGGGGAGCCATTCGAGTTCACTAG
>CAZUHB010000079.1:0-25310 GCA_964620445.1 uncultured Phycisphaerales bacterium
AGTCGGGAGTTATCTGGCCTTCTTCGCCGTCGACCTCGAGCCGAACGGAAGCCTCAGCCTGCCCTACGTCTGGAACTACGACGTCGTCGATATCACGGTGCGGTGATCGTCAGTAGACGTTCACCTTGATCGTGTCGAGGTAGGTCCCGTCGTAGTGCCCATTCGCACCGTCGACAGCGAAGTGGAACGTCCAGCTCGCCGGCGGCACGGTGCCGCTGGCCACGAGCAGGTCGCTCACCGGAACGAGACCGAAGGGGCTGCCGAAGACACTCAGAGGTTGGCTTGACAGGAGCCAGCTTCCCGGCCAGCGCCACCAGAAGGAGTCGATCGAGTCCATCTCGGCGAAGAACCACCACTCGAATGGCACGTCTTCCCGATCGCCCGGATCGAGCGAGACCGTGATGTCGAGAGGCAACGAGCTCGACTGGGAGAAGTTGGTGTCATTGCCGTTGATCTTGAGGTCGACCAGAGGGCACCGGTGGGCGCGGTTCGTGCTCGCCGCGTCATGGCGCACCTGGGGCCAGGGGGTTTCGGCCGGTCCTCCCGAATTGCCGTTGATGGCGAGGAGCTCGTTCCCGGAGGCGACGTAGACGGTGCCGTCGCTTCCGATCGTCGGGGGGTATCTGGAGTAATCGTTCAGTTGATAGGTCCAGCTATCGGGACCGTAGGTGTCGATCGCGTAGAGCTTGGAACTCGTGGTTCCCACGTAGATCGTCCCGTCATCGCCGATCGCGGCGGCATAGTAGATCGCCGCGGCGAGATACCACTCGGTCTTCAGCGAACCGTCCGTCTCGAACGCGTAGAGACTGCCGTTGCCCGCGCCAACGATGATCGTGTTGTCGAGACCGATGACCGGTCGTGTCGGGTTGGTTTCGAGATCGTACTTCCAGCCGTAGGTGCCGCCCGGTTCGATGGCATAGACGCAATCGTCTTCACGCGATCCGAAGAAGAGTGCACCGTCCGCCCCGATCGCGGGTTCATAGAGCTCTCTCGGATGCTGCCATTTTTCCGTGCCGTCCGGATTGATGGCGTAGAGCCGGTTGTTGCTGCATCCGGCGTAGATGGTGCCGTCGGCGCCGACAGATGTATCATGAAACGAAGAGGTCCCCGCGTCGACTTCCCACAACGGCTGAAGACGATGGGGCTCCCACGCCTGGAGGTAGTTCGTCGACCAGTAACCATTGATTGCGTAGAGATGGCCGTTCGAACCGATGGCCGGGGTGCCGAAGGAGTATTTCCACACCTTCGTGCCATTCGGTCTGATCTCGTAGAGGCCGCCCAGCCATACGAATATTTTTCCCCCGGGTCCGATCACGGGAACGGATGGGAAATATGGCCAGGTGCCGTAATTCCCTGGCTCGTAGGTCCATTTCAACGTGCCGTCCGGATTCACGGCGTTGAGCTTGATCCAGTAATCGGATCCTATTTTTTCGACCGACGTGAGATAGAGAGTCCCGTCTCCGCCGATCGTGGGTGCCGAGACGGCGTGGTTGTCGAGGGCGAGTTCCCACCGCAACGTCCCCTGTTGGGCCTGGCCGGTGGGCACGAGCATCAGCCACAATCCGACCCATACGGTCAGGATCACGGCACGCCGCGATGAGGGTGAGAGTTTCATGGTCGGGACCTCCCTGGTTTCGAAGCAAGGTTTCCCGGAACTTGCACGGTTTCCAACACCCCTGTGTCGAACCCGGTGACGGCTTCTCCCGGGCGGAGCCATCATATCAAAATCACTCGTATAAATGAAGGACCCTGAATCGCGGCCGGATTTTACCTTCCAAATGGTGGGCCGCTATCCGTCCGATTTGTCCTTGCCGAGTTTTTCGAGGATGATGTCGAGCAGGTTCTTCCTGACAGCGTACTTGCCGTGGTCTCTTGGCGTCTGTTTCAGAAGTTTCCGGGCGAGCGGCTCGGCCTTCTCGAAAGCGCCGTTGTTGACACAGCTCACCGTCGCGTTATGGAGCGCGCCGAGCGTGATCTTGTGGCGCTCTCCCAACCTTTTGCGCTGACCCTCGTATTCCTCCAGAAAAAGAGGTTGCGCCTTGTCGAAACGCTCCTGTCTGGAATAGAGGGTGCCCAGCTCGAAGAGCAGAACGAGGTATCGCGGGTCGTCCCGTTCCAGGATGCGGCGGTAGCCGTCGAGCGCCTCCACGTAAAGAGGCTCGGCTTCCCCGTAGCGCTCGAGATTGACGTAGAGGTCGGCCAGGTCGGACATGGTGCCGAGTGTGTCCGGATGGTCGTTTTTCAACACGCGGCGGCAATCGTCGAGCGCCTGCACCAGGATCGGTTCCGCTTCCTCGAATCGGCCCATCTTCTTGTAAAGACTGGCGAGGTTCGTTCGAGCGACGAGCGTGTTCTGGTGATCTTCGCCGAGAATGTCACGGTACCCCTCGAGCGCCTCGAGGAGGAGCGGCTCGGCTTCCTGGAAACGACCCTGTCTCTGGTAGAGAAGGGCCACGTTGTTCATCGTGTTGAAAATGTTCGGGTGGTTCTCGTCCAGAACCCGGCGGTAGCCGTCGAGCGCCTTCAAAAACAGCGGCTCAGCTTCCTCGTTGCGGCCCTGGTACATGTAGAGCGTGGCCAGGTTGTCCAGAATGGTGAGCGTTTTCGGATGGTCCTCGCTCAGTACCCGGCAGTAGCCCTCGTACGCCTCCAGATAGAGTCTCTCGGCATCGGGCAGGCGGTTGATGCTTCTGTAGAGAGTCGCCAGGTTGCTCATGGAGGTGAATGTGTAGGGGTGGCTCCTGTCCAGGGTCCTCCGGCACCCTTCGAGCGTTTTCAGGGAGTAGGCCTCGGCTTCCTTGTAGCGGCCCTGCATGAAGTAGAGCCCCGCAAGATTGCCCAGGTTCACGAGCCTCTGCGGGGTGCCGCCCTCCGCTGCGTCGTGCTCGCTCGCGAGCACTTCGAGGAAGAGGGGCTCGGCTTCCTCGAACCGTCCCTGTTTCTTGTAGAGAAGGGCCAGGCTCCCGAGGGAGCTGATCATGTTCGGGTCGTCGTCTTTCGAGTCGCTGCGGTAGACCTCGACAACGTCGAGCAACAATTCCTCGGCATCATCGAAGCGGCCCAGGTCCATCAAGGCCCTGGCCAGGTTGGACATCGACTTGAGTGCGTCCGGATGTTCGGCGCGGAAGGTCCGCCGGCAGAGCTCCAGTGCCTTGCGGAACTGCTCCTCGGCGGCGACGTACTGTCCGTTGTTCAGGTAGACGATGCCGAGAGTGTTTCTGAGCGATATCTCGATATCGGGGCGGTCGGGAAACTCCGTGTCGATCCTCTTTGCCGCATTGTCCAGCATCTCCAGGATCTCGACCTCGCGGCCCATTTCGAAGGGGTCCGCCGTCAGGAGCATGTCTTCCAGGAATGCGTTGATATCCGTGGTGTTCTGAGCCGATTTCTCGAGTTTCGCCAGAGCTTCCAGCGCGGTGGTACGCTGAGCGTCCGCTTCGATTTTGGAATTGACCGCCTTGTTCCGCTCCTCCTGAATCCGGGGATAGAACCAGAGGAGCACGTAGAGGACAAAAACGGCCAGGGCCAGAACGACGAGGGCCACCGACGTGCTGGTCACCGGATTGCGCTTGATCTGCTTCCAGAATCTGATCGGCAGCCCCGCGGGCTTCGCCAGGATCACCTCGCCGCCGAGAAAGCGGCGCAGGTCCTCGGCCAGATCGGTCGTCGACTGATAGCGGCGCTCGCGGTCCTTTTCCAGGGCCGTGAGAACGATCGTCTCCACGTCGCCGCGCAGGGTGCGCTTGATCGCGGAGGGCCTTTTCGGCTGCTCCTCGCGGATCTTGCGCACCGCCTCGAACACAGCCAGCTTGCCGAGGTCGTAGGGCAACTGCTCACAGAGGAGCTCGTACAGCACCACCCCGAGGGCGTAGACATCGCTCCTGAAATCCAGGTCGTGGGGATCCGCCTTGCACTGCTCGGGCGACATGTACTGCACCGTGCCCATGAGCCTGGAAAGGTCGGCATCGGTCGTCGTGAGACGGATGTCCGAGTCGGTGACCCGCGCCACGCCGAAGTCTATGACCTTCACCTGCCCCCGTGCGTCGACGAGGATATTGGCGGGCTTCAGGTCGCGGTGGATGATGCCCTTCTGGTGGCCGTGGTGAACGGCTTTGCAGGCCTGAATCAACAGGTCCAGGCGCTGGTGCGTCGAAAGGCCCTTTCCCCAGGCGTACCTCGTGATCGGCTGGGCGTCGGGGATGTACTCCATCACGAAATAGGGAACGGAGACCGGCCCTTCCTTGCGAAAGGTGCCCGCCTCGAATACCTTTGCGATGCCCGGGTGCTCGAGCCGGGCGAGGATGTGCGATTCGTACTCGAAACGACGCTTGGCCGACCGGGAATGGATCCCGTCCTTCATCACCTTGACCGCCACCGTCCGCCGGGGATGCTCCTGCACCGCCTCGTAGACCACTCCCATGCCGCCGACGGAGATGATCCGTTTGAGAAGGTACTGCCCGATCCGGGTGTCGATATACTCCTCGCCGGTTTCGTCGATCGACAGGTCGGTCACCGCCGGTGTCTCCAGAAACTCGCCCGAGGCCGTGTCCAGGCGGATCAGTTCCTCGACCTCGGCGCGAAGCGCGTCGTCGCCCCGGCACTGGGCCTTCAGAAAGGCGGACCGCACCTCGGGAGCCTGCTCCAGGGCAGCGTCGAAAAGCTCCTTGACGCGCGTCCAGCGCTCGTTGTTCGGTGTCTCCGTCATACCTCGATTTTCCTTGGATCCGGACAAAATGCGGTGGACCGACAGGATCTTACCACAATCTCGATGCATACTCCTTCGGTCGCTTTCCTTTTGGATTTGCCCGCCTCGGATCGCCTCCGGTTTGACCGGAAATTTCATCGTCTCGACAGGCGTTGGTCCATGAGCACCGTGGAGAGAGTGACACGCCTCCATCGAGATGTTATGCTCCACGTCGGGATAGAGAATCGATCGGGGATCGAAAACCAGAGCCAAGGGAGGCGCTTTGTTGAACCAGGGCAGGATGTCGCACCGACGCCGTCAGGGAAAAATCGGCCTCATGCCGCTCGGAGTGCTCCTCTTTGCGATCGGCATCATTGCCGTTTCACTCGCTGTCCTCTGGGGGCCGGCCGAGCCGGGTGCGGAGGGTGAGCCCGGTTCGGGTGTTCCTGTCGCGGGGAAACTGAATGGACTCGACGAGACCGCCCTTGACGGTGCCGGTGCAGAGGGCGATCGGAACCGCGAAGGAATTTCCAGGGAACCGATCGAACGGGGAGGCACCGACGCCGAGAGACGCCAGCGCGAATACGAGGGTTTGCGCGGTTACGTCGTGGATGAGCAGGGACGGCTCCGCAGCGCCGTGACGGTCACGGCGACACGCACGGGTACCCTGGATAGAAAACTCAGGCCCGCGGAGTACTCCTCGTCCACGACGGAGAGCTCTGCCGACGGCTGGTTCGCGTTCAATGACATCCCCGGCGGAAATTATTCTCTCACCGCGGTCGCGCCCGGCCTGGCCGGTCACTGCGAAGCCTTTGCCGCCAGCGGCGAAACCCACCCCGACGCGCACGTGCGCGACCACGAGATCCTCTTGCGGCGGGCGGGAACGATCCGGGGACGGGTCTGGAGACCGGGCGATTCATCGGGAACCGCATCGGGGAATGCACCGGTGACGGACGCCCTGGTCGTGGTGCACCGCGCGTGTGCGATCAGCGCGAGAACCGATGACGCCGGTTGTTTCGCGCTGGAGAATCTCGCGGCGGGCGTTCACCATCTCCTGTTCGCGGCGCCGGGGCTGGCGCCCGAGATGGTCACCTCGGTGCGAACAGGAACGGACGATCTCGAGGTCTTTCTCGAGGAGGGGAGTTACATCAAGGGGCACGTCACCCACGACGGCCGTGGTGTGGCCGGCGCAACGGTTCTCACCGGCGGTTCAGTGCCGGCCAGCGTCAGGACGCTCGACGACGGGAGCTACTCCCTCGGGCCCGTGTCCACGGGGCTGGCGAGGGTGACGGTGCTGGCCGCGAGGCTCTGCGCTCCGATCAAGACCGCAAGGATCGCGTTTGCCGGCGATGTCATCGAGGGGTTCGATATCGAGCTCACACCAGCCGCGTCCCTGTCCGGCAGGGTGACGCACGAGGCAACGGGCGCCCCCTTGGGCGGGATCTGGCTCAGGGTGTTGCCCCGGGTTCGAATCGGAAATCATCTTCCCTTCCACCGGACGAACGTCAAGACCGACGAAGAAGGCCGCTTTCGTTTTTCCACGCTGGGAGCGGACGATTATCTGCTCGGCGTCATGAGCGCGGGCGAGTACGCTCCCGCCTTCTGGGGGAACGGGAAGAGAATCTCCCTCTCACCGGGCGAGGAGCGTCGCGATGTCGATCTCGCCCTCGTCCGCGGCGGCGCCCTGGGTGTGGCGGTCCGCGGTCCTGCCGGCGAACCGGTCACCGGCGCGCGGATCGAGATCATCGATGCCGCGAAACTGAACCGGATCCTGGCCATACCCGACGCGCCCCTGCCACGGGCCCTGGAGACGAGCGAGGGACACTACCTCATCAAGGGCCTCCGGAGCGGCACCTTCCGGATCAGCGCGTCGCGGCAGGGTTGGCTCAGGAATTCGGAGATGGTCGGTTTCTGCGTGGACGATCCTTCCGGTGAAGTCGAGATCGTTCTCACGCCATCCCTGTCCGCCGCGGGGCGGGTCGTTGATCAGAACGGAGCGGGCGTGGCCAATGCCCTGGTTGCGTTCGGTTTTGGAAACAGGGATTGCGGAGTTACCGGAGAAGATGGCGTCTTCCGGATCGACGACCTCTCACCGGGCAAGAAGCGCGTCACCGTCTCTGCAACAGGATACGTGTCTTGTCATGAGAAGGACGTTCAAGTCCACGAGGAGATGGAGAGCCTCGAGATCATCCTGAAGCCGGAGGGGTCGCACTTCGTGGCCGGCACGGTCGAGAACGATCTCGGCGAACCGGTGGCGGGCGCAACAGTCAGCGCGCACCAGGGCGGAAGCGGCTATTCGATCGACAAAACGGTGCGGTCCGGGGAGGATGGGTCCTTTCATATCGGGGGATTGCTGGCCAGACCGGTCCGCCTCCGCGTCAAGTCCGCCCTCGGCAGCTCGGGGAGAAACCCCGATATCGATGTGGACCGCGGCGACGTGGTGCTCCTGGTCGAGCGGTACGGGACGATCAGGGGCCGGGTCGTGGACGCGGCCGGCGATCCGGTTCCCGAATTCGTCGCGTCGCTGTGGGAGTGGAAGCCGCAATACGAGCTCTTCGAAGATTTCGCGATCAATGAAAGAAGCTTCAAGGACGGGGTCTTCGAGCTCGAGGCGGTTCCCGCTGGAGAGAAGACCGTGCATGTGTCGACCAGGGAGGGACGGAAAACACGATCCGATCCCTTGGCCGTCCTTCCCGGCGCGATCCTCGACGGAGTGGTCATCACTTTCGTCGACGCGGGCGCCATCTCGGGAACGGTCCGGGACCGATCGACAGGCAAGCCCGTGCCCGAGGTGTCCCTCTTCGTGGCTCAAGACGACTCGGATCCGCTCGGCGTCTTTTACTATCCCGGCGGAACCAGCGGGTCCAGGGAGCCGGGCGCGGTCACCGGTGCCGACGGAACGTTCACGATCGGAGACCTGAATCCGGGTGTCGTGACCGTCGAGGCCGTACACCCCGACTATCGGAACTCGAACCCCTTGAAAATCACGATCGATCAGGACCGGACCATCGACAGGATCGAGATCCTCCTCGAGCGGGGCGGAACGATCGCGGGGCGCGTCACTGTTGGCGGCATCGGGGAGGCGGGTGTCCGCGTTGCGGTGTACGCCAAGAACGGAAAGTCGAGAGACGAGGTTCATGTCCCCGACGATCCTGCCGTGACCGGGAAGGACGGCAACTACAGGATCGAAAACCTCTCCCCCGCGGAATACGGCATCTGGGCGAGTAGAGAGGGTGACAACGGTTCGATCACCCGGTACAAAACAGTCGTCCTCGGTGAAAAGGAAGACGCGATCTGCGATTTCGCCTTCGATTCACGAGGCGCGGTGGCGGGAAAGGTGTTCGTGCGCGGTGAACCGGCGCGGGGGATCCAGGTCAGTGCCCACAGCCGGAGCGTGGACGGAGGGAAGGAACCGTGGGAAGTCATGAGCCGGTGCACTTCGGACAAGGACGGAGCCTATCGGTTCGACTTTCTTCCGCCGGGTCGATACTCGATCGCCGCCTCGCAGCGAAGTAGCGATGCGCATTACAGCACCGAAGAGATCGTCGACATCGGGTATGGCACCGTGATCTGCGACCTCCACCTGGGCGCCGGAAGCTCGTGCGAGGTCACCGGCTATGTGAGCGAAAACGGTGTGGGTGTTGCCGAAATCAAGGTCTCCTGCGTATTCGGCGGGGGTTCCAGGAATGTCCGCACCGATGAGGATGGATTCTACCGCATCGGCGATCTCCCTCCCGGAGAGCTCAATCTCCACACCTCGCTGGGATCGTTCTATTCCGAAACCTTATATCTTTCCAGATCCCTTTCCGTTGAAGCGGGTATCTCGAGCCGGCACGATTTCGAATTCAAAACCGGTTCGGGAGTCATCGTCGGCAATGTTTCGGCAAACAGCGAGAAGGTCAATTTTTCCTATCTCCTCGCAAGCCGCATCGATGGTGACGGCTCCGGAACCGAGTCGATCCATGCGAGAGTGTTTGACGGCGCCTATCGTATGGAGAGACTGCCTGCCGGCACGTACGAGGTAGTACTCCACGAACCCTGGCTGATGCGCCAGGTCGTCCACGTCGTCGACTTCGGCGAAGCGAGGGCCGACTTCGACTACTCCGAGGGCGACGCGTCGCTCAAGGGAATCGTGGCGGGTTCGGACGACACCGGATCGGGAGAGCTCGGGGTCTACCTCTTCCGGCCCGGCGCGTGCCGGTGGTCGGACAGTGGAAATTTCAATGCTCCCTCCTGTCGCGACGGCTTGATTGCCGACGCGGGCGGGATCCCGCGCAGCGGATCGTTCTCCTTCGAGAAACTGCCGCCCGGGACCGTCGACGTCATCGCCGTGCGGTTCAAGGATACCGGGATCGTGAAGATCGACAGGAAGACCGTCATCCTGGCCGAGGGAGAAGAAATCGAGGTCGATCTCGATCTCACGTGTGATCCATCGAAATGAGGAGGAGCGCGGAAACCTCGACTTCGCCCGAAGAGCGATGATCTGGCTCAGCTAAAGATCTCCGAGCGGGCCGGCCACGAACAGACGATCAGCGTCGATGTTGTTCGCGATCGTCGGATCGGAGCTGCAGCAGAAGATCCCGCCATTGAAGACGATTCCGCCGGTATCCGGAGTTCCCGTCCCGTTTGTCACGATAAATCCTTCCAGCACCGAATTCCGCCATGTCGTCGCCGGCCACGTAAATGGTGGCGGAGAGAGCAGCACTGGAGACGACGGAAAGGATCGCGATCGCGGCCGGATTGGGCGGTCTCCCTACCGGTGCGATTAAATTTCTTCATCCCCACCGGGCATGGTTCAGACCGATCCACCGAAATGCCGAAAGATCCTTCAGGGTTCCTCGAAAGACGTTGCCCCTTCGCCCCGAGTCCGGGCCGCGAAACCGGGTTTGCTGAACGACCCGACCGTCTGTTTTTCCGGGGGAATCGCGTACGATCCCCCGAGTTCGCCGAGACCTCGACAGGACATTTTCGGGAGAAAAAAAGTGACTGCTTTACGGATCTCCACATTCGGGGTGATCGTTCTGTTCCCGATCCTCCTGGTCTGTTGCGGGGGCGGGGGAGGAAGCGGCGGTGGCGCGAGCGACAGCGGCGACAAGACGATGAGCGAGCTCGACGTTCCGGCCAACTTCGACTTCGAAACGGTGAAGACGATACAGATCACGATCAACGACGCCGAGGATCAGATCAAGTACGACCTCTACACCTATGACGAGAACGCCGGATCGACGGCCGATACATGGATCGACGACGACGGTGAAACCGTCTCCGACAGGGTGATCATAAAAGACGAGCAGGACCGGTTCGTGTGCACCGGGATAACCCAGTCGGGCCTGTTCGAGACCACGGCCACGGTGCCCGCCTTCTACACGAAGCTCTACCTCGTCCGGAACGAGAAGGGGGTCTTCTACACCGAAATAGTCGACATCGTGAACGATACCGTGGAATACACTCACAGCCAGATCGTGTACGGCCCCTCGGGGCACAACCCCCCCATGGCCGGAGACATCCTCTACGGCGTGAACGGCGAAGCGGACATCTTCACCATCGACCCGGTGACGGGCGTCATGACCGTTATCGGAACCATGCCCATGGGGAGCTGGACCTGCGCGATCGACAAGGTCAGCCGGAAGCTGTACACCATCGGACGGTCTTCGCCCTTTCCCCTCCGGTCCTTCGATCTGGACACGCACGACTGGAACCTGGTCGCCAACCTGGGAATGGGCGGTCCGCGGCTGGACTACAACTACGAGGATGGCCTGCTCTATTTCTCGAGAAAGGACACGCTCTACACGATCGATCCCTCGAACGGCAAAGTCCTCTCCTCCCTTCCGATCACCGGGATACACAACGTGGCCGGCGGGGATGTCAAGTTCGCCGCTGACGGCACCCTGTTTCTCGGCTCCTTCTCGGGGCTCTACGGCCTGGAGTTCGAGCCCGGCGATACGATCTCGGCGGACAGGATCAGCGCGGAGGACCTCACCTTCTCGATCACGTCGATGACGATCGACACGGGCGGCACGCTCTGGCTCGCCGACAATCTCAACAACGCCAATCTGATCGTCATGGACACGGTCACCGGTGCCTATGAGTACCGCTTCACACCGTACGGTATCGGCATCAACGACCTGACCACCCTGCCCGTCGATTCCGGCGAGATACCCGACACCGACACCGATTCGGACGGCGTGATCGATTATTACGACGACTACCCGGACGACGGCGAGCTGGCGTTCGACGTCTACACTCCCAGCGAGTTCGGATGGGGATCGCTCGCCTTCGAGGATCTGTGGCCGAGCAAAGGGGACTATGATTTCAACGACCTCGTGGTCTATTACCGGATCATCAAGCTCTGCAACGCGGACAACGACATCGCCAAGCTGGAATGCACGTTCAAGGTGAAAAACATCGGCGGCGACAGGCAGAACGGGCTCGGATTCCAGCTCCCTCTCCTGCCCGCGCAGGTTTCCGAGGTGACGGGCTACGAGCTGTCCAACCATATCGTGACTCTCGACGCGAAGGGGCTCGAGGCGGGCCAGAGCAAGGCAACGGTGATCGTGTTCGAGAACGCCTGGTATCATGAGGAGGATGATATCACCGTCCTCGTGACGTTCACCGACCCGATCGATCCGGACCTGCTCGGAACGCCGCCCTTCAATCCTTTCATGTTCATCGACCTGGAGAGGGGCAAGGAGCTCCACCTCGTCGATCACGAACCGACCGACCTGGCGAACCTCGAATACCTGGGCACCGAGGACGACAGCAGCAATCCGGGTGCGGGAAGGTACTACAAGACCGCCAAGAACCTGCCCTGGGCGATCAATATCGTTCACCAGTTCCGGTGGCCCGTGGAGAGAAAAGAAATCACCAGGGGCTACAACCACTTCGGAACCTGGGCCGAAACGGGCGGGGTCAGGTATCTCGACTGGTACAAGGACACACCCGGTTATCGGAACGACGATTTCCTCGAGACCGAGTGACCGCCATCCCGCAAGAGCAGATCGAAGCGCGGATCCGGAATCCCCATCCCGCCCGGATGATCGCAAACCACTTTCGAGGGGGAATCGATTTATCCCCGCCGGCCCGGGTCGGAAGATCCGTTGTTAAATAAGAGGATTCAATATATGATCATTTGTGAATCTGAAGAAGACCTTCGGATTCTGCGCCTGCTCCGGATCGCACACAGGGATCGAACCGTTCACATCGAGAGGGAGGCATCGGATGAGCCATCTCCACCGAGCGACGTCACGGAGGTTATTGTCAGGGGCTTTCCGGGTCACGGCCGGGGCGGTCCTGTTGCTGCTTCTTCTTCTCGCGGCGCCAGGTTTCGGGCAGCAGTTCGAGAACGACAAGCTGCTCGCATCCGACGGCGGCGACTACCACCAGTTCGGCTATTCTGTCTCCCTCTCGGGTGACAGGGCTCTCGTCGGTTCCTGTTATGATGACGGCATCGGGGCGGGCGCCGGCTCGGCGTTCGTGTACGACTTCGACAGCGTTCTGGCGCTCGACGTCAAGTGCAACGGCCAGGACCAGAACGTGATCATCAGCAGCGGCGAGAACGTCACCCTCACCATCGAGATCGACAACGGCTATCAACCCGCGCTCAAAGGGGATCTCTGGGTGCTGGCGATCCTGCCGACCCCTGCGTGGAACACCTGGAGCTTTGGATCGTGGTTGAATCCGATCTGGCGGCCGGGCGCGGGCAACGTGTACTACACCGGACCGCTTCGCAATCACGCGGCCACGGTCTTCGATCAGCCCGCACCCACGGGGAGCTACAAGTGCTTTCTCGCCCTCGATGCCATTCCCAACGGCGTCCTCAACCTGACCGCGCTGTGGGACTTCGACGTTGTCGACTTCACGGTGCAGTGAGAAACGGAGATCCCTCTTCTGTTCGATCTCGGGGAGGAACCCGCGGTGTCTTCCCAAAGTCTTTGGAGCGACCGACGATGAGATTGCGCCTTCTTTGCCTATTGTCTTTTCTGATCCTCATCCCGGCCTGCAACCGTGAGCCGGAGAGGGTGTCGCCCGCCTTCGCCTGGCCGGAGGAGGGAAGCGTCGGTGTCAAGGAGACCGTCTCCAAGAAGGGCCACAAGGGGGTCGTCTCCTATGAGCTGTCCTGGAAACCGGATGAAGAAGGGACCGGTTCCATCGTGTCGAACCGGGGATTCCGCTTCGAGTCGATCAACGGTGTCAGCGCCGCCAATCCGCGGGTCGCGGCGGAGCTCGAGGTTTTTGCAGGCCTCGATTCGGTTTATCCCGACTTGCACATCGATCGAGAGGGAAATCTGATCGGTTTCAGGAACTGGGACGCGATCATGGCGCAGACTCTCGAGATCATGAGACAAACGGAGGCCGCCTCCCACGAAAAGTGGGATCGGTTCGAGCAGATCATGAGGAATCCCGCCTTTCGAACCGTGATGGAGCGAAAGACGGCAGCCTACTGGGATGTCTGGGTCGGCGCGTGGGTCGGTCTCGACATGATGACAGGGGAGACGGAAACCTTCGATACGACGTCAGGCTTGGTGGGCGGAGCCGAAATTCCGGGCAAGGTCTCGGTCCAGTGCCACACGGTCCTCGTCTACGGTGGAAGAAAATGTTTCAGGGCCACCGTGGAAACGGAATGGAATCCGGCCGGGATGAAGGAGTTCTTGCCGCAAATGCTGGGCGTCCTGCTCGAGGGAGAGGACGTCGATTTTCCCATCGACAGGCTCGTATCGTGCCGCAGGCACGACAGGGTTTCGGGCGTCTATGAGATCGAGACGCTGCGGCCGCGCGACGTGAAGACCCGCACCTCGATCGAGGTCGTGGTAAAGGAAGATCCGGACGGCGAGCCCCAAAAAAAGACGCGGCTCGAGGAGCACAGGTACACCTTCGACTGGCCGGACGATTGAGCCGCGCCTGAATCTACACGCGAAGAGGGCAGGAGGTCGGGTCCTGCCCTCTTCGGCGTTGAGGCGTCTGAAAATACGCTAATACACGATCGATGTCTTCACGATGTTCGACACCTTGTTGTCCTGCACCGCCTGGAACCAGATGTTCGGAATGACGACAGCCGGTATGAACAGTATCCATTCCGCGGTTCCGTGATCATCGGACATGACGAACGTGGGCGCGGCCAGCTTCGGACCGTTCAACTCGATCCAGACCTTGATCGGACTCGCAACAGGATAATTGCCCGGTCCGTACAGACTGTAAACGAGCCATGTCTTCTCGTTGGGAATCCCGTTGAACGCGGTGAAGTACCCGGGCGAGAAGTGGGTCAACGGATCGGGCTCGATGGTCAGAGTGAACTCGACCGGTCTGAGAAGGCAGCGGAAGATGAGGAATTCATCGTGATCATGCCCCGGTTCGAAAGGTGCGTTGGAGCCGGGTTGCGTGCCCGAGTCGTACCAGATCCAGCGGGCGTCGGTGTCGATGAATCCCCACTTGCCCCAGTGGAACGATCCATCGTTCGGTCCTCCGACCGTGACCGGAACCCAGTCGTCGTTCGTGTTGGCGACGCCGATGTGGCTCGACACCGCGGACGTGGCAGGCATGTAACCGGGATAACACAAAGACCTGTCCAGGGTATGGCCCGTGGCGTACACCTCCCAGGCCGACTCGCCGCTGAATATCGGGATCTCGTTCATTTCCAGATCGAAGAGTAGCCCCTGCTGGATTCCGTGGTCGCTCCACGCCGTGATGTAGAGGTACTCGTCGTCGGTGGAGAAGGCGAAGGTTTCGGGGATGGGGTAGTTCTCCCCGCCCCGCAGGGTGAGACCCTGACCGCTCTCCGGCCCGGTGAAGAGCGCAAACCGATTGTCGCACACCGCACGCCCTTCGACCATGGGGCTGAGTCGGAAGATCAGGAACTCGCCGTGATCGCGTCCCGGGGCGAAGGGCTCGGCCAGGTTGCCCTGAGCCCACGAGTTGAACCAGATCCACCGCGCCTCCTGGCTGATGCTGCCGAACTGGGGCCACCACGTGTAGAACAGACCGGCGTTCCGCCCGCCCACGGTGACCCGTTCCCAGAGCTCGCCGCTGTTGGCCGCGTCGATGTGGTTTTTCATCTGTGCCTGGGTCGGCGCACCGCCCGGGTAGCCATTGGGCAGCGGATCGCTCGTGGCATAGACCTCCCAGTTCGGATCGCCGCTCTTGAAATCGACGCCGTCCCGGGTGAGGTCGAAGAGCAGCCCCTGCGCAACGCCCTGGTCGCCCCAGGCCGCGATGTAGGTGTACTCGTCGGTGGTATTGTAGTTGATCGAGATCTGCGAGGGGTAGTTGCCGCCTCCCTGGAGTGTGACATCGTCCCCGCTCTCCGGTCCGCTGAAGATCGCAAAGTAGTTGTCGCACACGACGGTGGCATTCACGACGACCTCGTCGCGTTTGTCGAGGAAGAGCTCATCGCCGAGATGGGCCGGTGTGCAGTGATACTGAGGAGTCTCGCGTTTATAACCCCAAAAAGACTGGCTCAACGCGAAGTCCTCCTGCTCCGCATAGAGGAAGGCTTCTTTCATCGAGACAAAGCCATCCCCATCGAAATCGGACGAAACGGGATTTCCGTTCTCGTCGGCTTGATTGACCGCACAGGTCCAGAAGTACACGAACATGTCGTACTCGTAGTTGGGCGGCATGGCCCAGGAGAGTTGGCCCTCGTTGCAGGCGGACGCAAACGCCAGGCTTCGGAAGGTCCTGATATTGTTCTCGAAACCGCCGCTGAAGCACTGCTCCATCGTGGTGATGATGTCGCATTCGGGCAGCGGATCGAGCATGTCGGTCTTGAATTGACTGTCGGTGAGCGTTTCGTTGTTCCACAGGTTGAGATAAGCCCCCCATCCGCCGCTGCTCCCGCCGTGGTCGGTCGTGAAGATGAAGAGCTGGTCGTCGGCCGTCAGGGTGGCGGCCAGGTAATCGAAGACGTCCTGTACCTCGCTGAGGACACATTCGTGCGTGATGTCATCGTCGGTGTCGCCATCCAGATCCAGATTGGACGAGGTGCCATCGGATTGATCCGGGGCGGAACTGGTTCCGTCGGAGCAGAGGACGAAGATATTTCCATCTTTGTAGCCGTAGGTATCAACGAGAGTCGTGTAGATGAAAGACAGGTCGTTCCAGTAGCGCGGGTAGTTCTGGCTCGGATCGACACCGCCGTTCATGAGAACGGCGTAGAACTCGCCGCCGCGCGAGCTCTTTCGCGGCGGAGGCCGCTTGTCGGGACGCAACGGCCTTTTCATCTTGACCGCCGCGAGCTTCTTCTTGGCCTCGGTCTCCATCTCGAGCCACTCCATGCTGTTTCTCGGTGGAGTCGTGTGGTGAACCACCCGCGTGGAACCGGTGGTTCCATCGACGAAAACGTAACGGCAGGGGTGTTCGAAGTTGGCATAAGCCATATCGTCGACAAAGACCACGTATCCTGCCGACGGTGTGGTGATGGCTACCTCGTGCCATGTGAGAATCGATGTACCTGCATCGAGCCGGCTCGGATAAACGGACAGCCGGATATTGGTCGTGTCGTTATCGAGCATTCTCGAAAGAACCAGGTCGCGCGCCTGTATCGGGCTGGTGACGGCGCCGCCGAAGGCCGCCCCGGACAAAAAGGCCGCAATTATCAGACTCATCAAGAGCTTCGTG
Organism: uncultured Phycisphaerales bacterium; assembly: GCA_964620445.1. Lineage (GTDB taxonomy): Bacteria > Planctomycetota > B15-G4 > B15-G4 > CAYZWU01 > CAZUHB01. The sequence goes on from CAZUHB010000079.1 coordinate 16,295, forward strand.
TATCTGGTCATCTTGGTCCCTCCTTTCATTGGGGCCGCTCGCAAAGGTAAGCGGCTCGAACCACCTTCCAAAGCGCACGATGAGCCAGATCCTGCTAGTGGATTTTGAAAAAAAAGAATTGTTCCCGGAGCAATTCCTCCATTTATCGTTCCGGGAACAACAAGTGAAGGAATTGTTCCGGGACAATTTCTTCCATTCTTCCACGAACTTTACGAGTCAGGATGGTTGATATTCCGGAGAATTCTTTCGGGTTCCGGGTCGTTGCCTCCCTTGCCGACCTTGACACTCGGCTGCCTGTGCACGGTGATGTTATCCCACTCGCAGGTGGCAAGGCCGTCCGCATCGTAAACACCGACACCGATGTTGCCCGATCTGTAGCTGTCGTCAAAGGCCGTCCCCATGGAGACTCCGTTGCACCAGAACTCCATGTTTCCGTTGAGGGTGTCGACCTTGATGTTGTTCCACTCGCCCGACGGATTGATCGCCGCGTCTTGAAACCACGGAATCAAGGCTGTGCCCGATCCGGCCGTGTATTTCCAGACCGAGAAGTAGTGTTTGCTGCCCGAGGAATCGGCGATCTTGACCGCGTAGCAATTCCCGTCCGGCCCCAAAGGGCTGTTGGCGAAGAAAAATATTCCGTAAGCCCAATCGCCATCGTCATCGGTTCTCTTGACATCGGCATTGAACGAGAAGCCGCGGGCATAGTTGTAGCCGTAGTCGTAGACGGTTGCCTTCCATCCCGTGCTCACACTGTTTCCAGCGTAGGCGTAGACCCTGTTGTCGATATAATTTCCGGGATCGTTGTCGTACGTCATATGCCAATTCGATGACCCGTCTTCGGTCCAGCGGACGTTGCCAGGACCGATCATTTCAGCATCGAAGAAACTCTCGTAGAGAGAACCGTTGTAGTAAGACGAGGGGATGTCAATCGTTCCCGACCCGGTGGAACCCCAGGTGTTGACATAAGTGTATGACGAATACGGATAAGGCGATGTGTAAGCGACTTCTCCGCCGTAACCCCAGCGCGACCACCCCATGGTCGACCAGCGTGCGGTGAAATCAGAACCCACATCCCCCCAGATGTCGAATCCTTCGTCATCGCCGAGATAGATGGACCAACCGAGGATCACGCCGTTGTACACGCGCAGGAAATCGAGGTGGATGCCGCCCCCCCGTTCGCGCCAGTGCTCGGCGCGCGATCCGAGGGGACCTGGATTGGGTACGAAGGTATCGAAGTCGCGCGCCGGGCCTGTCACCTTCGTCAAGAGTGGTGCGGGCTTGCTGGCGGCCACGTTCTCGTTCTGGGCGAAACAGAGGACGCTCCCACTGAAAACCGAGAAGCAAACGATCAGTACAGCACATTTCAATTTCATCGTAATTTCCTCCCGTAGATCAAAGAGAAAGGATCATCCCGAGTCTGAAGCAATTGGATCAAAGCGAGACATAAGGCGTGCCTTCTTCTTTGTGACGCGGTGTACATCCTTGACAAAAGTTGCTTCAAGGAATGAAAGACCGCTCCCCAGGGATATCTCACCACACCGTGGAAAGAAAATTCTCAATACCGCACGGTGATGTTTGAAGGGATCTACACACGTGGCAGATAGGAGGGCTCGTTGGAATTCCAACGCCGACCCGAGCGCACGAATCGAGAGGTCAAGTTTCTGACAAGCGATCTACGGGAGTGCGTTCGCCGAAAAAAAAAAGCCTTGTCGGAAAGACAAGGCTTTGAGCTTTTGGTAGGCCGGACGTCCCAGTGTACGAACCTCAAGCACCGTGCTGAAAAGTATGCTGTGCGCCTCGGGATCATCACGCGACTCCACGAGCTGGAGTCGAAATCACCGAACTCAACAAGGAAACCTCGTAAATCAATACGGACCAATTTACGATGTTCCCTATTTTGGTCCTGACAAACAGACCAGGTCGTCGATAAGCTGCCGATGTGAAGAGAGTCTACGCAGCCCTTCTAACCGAGCATCTGGGCCAATACCGGCAAATGGCGATGCTGAGCGGTCCCAGACAGGCCCTGTTGATACTTTTGGAATAGAATATAATCTTGAAAATCAGTAGTTGACATACCGATTTTCAAGATTATACTACCCTCATGATCAAGAGAAACCGTTACTTAGACCGCATCAGTGACTCCCTGATACACAATCCCGCCGTCGCTTTGCTGGGCCCCCGTCAGTGCGGTAAAACCACTCTTGCAAAGGAATTAGCAAAGGGAAGACCTTCTGAGTATTTCGATCTGGAAAATCCCGTGGACTTGTCACGCCTTTCGGCACCGATGCTGGCGCTCGAAAACCTCGGGGGCCTCGTCATCATCGACGAGATCCAGAGAAAACCCGAGCTCTTCGAGATCCTCCGGGTGCTCGTGGACCGTCCCGATTCCCAAACCCGATTTCTCGTGCTCGGGAGCGCATCTCCCCATTTGGTCAAGGGGGCATCCGAGTCATTGGCAGGTAGAATCGGGTTCGTGGACCTGTCCGGCCTTAATCTGTGCGAACTCCCCGGACAGGGCTTTCAAGGATTGTGGTTCCGAGGAGGATTTCCCCGCTCCTTTCTCGCTGAAAATGATGCCCGAAGCCATCAGTGGCTCATCGATTTCACACGGACCTTTCTCGAGCGAGATATCCCCTCTCTCGGGATCACGATCGGCTCGGAAACACTCCGACGTTTCTGGACGATGATTGCCCACTATCACGGGCAGATCTGGAATGCGGCCGAATTCGCTCGTTCCCTCGCTTGCGCGGAGGCCACGGCGCGCCGCTATCTCGATATCCTCTCGGGATCATACATGGTCAGGCAACTGCAGCCTTGGCACGAGAACCTGAAGAAACGCCAGGTGAAGTCGCCCAAGGTTTACATCCGGGACAGTGGCTTGCTTCATGCGCTGCTTGGACTGGAGAGACGCGAGAGCATTTTCCAGCATCCCAAGCTAGGCGCATCATGGGAGGGATTCGCCCTCGAACAGGTCCTGGCAGCGAGCGAAAACCGGGACATTTACTTCTGGTCCACTCACAGTGGAGCCGAGATCGATCTTCTGATCTTCAAGAACGGCAAGCGCCTTGGTTTCGAAATGAAATACGCTGACGCGCCGAGAACATCCAGGTCGATGAGAATCGCGATCGAAGATCTCAATCTCGACATGCTCTACATTGTCTATCCTGGTCGGAAGTCCTACCCCATCGACAGCAACATCATGGTCCTCTCTATTCTGGATGTCGCCGGGCGATTCGCACGAGGGGAATCCTGAGGGGCGCGTAGCGCCGAATTCGCGCAGGTCCGAAAAAAAGCCCTCTCAATGATGAGAAGGCTTTGATTAATTGGTAGGCCGAACTTTCCAGTCTACGACCCTCGGGCTTCGCTCCGAAGAATCTTGTGTGTGTCTCAGGATCGCCTCTGTAACACCCAAATATCACACCCAGATTCCGGTCATCAAAGTGATCCGCCCGGACTACCACCCGGACACTAGAAGCAGAAGGAGGTCATGAAACAGCTTCTAGTCGATTAGATTCTCCAAGAGCCCCATGGCGTTCGTGATGAGAGGAAAGAGTGTTTCCTGCCCGGCACATGTGATGAGCCAGTCGTTCTTGTCGGGTTCGCCCTCATAATGGCAGCCATCCATCTTGTGCGAGATGTCGTTGGACAGCTTGTCCCAGGCATCTTCGTAAAGCTCCTTGTCGATCATTTTCAGAACCGCGTTGATCTTGTTGGTTATTGCTTTCCTGAGGTTCTTGTTCCTCCAGTGCTCCCGGCCGAGCACAGAGTCGTCATTGATCTTCGTGATGGCGTCGAGAAGCTCGATCGCAGCCGCTTCCTGGCTGGTGATGGCAACGATGGTCACGTTGTCGGGATCACTCTCCTCGAATCCGTCGTTCACCACAAGGCTGACCAGATACTCGCCTGGTAGGTCGGAGAAAAAACAGGTCTGAGCCGCAGCTGGATCTGAAATCTCGGCCAGGCTGCCCGAGGGTTTCGACGTGATACTCCAGTGGTGGGAAAGAAGGTCGAGATTCGCATCGTAGCTGTCGCTCCCGTCGACGAACACCGCGTCTCCCACGATGCCAGAAAAGGTCCATCTGGCAAGGGCCACGGGTTTGACATTCTCGAAACTCACTGTCACGAGATCGGGATCGCTCTCTGCTCCGAATTCGTCGGTCACCGTGAACTCCAGCAAGTAGTCTCCGTGGACATCGGCAACAAAGAAGGGACTTTCCGTGGCAGGATCGAACAACGTTGCCAGGCTTCCGGTGGGTTTCTCCATGGTCCACGAGTAGGTGATGTCATCACCCTCGGGATCGTAGCTCGCGCTGCCGTCGAGATCGACCGTGGTGCCGATCTCGACAATGGCCTGGTCATCGCCTGCATCAGCCACAGGCGCCGCGTTCGTGGTGCTCACAATGACGGAGTCGGGCTCGCTCTCCGCGTTTTTCGAATCGGTCACGATCAGTTCGATCACATAGTCACCCGACATGTTTGCCACGAAAGAAGGGCCGATCTCAAAGGGATCCGACAGCGCGGCCGTGCTTCCCGAAGGATCTGACGTGATTTCCCAGAAGAACGTGATCGGGTCCCCGTCAGGATCGTGGCTGCCGCTTCCGTCGAGAGTGACCAGACTTCCCTGGTGGACGGACTGGTCCTCACCCGCGACCGCAACGGGTATCTGGTTCTGCGGCTCCTGCCACCCATCCTCCATGGTCCAGGGAAGATCGTCCTGCCCTCCGGTGAAAAGGTAAGGGGAATCGACAAACCCGTCACCGTCTCCGTCAGGGTCGGTCCAGTCGCTCCAGAAGTTTCCTCCCACCGGTGCAGAGAGAGAAAAAACATTTCCGCTGCACAACACGACCAGCGCCTGCCGTACGACGTTGCTCTTGAAATTGTTGTTGTATACCTCGTTGCCGTCCGATTTGTAGAAGTAGATCCCGTTGTCATTGTCGAAGCAGGTGTTTCCGGTGATCGTGTTGCTCCCGGAAAATCGCACGCAGATTCCAACGTTGTTGCCCGTGGCGTACGTTCCCGTCACGCTGTTGCTGCTCGAGTCGGCGTGGAAGTAAATTCCTTCCAGGGTATTCGAGGTGACCGTGTTGTCGATCAGGGTGTTGTGGCTCGCGTCGTATAACCAGATTCCGTGACTGCAGCTGGCAGCACTGTTGCCCACCAGGGTGTTGTTGTTCGATTGGAAAAGATAGATCCCGCTGTTGAAGCTCCGAATATTCACGTTCTTGACGGTCACGCCCGTTCTACCGCCAAGGTAGACCCCGCCACCTGTTTTGGTGCCCGTTATCGTTTGCCCGGCGCCGTCGAGCGTGATTCCGTCGCTATCGACCTGGACAGTCTCGAAGAGATCCGTTGTCAGCGTGCCTGTCTGGGTGGTCGGGTCCCATGTCCCGACAGTGGGATCGCTCCATCCTGAACTGCTCAGATAAATCGTGGAAGCGCGCGGCTGTATGAAAACGAGATGCCTCTGAAAAAGGTCCTGCGTGTAGACATGGCTTCCATTCTGATCCGTTGTGAAAACGACGAGATTGTGATAGTCGTCCTCATACAAATAATAAGTTGTCGAGGGCTGGAGACCGCAAAGAGTGATCTCGGACGATGTCCCCCCTGCGGCAGCCTCCAAATCGAGAATGATCATCTCGGGCACGGACTCGAGCATCAGGTTCAACATCTCTGTGCTGGCCAGCGTGATGTTCAGATAGGCACTGTCAGTCACCGCGAAATAACTTCCCGTTCCCTCGATCACGCCGGGCGTTTCGAGTCCCCCGTCCGCCACCACGCCAGGCGAGAGAAACAGGGCCCAGAAGAGCAGCAGCAAACCTGAGCAAGTCCATTTGTTTCTCTTTGTATTCTTCATTTCCCCACCTCCTTCAAAATTAATATGGGTGGATGGACGGTGATTACATCAGAGTTGGCAGAGTCCCTGTCGATTGAATACTCCAATTTTACGTGTTTTCCCCTATTTCAGCAAGCGTCGTTGCTGGTGACCCGCCCAAATAAAAAAAGCCCTATCAATGAAGATAGGGCTTTGAATAGTTGGTAAGCCGGACTTCCCAGTGTACGAACCTTCGGGCTCGTTCTGAAAAGCTTGTGTTCAACGTCCGCTGCTTCGGCACGCTCCATCAGCTCGGCAATGTCCAGCTCTAGCTGCTTGTCCAGTTCCCCGGCTCGGTCGTAAGTCACGCTCTGATGTTTTCGATGCGTTCGCTCGAATCTTCGTACTATCCACACTCATCGTGCTCATCCGGTCCCACAAAATTATCGCAGTGTAAAAAAAAAGACTCGTCGAACAGATTGATCAGTTTGTTAAGAACCACAATCTCAAGAAAAATCCCTTCACCTGGACGGCACCAGCTGATTCAATTTTAAATATACGAGCGCGACTTTGAATAAGTATTTCTGGGACAAGACACTAGCGCCAGTCTTAGTAAGCTATGATAACGGGAAGCTTGAATCTTCGTGTCGTGTCGATCTGTCGAGGGTGGCGTGAGACGAACCGCAATCCGAGTTCGACAAACCCATTGGTTTTCAATTGCCTTCTTGCCTGCCTTATCCTTCTGACTCCACCGCCCCCCTGTTCCGCACAGCATTATCATACCAAGACGTATACGGAAACGGACGGGCTGCCCAGCTCGGATATCAAGAGTATCTCCCAGGACAGGTGGGGGCGGATCTGGTTCGTCACTCGATCGGGTCTCGCCTCGTATGACGGGATGAGCTGGAAGTCTCCCGGGCAGATCGACATCGATATCCAAGTAAGCCAAGGACGCCTGTTTACCGATCCACACGGTGGATTGTGGCTGGCACTGTCGAATCCCGGGAGATCCCTTCTTCGTCTGGACGGTGACCGTTGGACCAGCATACCTCTCGATTCCACCTATCACTTCACCCCCCACTACTTCGAGCACGCGGCGGCGGCCGCACGCGGCGACTCCGTTGTGGTCGCCCTCGCCCTCCCCCCTGACCAGTTGACCTACAGAATCGGGGATCATTGGGAGAGGATTTTTCTCCAGAATAAGGGAATCACCAGGATCAATTGCCTGATCGCCGATGGCGAACTGTTTTGGATCGGCACCCCGGAAGGACTCTATTGTATTTCCTCCACCAGCCCTGATTCGGTCGTACGAATCGACGGGATCCCCGCCGGGCTAAATGTCCTAACCGTTTCCGTCGATCCCGTGAATGGAGACCTCTGGGTGATCGGAAAGAGCTGGATCGGTCGCCTCGCCGACAAGCGGTTCGAGATGATCGATGACAACGTTCCTTTCACCACGACCATCGAATACCCGGACATGCGTTCTGTCGCAGATGGGCATGGAGGAGTATATGTGGCTTCCCATCTCACACTTGACTACTACGATCGATCGGGGTCTCTGGAAACCCTGGGAGAGGAAAACGGCCTCATCCAAGAAGGGGCAATCACCCTCTTCCGGGATCGGGAGGGGATTATCTGGCAGGGAACAATGCGAGGGGCATCGAAGATCATCAGCCGCCGCTTTGCCGGCTACACCAACCAGCAGGAGTTGTTTTCCGACGAGGTGACCGCGCTGCTCCAGCGTCGTGACGGCACCATTGTCGTGGGCCATCGAAACGGCCTGACCCTGTGGGGCGAGACGCTGGACCACGTTCCTCTTTCGATCGACAATGTCCGCGTGCGGGTGCTTGATCTCGCAGAAGACTCCGAGGGGAATGTCTGGATCGCCGGGCGCATCCTCGGTCTGGGAAAGATGTCACCGGACGGCCGGATCACCTGGCGGAATCCCGCACTGATCGATGGAGATCATGTTGTCTCTGTCCTTGTCGATGGGCAGGATCGCCTCTGGGTGGCCACTTCCAAACAACTCTTCGTGATCGAGGACGGGATCCAGAGACAGGTGGATCTGCCGATACAGAAGGGGATACTCCCGTATTGCCGTCGCCTTTTTCTTGCACGGGACGGGTCGATCATTGTCGCTTCATCGACCGCAGGCGTCATCAAAATCTCGGGCACTCGGATCGAGCGTTGGAGCGCAGGTTTGGAAAAGGGGGGTGAATCCATATACGCCGTGCACGAAGCCCCGGACGGTACGGTCTGGATCGGAACCCGCCTGGGACTCTTCCGGCGTCAGGGAAACCAGCTGGTTCGCCCGGAAGAGCCGCTTCTGAAGATCAACAGGCCGGTCTATTTTCTCCTTTCCGACAACAGGGGCAGGCTATGGGCGGGAACGGATAATGGAGTCTTTCGCTTCGATGGTGAGCGAATCGATCGTTTCACAACGGAAAACGGCCTGATCGGGCGCGAAACCAATCGCAGCGCCGCACTGGTGGATGACGCCGGCCATGTATGGATCGGAACCGACCGGGGATTGAATATCTATCGGGAGGAGTACGATCTCCCTTCCGTGCTCCCTCCAATGGTTCGCCTGGTAAGCGTGGAGGCAGGTGGAGAGAGCTTCCCCCTCGATCGGGATGTTTTGCTCCCAACCGGAGTCGAAACGGTCATCTTCCACTTCCAGGCGATTACCATGGCGGAAGAAAACCGAATCCAAGTGCGGAGCAGGCTGGAAGGCTTCGACCATGACTGGCTCGAGCCCCATTCCGCGCCGATCCAGGAGATACGCTACACCAATCTCCAGCCGGGCCGCTATCGCTTCCATCTGCAGGCCGCCGGCTACGGCCAGCCGTGGAGTGAAGTGGTCCGATCCGCGGAGATCGTCCTGCGAGGACCGATCTGGCAGCGTGCCTGGTTCAAGTTCCTCCTGTTGCTCGTCGCGGCGGCCACCCTCCTGCTCCTCGTCCTGGTGATCACCCAGCGCCGCTACAACGCCCGGCTGAAAATGGAAGTCGATGAGCGGGTTGCCGAGAATCTCCGGATTGAAGAGGAGCTTTCGAGAGCCCAGAAGCTCGAATCCCTCGGTGTGCTGGCCGGCGGAATCGCTCATGACTTCAACAATCTTCTGACCGTGGTCCTCGGCACTCTCTCCCTTGACCTGCCCCCCTTAAACGAGTCCAGAGATTATGGTAGATTGATGGACGCAGT
>CAZUHB010000080.1:0-24397 GCA_964620445.1 uncultured Phycisphaerales bacterium
CTCCGTTTGTCTCAAGCGGCGTGATTGTGCGTAGGCAGAAACTTGCACCCTTTCTTTTTGCCACATCATACAGTCCGGCGGTGCGCGTCTCCACCCCCGGGAGAGGACAAAGATCGTTCTCGGGCCGGTCGAGATAGAAATAGGCGCAGCTCGACCAGTCGTCGCTCCGCTCGAAGAGGCCGTAATCGTCCGCCTCGCCCTCCTCGGAGAGATCGAGCGCCCTGCGGCCGGGATCGGCAGCCACGATCGGCTCGGGCCGGTTTTGCAGGTAGGTGCGCGTTTCGGGCGACCAGCAGCCGATCTGCTGCACGGTGGCCCGGACCGATTCCGTGAACCAGATCGGATCGGGCAAATGGTACCGGTAGAAAGAGTACTGCATGGCGGCGGCGTCGGCCACGGGGCAGCCCGAGTAGAGGTGGCTGAACCGTCCCTGCCCCCAACCCGTCCCGATATAGTCCTCGGTCCCGGTGCCGCAGAGGGTGGGGAGTTCACCGCCGTCGTCGATCCAGATCTTCACCTCTCCTTCGCCCCACCAGGAAGAGGAGTATCGCTCCCTGTCCGCGATGATGCCCATGTTGGCTCCAAGGAAACGGCCGCGACCCTCGACGCGAGGCAAAAACTCGTAGTCCTCGCCGAGGGCAGTGGGATTTTCGCGGCGCCAGTGGCCGTGGAACCGGACGCTGTCCGCCGGATGCTTGTCGCCAAGCGTGTAGTTCACGTCGTAGAAGAACATTTCCAGGTCGCGCGCGGTCTCGTTGGCGACGGAAATTTTCATGCCCGCGCCAAAGGGCATGGGCGCGAAGCAGCTGAAGCTCCGTCCCTCGGGACTGGCAAAGAGGGCTGATTCGAAGGGCGCGATCCGGCCGAGGCCGAGCCCGAAGAAATCACCGAGCGGGGCGCTCACGGCCGGAGTCCGCGCACCGTCCCATCGGATCTCGAACCGGATGCCGCGCAGCATCTCGGGCGAGCGGTCGCTGATCGTGATCCAGATCCGGCGCACGGTGCCGCTCGATCCGGCCGCCTGCGCCAGAACGCGTTCGTCGCCGCTGCGCAGCGGGAAGAAGGCCGAACCCTTGCGTCCTCCCCTGGCGCCGCCGCCTGCGCCCGGCTCGCCCGAGGGATTCTCCGGAGTCGCCCATCGCGTCACGATATCTTCGGGGATGGCGTAAAGCGGGTCTGTAGAATCGATCACCATCGCCTCCTCGGCCGACGAAATACCCTGCAGCACTTCGTGTGCGATTATAACGCAACGGCCTTCCATTGCGCGGAGAATTCACATATCTCGTGCCGATTTTCGGAGCCGGCCCACGCGGTTGATCATGGTGGGCGGCATGACATAACGGTAGCGCAGGAGCCACCCGAAGCGCCCGAGCAGCCTGGCCAGGCGCAGAAAGAGGAGATCGGCCGCCCGCGGCCACCGGCCTCGAGCGCGGCCCGTTCCCCTGCCGCGCAGCACGAGGCGGCCCAGGTCTTGATCGAGGGAAAAGGTCTCGCCCGGCGCGGAGGTGGCCCCGTGGTCGAATCGTTCGTCGAAGGCGATATCGGGAAAAAGCTTCGCCACACCCTCGGGGGTGAATCGCCAGTAGTCGGAGGGGAATCCATGATACTTCCACGCGAAGGGAACGGAGAGGTGGATCAGTCCCGTCCGATCGAGCAGGCGCGTCACGTTGCGCGCCATCGCGAAGGGCTGCGCGCAGTGCTCGAGCACGCTGAGGCAGAAGACCGTCTTGAAGCGCCTGTGCCCGAGCGCCGCGTCGACCTCGCCGAAGGGGAGGGTCAGATCGACGACGATGTCGACCCCGTCGCCGGGCGAGAGGTCCGTTCCGAGCCATTCCTCGCCGGGAAAGAGGGTGCGCAGGTCGGGCAGATCGACATAGCGCCGCGCGCCGATCTCGAGAAAAGGGCCGGAGAAGAGATCCCGATGGCGGTTTATGAAATCGTACTGGTTCAGATCACCCATCTCGTTTTTCACTCGATCGAACGCCCGTGGTCTTTCGAGCGTGCTCTTTGATCCGCTCCGCGGGATCCTGGCCGAAGTAGTCCCGCAAGACCGCGTAGAGCTCGCGGTGGCGCGTTTCGAATGCGCAGGGGCGTTCGAAGAAGCACTCCGTACAGACTGCGAAGAACTCACCCGGATCCTCTGCGCCGTAGTGGTCGAGAAGGGTCGCCATGCCGCGGCGGGACCGCGCCACGAGACGGTCGAACTCGTCCGACATGATCTTCTGCCAGCGCTCCATGGCGGCACGGCTTTCGAGCGGCGGCGTGCCGTTCACGATCCCGTCCTGCATGTCGAGCTGATGGGCGAACTCGTGAAAGACCACGTTGACCCCGTCCGACGGATTGCGCGCGCCGCGCCACGCGTCAGCCCAGGAGAGGACCACCGGTCCGCGGTACCACGCTTCTCCCAGGCGGCCGCCGCTGTCGTCGCGAACGATCCCGTCGTCGGCCGCCTCGCGCTGTCGTGCGAAAAACTCCGCCGGGTAGACGAGGATCGTCTTCACACTGTCGAATTCGACATTGGGGAGTCCGAGAAGGAGCACGCTCGCCTGGGCGGCGATGGTGACCCGGATCTCGTCGGTCATCGCCAGTCCGCCGCAACCTTCCCACGATTTCTCGGCGATGAAGATGCGCAGCGCGTCGCGCAGAGCCGACTGCTCCTCCGTCGAGAGGCAGGCGTAAAAAGGAAGATTCCCGTGCAAGATCCGATGCCACTCCTCGGGGAAAGGTCGGGCAAGGATCTTGCGACGTTTTCTCTTCTTGAGCCAGCTGAAGATCATGACGGAACTGTAACGGCTTCGTGCCCGAAGGTGGAAAAAATAAATTATTCTATATAATTTGAAGGGTTGATTGTTTGCCCGTTGATGTTCGAGCCGCTGGTGAGGAGTCGTTCGGGCGATCAAGTTGACGAGCAACCGCGTGGCGGTTGCTTGCGACATATCGCCAGACTCTTTGGAAACGGGTAGAGGCAGCGTTTGCCTGGGTCAACCGGTTCGATTGACTTTTGTGTTTATCCGATCAAGCCCGGTTTCGTTTGTCGACCAACCCTTTGGAGCACTCGAGGAGGCGTTATGTCGTTATCGAAAAATATTCGCGGAAATTTGTGCGTGGCTCTGGCCACCTTGTTTTTCGTTTTTGCCGGTTCGATCCCGGCGAACGGCCTCGATCGGGAAACGGAAGGTCTCGTGACCTCGATCGACAGGAGCGACAGGCTCTCGATCGACGGGTTCGACTACCTGCGCATCGAGATCAGGGCCAACAGCTTTACCATGTCGACGCAGGGCGCGGCCGGCGTATCTTTTGACGAGGCGGGCAATCTGATTGCCGTCTGGGAGAGCCGGCGCCAGGACAAGGGCAACTACGGTGTCTACGCCCAGCGCTTCTCGCCGCTCGGCAAGAGGATCGGTTCAGAGGTGCGCGTGAACAGGACGCGCCGCTCGGCCCAGTGGCAGCCGGCTCTGACCGACTGCGGCGACCGGTCGTGGGTCGGCTGGGAATCGTTCGGCCAGGACGGGGACGGTTTCGGTTGTTACATGCGGCGCCTCGACAATGACGCGCCGGCAGGATCGGACGAGGTTCAGCTCAACGAAATCACGAGCGGCAACCAGACCGGTCTCGTACTCGCGCCGCGCGTCGACGGCGGGATCATCGCCGCCTGGATCGGACCCGAGATGGAAACGTTCCGCCGCAAGGCGTGGTGCGCGCGGATCGACGCGGACGGAAAGCGGTGCGAAAAGCCATTCGAGCTCGATCCCGCGTCGGAAGGGGAAGAGAATCTCGTCTGCATCGCGTCCCGCGGCAAGCGCGGATTCGTGGCGGTCTGGGCCGCGGTCGGCGAAGACGGACGTCCCGCCGGGATCTTCGGCCGGCTCTTCGACCGCGAGGGACGTCCAACGACTCCCGCCTTCGGCATCAACGAACGCAACGATCCGGGCAGCATCGAACCGGCCCTGGCCACGGGCACGGACGGTTCGTTCATCGTCGCCTGGATGGAGATCGCTCCCGGCGCGGACAGCCACGGCGTCATGGCCCGTTCATTTTGCGCCGACGGCGCGCCGAAAACATCCGCTTTCAGCGTGAGCGCATCGGGCTCGGCGATCCGGAGCGGCGCGTCGGTCGCCATGGCCGATGACGGCCGATTCTGCGTCGCGTGGAACCGTTCCACCGAAGATTCCGATGGCAAAGAGATCATGGCGCGGCTCCACGGCGCGGGCGCCGAGCCGAGAGGAACGGCTTTCCGCCTGAACCAGGTGGCCCAGGGCAACCAAGCCCTGCACGCCGCGACAGGCAAGCAAAAGATCGCCTTCGGGCCTGACGGCCAGCTCGCCGTGGCCTGGTCCGGCGCCTCCGATCTGGGGGACCGCAAGGCAGCCAACATCACCCTCCTTCTGCCTGTCCGCGAGGGGCTCGACGGAGATCTCGACGGAAGCGGCCTGGTCGACGGACGCGATCTGGAGATCTTCTTCGACATCCTTACCGACGTGGACCGCGATCCGCTCCGCTACGCCGCGGCCGACCTCGACAGGAACGGCGCCGTGAACAGGGCCGATCTCGATCGGTTCGTGGAGGGACGACCGGACGCCTTCAGTGCGGTCTACCGCGAGGGCGAAGAAAAGCTCGCCGCCCACGGGGCCGCCCTGGAAGACGCGGCTCGCCTTCTCGAACAGAGAGCCGCTGCAGAGAAACTCGCCATGGACAAGGCGCGGTCCGAACGGCCCGCGCTCGTCGCGGCGACCGATGAGGCCGTTCCCCACGAACCGCCCGTGCGCACCGGCAAGAACGCGGTCCTGCCCTACAACGGCGATCCCGAACCCTTCTTGTCCCGGTCCGATCCCGGATTCGTGGCCGTGACCAACTCGGGATGGACGCCGCCCGATCCGCACATGGCAGCCGGCCCCGACCACCTCGTGGCCATGACGAACGGCGCCATCGCCTTCTTCGACAAGGACGGGAACAAGCTCTTCGAGGACGAGATCGAGGATTCCTACGGATTCTGGGGAAGCGTGGGCGCCACGTGGTTCGTTTTCGATCCGGAGGTGATCTTCGATCCCCATTCGGGCCGGTTTATCGCCATGGCGTGCGAGCGGAGCGCGACCAACACCTCGGAATTTCTCATTGCCGTGTCGGACGACACCAATCCGATGGGCGCGTGGTACAAGTATCGCCTCAACGTGACCTCGCTCGCCGGCAATGACATCGACTCGCCCAACATCGCCGTTGACGAGGACGTGGTCTATCTCACGGCGGACTTTTTCGGCGGCGGGCAGAAGTATCTCGTCTACGCCATCGAGAAGGCCGACCTTCTCGTTGGCGGCACCGTGCTCAACACGAACCACCTGCTGATCTCGGGGAGCCAGTCCTATGGCATTCCGGTCATGTACAGCAGCGCCGAGGCCTTTTACATGATCGAGCACTACGAATCGAGCTCCAACACGCGGGTGCGGCTCCATGCGATCACCGATCCGCTCACGTCGATGAACCACCAGACCTATCAGCTCACCGTGCCGAGCTACGGCAGGCCGACCGATCCGCCCCAGCAGGGCACGAGCACGAGGCCCGAGACCTTCGACGCCCGTTTCTGGAGCTGCGTCTATCGCAACGGGTCGCTCTGGGCCGCCCATCATCAGGGCTCGCCCGTGCTGGCCCGCTGGTACGAGATCGACATGGGCAGCTGGCCCACCTCGGGTACGCCCACCCTTGTCCAGTCGGGCGACATCAATCCCGGGTCGGGAATTCATACCTTCTTCAACTCGATCTCGGTCGACGCTTACGGCAACGCGGTCACCTGTTTCGCGCGGTCGTCGTCATCGGAGTACATCTCGATCGGACGCGCATACCGCGAGGCGGGCGATCCGCTCGGCACGATGCAGCCCTCGGAGATCATCAAGACGAGCGCGGGACCTTATACGACCTCACGGTGGGGCGACTACAGTGCGGTCGTGGTCGATCCGGTGGACAACGCCACTTTCTGGTACCACCACGAATACAATCCCGGCAGCTCGTGGAACACGTGGATCGCGCGCAAGAAGGTGGCGCCCGAATATCTGGTGGCCGACACCGACACCTTCTCGGCGTCGACAGGCGGCACGGTGAACTTCACCCTCTTTGCGGGCTCGGCCAACGGCGGCCGCAACTACCTTCTCGTGGGCAGTCTGAGCGGCACGTCGCCGGGAACGGTTCTTCCCGGCGGTCTGACCACCATCCCGCTGGTTCGCGACTGGTACACCGACCTGATCATCCAGCACCTCGCGTGGCCGTCGTTCCAGAATTTCTGGGGCACTCTCGATGTCACCGGTGCGGCAACGGCCCGGCTCGTTCTCGGGCCGCAATCCTCGGGCTACGTGGGCACGGTCATGTCCTACGCCTTTGGCCTGTCCGGCCCCTGGGATTTCGCGTCGAACGCGGTCAACGTGGAGATCGTTCCCTAGGAACGGTGTCGACATCTGAATCATTCGAGATCGGGCCCCTCGGTCACATGGTGATCGAGGGGCCCGTCTTTTCGAATCGCAAAAATAGGCACCACTTTCGGCTCGCCAAAGGTATTCTATAGAAGAGGGACAAGGGAATTTTCAAGAGCTTGGAGTGAGTGATGCCCGGGGCAACATGCAAATCCTGCCGGAAGACTTTCAAGGTTCCCGACAGGGCGAAAACCTACAGGTGTCCGGCATGCGGCGGAAAGGTCAGCGCGGGCCGGGATGAACCGCAGGTGGAAGGCACGGCCTGCCCGTCGTGCAAGACGATCAACGTCTCGCCGGGAGCGCGGTTCTGCGAGGAGTGCGGCAAACCTCTCGACGAGGCCGCCGCACCGGCGCGATCGGCCGCGGGCGGGAGGGGGCGATCGCTCGCACGGCCTGACGAACGGCGGGCGGCCAGCCATGTCCGGCGCGCCCTGCAGCGACTGACATTGACGCGCGTCTGTCTCGTTCTGGCCACCGTCGTTTACGGTGGATTTTTCACAATTCTGCTGCTGACATATCTCTTCGGTAAAACCACCGGTCCCGGCGTGCCTGTCGTGGCCACGATCATGGGCGTCATCTTCGCGATCAATCTCGTGGGATGCAGGCAGCTTTCGACGCAGCCCCTTCTCTGGAGCATCCTCGTCGCGTCGATGGTGACGGTCGATGTGTTCTATGAAATCGCCATCGGTGGATTTCCGATTATCAAGGCACTCATTCTGACCGCCCTCTGGGGAGGGGTGGTGGGCGCGGCCAACGTGCGCAAGATTCTTCGCCAGCACCCCGACATGCGCATCAATGCCAAACTCGTGGCCCGGGGCGGCAAGATCTACCGGAAAAAAATGGAACTTCAGAGCGCGGCGGGGACACGCGCCCAGGAGCGCGCCAGAAAGTCGAGGCGCCGACGGAATCAGCAGTTGATCGTGATTGGCGGCGTCGCGGTGGCCGCGATTTTCGTGATCGCGACTATTCTTCAGTTGTCCAAGCCGATGTCGTTCGAGGAGAAGGTGCTTCTCTTCAACGAGACGTGGAATGCGGAGAGCGGCATGGACGAAACGATCACGAAGGTCGTCGAATTCTGTGTCGACGAGCGGCGGGAGGAGATGAGGCGGAAGCTCGAGACGTACTTCGAGAGGTACGGCTGGCAGGAAAACCGTCCGAAACTCAACCTGCTCGACAAGGAATTTTCAGAGGGCTACAGTGCCCACTGGGCAAACTACTCGATCGACGGTGTTGACGCGGATGTTCCATTCAAGGTGTTGTGGAGGCAGGATGACGCCGGGCGCTGGTATCTCTCCACGTTCCGTTTTTCCAAGTCTCTCAGGTCCCGATGATGAGTCCGCGGCTTGACGACCGGAAAGGGACCGCTCGCGGACCGCGCCGCTGCCCCAAATGCGGCGAAGAACTGAAAAAGGTGGCCAAGTACTGCCCCCGATGCGGCCGCCCCTCCAAGACTCACCTCTTGCAGAAAATCAGAGCCTTCAAAATCGAAAATGAAAAGACCCGCCGCGATGTGCGCGCCATGGGCCTGACCTATGGCGGGGTGGTCGTCGTTCTCGCGGTCCTCGGCCTCGCTGGCTGCGGCGAGTGGCACTGGGCCGCGCGCCTCGGCCTGTCGAACGCGCTCTTCGTGGCCGTGGGCACCCTGGGCACACTGCTTCTCGGCAAGGGAGCGAACAGGGAGTGTTTCGCGCGCGGCGCGGCCGGTCCGGAGATCGCCCTCGGAGCTCTCAGCGGCCTGGCGACCCTTGCCGTGGGTCTGGCATACTTCTGGCTGATCTTCTCCGCCCTCGGTCTGGAATGGCCCGATTCGGAATCGCTGCCGTTGGCGGCTCTGATCATCGAGATGGCGCTCTTCCCGGCGCTCGTCGAGGAATGGCTCTGCCGCGGCGTTCTCTGGACCGCCACTCGGAGGGTCTCCTCCAGACGGATGGCGATCGTTGTCACCGCCATGCTCTTCGCATTTCTCCATATTCCGGGATCGGGTTATCTCGGCGTGCCGCACCGCTTCTTCGCCGGCCTCGTTTTCGGATGGTGGCGCGCGCGCTCGACGAGCCTCCTGCCCGGCATGGCGGGCCACTTCGTGAACAACCTCTGCGCGCTCTTGATCTTCTAGGAGACAGGCGGGCTTCGGTTCAGAGGAATCTGATCAGTTTACCCATTCGGCGGGAACGGGGGGATTTTTTGCCCTTTGCGGTCTTCACTCGGCGAGCCCGCCTGGGGGAAGACAACGATGTTTATCGGAAACCGAACGCGGACGGATCATCAGCCAAAGGTTGAGTCTTCCCCCAAACGGTCTCGCGGTCGCTACGCCGACCATAAGGCCAAAAAAAACCACGCACCGCCGCCGTAAGGGTAAACTGATCAAATTTCACTCATGTTAAGCCCGCCGACCTGCTAGGAAGCAGGCTTCATCCCGTGGGGAGTCTCTTCGGCGCTGCCCACGAGGAGGCGGTCGATTTCAGCGGCGAGCTCGTCGATGACGATCGGTTTCGTCAGGTACGAATCCATTCCGGCCGAGAAGCAGCGTTCCCGGTCCTCGGCCATGGCGTGGGCGGTGAGGGCGATGATCGGCAGATGCTCGCCTGACGCGCGCTCGTGCTCACGGATCAATCTCGTGGCTTCGAATCCATCCATCTCGGGCATCTGGCAATCCATGAGGACCAGGTCGAAGGGGCTCGATCCGAGTTTGTTCAGCGCATCCTTTCCGTCGCTGGCGGCAACGGGCCTGAAACCGAGATTTTTCAGGAAAGCGACGGCCAGCTTCCGGCTCGTGGGATCGTCCTCGACGAGCAGGATCCGCTCCTTTCTCTCGATCGCCCTCTTCCTGACGGCGGCGGTGCTCTTTGCGGCCCCCTCTTTCGAGCGACCTTCGGGATCGGTTTCGATGCAGAGGACCTGGAGAATCGATTCGAGCAGTTGCGCCCGGCGGATCGGCTTCGTGAGGAATCCCGAGATACCGAGCGGTTTCAGCACCGATTCCCGTCCGCTGAATGCCAGCGGTGTCATGAGAATCACGGGAAGCGCGGCGAGCTCGGGAATGTTCCTGATCGAGCGGGTCAGCTCGACACCGTCCATCCCGGGCATGACCTTGTCGGCGATGACGAGGCCGTACGCTTCCTCCTTGGCCGCGGGAAGGAGAAGCTGTTCCATGGCATGCTGGCCGGACCGCGCGCTCTGTACGTCGATTCCCCAGCCGCGCAGGTACTGTTCGAGCATGGTCAGGCACGACGGCGAATCGTCGACGCACAGAACCCTGAGCCGCCGGAGCTCGTCGAAGGCGGCCGGCGACGATCGGGTCGTTTCGCGCGCTCGGCGCAGGGGCAATCGGAAACGGAACGTCGTCCCCCTGCGGGCCACGCTTTCGACGGCGATCGTTCCGTGGAGCCGGTCGACGAGATGCTTGCAGAGGGTCAGCCCGTAATCGGACGCTGAATCCACGATCGGATCGGGATTATCCTCCCGGGCGAAGGTCTCGGATATGGATCTCATCGTCTCATCGGAGATTCCCGGCCCCGTGTCGCGAACGGAGAACTCGATCAGGCAGCGACCGTTGTCCGCCCCCTCCGATGACACCTGCCGCGCGCCGATGACCACCTCGCCCCTGCTCGTGAACTTGATCGCGCTGTTCACGAGATTGATGAGAATCTGCCGCAACCGTTCCCGGTCTCCCACGAAGGAGTCGGCCATCCCCGATAGGATCAGGGAAGCCACCTCGAGCCCTTTCTTCTGGGCGTGGGGAGCGAGTAGTTCGGCCACACTTTCGAGGGTTTCGCGCAGGGAGAATTCGACCGACTCGATGGGGGGGGCGCCTGGTTGGCTCTTCGACCTGTCGTTCGGTCCGGCCACGACCTCGAGGAGCTGCCGGCCCGAGTTCTGAATGATCTTGACGTACTCGAGCTGTTGCGGCGAGAGCTCGGTGTCGAGGAGGAGCTGAGAGATGCCGATCACGGCGTTCAGGGGAGTCCGGATTTCAAAGCTCTTGCTGGTGAGAAAGGAATTTCTGCGGCGCTCCTCGCCCATGAGCACGATGGCTTCGGGATGTTCGGCGCGCGCCCGGGAGAGCGCGTCGGGATCGTTGCCTGAATCGACGAGGACCCACTCCTCGTCCGCCAGAGCGTTTCGCAGGAGAGCGATCCGTTCTGGATCCCAGTCCACCAGTAGAACCTTGATCATCGATCAAACCTTTTCCAGAGCCCTTCTACTTCAAGAGGTCGTATTGTTTTGATCGGCGAAAGGCGGCAATAAGTTGACTCCTTTATTTCGATAGCGCGTTTACGACATAAGGAGTTACCGAAACTCGGGTGGAGTTTCTCGCGCCAGCGGCTATTCGAAACCTGGCTTGTGCCGGCGGCCGGGATTGGAATATGATAGTCACCAACGGGCTTCTGAATCGGGATGAGATGTTCTGGATCTTTTTTTCTACCAGGGAGGCTAGGCAGATCAATGAACAAGAGATCGCTCGAAACCGTTCTCGACGAGGGAAGGAAGTTTCCACCGTCCGAAGATTTTAGCGCCTCGGCCCATGTCGCGGCTGTTGAAGAGTACAGCCGGCGCTATGCCCAGAGCATCGAGGACCCGGAAGCGTTCTGGGCCTCGGTGGCCGAGGAGATGCACTGGTTCCGGAAGTGGGACCAGGTCCTCGACGGGAGCGACGCGCCTTTTTACAAGTGGTTCAAAGGGGGCAAGACGAACATCGCCTACAACTGTCTCGACCGCCACCTGAGCAGCGCCGTGCGCAACAAGGCGGCGATCGTCTGGGAGGGGGAACCGGGCGATCGCCAGGTGCTCACCTACTGGGATCTGGCGCGCGAGGTGAACCGCTTCGCCAACGCGCTCAAGGGTCTCGGCATCAAGCGCGGCGACAGGGTGGCCGTCTACCTGCCGATGATCCCCGAACTGGTGGTGACCGTTCTCGCCTGCGCCCGCATCGGTGCGATCCACTCGGTGATCTTCGCCGGCTTCTCGTCCGATTCGATCCGCGAGAGGATCAACGATTGCCAGGCGCGTCTCGTGGTCACCGCCGACGGCGGGTGGCGGCGCGGCAATGTCCTTCCCCTGAAGAACATCGTGGACGAGGCCGTGGAAGAGTGCGCGTCGGTGGAGCATGTGGTCGTGGTCAAGCGCGCGACGGGCGATCCCTTTCCGTGCCGCATCAGCGAAGGGCGCGATCACTGGTACCACAGGATCACGGAGAGCGTATCGTCGGTCTGCCCGGCCGAGGAGATGGACGCGGAGGAGATGCTCTTTCTCCTTTACACGAGCGGCACGACGGGAAATCCCAAGGGGATCATTCACACCACCGGCGGCTACATGGTCTTCGCCTATCTCACGTCGAAGTACGTCTTCGACCTCAAGCCGGAGGACGTCTACTGGTGCACGGCCGACATCGGCTGGGTCACGGGCCACAGCTATATCGTCTACGGCCCCCTGGCGAACGGCGCCACCTGCGTCATGTACGAGGGCACACCCAACTGGCCCGACAAGGGAAGGTTCTGGGAGATCGTGGAGCGCTACGGCGTGACCGTTTTCTACACGGCGCCCACGGCGATCCGCACCTTCATGAAGTGGGGCGACAAGTGGCCGGGCAAGTACGACCTCTCGTCGCTGCGCCTCCTCGGAACGGTGGGGGAGCCGATCAATCCCGAGGCGTGGATGTGGTATCGCGAGACGATCGGCTCGAAAGAGTGTCCGATCGTGGACACCTGGTGGCAGACCGAAACGGGCGGAATCATGATCAGCCCCTTGCCCGGGATCACCGCCACCAAGCCGGGCAGCGCCACCCATCCCTTCTTCGGCATCGACGCGGCCGTGCTCGATGACGAGGGGACCGAGGCCGACGCCGGCCTCCTGGCGATCCGCAAACCCTGGCCCGGGATGCTGCGCGGGATCTACGGCGATGAGGAAAGGTACAAGGAAACATACTGGTCGCGCTGGCCGGGGATCTACTTCCCGGGGGATGGCGCGAAAAAGGATAGCGACGGATATTTCTGGATACTCGGCCGCGTGGATGATGTGGTCAACATCTCGGGCCACAGGATCGGAACGGCCGAACTGGAGAGCGTCTTTGTCGAACACTCGGCCGTGGCCGAGTCCGCGGTGATCGGCGTGACCCACGAGATCAAGGGGCAGGCGCTCGTTGCTTTCGTGAGCCTGCGCGAAGGACACGAACAGTCGGAAGCGCTCGAGAAAGAGCTCAACGAGTGGGTGATCAAAAAGATCGGCAAGTTCGCCCTTCCGGAGAAGCTGATCTTCGCCGCCGACCTGCCCAAGACCAGGTCGGGAAAGATCATGCGCCGGCTCTTGCGCGACGTGGCCGAGGGACGCGCACTGGGAAGCGTGACAACCCTTGCCGACGCGACAGTGGTCGAGGTTCTGAAAGCGAAGTACGAGGAGGAGTGAGAGACTTCTTTGAATTTGGAGAAATTTTTCACCTGGCTGATTATTGCAGAATCACAGGGGTTGTGTAAGATTACGTAGTCCAGACGCGGGTAAGTGTTGACAGTTTTCTCTTACATTGTTTGAACGAGACCAATTCCCGGCGAGCCTAACCGGGGAAGGACACTTTGATTACATGTCGCGGGCGGTCAGTTCCGTCCGTGGCCAAGAGGAAAACACTGCAGGAGGATCGTTCTTGGTTTCAGGCTCAGATGTTGTCCCTTCCGGGCAAAGGCTTCTCGATACTCCCGACCTGCTCGACCAGATCAGGAACGGAGATTCGGAAGCCTACAATGAACTCTTCGATCGCTACTCGGCGCAGCTCGAGTCATTCGTGAGAGCGCGGTTGCCGTCCAGCACGGACAACACTCCCGATGTGGCGGAGCTCGTTCAGGAGGTGAGCATCCGTATCCTGCCTTTTCTCGATCGGATCGAGTATAGCGGGGTCGGATCGTTCTGGACCTGTCTTCGCGAGACAGCCCTCGTCTGCATCGACGAGGTTTGGCGCGATGCGGCTGAACGGCTGGCGCCATCCGCCCGTGGGTCGCAACCATCCAACGGAGCAACGAACGCCCCGGCCGCACCGGATCGTTCCGGAGATCACACCGAGGCAGGACAACTTCTTCGGAGCCAGCTCGTTCCTTTCGAGAGCGTGCTGGCCGGCCTGCCGGACAGGAGCCGCAACGCCTTCCTCATGCGGCTCGAACTCGGACTCGACTACCAGTCGATAGCCGAGGAGTGCGATTTCCCCACCGCTGCTGCGGCCAGACAGGACATCAGCCGGACCATCGAGACCTTGGGCAGGAAAATGGCTGATAATGCCGCCTGATTCAGCTTCCTACAACGAGATCGCAGGGGCTATCGCCGACGGTGTTCCCGTGGACTGGGACCTCGTCAGCGAGACGAAATCCTTGTCCCGGAGCGAGGCCGCGGCGTTTCGCACCCTCGAGCTGATGCGCCGGATTCAGTGCGCGCCGCCTGACGAGACGCAATCCGTCTCGCCGCGCGACGAGCTTCACGTGGAGACCGGATTCGAGATCCTCGAGGAACTGGGTCGAGGTGCGCACAGCAAGGTCTTTCGAGCTGTCGACCGCGCACTCGACAGGGAGGTGGCCCTCAAGGTCTTGAAGAACACCGTCCTTCCTTCGGTCCGCGAGCGCAAAAGGTTTCTCAAGGAAGCCAGAACCTTGGCGTCTCTCGATCACCCCAACATCGTACGCATGCTGTCGATCGACCAGACCGAGGGCGCCCTGCGCCTCTGCATCGAGAAGATCGAAGGCCGCACCCTGGCCGACCACATCGGAGACGAGGGAACCTTTGGGCTCGACGAGACAGTGCGTATCGGCATCGACCTCTGCAGGGCGCTGAAAGCCCTGCATGCCAAGGGGCTCGTCCACCGCGATCTCAAGCCGACGAATGTGATGCGTACCTTCCAGGGGCGCGTGGTGCTTCTCGATTTCGGCCTTGCCCACTCGATCGGCCCGGCCGATCTCAGGACGGCGAGCGGCATGACGGGTACGCCGCTCGTCATGGCCCCGGAGCAGTTCTCACCCGGCGGGGCGATGGAGCCGTCCGTCGATATTTACGCCCTCGGCGTCCTTCTCTACTGGATGTTCTCGGGACGGTTCCCCCACGAGGCGAAGACATATGACGAACTGCGCCGCCGGGTGCTCGACGGTGAGCTCGTGCCTCTGAAAAAGCGGTGCCCGAACGTGCCCGCGCCCTTTGCGGCCATCGTGCAGAAGGCGATCGCCTCCCGGCCCGAGGCGCGCTTTGCCACGGCCCACGCTTTCGAACAGGCCTTGCGCCGATACGAGCGGCGCGCTCGGCGAGGTGCGCGAAGGAAGGTCCTGCCCTGGGCGATCGGCGCCGCCCTCCTGCTCGTCGCCGGGATCGTCGCCTGGCGTGCCTTCTTCGGGGCGGCCGCGGAGAGCGGACCGATCACGATTCAGGCGGCCACGGGCGAAAAGATCATCGTCTCGGCGCGGATGAAGGAAGGGAGCGAGTTCGACATATTCAGCATGAATCCCGACGGCACGGGGAGGGTCAATCTCACCGTCGACTACCCTCACGACGCGATCCACCCGCGCCTGTCGCCCGACGGCACGCGCATCGTCTTCGTCAAGCGCGAACTCGACGCGCGCAAGCTGTGCGGGATGTTCTCCGACGGAAGCGCCAAGAGGGAGATCGTCAACTACGATCTCGGGTTCGGCCCGGGATGGCCGGAGTGGATCGACAGTCGCAGGCTGGTCTACCTCTCAGGCCCGAAAACGGGAAAGAGCTCTTTGAGAGCGGTCGACTTCAGCGGGGAGCGCAATGAACTCCTTCTCGAGGTGCTTTCGGAAAACGATCCTTCGCCGAACATGATCGGACTCTCTCCCGACGGAACGAGGATCGCCATTTGCGCGCAAGAGGGATCCTCCTCGCCGAGCCTCGATATCTACCTCGCCGAAATCGGCGCCGCGGGGATGGTGGCCGAGGCTGAGCCGTTCTACGTCGACGACGGAAACGACCGCGCCGACAGGGATCCCCTGTGGAGCCCCGACTCGCGGTCGCTCTACTGGAGCCACTATTCGTCCGACGGCGCCGATGGTGGGACCAACATCGTTGTGCGCAAGGATCTCACCCTGGCGCGAAACACGAACGAATTCGATGCGGTGATCCGACCGGCAGGAGCGGACGAAGTCTTCCTCGAATCGATTTCGCCCGACGGTGCGCGCCTCTTGTGTTTCTGTGGGGGGCGTCTTTTTTCCGTCGATGTCGCGAGCGGTGCGGAGAAACAGATCGACTTTTCGCCTCGAGCGCTGAGCGGCGCCGACTGGGGCGAGGTCAGGCTGGAAAAGATATTCTTCGCGGCCAGGCAGAGGGAAGACGCCGAATGCGATATCTACAGCATCAATCCCGATGGCACGAGGGAGACCAATCTCACCGTCGACTTCACGGGGGAGGCCTATGGACCGGCATTGTCGCCTGACGGACGATTCGTTGCCTTTCTCCAGCGAAGAGGCGAATCGAGCCACATCTGGGTCATGGCGTGCGACGGCAGCCTGCGAAACCTCCTGACGACAGTGACCGACGACTACCGGATCCTCGGCTGGCTCGACAATGAAACGGTGATCTACTCCTGCAAGAGCCGGGATGGCGCGAGCCTCGACGTCTGGGTCGTCGACAGGAAGGGAAACGCCTGTTTCTGGTTCGAAGCGGGCGGGCCGGGTCAGCCCGAAATCGTGGAGATCGCGCGCACGGCGGCGGGCGGCTGTTTCGCGGCCGTGACGAGGCCCGGTTCGGGGAGCGGCGAGGTCTTTCATGTCGGTCTTCTCGATCCGGACAGCGGTCGGGTGACGCCCCTGGCAGTGGATCAACCCGAACGCGGGGCTCACGCCCTTCTGTGGAGCTCCGACGGCCGGACACTTTTCTGGGCCGTGAACCGGATCGGTCCGGATGGCGACAGCAACGTCGACGTCCTGTTCTTCCCCGTCGACCGGACCGAACACCTTCCAGATCTCGGATCGCTCCGGCGGCCGGGCGAAGAGGATCAGGCCCGGCCCTGTGCGGCCTCGCCCGCGGGGGACAGCATTCTTCTGTGCTGCCGTCCCCACGAAACAACGATGGAACTGGTGTTCCACGACCCGCGCAAAGATGCCAGCGCCGAGAGATCGCTCGTCTTTCAGAAATGGGAGATCGAAGACGCCGACTGGGGACTGGTCGTGGGCGCGGAGTGATCAGGGGGAGCTCCCGACTCCCTCTGCCCCGAACGCCCGAGAGCGAACACAAGCCGCTTCACGAATCCTGATATCTGCCCCGGCGGTCACTGCGAGAGAATTTTTTTCTCACGGAGTTATTTGCACGGCGATCGCGTTCGATGCGAAGTCCCAGGGATTCGCCGCCGCCCATGCGAAGTGGACGGTCTTGCCGACGAACCAGGAATTGAAAGGTCCGAACGTGTCGAGCCGCGCCGCTCCCTTTCCGGTTCCGTCGAGAGTTCCCCAGAAATTCGCGAAGGCGGGGGTGTTGAGACGGTCGATGACATAGTCGGTGAACCAGTCCCTGTTCAGCGGGATGACAGCCTGACCGCCGGGCAGCAGGGTGCCCGGTGCCGTGCCGCTCACGCTGCCCGTGAGCAGATAGTTTCTGCCCGCGTGGAGCGGGGAGCCGTTCAGGGCAAAATCGACGCTCCCGCCCGTTCCGACCGAGAGCTGGTGGTTGTCGGCCGCGAGAGAGGGCGCATCGTAGATCCCCCTGTTCGTCTCGCCGTTGCGGTACATGGGCCAGTAGACCAGGTCGTCCGACTTGAATCCGGAAAGGTCGAAGAGCGCCACGTTGTTGAAGCTCGACGCGGCAAAGATCTCGATGAGGCCGTCGTTGTCCGGATCACCCAGCGCCGGCGTGGGACTGGTCGTTCCCGAATGGCTCTCGTCGTCGAGAGGAAGGGGGAAGCCCGAGACGATCGTGCCGTCGCTGTTGGTTGCGAAAATATTGTTCGCCGCCTTGACCACGATCTCGGGATCCTCGTCGCCGTCGATGTCGGCGATGACGCAGGTGCTGTTCACGTTGCCGCTCGGCGAGTTGTTCAGAACGACAGGGAAACCGGAGACGGCCGCCGCCGTGTGGTGCAGGGCGTTGATCACCTCGCCCGAGGGATTGGTCGACCAGCCGCCCACCACGATCTCGAGATCGCCGTCCCCGTCGAGGTCGCCCACCGAGGGGCTCGAGAGACGGATGTAGGGGATGCTCTGGGGCCAGCCCGGCTCATCGGCGCCCGTGTGGTCCCAGACATAGAGTTCGTCGGTGCCCGACTTGTTCCAGCAGTCGGCAACGACCTCGCGGAAGCCGTCCCCGTCGAGGTCGGCCAGGATGGGCGCCGCCTTCACCGAGCCCGCCGTCACCGTCGGAAAGCCCGCCACCGCGCTGCCGTCGTGGTGCCAGGCGAAAACATTGTCCGAAGGGGAACCGGACGCCACGAAGCTGCCCGACACGATCTCGAGGTCCCCGTCGTTGTCCATGTCGCCCACCGCGGCGGCGGTCAGGCTGTTGGTGACGGTCACGGGGAAACCGGAATAGCTCGTTCCGTCGTGGTGATAGACCTTCATCGAGTTCGACACGGGCACGATGATCTCGAGGGTTCCGTCGTTGTCGAGGTCGGCGAGGGACGCGGCCTGGGTGATGTAGTTCGACTTGGGCCAGCCCGGCGCGTTCGTGCCGTCGGCATTGAAAACGTAGAGGTAGTTCCAGGTGCCCTGAACGATCTCCACGGTGCCGTCGCCATCGAGGTCGCCCACGGCGGCTGTCCCGGGAGCGGCTCCGGTGAGGTGGATCGGAAATCCGGGGAGGCTGTTGCCGGCGCCGTCCCAGGCGTAGAGCCAGCCTTCGCCATAGGGATTGGTGATGCCGTAGGTGGTGAGCAGAATCTCGTCCACGCCATCGCCGTCCAGATCGGCCAGCACGGGCGAGGCGAGCATGGGCGCCGACGTGGTTGCCGACCAGCCGCGGAACGGTGCCGGCGCTCCCCCGGGACCGCCAGGTCGCGGTGAATCCATCACCCCCTGCGCGTCTGCACCGAGCGTGAGATCGTCGCTCGAAAAATACTGCGGCCCGAGCCGGTCCTCGGTGACGCAATGACCATCCATGGGGATACAGAAGAGGAGAGCCGTAACAGAGAAGGTGACTAGAAGAATTCTGCTTACCATCGTGATCTCCCTTCAGACTCGAGACTGCGGATTAGAGTGCCTTCGAAGATAAATCAGATTAACATAAAAAGATATGAAAGCAACAGACTTCACGACCGGAGAGGGATTCCGTTTTCGATCGAGATGGTCCTGATCGATGCCGGGACCGGGCCGGGTCGAGGGGAATAAATTAGTTTTCGATCATGTCTCTCCAACGGTCTGATATAATCGGGGTTCCCCCCGGAACACCGAAGTGAACTAAAAGGAGCCGATCATGCGCACGTTATGCTTTTTGGTTTTGCTCGGTCTTTGCCCCTTCATTGCCGCCGCAGAGCCGACCCAGATGGAAGAACCCGATCACGACAGGGCCCTGCTCGAGGCGCGCGCCAATAAACCCGCCCAGCCCGCGGCGCGGAGCGTCTTTCCTTCCGCCGGATCGGGGGCAGAGCTTTTTCACATGTACGGCCCTGACAACGCGGTCTGCGTACGGGCGGTCGCGGACGTGACCGGTGACGGCCTCGACGAGGTCGTTGTCGGGATCGACGAATCCCAGGTGGACAATGTCTTCTGCCTCGACGGATCGAGCTTAGGTGTGGCAACGGTGGTGTGGAAGCTCCAGACCACCGACGGCGTCTCGGGCGGCGCGCCCTACGGGGATCAGTGCATCGTGCCCGTGTCCGATTCGGAAGGCAACGGCGCGCAGAACGTGCTCGTCGGGACGGCCTGGGGCGGGCGCACCGCCTACGATCTCGACTGCCAGGCCGGCGCCACGATCTGGAAGTACGACACCTATCTCTCCCCCGATTCGGGCTGGGTCTACTCGCTCTGCGAACTGAGCGATGTGACGGGCGACGGGGTCCCGGACAGCGCCTTCGGCGCAGGATCCTATTTCGACTCGGTCTGCATGGTGGATGGCGCCGACACGGGCGGCCAGGCCACGGTCATCTGGAAGTTCTGGGCCAGCGACGCGATCTACTCCGTGCGCAACATCGGAGACGTGAACGGCGACGGCAAGGACGACGTGCTCGCCGCCGCGGGCGACAACGTGGACCGGATCTACTGCCTCGACGGCGCCACCACCAATCCGAACGGGAGCATCGTCTGGCAGTACTCGCCGGGCACGAGCGTCTACGCCTGCGGTGTCTTGCCCGACATCACGGGCGACGGGATCGATGAGGCGGTCGCTGTTCTCTGGACCATGGACGGAAGCGCCATCCGTTGCCTCAGCGGCGCAGACGGCGCCCTCCTCTGGGCGAGCA
This sequence comes from uncultured Phycisphaerales bacterium, assembly GCA_964620445.1. GTDB lineage: Bacteria > Planctomycetota > B15-G4 > B15-G4 > CAYZWU01 > CAZUHB01. The sequence goes on from CAZUHB010000080.1 coordinate 19,816, forward strand.
CCGAGGTGGGCGAGTACGGCATGATGGTCGACGTGCTCGAGGACATCAACGGCGACGGCTATCCCGAACTCATCGTCTCCTCCTGGGAAAACGCCGTCATTCTTCTCGACGGCAAGGAGGGAGGGCTGATCTGGAAGACCGAGGTGGGGACCACGAACGGCGGCGACGTGTGGACGGCGCGCGCCATCGGCGACCTCAATCGCGACGGCCGGCAGGACGTGATCGCCGGTTCCTTCGACTATTATGTCTATGCCATGGACGGCGACAGCGGCGAGGTCTTCTGGGCTTTCAACACGAACAACCGCATTTACAGCGTCGCGCCCGTGGGCGACCTGGACGGCGACGGCCGGCCCGAGGTTGGCGTGGGCACGCAGGACACGAACAACACCAAGGTCGTCTACGTGCTCGACGGCGACGCGGGTGTTCCGTTCCCCAATTGCACGCTCTCCGGTTCGGGCGATCTGGGCACGCCGCTCGACATCGAGATCACGGGGCTGGCCAACTGGTTCGTGATCACCGGCGCCAGCCAGTCCACGGCCAACACACCGATGCCCCCCTATATCGGCAACCTCGGCCTCGGCCAGCCGATCACCCGTCTTCCCGACGGCCGCGTTCCGGCCTCGGGCGTCTACGAGCTGACCGTGATGATTCCGAACGATCCCGGCATGTCGGGCTTGACCTTTCACATCCAGGGGCTGGTCCACTGGCCGTCGCCCACGTACGGCGGCTTTTCCGATGTGGAGAGCATCACGCTCAACTGACCTTGGAATCGAGACGCGACAAAAAAAGGACAGGATCGGCGATCCTGTCCTTTTTCCATTGTGTCGGCCGCGCCGGGCGGGATCAGGGCGTGACGATACAGTCCATCGACACATCGATCGGTTGGACCTGACCGCCGATGAGCCAGTCCGTGATTGCGCCCTGGATGCACCAGCTCACCGGCTCGGCCCAGGGGCCGCAAATCTTGGTGTAGACCATGTAGTCGCCAGTGTAGCTGTAGCTGAAGGGAATCTTGATTGCCGTGGTAATCGTGGGCACGGTGGTCTTGCCTATGGACGGCCGGTAGATCGGGTAGGTCGAGATACTGTGGATGGCGCCTCCCGTGGGCGTCATTTCGTTCATGCGAAGGAGGAAGAGGTTGTAGCTCCCTTGGGCCCAGTTGCCGACGCAGTAGAGACCGGTGTCGTTTCCCTGTAGAGGAACACCCGCATAGGAGCAGCCCTTTGACGGATCGGATGCACCCATCAGCTGAGCGCGGAAGGACGCATAGGGATTTTGTGGATAACCTCCGAACCAGTAGGTGCCGGAGTAACCGCCCGTGAAAGAGCCGATGTCAAAGGCGTCTTCCGTATTGGTCGGACCGTTGCCGCCCATCAGGGGAGGAAGGCTCAACAGCGGTCCGCAGGTGATGCCCTGGGTGACGAGAGAGTGGCCCACGCCGATCTCGGTTCCCATGAGAAACTCATAGCCCGTTCCCGTGAGGTCGGTGGTGATGGTCCAATGCCAGTAGTACCCCATGGGTAGGTTGGTGGCGTCGGGAAGGCCGGTGAACGCGAAGCCCGCTTCCTGGATTATGGTCGGATCGCACCAGCCGGTGCAGCTGTCATAATAGTACATGTTCCAGCTGATCCCGCCGATCCGGGCGTCGGTCGCATAGCCGAACGAAAAGCCGTCAACGACCTCGTCGGGCATCTGGTTGCCCTGGTCGGTCAGCGTGCCCCAGTCGAGCCAGACGAAACCGGCTGTCATGCTGCAGAACCACCCGCCCGCAGGGCCGGCGAAGTTGTCCCAGATGACCGAGCCGTAACGGCACTGGCCCAGGCTCCCCCCTTCGGCGCTCTTGCGGGCGGTCAGAGTATTCTGAGCCGAGGCTGTGCTCGCGATCAGAACCAGCAACAACACAAGTACAGAGATTTTCTTCATGACAGTCGACCTCCATTCAAAGGGTAGAAGAATTCTCGAGACGAACCACGCAAGGTCTTTCAGCCGATCTCTCCCTACCGCGACAGGGCCGGTCGGGCGACCGGCTGTTCGTGTCTGTGCGGGCTGCGGCGGTAATCAGGAAGTCACCGAATTCATGGACAAATCGATCGGTATGATGGGACCGTTGATCAGCCAGTCGGAGATCACACCCTGGATGTACCACGTGGACGACACCGCGCCCTGCCCGCAATGGAAGGGAAAGATGACATAATCACCGGTGTAGCTCTGGTTGAATATCATTCTGATACAGGGCGGATTGAACAGCTCGGGAATGGTGTATTTCACGAGCCCGGGCCACCACAGGGGGAATCGGACGGTGTTGAAGACGACGCCGGCCGCGGGGGTCATACCGTTCAGGCGGAGGAGGAAATTGTTGTAGCCTCCGAGAGCCCAGTCGCCGACACAGTAGAGGCCGGTGTTGTTCCCCTGGAGCGGGATGTCGTCGTAGGTGCAGCCGATCGACGGATCGGAGCCGCCGATCAGCTGGGCGCAGAAAGACGCGTAGGGATGCTCCGGATAACCGCCGAACCAGTAAGTGCCGTGATCGTTACCCTCGTCGTCGATGATGTCGAACGCGTCTTGGGTGACGGTTCGGCCGTTTCCGGCGATCAGGGGAGGATAGGTCATGCAGGGTCCGCATCTGATACCCGTCGACGTCAGGGAATGGCCGATCCCGATCTCGTAACCCATGAGGAATTCGTAGCCGGTTTCGCTCAGGTCGGCCCAGAGCATCCAGCCCCAGGTTCCGGCCGGCAGGTTGCGCGCATCGGGAAGACCGGTGAATGAAAAACCCGCTTCCTGGATCACCGACAGATCGCCCCAGCCCGTGGTGTGGTCATAGAAGAAGAGACTCCAGCTGATGCCGCCGATGTCGGCGTCGGTCGCGTAGGAGAATCCGAAACCGTCGACGACCTCGTCGGGCATGTTGTTCCCCTGGTCGACCAACAATCCCCAGTCGAGCCACGTGTAGCCCGCCGACATCGCGCTGAACCAACCGGACGCCGCGAAGTTGTCCCAGATGACCGTGCCCGGACTGCTGCCCAGACTCTTCAGGCCGTCAACCTTCTCGTAGGGATGGGTGGTCTGAGCGCAGACCATGCCGGCGAGCAGATGCGCGACGATAACAGCGAAAATGACTTTCTTCATGAACGGCCTCCTCCATCCCGGATAGCAAGGGATCTCACGGCGTGACGACGTAGTCCATCGACAGATCGAGCGGCACGGGGGAGCCGGGAGGCGTGTTCATCCAATCGGAGATCACCCCCTGGATATACCATCTGGCCGCCACCGCGCCCGGGCCGCAGTTGAAACGAAAGATCTGATAATCGCCGGTATAACTGAAGGCGAAAATGAACTTGTAACACCCGGTCAGCCTGGGTACGGACGTCTTTTTGAACGAGGAATGCCAGGTCTGCTGCCTCAGAAAGTGGGCGATCACACCCGCTGTCGGCGTCATCTCGTTCATGCGGAGGAGGAAGTTGTTGTAGCCTCCGGGAGCCCAGTTGCCGACGCAGTAGAGGCCGGTATTGTTCCCCTGGAGCACGATCCCGGCATAGGTGCAGCCGGTCGACGGATCGGAGGCACCCATCATCTGAGCGCAGAAGGAGCCGTAAGGATACGCCGGATAGCCGCCGAACCAGTAGGTGCCCACATAGCCGCCGGTGTTGTCGATGACGTCGAATCCATCTTTGGTTCCCGTGGGATCGTTGCCGCCCACGTATGGAGGCTTGCCGATGCGCGGACCGCACTTGACCCCGGGCGTTTGCAACGAATGGCCGATACCGACCTCGTAACCCATGAGGAACTCGTAACCGATGCCTCTGAGATCGACCCAGAGCATCCAGCCCCAGTTTCCAGGCGGGAGATTGGTGGCATCGGGCAGGTCGGTGAAAGCGAAGCCGGCTTCCTGGATCAAACTGTCGTCACCCCAGCCGGTGTAACTGTCATAGAAAAAGATGTTCCAGTCGATTCCGCCAACGGTCGCATCGGTCGCATAGGAAAAACCGAAACCGTCGATGACCTCGTCCGGCATACCGTTGCCCTGGTCGATCAGCGCGCCCCAGTCGAGCCACAACTCGTTCACGCCCATCGGGCTGAACCAGCCGGTGGGCGCGGAGTTCTCCCAGATGACCGTGCCGGGGCAACTGCCCAGGCTCTTCAAGCCATCCACCTGTTCATAAGGCATGATGTTCTGGGCGAAAACCGCCCCGGTGAGAAATGAAACGAAAACCGTGATCAAAACCAGTGCCTTCACGATGATACCTCCTGACTCCGCGTGGGATTCGTCGAGATCTTGTCCAGAGCCTCCGCAAACTGCGTCGAAACATGCTCGGGTTCGGCAGAGTGACGAGGCTTCAAAGATGCCTCGCTTTCACACGGATCGGCCTCTTCGTCAAGGAAGGCGTCGCGGTTCATCGATGTGGGAAGAGGTCCTGACAGGGGTGCCGAATAGGAATCCCCCTGCTTTTCCGATCGTGTCGCTACTCCCTATGTTCAGGGATTATACCTAAATCCCGATCGGGTGGCAATGTTATCTCTCACCGCACAGGACTGAAGAATCAGATTGATCCAGGAGAGCCGATCCATCGAGTGGTAGCCA
>CAZUHB010000081.1:0-23843 GCA_964620445.1 uncultured Phycisphaerales bacterium
GGCTCGTCCGGTGGTGTGAGAGCCGGGGGAGGGCAACCTCCCCCAGCTACTCGATCCCTTCTTGAGCCGTGCCCCACACTATGCCCCACACCGAACTGGACGGCGTTTTCGACTCGTCTGAGCTGAGAAGTTTTTTTGAGAAAGGTGGGAAAGGCAAGCGTTGACGGGTGCTTGCGAGATTCAGGTGCTTTGAATTAGGATAATATTTCTTGGATGCTACACCTGTACTGTAAGGAAAATTGCATGGTTAGAATTTGCTGCATGGTAAGCACATGGTTCGCGCTGGGGGTAACGGTCTTCGCCGGTTCCATGTTCGATCCGGTCATCGACGACCCGGATCGGGAATGGTGCTATGCCGCGCACTCTACGACGGTAATCGGCCTACCTTTCGTTCCGGAGCCGGTTCAGGTGACTTACGACGGCGCCATTTATACACGTCATGCGGAACTGGCGTTTTTCTACGGTTGGCCCCTCAAGCCGGTTATGGCGCGCAACAAGACGTTTCGTGACGGCTGGATTCCGGTCGTGGAGTACGACTGGGATGGCGGTGGCGTGCACTATCAGCTCGAGATCTTCAGTGCGGAATCGTCGGTACTCGGTCGAGAGAACCTGGTGCAATTCGCGCGGTTGATCATGACCAACAAGGGCGAGTCACCCGCCGAAGGGGTGGTGGCCGCGGCGATACGCGGTTCGGCCGGGCATTTTCGACTGGGCAGGGTTCGTGAACCGGTTCAACCGACCACGCGTTTTGCCATGGCTGAAGACAGGCTGACCAGAGACGGCAAAACGATTTACATGTTTTCCCGGGGGGCGGAGACATTCGCCGTAGCGGACGTGCCCTATGCAAGACCCTATCGGTCGGCGGATCATTATATCAGCGATCGGGTCGCGACGGGATTCAGTGTCTATCGACGTGCGTTGAGGCCGGGCGAATCGTTCAGCGCCCTGTTCAAGATGCCGCGCGTTCCGCTGACAGATCCCAAGCAGATTGCGGCTGTCACCGCCATGGACTACGAGGAGCAACTCGACGAAACCGTCCAGTACTGGAAAGACCTGTTCAGCGGTTTCGAATTCAAGATCCCCGAGAAGCGCGTCAACGATTCTTATCGAGCATCGCTAGTGCACCTGATCCTTGCCACGCGATCCCAGCGTGACGGCAAAAGACAGGGCAGTGGGTTGCCCTACGACGCGCTGTTCCTCAACGACTACATCGACATGCTCCTCGCCTACGACACGGCCGGTCTGCACAGGTTCATAGAGCCGAACGTCGGTTGGCTGATGCGCAAGCAGCACGCCTCCGGCATGTTCATCGATGTACATAACCGGGGCAATGACGAGATCGTTACATCGCACGGTCAGGGGCTCTTTGCCTTGGCCTATCACCTGGTCATGACTCGTGACAAGAACTACGGGCGCAGAGTCTACCCAGCTATTCGCAGGGGCGCGGAGTTCATCGTCAAGGATCACAAAACACACAACGAACATGGTTTGATCCGCCCGTCCATTCCCTACGACGCGCCGATGGTGACCGGGTTCCACACCTGTCACAATCTCTTTGCCCTGCTGGCCCTGCGCACGTCGATCCGGGCCGCTAGGATCATGGGTGAAGAAGGGGATGCGAAGAGATGGAGCGAAGCGGAATCGACCTATCGTGAGGCAATTCTCGAAGCGATCGATTGCATTTGCACCAAGGAGGGCTACATCCGCTCGGGGCTCTACGACTGGAAAGCCGGCTGGGTGCAGGGACGTCAAGGACAGGCCAACGAGTTTCCGAACCAGGACTGGGAAAACAACCTGCTGGTCTACCCGACAGAGCTGCTGGGTTTCGACGATTCAAGATTGATCAAGACTCTCTCCGAGATCCGTAGGAGGAAATACCGGGAGGGCGTGATGAGCTACCGCAACGGCATGCACGTCCACCAGTATGTCACGCTCAACCAGGCCTAGCAGTATCGCGCGATCGGAGACCAGAGACGAGCACTCCTAGATCTGTACCATGTTCTACTGCACAACGGATCGACGCACGAGGGATTCGAGAACCTGGTCACCCCGTGGTCGACGCGTACGCCGTCGGCCGGATGCCCGCCGCCGCACGCCTGGGCCGCGGCCAAGACGGCGCTCTTCATCCGCAACATGCTGGTATGCGAATATGGCGGGCAGTGCGGAGTGAGCGAGGGCGAACGCGATCTTTTCCTTTACTCGCTCATCTCGCCGTCCTGGATCGAAACCGGCAAGCAGGTGACGATTCGCAACGCCCCGACGGAGATGGGGCGCATATCGTGCACTTTGAGTTTTGTCGCCGGCGGTGCGACACTGAGCGTGGATAGTGACTTCCAGCACGCGCCGCGTTACATGGTCTTCAGGGTACCTTATTCGGTCGAGTTGGTTTCGTTTTCCAGTGATGCGAGCGAAACGTTTGAAAAAGACGGGCTGATATTCTTCACCTCTGACCTGACCCGGGCATCGATCAAGTGGCGCGCGCGATCCGGCGTGAACGATGGCAACTATCAGGGCATTCTCGAGGGCTACCGAAGCGAGTTCGACTTCATCGTTAAAGACGGTAACTACGATCCTGCCCGCGCGGGAAAGCCGTTTTTACTTGATGACGAGAAGGATGTTCCATCCGAGCCGCTGAGCTTCGAACTCGTGCGGCGGGCGTTTCTGAAGGAGTACACGCGCCGGTTCAACAAGTACATTGCCGACGGTGGCGAACCGTATCCTGTTGACCCGCCGACATTGCTGACGGCCGAAGACCGGAAACAGCAGTTCGTGGCAGCCTTTGAGCGATGATGTCATGGAGGTTCGGGCGTCATGGTCGGCCCTTCGGAAGGGCGTACCCTTCACGATACCCCTCATGCTCTCGGGTGGTTTCTCGGGTCATCTATGAGGCGAGTTCTTTTCGCACGTCCAAGACGCAAAGAATACGCACCCGCACACACTGCTCGGGATGACGTTCCGAAAGTTGCGCTTGGTGCAGCGTATGTGGCATTATCGACGATCAGAAAGGATACTGTCATCTTGAAGACCGCCGCATGTACGCTGTTGTTCTTGTCGCTGTGTGTTCCAACGCAGGTTGCGGAGGTGGGAGACCAAATAATTCTCACCAAAACCTACGAAGCCCTGAAAGGCTGCACGGAAACCATCTCCGCCATCGAACTCTACGCCATACCGGTCGCCGCCGAACGACGCTTTTCTTACGCGGTGCAGAAGAACCGGCTGCACGCCTTCATCCGCATCTCCGCGGGCGGCAAGTCGGGCTGGGCCGAAGCCAACCTCGGCTACGACCCTGAGAACAAGCCCTTCGAGAAGCGTATCTGGCGGATGGCGTGGTATGCCGAGCTCAAAGGCAAGACGGTTGCCGACGCGCTGAAACGCGTCATGGCACGACGTCCCGAGCGCTACCGCGAGTTGGAATATGCCGAAATGGCGCTGCTCGACCTGGCCGGGAAACTCACCGAAAAGCCGGCAATCGAGTTACTCGGACTCAAGGGACGTGATCCCGTGCCGGGACTGTACTGCATCCTCAGCGACGACCCGGAGCAGGTCGCGCGGGAGGCCAAACGCTCACTCGGGCAGAACCTGTGCACGCACTTGAAGGTCAAGTTATACGGAAAACCCGACGTGGACGAGGCCGTCGTGCGCGCCGCTCGCGCCGTCATGGGCAAGACGGCCTACATCGTCGGCGACGTGAACTTCGGCTATCGCCGAAAACAGTCCGACGAACCCCTGGATGATATGGCGGCAGTGATGAAACGCCTGCGCGACGCCGGTCTCAGCGGATGCGAAGATCCCGCCGCATTGAGCCGGGAGCAGTGGTGTGAGCTTCAGGAACTGGTAGGCACGCTTGACCTCGTGCCCGATGTCCCCTTGCGCCCGGCCTGGGACGCCGCCAGAAACATCTCGCCGGGCATGGGCCGTGTCTTCAACATGCATCCTGCCTGCATGGGTTCCGTGGCGGAGACCGCTGTCCTCGGACGGCGCATCAAGTCTTGGCAGAAGCGACTGATGGTGGGCGACTCCAGCCTGGTCGGCCCCGCCTGCCCGGCCTGGGAACAGATCGCCATCGGGCTCGGCGCCGACTGGATCGAGGCGATCGAGAAGCCGCAGGAAAACGCTGTTTTCCAGAAGTGCCTGGTTCAGACATCGATTAAACGCACCGCAGACGGCCGCTTCGCCATTGACAGACTCCTTCCCGGCTTTGGCACCGAACTCGATCTGAATAAGCTCAAGCAATTGGCGGCGGAGGTAATCTGCTTCTGAGGATCCTGAGATCTCCTGATTCAAGGACAGAGTCATGATGCAGATGAAAACGATCATTCTCATGCTTCTCATCACGATCCTGCTCGGCTTCAACGACGAAGCCGCTCCGACCGATCACCTCTGTCCACGCCCGTCGCGGGTGATCAATGAGGAGGGTCGCTTGCTTTTGACCGGACCGTTGCCGGTGTCCTGGTCTAGCGAGTTTAGAGACTCAAGAAAGATGGCGTTTCCTGGCACAAATTTTTAATTGAAATGAAGTTATGACATTACTCCTGTATGCCTTGTCAAAGAGTTATTTTGAGGCTCTGAATGGGATAAGTTATGTAAATCTCGTCATTTTGGATAGTTCTCCAGCAATTTAACGCTCGGGTTCCACGCAAGAACGGTACAAAATGTATTGACATGTGGCATTTTTCCGGTAAAAAAGCCAACTATGATTAAGAGATTACTGCTAGAACCGGAACAATCGATCCTGCTCTTAGGGCCGCGAGGCACTGGGAAGTCCACCTGGATCCACCACCACTTCAAAGATGCCGTCATCTATGATCTCTTGAATACTTCCGAATCACTGAGACTCACCAGGGAGCCCGAAGCGCTCTATCGCGAGCTGGCGTCCGAGCCTACTGATCGCTGGATCGTCATCGATGAGGTGCAGAAAGTTCCCGCTCTCCTCGATGAGGTTCACCGGTTGATCGAGAATAAGAGGTTGCGTTTTGTTCTGTCAGGTTCCAGCGCGCGCAAGCTGCGCCGCGGCGGTACGAACCTGCTGGCGGGTCGAGCGATCGTAACACACATGTTCCCTTTCGTATCTGCAGAACTGGGATCCGATTTCTCGGTTTCCACGGCAATCATGAACGGCACACTTCCAATGGCGGTTCTTGGCAAAGACCCAGTATCGTACCTGACGACCTATGCGGAGACGTACCTGCAGGAGGAGATCAAGGCCGAGGCCTTGACGCGCAACATCGGCCATTTTTCACGATTCTTGGAAGTTGCCGCCAGGCAGAACGGCCAGGTGACCAACGTTGCCGGCATTGCGCGCGACGCAGCAGTCAGCCGTCAAACGGTGCAGAACTACTTCGGCGTTCTGGTCGACACTTTGATCGGTTTCTGGGTCGAGCCATGGAAGCTGAAGCGCAAAACCAAGCAAGTGGGGCACCCCAAATTCTACCTCTTTGATTCTGGCGTCTCGCGCGCTCTCTCGGGAAGGATTGCGTACCCACCGACGCAGGAAGAGAGCGGCCCATTGCTGGAAACACTTCTGTTCAATGAAGCCCGTTCATTCCTGTCCTACTCGAAGCTTCACTATAAGATTCATTTCTGGCGTAGCTATGACGGCGTTGAAGTCGACTTTCTCTGCGAGACGTCCAAAGGATTTGTTGCGGCCGAGTTCAAGGCCTCTGCTCGGTGGGAGAAACGATTCAATCGAGGCTTGCACCGTATGCAGTCGGAACTGGGAGAGCGCTTAATCGATTGCTACGGAGTCTATCTGGGTGACAGAGCTGCACTCTGGGATGACGTGCATGTGCTCCCGGTCAGGGATTTTTTGCAGAGGTTGTGGGACGGCGGTGTTCTGGAATAGGAGCTCTGGAACCCCGCGTCCTCATAACCCGAAGGTCGCAGGTTCAAATCCTGCCCCCGCTACCAGATTATTCATAACGGTCTCCGGGAACTGGTACCGATACACCAGGGCCCGGGATGGTGTGCGGGCAGGGAGAGCCGGCGCGGCTGAAGCGCATCCGGTCGCCGAGCGGCCCGGCCTCCGCCGGGGGGGATTAAAGACTTAACCTCAATATTTACGAAGAGATGGGTGTAATCGCAGCGCGTTTTGGGGCGCTGCCGGCTCGTCGGCATTGCGGGCTTCACCGGGAGGCCTTCAAGGTTGCGCCGAGGACGAGAGTGATCATATATCAGGAGGGTATTTGATGAGAATGCACCTTGGAATGATCCTGACGATTGCGATCCTGTCTCTCGCGACAGCCGCCATGCTGCCCGCTTGCGGTGGCGGCGGTAGCAGCGGCGGCGGCGGAAAGAACACGGCGCCGGCCCTGCTGAAGGTGTCGGGATACGCGCGTTTTGCCGACGTGAACTTCAACGGAGTGGCCGATGCCGGAGACACGCTGACGATTCCGTTCAACGCTTCCGTGGTGTTGAACGGCGCGGACGAGACCTCCTTCGACCTGCTCGTGACGGGCGACAGCCTGGGAACGGGAGCCACCGTCGCCGTCGGACCGACGGCCAGCCAGGTGACCGTCACACTGGGAACGGGGCCCTTCGTGCTGAAGAGCCGTCAGACCTTCAACGCCGCGGCGACGGAGGCGAACAGCGCGTCCGGCGTCGACGTGGCCGCCGCGTTGCCGGCGGGCGTCATCACCAGGGTGTCCAACGGACGCAATGCGCAGGCGTCGAACCCCATCGACGTCATTCCCGCCTTCGTCGACTCGGGGCAGACTCTCGGCGACTACTGGACCGTGAACCAGGCACTGGGTGACGTGGACGGCGACGGGGATCTCGATCTCATTGCCGGCGATATGGGCATCTCGAACAAGGTGTGGATGAACGACGGGACGGGCACGTTCACCGACTCGGGGCAGTCCCTCGGCAACTACGAGACCACCAGCCTGGCGTTCGGCGACGTGGACGGCGACGGCGACCTCGATCTGGCCGAGGGCATCAACCTCGCCGGAACCCGGATCTGGGAGAACGACGGGACGGGGACGTTCAGCGATTCCGCGCAGTCTCTCGGCGCCGAGAGGACGGAGGAGATCGTGCTCAGCGACCTGGACTCCGACGGCGACCTCGACCTGGTCGAGTCGGCCATTCTCGGCCCCTGCAAGGTGTGGATGAACGACGGGACGGGGACGTTCACCGACTCGGGGCAGTCGCTCGGCAGCCAGTACAGCCGGGGTGCGGTCGTGGCCGACTTCGACGGCGACGGCGATCCCGATTTCTGCGAGGTGATCGACGGCTCGGCCAACAAGGTGTGGACCAACGATGGAACGGGGACATTCTCCGACACGGGACTGTCGATCGGGGGTCGCAATACCTATGCGGTCGACGCGGGCGACCTGGACGGCGACGGAGATATCGACGCCGTCGTGGCCAATTCCTCGGCCACAAGAGTGTGGCTGAACAACGGGGCCGGCACTTTCACGAGCACCAGTCAGAGAATGACCACCACGGCGGAAGTCAAGGATATCAAGCTTGCCGACATCGACGCCGACGGCGACCTGGATATCATCCAGGCCAACTACGACAGCGGCACGGCCGCGGCCAACACCGTGTGGCTGAACGACGGAACGGGGACCTTTACCGACTCCGGCATGCGTCTCGGACCCTACGAGAGCTGGGGTGTGGAGGTGGGCGATGTCGACGGCGACGGCGATCTCGACTTCGTCGAAGCGGTCGGCGGACTGGCTGCCAGCGAGGCCAACCGCGTGTGGCTCAATTCGCTATCCGGAACGTGGGGCACGAGCACTTTCGCCGACTCGCTGCAGACCCTCGGCGCCACGGACCAGACCACCGATCACGCCATCGGCGATGTTGACGGCGACGGCGATGCGGACATCATCAACGCCAACTGGGCTCTTGCCAACCACCAGTGGCTCAATGACGGCGTGGGGGTCTTCTCGGACTCGACGCGCGCCTTCGGCCTGAGCAACTCGCAGGTCGTCGAGCTCGGCGACCTGGATGGCGACGGCGATCTCGATCTGTTCGAGACGTGCAACGTCGCAGCCCCCAACTACGTGTGGATCAACGACGGGCTGGGCGGTTTCACCGATTCGGGGCAGTCCCTGGGGGCCAGCGATTCCTGGGGCATGGCGCTCGGCGACGTTGACGGCGACGGCGACCTCGACATGGTCGAGGGCATCTACGGCCTTCCCAATGAGGTTTGGATCAACAACGGGTCGGGGACGTTCGTCAACTCGGGCCAGAATCTGGGCATCGCGTTCACGCTGTGCGTGGTCCTGGGCGACGTGGACAACGACGGCGACCTCGATATGTTCGAGGGCATCGAACTCGATTTCGCCCGGATCTGGCTGAACGACGGAACGGGAACGTATATCGACTCGGGGCAGTTTCTCGGCGACCTGTTCGCCGTCACGTCCGGAGCCGCGTTCGTGGACGCGGACAATGACGGCGATCTCGACGTCGTCTTGGCCAACCGGTTCGGACCGAACTTCCTCTGGATGAACAACGGGGCGGGCACGTTCCACGACTCGACCCAGCTCATCGGGCTCGCGGATACGATCGACGTGGCCGCCGGCGACGTGGACGGCGACGGCGACGTGGATCTCCTCTTCTCCAACTACGCCGAGGCGAATACGGTCTGGCTCAACAACGGTATCGGCCTCTACGTCAACTCGGGACTCACGCTCGGCACCGCCAACTCGACCTCGGCCGCGCTGGTCGACACTGATCGCGACGGCGATCTCGACTTCGTGGTGGGTAACTACGCCCAGCCCATTACTATCTGGCTGAACCGGTGAAGGGGGAGATACTGAGCCCGCGCAATCTCCGCCACTTCCGTAACTCGCCGCCTCCTGCCACGTCTTCCTTGGCGGAGGAGCGAAATCGAAATGGTCGACCGGCGGAGATTCGAATTTCCCGGAGCGTGGCACCACGTCATGAATCGTGGGATTGCTCGACGGACTGTGATCGAGGGGAGGCGGGATGCCAGTGAATTCGCCGCCGGCATCCGCCGAGTCGTGAAAGAGGGGCTCCTGGAGGTGCACGCCTACTGCCTGATGGGAACGCACTTCCACATGCTTGTACGGAGCCCCCGGGGAGAGCTCTCGCGAGCCATGATGCTGATTCAGAACCTCTATGCACGCTGGTTCAACAGGGGCCGGCGTCGAGATGGTCCACTCTGGCGGGGACGCTTTCTCTCCTCGGTCATTCGGTCGGAGGCTCTCCGGAACCTCCTGGTGGGCTACATCGATCACAATCCCGTCAAGGCGGGAATCGTGGCAGCCCCCGAGTCGTATGAGTTTGGGAGCGCTTGGCACTATTCTCGGACGGACGACGGCCCACCATGGTTGTGTCGAGGTGAGATCGAAGGGATCGTGCGGGCCCGAATGGGGAAGACAAGCTACGATCCCTCGGACTACGGTGACGTCTTTGGCACACCACCCTCGCGTTCCGCTGTCTGGATGCTCGATCGATACGGGTCTGCGAAAACCGACGTGGAGGACACCTTCACCGATCTCGTCGCCGCTGCTCCCGAAAAGGTGAAAGCATGGATGCGACGAAAAGCACGGCTCGCGGATGGAGTTTCCGTCGTGGGTTCCTGCATGATCGATCCCGACGTACTGCTCGCTGCAGTGCTGGAATCGGAGTCTGCCAATCCGGATTGGTGGATTCGACCCGGCCGGCGCCGAAAATCGGGTTGGCGCGCTCTACGCTGTGTGCTGCTGCACCAACTTTGTGGGTGCACCCAAGAGGAGATCGGGCACCGCGTCGGCGTGGGAGCAAACACCGCGAGACGTCATCTGGAAGAACACGCCATCCTTGCGCGCAGTGATCCAGGGTACGAGCACCGCTTCAGCGAGGTGCTATCCCGTGTGCTCGTTGCCGAATATGGTGCCGGCCGAAAACGCAGCCAATAACGAGGGTGGCCGGAAGCGTAAATGGCGGAGATTGCGCGGGCTCAGTACCTTCTTATAACGAGGGTGGCCGGAAGCGTAAATGGCGGAGATTGCGCGGGCTCAGTACCTTCTTAGTACCTTCTTATAATGAAGATATGGCAAACGATTCTTCCAAAGAGATCAGCAAGATCATCACCAGGGTCGCAAGCGGAGACGAATCAGCCACCGCGGCCCTCCTTCCTCTGGTTTACGACGAGCTGCACGGACTGGCGATCAACTTCTTTAGGCTCGAGAAACCGGGGCACACGCTTCAGCCCACCGCCCTGGTTCATGAAGCCTACGCGCGGCTCGCCGGCCTGGCCAACATGGATTGGAACGACAGGGCCCACTTTTTCGCGGTCGCCGCTCGAGCCATGCGGCGGATTCTCACCGACTATGCCCGGCGCAAGAAGGCGGCCAAGAGAGGCGGGGAGGGGAAACAGGTCACCCTGTCCGGTTTCGCCACGCCATCGTCCGAGGTGGAGACCATCGATCTCGTCGCTCTCGACGATGCCCTGGCCAGGCTGTGGAAACTTTCCGCCCGTCAGGGGCGGATCGTGGAGATGAGGTTTCTGGCCGGGCTCAGCGAGAACGAGGTGGCCCATGTCCTCGGCCTCTCTCTCAGGACGGTCCAGCGCGAGTGGCGCACGGCGCGGGCCTTTCTCCGGTGCGTGTACTGAGCCCGCGCAATCGCCGCCAGATAGGTAACCATCCAGATTCTGTCCACGCCCAGGTTCAACCGTGACCCGCATCGAGATGGTCCTCTCTGGCGGAGGCGCTTTCTCCAACGTTTTTCTGTCCGGGGCTTTACGGGGCGCCTTGGTGGGCGACATGGATCACAACCCCGTCAAGGCGAATCACCCGGTATCACCTCTCGAAAAAAATCAGAGATCGGGGGGACGAAAAGCGATCCCCCGGATATCACCTCCCATGGGAAGCATGAGGCGCCGAAGGGAAGGTTCTCATTTCTTTCGTCCGGCTGGTATGATTAGTTGATCAGGTCGTTGCTGGCCGGGTAATCCCCGAGGCGGAGAATAGGTCATGGTCGACAAGGGATCCGGGAAGAGAAACAAGGAATCAGAGGACCTCTATCGGGACTACATCTCGCGGCTCGAGGCTGGAGAGAACGTCACTCCAGAGGAGTACCTTTCCAGATATCCCTTGATTGAAGACGAACTCCGGGACCTGTTCGGAAGGCTGAAGGGAATCGGATTCGGGAAGAACGAAGTCGCTACCAAAGAGATCGACAGCGGCAAAAAGGAAGAGGTGCCAAAGGCGCTGGGCGACTTCCGCATCATCCGCGAACTCGGCTCGGGCGGCATGGGAACCGTTTACGAAGCCGAACAGGTTTCGCTGAAAAGGCGTGTCGCTCTCAAGGTTCTCCCCCCTCATCTGAGTTTTCACGGCGAGGCGGTTCTCAAGTTCAAGCGTGAAGCCGAAGCTGGCGGCCGACAGACCCATCCGGGTATCGTGGCCGTTCACGCGATCGGGCAGGAAGGCGGCACTCATTACATCGCCCAGGAGCTCGTGGAAGGGGGCTACACGCTCGAGGACAGGATCAGGGAACTTCGCGAGGAGAGCAAACGACCTCCAGGTTACTTCCGCGAGATCGCAAAACTCGTGGCGGAGATAGCAGAAGCCCTTCAACACGCCCATGATTCCGGTGTCGTACACAGGGATATCAAGCCCTCGAATATCCTATTGTCATCGGGAGATCGTCCAAAGGTGACCGACTTCGGCCTGGCCAAAGTAGAGGATGCCCTTGCACTGTCCCGTTCAGGCGAGCTCGCCGGTACCCCCTTTTACATGTCACCGGAGCAGGCGGCCAGCCAGCGGATCGGGATTGATCACAGGACGGATATATTCTCATTGGGCGTGACTTTGTATGAACTCCTGACTCTCGAGCTTCCTTTCAGCGGTGATTCGCAACAGGAAATTTTGAAGAAGATTCTGCTCAACGATCCACGTCCTCCGCGCGCAGCCAGTGACCGGGTCCCGCGCGACCTCGAGGTGATATGTCTCAAGGCCATGGAGAAGAGTCCGGACGCGCGTTACTGCACAATGGCCGATTTCGCCGAGGACCTGCTTCGGTTTCACTCGGGTGATGTGATCAATGCCAAGCCGGTATGGTCGTTCGTGAGGTTCTGCAGGCGGATCAGACGCAATCCGGCCCTGTTGATGGCCACGGCGGCCTTCTTCGTGGCCTTCATTGCCTTGCTGGTCCTGGCGGGTTACATGGCCAAGGTCCAGTGGGACGAAACAGAGCGGCGGCGAGACCTGGAGCGGCAGGTGGAGGAGGTGATCGGATTCGCCCAATCGGCGATCGATGCGCACGCTCTCGAGGATGCCGAGGCCCACTTCGGCCGTCTCCTTTCTCTCGATGATTCGCACCCCGAGGTGGACAGGCTGCGCAGGGAGATCGCCATGCTGAGCTGCTTCCGGGAGCTCGAACTCGCGCGCCGTCTACGGGAAGATTACAAGACGCTGAGCACGGAGTGGACCGATCTCGACAGGGAACTGTCCGCCCTGCAGCGGAAGATCGACAGCGGCTTCACCCGTGAGAAGGAGAGGATCAAGGCGCAGGATCTGCGGCACCGCCTCAAGAGTCTCGAGCTGCAGCTCGCCGACAGCAAGGAAAGCATCATCTACGCCATCAACACCGCGCTTGCCCTGTCGCAGGCCGCGGGCGAGTACGAGTGCCCGCCGGTCTTCGCGGCCTTCGCCGCCCACTACATGGACCGCTGGGAGGAAGAGTTCGAGGGGGGCAATACCTTCGGTATGGACCATTACGCGGCTCTGGTCCGGAGTTACGATACCAATGGCAGGTACGCGGACACTCTCGATGGGCTCGCCACGCTGGCCATCGCGGGGACCGAGGGCGCACGGGCCTATCTCTTCCGGTACCACAGCCACGTCGAGGTCAGTCCGAATGCCGGCGTGGACCGGCTCGTTCCCGTGCCTCGCATCGGGGAGGTCGAGGACGCACCTTTCCCCATCGCGGGAGGGGCCTATGCGGGCGATCGGTGCATCGCAGTGCACAGCGGCGGCCTCACCAGTCTCGAGCGAGGCGACCTGATCGTGTCGATCGATGGACAATTGGCGGGCGGGGGCCTCTTCGTGGCGGGCGTTGCCGACGGAAGCTCCGCGGCGCGAAGCAAAGTCGAACCCTTTCAGCGGATCTCGTCGGTCGACACCCTCGAGCGATTGAGCGCGTTCACGTGGGACCGGTACCGTTCGGATACGCCGGCCTGGATCGAGGTCGCTTCTCAGGACGGGAAGATCGCCGTACCGGCGAACGGTCCGGGTGAATCTCTCACTGAACGGAGCGGGATCCAGGTCCTGCCGGACGACGAAATCCTGGCCGAAGTGCCGGCGCCCCGCGATATCGAGATCGTAGCCGTTCGTGATGGAAAAGAGATCAAAGAGGTTGTCAAGGAAGGCGAGGTGGCGGGCATTTACGGGGAGGTCACGGCCTTTCCACTCCACTGCACCGAGAAGAATCTGCTCGGAACCCTGCCCATCGGGTCGACCGAATGTGCGCCGGGCTCGTGCCTCGTTCTCGTGCGAAAAGAGGGCATGGAGGATCTCCGGCTTCCCCTGTTCCTGGACCGGCGCAAGGCGATTCACCTCCAGGCGGAACTCCTTCCTGAAGGATTTTCGCCGCCCGGTTTCGTGCGTGTTGCGGGCGGACACTTTTTTAGCGGCGGAGACAGCGAAGCGCTCTGGCCCGAGGATCGGACGTGGCGCGATGTCGAGGAGTTCTGGATCGCCAGGCGTGAAACGACCCTGGGCGAGTGGCTCGAGTTCGTGGCCGAAAGCCGTTCGACGAGACCAATCCTTGATCCACATGTTTATATTCCACGGTTGGCGCTTCCGCCCGGCGAAGCAGGCGCCGGACCAGCGGACATTCGGTACCTCGCCGTTCGCGATCGTGAGACCGGGAGGTTCATGTCGAGATTCTGGCGGGACCTCGACACGCCGGTGGTCGGTGTGTCGAGGCAGGATGTGATCGACTTCATCGAGTGGAAGAACCGGGATGCGGGTGAATGGATCTTTGCACTTCCCACACAGATCGCGTGGGAGAAGGCGGCTCGCGGAGCCGACCAGCGTCCTTTTCCCTGGGGCAAAAGGTTCGACTTTTCCTTCTGCAAATCGTTTTTTTCCCATCCGGAGGAGGCGGCTGTTGAAAACGATCTGAGGCGACTCGAGCCGGGGATGAGCTTTCCTGTTGACGAGAGCCCATACGGCGTGCGCGATCTTGCAGGCAGCGTGATCGAGTGGAACAACGACCGGACATCGTTCGAGTACCCGATCTATTCCATCAGGGGCGGCGCCTACGACGGAGCCAGAGCCTCGCTTTTTCGAGTTGCGTCGCGCGATGGGCTGAGAGCCGATACGACGTCCCACAATCTAGGATTTCGTCTCGTTGCCGTACGGCGCTGATCGGCTGCGCGGTGTGGCGATTCGATTCCCATCCGAAAGCAAGCAAGATCGGGTCAACAAAAAGAGGGTACTCCGGTCGTTCTCGAACCGAAGTACCCCTGCTGGCCGTTTGCGGTTTTACCGCCTCTGTCGGAGGCGCTCCCTGTCGGGATAGGCGATGTCAGTCGTTCCCGTACGGCTCGACGGTGACTGCCGTCGTGCTGATCTCGCAGGCTTCGATCGGCCGCGAGCGGCCGAAATCCATCTCGGACGTCAGATCAGCCAGTAGGCCGCCCTGGGGAATCTTGTCGATATAGACGTAACGTTTTGCCGATGCGAGCTCATTCCAACCGACGCGATCGACTCCCTGCTGTTTCATGACCTCGCCGTCGAGTTCGACGCGTGTCACCACAAGGCTCCCGTCGGAAGCGGAATAGATGTTGTAGGGTTCCGTCGAGACACATCCTGCCAGGAAGATGACCAGGATGATTGCACTTCCGGTCCTCAGGCCGGTTCCGAGCGCTGTCATTTCAGTCGTTTCAGCAGTATTCATTTTTTTACTCCTTCAGGGGTGACCCTCTATTTCTTCTGTGCCAGTTGACCGTTACTCTTTGAAACCGAGCTGACGGAGAGCGTGTACCGTTCGAGCAAATTCTGCGAGACACTCCTGGAGATCGGTTCGGGCGAGCTCCAGGATTTCGGAAGAAGGAGTTTCTCGAAAGTCGGGTAGCTGTTCGCCGGGATCAATTGGGCCATCAATTCCTGGACAATACGGTTGCTGCCCGAGTCCCTCGATCCTTTGATCTTGTTGCCGGCCTGGCGGCTCAGATAACGATTCATGCATTTCGACTCGAGGCCTTTCTTCTTGAGCCACCGATTGTGGTACGTTGCGAGCTCACCGCCCACGGCCCGGCAGAACTCATCGTCGATCAGTTTGAAAGCCTCGTCATTGGCGGCCCTGTCGCCGCGAAGGCGGGGCTCTCTGTCGACGATTCCTTCCACATCCTTTCCGTGGGCGTTCTTGATACGTGTGTCCGAATCGGAACAGGTCTTCTCGAGTTTGAAGCTCTCCCGGAGATACCCTTCGGGATCGCTGATGGTCACCGCGGCTCTGAATGTCGCTTTCTTGGTCACCGTTGATTTTCGGTAAGAGTAGGATCTGATATCTTTCACCGTTACCAGATCGGGCGCGCTGTCATACTCGTTCTGCAAAACCCTGAGCTCGGCCTCGGTGCTCTCGATATCTCCGAGCACCTCGTCGAGAAGGCTTTTCGTGACAGCCCCGACGACGAGCCCTCCAATAAATCCGACATGTCTCTTTGCCGCCCGTTGCGCCTGCTCGGCCGCAACCTGTTTCGGGTACTCGACGTTCCGCAGGTGATTCAGCTTCTTTGCCACCCTGGGAATCTTGGAAGCGAGCTCTTTCTTTCTGGGATTCGAGACCTGTTTGCTGCCGTGCAGGTACCGGGAGGTGACGCTCTTTGCGCCGCTTTCCACGGTCTCGATCCGCGGCTCTTCCAGCTTGACCGAGATCTCCACGGCGGGAGGATCGAGGACGAGCTCGGAATTCGCGCCATGGGAAACCAGGAGTTCGTTGATTTTGCCGACCGTACTTTTCCACCTCCTGTCGAAAAGCGGTCCTGGAAGACAGGTGCTGTTGGCGAGTTCGAAGCCGGGGATTCCGGCGGCCAGTCTTTTCCTCAACTTTTCCACGTACCCGGAACGGGTGTCGCCGTGGACATCGAAGGAGAAATTGACCTTGGCGAGATCCTTGACGATCGCCTTGGCGTCTTTGAACAGCTTGTCCCTTTTGAAGGAGGGGCAGAACGCCGCGCCTTCCTCCATGAGGAAGAGGCCGAGTGCCGGGGAGAACTCCTGCTTGCCTGACGTGAGCATGTATTTCGCTTCGGCGAAGCAGATCAGGGCGAACCTTTTCCGACACTCCTTGGCGCGCGCTGCCGCGTCGTAGAAACCCGGGGTGCGTTTCTCCGCCGACTCGAAGAGCGCGGTCGCCTTCTTCAGTGAGGACTTCGTGTTCTTCGCGCTCTCCTTCATGGCGGCCTCGTATTCCCGGCAGGACCACGCACGTTTCGAAACAGCGGCGTACTTCTTGGCGACAGGATGTCGCGGGCAATATTTTCGTGCCTCGCCGAAGGCGTTCAGCGCCTCCTCGTAGTCGTTGGAGCTGTAGTGCTTGATACCGTCGAGGCAGCAGACGTCGGCCATGAATGAGCATCCCTGACGGTTGCCCGGATTCGCCTCGAGAGCCTTCCTCGCGGCGTCACGAGCGGCGTTGTATCGTTTGTCGGAGAGGAGTTCTTGCGCCTCGCCCAACCTGACGAGAGACACTTCGGCTGTCAGCGCCCGCGTGAGGCCGATCACGATGGGATCTTTTTTCGAATCCCGGGACGCGCGCCTGGAGGCGGCCAGGGCATCTTCCAGTCGTCCCTCCATCAGGCTCTCTTGCATCCTCGTGAAGTCCCGAGAAACGCACCCATGAAAGAGACCCGCAAGCAGAAGGGCAAGTAAGAGATAGGAGGCTGTTTGTTTCGACTTCCCTGTGTTCATGTTTGTCTTCCTTTCCTTCCGGTCGCCAAAGATTTTGATGAGCCGGGAAGAGCCACCGGGCGAAAGCGGCTGCGCGCGTTTCCAGTTTTTTTTCCCCGCTGTTCCGTTGAATTAAGGAGAGGATCAAAAGCCCAATGCGGTCACGGGGCAGGTCGATCGGCCGGCGGATATGGTGCATTTCCTTGTGGAAGACTCTCGGCTTCTCGGATCAGAGATACGGCTAACGCACTTGCTGACAATGCGTTGGAGCCGCTTTGATGCGGCCTGAAAAAAATGTGTCCAGCGTTGAAAACTTTCCTGACGAGAGGCGCAACAGTCCGGGCCGGCCCAAAGGGCTTGACGCCCGGCCTCGGCTCTGAGAGTCTGGTCTTGAAGGGCCAGAAAAGGAGCAGGAAAGCGTGGCCGACTGCGCGGGATGATTGAAGCAACCGGAACCGCCACCGACAATCAAATCGACTGACTGTGGTTTTGCCGTCGATTTTCACAGCTTCCAGATATGACCAACGAAAAAGCGAGCACATTCGAACTACTTCAGAGTTGGCACAATGGCGACCGAAAAAGCCTGAGCGCTCTCGTCGGCTGCCATCTCCCGTGGATTCGAGCCCATGTCCGGAGACGGCTCGGCGACCGACTCCGTCGAAAAGAAGAATCCCTGGACATCGTGCAGGATGCGATGGTCAAGATTCTGGAGTATGGGCCGAGATTCACCGTGTCGAACGACCGGCAGTTCCGGGCTCTCATGAAACGCATCGTTGAAAACGTGATTTGCGACAAGAATGATCGTTTCATGGCGCAGTGCAGGAGACTGTCGCGGGAACGTCCGATCGCACGGGACACCGTTCTGAATCTGGATCCACCCAGGAAGAAGGGGGACACCCCGAGCCAGGCGGTGAATCAACGCGAAAAGGATGAGTGGATGCGGCTCGGCATCAGCCTGATCGATCCCGAAGATCGCGAGATCATCATGCACAGGCTCTGGGATCAGCTTTCCTGGGAGGTTGTGGGCGATCGGCTCGGTATCAAGAAAGAGGCCGCGCGCACCAGGTTCCGGCGGGCCATGGGCCGATTGAACAGGAAACTGGTCGAGATTCGCCGGGGCACCATCTTCCAGGACGCGAGCGGCGAAGACGATGGAGAAGACTGAACGCCCGATTCCCCGGTGAGCAAGACGACGGTGAGGAATTCGAATCGACGGAATCGGCGATCGGAGAAGATGGCGCGATGAAGATCCTCGACCTGGAACAGATAAAAGCCTGCCTGGAAATCGACGCCGCAATTGACGCGATCGAGCAGGGCTACATCGCCTATTCCGAAAAGCGCGCCATCGTGCCGCCGGTGGGGCATCTCGGGTTCACCGATCCGGAGGGCGATTGCCACATCAAGTACGGGTATATCGAGGGTGATGATTTCTTTGTGATCAAGGTGGCCCATGGTTTCTACGGCAACCAGGCGGCGGGGTTGCCCGGCAGCACGGGGATGATGCTGGTTTGCGGCGCCAGGTCGGCGGAGTTCAAGGCGCTGCTTCTGGATGATTGCTATCTGACCGATGTCAGGACCGCGATCGGCGGTTTGATTGCCGCGCGCCTGCTCGCTCCGGAACGGATCAGCGCCATCGGCATCGTGGGCACCGGTGTCCAGGCCCGGATGCAGCTGGAGCTGCTGAAGAAGCTCACCGGCACGCGCGAGGTCCATGTTTGGGGACGCAGTCCGGACGCGGCCGATGCCTGCGTGCGCGATATGCAGGGAGCCGGTTTCGCCGCCGAGCGGGCCCGATCACCGGGCGATATTGCCGACCGGTGCAACCTTATCGTCACCGTTACCGCGGCGCGCGAGCCGCTGCTTCCCGCGGATCGCATCCGGCCGGGCACTCATATCACGGCGGTGGGGGCCGATGCCCCGGGCAAGCAGGAGCTGGACCCCGAGATCTGCAAGCGCGCCGACATCGTCGCCGTGGATTCCAGGTCTCAGTGCGTGGATCACGGCGAGGTCGCGCACGCCCTATCCGGCGCGCTGGTGGCCGAGGATCGGTTGATCGAGCTGGGCGAAATGCTGTTGCGCCCGGAACTCGGGCGTTCGTCGCAAGACCAGGTCACGGTGGCGGACCTGACCGGTGTCGCGGTGCAGGATATCCAGATCGCCAAGGCGGTGTATGCCGCCAGCCTGCCAAATCCTGCCCCGCAACGAGATAAGTGACAGGCGCGGTGAAACGATAACCGGGCAAAATGTATGGGGCGTGCCGGCGGCTCCACGGAGTGTTCATGCCCGGCACCCGGGTTTGTCTGCCACTCTCTTCTACTCTATCTTCGAAGTCCTCTCGGAGAGCACACCCAAGGCGGCGCGTCGCAGATCATCATCGAGCGAAGGGTCCTTTCGGAGACGGTCTGCGGCTTGCAGCGGATCCTTGCACGTTTCGAGCAATCGATCCACCAGGGGGCCCGCTTCGATGCGCAGCTGTTTGGCCTGCCGGATTATTTTCCAGCGTTCCACCGGCGGCAACGCATCCCAGATCCGGATCTTGTTGTCACCACCGGCCGAGGCCAGCAAAGTCCCATCGGGGCTGAACATCACGCTGTGCACGTAGCTGCCGTGTTCGTAGAAAACCGCCACCTGCTCGAAGGTCGAACCATCCCAGAGAACGACGCTGCCGTCGTTCCCGCCGGACGCAATGCGGCTTCCGTCGGGGCTGAAGGCGAGGGTGTATACGATTCCTATATGACCCTCCCAACGGGCCAGTTCATTGCCGCTCGCGATATCGAAGATCATGATCCTGCCGTCTTGAGTTCCTACCGCCAGCCTGTGACCATCCGAGCAAAAAGCCACTGAATAAAACTCACCGGATCGACCGTCAATCCGCATCCTTGTCTGGCCCGTATCCATATCGATGACACGAACACTCTGATCAGACTTCACGTGCGCGCAAAGCGATGCCTCTCGATTGAAAGCCCTTCGGTCGCTGCCATATCCCCACAAATCGCTTTTGGGGATACCTGCAAATTCCGGGGTGCCGACTCCGTCTGCTCCTTCCAGAATGTCAAAGAGGGCTGCGTCCGCTCCATCGACTGGAGCGGTGACACGGGCGTTGGCCGCGGGATCATAGACGAAGAAACCTTTCGGCACTGAATCCTGCGATGAATCGGCAGTAATGAGCCGGGATCCTTCCGCGGTGAATCCCAAATAGGACTTGGCGTGCCGCGGCTTCATGGAGGCGAGACGTCCGCCGGTCAAAGGATCCCAGAGCTTGACTCTGCCGTAAACGTCCACGGACGCGATAAGCGAGCCGTCCGGGCTGAAGGCCAGGAGGTAGATATATTTGTGGTCCGTGTCGATCGTGCGCCCACCGCCGACCTGCTGCCATTGCCAGATCCTGCAGCCGGAGTCCGACACCAGTGCAAGCAAGGCACTGTCTTTGGAGAATGCCAGGCATTGATTCCGATCAAACATGCGAAAGCCGGTGAATGTTTTGCAGGTGCGCTGATTCATGTAGTCCCAGACCCGCACCGTGCCGTCTCTCGATGCACTGGCCAGGTAGCGGCTGTCCGGAGAAAAAGCGAGGCCCTGGATTCCCTCCGAGTGTCCGTACAGTGTCCCTGCCAGCTCGAGCGTATCCATGGCATAGATGCTGATCATCCTTTGCGAATGGCCGACAGCCACGTACAATCCGTCCGGGCTGACTGCCAGGCAAGGAACTCCTTCGATCAGCCTTGCGGTTTTGAGAAGCGCTCCGGTTCTTGAATAGAGGTGCAACATCCTTTTGAAGCTGCAGACGATCCGCTCCCCCAGGGGATCGAAAGCGCACAGGACGCCAGGGGGGGCTGCGAAAACGCGTTGCACCACGATGCGCCCTGTATCGACCTCGATGAGACTGAGAGTCGACGATCCCGATCGCAGGGCAAGAAGCTGACCGTCCGGGCTAAACCGATAATGGGAGACCGGCTCGCTGAATCGAGCTGCCGGAAGCTCTAGCACGCGGCTCCGCGACGGGATGTCCCAGACTTCCGTGGCTTTGTCCACCTGGCGTTCGATGACCAGACGCCTGGCGTCCGCGGACAGAGCGCGTATGGTCTTACCCGATGCATCAGGCAGGACCGGCTCCATCTCTCCTGTAAACGGATTCAAGAGCACGATCGCCCCGTTGCGCTCGGTGGCGAACACGATTTCGCCGGCGGCGTCATTGCCGACGATAAAGGCTCCTGATCCGCAAGGAGCGCCTCCCTCGTACTCGATGACATGAGAGTCGATCCGGGCCCGGATGTGCTGCCATTCCCAGCCCTGGTGCTCGGGAGGCACGCTTGCCAGGTGCTCCAGCGCAAGAAGCGGATTCTTGTCGGCAATGGCGAGCGCAAGGGACACATTGAGCCTGACCGCGTTGCGTGACGCAGCCGCCTCGCCGGTCAGGGCGCGTTGCTCGTTGCGCACGGCGCGCAAGCCGAAGGCAAAAGACGAAACGACTCCGGCCAGAAGAATCAGAAAAGCCAGGGCCAGGCCTGTTACCAGGCCCTTGTGACGCCGGGCGAACTTCTTGAGCTCGTAATAGGTGCTGGGTGGATGGGCGGTGATCGGTTCATGGGCCAGAAAGCGCCGGAGGTCGGCGGCCAGCTCAGCGGCGGACGCGTAGCGCCGCTCGCTCTCCTTCTCCAGGGATTTGCACACGATCGTGTCGATATCCCCGCGAAACTCCGTGCGGATCGATCCGAGCCGCGTGGGTTCTTCCTCGCGGATGATGCGCGCCGCCTCGGGGATCGACTTGCGCCTCAGATCGAAGGGCGGCCGGCCCGCGAGCAGTTCGTACAGCAGGACCCCCAGTGCGTAGATATCGCTGCGCACATCGAGCTGTCTCGAATCGCCCTCGACCTGCTCGGGGCTCATGTAAGTGATGGTCCCGACCAGCTGGCCCACGTCTGTCTGCAGGGTGGTCAGCTGGATGTCGGAGTCGGTGGCGCGCGCCACGCCGAAGTCAAGCACCTTGGGCTGGCCCAACCGGGCGAATTCAGCCGCACCGCTTACTGAAGCGTTCGAGGATGCCTCCACGACAAGCACGTTTTCCGGTTTGAGGTCGCGGTGCACGATCCCCTTCAGGTGCGCGTGGTGCACGGCATCGGCGATGCGCGCCACGAGCTCGAGCTTTTCGCGGACGTTGAGGTCGTGCTCCTTGGCGTATCGGCGGAACTCGGTGCCCTCCACGTATTCCATGGCGAAATAGGGCAAGCGGCCAGCCGGGGTATCGATCTCGCCGGCTTCGAAGATCTGGGCGATGCCGGGATGCTTGAGCCTGCCCAGGACTTCGGCCTCGAACCGGAAGCGTTTCAGCAGGTTCGGCGAAATCGTGTCGGCCCGGATCATCTTCAAGGCCACGCGGCGGTGGGGATGATCCTGCTCCGCCAGGTAGACCACTCCCATGCCGCCTTCGCCGATCTTCTGATTGATGCGGTAATGGCCGAGCTGTTCGGGAAGCGCAGGGGATGGGGCGGTTCCGAGCACGGCATCAGCAAGCTGATCGCGGGCCAGGTCGAGCTGATCAGGGGCCGATGTGTCATCCCTATCGCGGTCATGGGAGAGCAGGTTCTCCACGGCGCGGCGGAGCTCCGCGTCGCCCTGGCAAGCGTCGTCCAGAAACGCTTCCCTGGCATCGCCTTCCAGGTCGGCGGCCTGTATGAACAAAGCCGATATGCGTTCGTAATTGTCTTGATTCACTGCAGACTCTCGCCGCTCAGCTCGGCGCGGAGGAACGCCTGCGCCACGCGCCAGTCGTTCCGCAAGGTTCTGGAGGTGACCTCCAAAATTTGGGCCGCTTCCTCCTGATCCAATCCTCCCAGAAAACAGAGCTCCACGATCCGGCTCTGCCGGGGGCTGAGTTCAGCCAGCTTCTTGAGCGCCTCGTTGAGAGCGACGAGATCGACCTGCCTGTCCGCGCCCGGTGTGTCCAGCCCGGAGAGCGTGACGCGTTTCCTGCTATCCCCGCCCCGTTTGGCCGCTTTTTTCCGGCGGGCGTGATCAGCGAGGATCTGCCGCATCGCCCTGGCCGCAATGGCCATGAAATGGGCCCGGTTTTTCCACGCGGCCTCGGCCGAGCCCGCGAGTTTCACGTAAGCCTCGTGCACCAGGGCCGTGGGTTGCAGGGTATGGTCGGCGCGTCCCCCTCTGAACAAGCTGCCGGCCAGGGCGCGTAGCTCCTGGTAGACGATCGGAACCAGTATTCCGGCTGCTGCATCGTCTCCCTGCCCCACGCGAGCGAGGATTCGGGATATTTCCGAAGGGGATTTCTTTTCCATGCATGTCCTTGTATATGATTAACGTGAGGGGAGTATAACCTATTTTAAGTCAAAGGCTTAATAAAAAATACCCGCCCACTGGAATCCGTCCGCACAAACGCTTGAGAGTGAAGGAGATATCAAATTCTTTTTTCGATTTCCGGAAGTTCCAGGTTTTTCCGTGGTTGGGGTAAAGCGCTCTTTGAAACAGGGTTGGTCGATCACCTGCCTTGTTCCTGAACTCAATCGAAATGGAGGCAAAAATGAAGAATCTTGACGCGTTCACAGCCAGTAGATTGTGTGGCCGGTCCTTCGGGACGAAGACCTTGTTCGTGGCGATTCTGGCGATTTTGTGCGCTGCGCCCGCGTGGGGGCAGTTGTACGAGGATCAGAAGCTGATCGCTTCGGACGGCGCAGCGTATGACTACTTCGGTGACTCCGTTTCCCTTTCCGGTGATCTTGCCTTGATCGGAGCTTCAGAAAGCAACGGCAATGTCACCGATTCCGGCGCAGCCTATCTGTTCCGATACGACGCGGGGAGCGGGACGTGGAATGAAGAAGCCAAGCTGATCGCTTCTGACGGAGCGGCATGGGACAGGTTCGGATATGACCTCTCCCTCTCCGGTGATACAGCCTTGATCGGAGCTTTTGGCAACGACGACAACGGGACCGATTCCGGCGCGGCTTACCTGTTCCGTTACGACGCGGGGAGCGGGAC
>CAZUHB010000082.1:0-22826 GCA_964620445.1 uncultured Phycisphaerales bacterium
ACGATATCCTTGCCCTTCGCCTTCAGCTTGACGCCCGCGCCGAGCCGCGGCTCGGTCCGGCTGCCCTCGTTCTCGAAGAACCAGATCGCGCCGTTCATGTCGCCGGCCACGAGGTCTTTCTTGCCGTCACCATTCCAATCCACGACTTGTGGATAAGAACCGATGCATCATCCCGCCGGAAGGGAGATCTCCGTCCCCCCCGCGCGGAGATACTCGAAGTCATTCAAGACCGGCTCTTTGTTCGATCCCTCGTTGAGGTAGAGGCGGATCTTGCCTTTGTCGAACTGTCCCACGATCAGGTCCTGCTTCCCGTCGCCGTTCCAGTCGGCCACGCATGGTACGAGATGGCCGACGCGGATGTCGATCGCCGTGCCGCCGGCCTCGATTTTCGAACCGGCCCCGAGCACGGAGGGGCCATCGGCAGGTGTTCCGAGAGCGGCGATCGAGGCCGCACAGCTGAAGATCATTCGAAGTAGAACTGTGGTCAACATCGGTTTCGTCCCTTTTGATCATTGGCCTCGCGGATCAAATCAGAAAAATGTCTTGTTGTATTTGTATCTTGTTTGTGCCAGAATCCGGGCCATCCAGGATGTCGAGAGGTACCTCGAACGGCGGTTATGGCTGCACCGGCACCGATTTGCAGCTTAATGAAAATATCGTAGAACGAAAAGGAGAATGTGGCATGGAAAAGTCTCATCTCTTTCCGAGTCTCTGCCTTTTGCTCGCGGCGGTCCTGGGACCGATCGCAATGAGTGCCGAAGGAACGCCGCTTCCCGATCAGGAATCGGACGAGATCGTGACCACCATTCTTCCCGACATCACCTACGAAGAACCTGCGTTCAACGAGTTCAACTTCTGGGATTCTCTCGGCATCGAGCTGGAGATGACGCTCAGCGGCGATCTCTGGGCCTACTCGGTCTGGGAGAACAATGTCCATTTCGGCGAGGACAAGGCCGCCTTCGTGGAGACGATCGCGCGGATCGGTGCGGAATTCAGGTACGGCTCGACCGTCTCGGCCAACTTCCGAATGGTGGGCGTCGACGTCCACAAGAGACCCGATCGGTGGACCGCGCCGCGCCGCGAAGACTGGCACAATCGCCTCGATCTGGCCAACATAAGCATCGACTCGGTCCTCGGCGGATTGGATTCGAGTGTCACCGTCGGCTTCCAGGAACTCTGCTTCGGCGACGGTCTGCTCATCGGCGACGGGTACACGGACAAGAGAGCGATCTACGCGAATGCGATCAAGTCGTTCCCGGCTGTCAGGTGGACGCTCGACATGGCCGAGGGCTACACCCTCGACCTCTTCACCGCCGTGGTTCACGACGATTCTCTCAACTACGAGGCCTGGTTCGGCGACAAGGCCGTTATCGAGGGCGGGGGCCAGGTGTCGGGCATCAACCTGAACATCGTGGCCAGCGGGGTGGGCGACGTCGATCTGGGACTCTTCTACAAGGACGACGACGCCGAAAAAAGCGATCCTCTCCTCCGCGACACCAACTCGAACACGTGGGCGCTGAGTCTCCGGGAGGCGATCAGCCTCGCTGATCTCGGCCTTCCCGATTCCTGCAAGCGGGTCGTCTTTACCGGCGAGATCGTCAAGCAGTGGGGGCGCACCAAGGTGGTGGAGCAATCGCTCGTGAACAAGCGCCACTCGAGGAGCGCGCTCGGCGGCCAGGTGTCGCTGAGGTACGAGTTCACCGATCAGGACGATTCACCCTATGTGCGTGCGCGGTGGAGCCATTTCCAGGGCGACACGAACACCACCTCGGCTGTCGAGTCCTTCGATCCCTTCTTCCCCGATTCCCACTATGACTTCGGCATGTGGCATCTTGGCGACATGACATCCTATCGCTACCCGAACACGAACAAGAGGGTGATCACCCTCGAGTACGGCATGGAGATCCTGACCGACCTGTTCTGCAAGATCCTCTACTACGACATCAGTCTCGACCAGAAGATGGACTTCTCGGGCAGCCCCCAGTGGAGCAACGAGCTCAACCTCGTACTCGACTGGGAACCGTGCGAGCACGGTTTCGTCGGCTGCCTGCTCGGAGCGGCCACACCGGGCGGTGCGGCCAAGAAATTCTACGGCGAGGGCCATGA
Organism: uncultured Phycisphaerales bacterium; assembly: GCA_964620445.1. Lineage (GTDB taxonomy): Bacteria > Planctomycetota > B15-G4 > B15-G4 > CAYZWU01 > CAZUHB01. Next base: position 2,107 of record CAZUHB010000082.1, read on the forward strand.
AACCCAGACACAACTGGCTTTCTGGGCCGGCCTCAGATTCTGATCCGGATCGGATTTGCTCGATTTCCCGCTTGTTAAAAAACAAAGAATCTTTATTATTCACCACAGACCGAAACACTGCTTTTCGCGCAGTGGGCACCTGTATCAAGCCTGATCCAATGTGACATGTGAGAAGAACCGAGGAGGAAATCATGAGTCGATTCACCCCGAAGCTGTCCCTTTGCCTGGTCCTGCTCTTTTGCGTCGGCCTTCCGCTCGCATCAGCCCAGGATCGCCCGGTGGATGCCCAGCGCATCCTGGAAACCGGGTATGCGCCCGACACGATCCTGGTCCAGTTCAAGCCCGATGCCGCGAAAAGCGTGGTCGACGCGATCACCCGATCGATGGACATGGAGAGGGTCAGCTACTTCGAACAGATCGACGTGGGCGTCTACCAGATTCCGACCAACCGGGTGATGCACACGGTGGACGCGCTCAGCGCCTGTCCCGAGGTGGCTTTCGCCGAGCCGAACTACATCCGCCGCACCTTGTTCGTACCGAACGATCCGAGGTACAGCGAGCAGTGGGGATTCCCCAAGATCAACGCGCCGGCCGCATGGGACATCACGATGGGAAGCAGCGATGTCATCGTGGCCGTGATCGACACCGGCATCGACCAGGACCATCCTGATCTGGTCAATCAGCGGTGGATCAATACGGACGAAATCGCCAACAACGGCGTCGACGACGACGGCAACGGTTATACGGACGACCGCTTCGGATACGACTTTTTCGGCAACGCCCTGTTCGGCATCATTCCTCCCGGTGAGAACGCCGAGGACAGCGATCCCGAAGACGACAACGGGCACGGCTCCCACACGGCGGGCACTGTGGCCGCCGCAACCGACAACGGGATCGGTGTGGCCGGTACCGCATCGGGCTGCCGCGTCATGGTGGTCCGCGCTCTCGGAACGATCCTGGGAATGGGTTACTCGTCGGACATTATCAAGGCCATGTTCTACGCGACCGACAATGGCGCCCATGTCATCAGCATGAGTCTCGGATCGACGACCTACTCCACGGCCGAACTGACCGCGGCTGTCTACGCCGAGAATCACGATGTTCTCGTCGTGGCCGCGGCAGGTAACGGCGGCAACACTCAGATGAACTACCCTGCCGGTTATCCGACCGTTATGGCCGTGAGCGCCACCACCTCGACCGATGGGCTCGCCTCCTTCTCGTCGCGCGGCGCCAACATCGACGTGGGCGCGCCCGGTCAGGGGATCTTGAGCTGCAGCCTGAGCGGCGGGTACGCGTCCCATCAGGGGACGTCGATGGCGTGTCCCCACGTGGCCGGGCTCTGCGGCCTGGTCAGGTCCCAATTTCCTACCGCGACAGCGGCTCAGACACGCCAGATGGTGCGCAACGGCGCGCACGATCTCGGCGCGACCGGCTGGGATCCGAACTTCGGCGACGGCCGGATCGACGCGCTCGGCGCTCTGACGACCGCCGTTCCCGATCCCGACCAGGTTGCGCTCTTCCAGCCGGGCGACGGGGGCACGCTCAATTCGGGCGGCACCGCTTTTGGATTCGGGTGGTCGCGCGTGGCGAGCGCCGCGTCCTATGGGGTGCAGTTTCAGACGCCCTCGGGCGGCACGATCACGATCTTGAATCTGCCCTACAACTTCTTCTATCCCAATCAGTCTGCGTGGGGATCGATTCCTCCTGGAAACTACAAATGGCGCGCCGGCGCTCTCGACGGCAACGGCCAGATCATCAGCGTTTCCGATTGGTGGGATTTCATCAAATAGATCTCACGCGAGGAAGATACAGTTCAATTCGATCGATCAAGGCCCGCCACCTCCCAAGTGAGGTGGCGGGCCTTTGTCCGTGCCGGTCCCAGACCGCGAAAAAACCCCTTTTCCGATAGGTTTTGCCATATATTTTCCTACATTTGCAGACATTTGCTTTGATCTCATTATTTTCGGCTGATAGGATATAGCTTGGGAAAGCAATGATGCGATAGATGGACTCTTGCTGCTAAACACTTCTCGGCCAGCGCTCACTGCAGGAGTCTTGTCAGATATTTGTGTGCATTCATCTGCAAATTGACAATTCGATTCTGAATTCAACTAAACGAAAGAGGAGTACTTTCATTTCTTAGATTGGATCTGTATTGGGAGGATCTTTCATGAGGAGAATCAGTTTAATCGGCATCGTATGTCTGACCTGCTGTCTCGCGGCCACTGCCGACGAGTACAACCTTCCCGGAGATTTCGCTTCGATCCAGGAAGCGATCGACGCCGTGACCAATGGTGACACGATCATCTGCTGGCCGGGAAACTATGTGGAGAACATCGACTTCAGGGGCAAGGCTGTCACCGTGAAGAGCCTGATGGGTCCGGCGGTGACCACCATCGACGGAAGCCAGGCCGGCAGCGTGGTATCCTTCATCACTGGTGAGGGGAACAACTCGGTCATCCAGGGTTTCACGATCACCAACGGCAAGGACCCCTTCGGCGGCGGCATCATCTGCAACTTCTCCTCTCCCACGATCGTGGGCAACATCATCAAGGGGAACGAGACCGATTTCTCGGGCGCCGGAATCTGCTGCTGGCTCTACGCGGAGCCGTTGATCCTGAACAACATCATCGTGGACAACCTGGTCGACACGCCTTTCGGCCAGGGCGGCGGTCTTTCCTGCTGGGGTGAGTCGAATCCCAAGGTCGTCAACTGCACGATCTGCCAGAACGCTTCCGCCTACACGGGCGGGGGCATCGACGTCTACAACTCGAGCCCCGTGATCAGGAATTCGATCATCTGGGACAACACGGCGCCTGAAGGACCGAGCATCTACGTGGATGGCGGCACCCCGAACGTGCGTTACAGCGACGTGCAAGGCGGCTGGTCGGGCGACGGCGGCCACAACATCGACGGAGATCCTCTCTTCGTGGATGCGGCAAACCACGACTTCCACATCACCATCGACTCGCCCTGCTTCAACGGCGGATCGAACTTCGCGCCCGCCCTGCCCGGCTACGACCTGGACGGTGTGGCGAGGGATTTCAACGGCTACCCCGACATGGGCGTCTACGAGTACCCGCGCGAGGCGCTTCTGGCCGATGCGACCTTCATCTCGTCCGCCACGGGCGGCGCGGTCAATTTCGACCTGTTCATCTCGTCCGAGTACGACGGCAGGATGTACTTCCTCCTGGCCAGCGCCGAAGGGACGTTCCCCGGTTTCATCATTCCCGGGAGCACGTCCAAGCTCGCTCTCAACTGGGACAACGTGGGTGACTACATACTCCACAACTACAACAATTCCATGTTCGTCGACTTCCGCGGCTTCCTCGATTCGAACGGGGATGGCCTGGCGACGTTCGACGTTCCGGCCGGATGGATTCCGTCCGGTATGGCTGGAAAGACATTGAGCTTCGTGTACGCGACAGAGTATCCGAACGACTTCGTGTCGAATCCTATCCCGCTAGACATTACACCCTGATTCAGAGCGTTCGAACGCTCGAGAAAAGGAGGACAGGCTGATCCTGTCCTCCTTTTTTTTCTACCGGAATGAGGCGAGCGGGCCCCGATCGCATGCTATCATTTGAATCAATCAGCACCTTTTCCGTACACTCAGTCGAGGAGAAATCGCCATGAAAGTAGGATTTGCTCTCGCCCTGGGCGTACTGCTCGTGACGAGCAACGCCGCCATTCGCGCCGACGCCCCCGTCATCGAACCGGGCGTCTACATCTACGACGGCAACCTGCCGATCGAAGTCGATCGCCATTCCTCGCCATGCGTGGTCGACTGGAACAACGACGGCGCGAAAGACCTCGTCGTCGGACAGTTCGGCTACGGGTACATCACGCTCTTCTTGAACAGGGGCAGCGACGTCAACCCGGTCTTCGAAGGAGGAGAACTCATCGAATCGAACGGCACACCGATCACCACATCCTACGGATGATGCATCGGCTCGACTCCACGAGTAGTGGACTGGGACGAAGACGGCCGCAAAGACCTCCTTACCGGCGAGAACGTGGGCTACATCAGGATCTATCTCAACACCAACACCGATGAGGAACCGATCTTCAACGGTCACATTTTCGTGCTCGTTGACGGTTTAAACTTCGATGTGGGTTCCTACTCGGCGCCCGACATCGTGGACTGGAACAACGACGGCAAGAAGGATGTGATCTGCGGCGACTCATCGGGCCGCGTCACGCTGCTGATCAATGTAGGCACAAACGCGGCGCCCCTGTTCACGAGCGCCTCGCGGTCGTTCATCCAGGACGGCAGCTCGGATCTGGACGCGGGAACCACGGTCAGTCCGATCGCCGTCGATCTGAATCGCGACGGCAAAAAGGATCTCGTCATCGGCGAATCGGGCGGAAGGTTCTGTTACTACGAGAACAGCAACACCGACGCGGCTCCGGTCTTCAACGGGTATTCCTATCTCAAGGACTCCACCGGCGCCACGATCGACGTGGAAAACTACGCGCGCGTCTGCGCCGCCGACTGGGACAACGACGGAATCGTCGACGTGATGAGCGGCAACCGGAACTACAATGCCGCGCCGAGCGGCGGTGTCTGGTTTTTCAAGACGCTCGGTCCGCTTGCGGTCGACGCCACCGCGCTCTCCCGTTCGATGGGAGGAGATCTCATCTTCGCCCTCGATGCGGGCGCGGGCAACGGCGGCCGCAACTACTTCCTCATGGGAACGGGGCACGGCACCACACCGGGATTCACCCTTCCGGGCGGCGCCATCCTGCCTCTCAACTGGGACAACATTTCGTGGTTCATTTTCAACAACTACAACACCTATCCGCTCACCGATTTCAGGGGTGTTCTCGATGGGAACGGGCAGGCCGAGGCTGAACTCCACGCGGCTTCCCCGCCGCTGCCGGCGGGTCTGGTGTTGAACTTCGCTTTCACGACCGAGTCGCCTTTCGACTTCCAGTCGAATCCTGTTTCGGTGGAGGTCGTACCCTGAAAAACGTTTCCGGAGGAACCCGGGACAGCAACGACTGACGGGAAACCGTTCTCTCCGTGGAGCGGACCGGCATCCCCGCCTCTTCTTCACGTTACAGACGGATCTCGACCGTCGACCCGCCGGATGCGCGGGTCGGTGTATATGTCGGACTCGTCGCGGCTCGTGCTCGAGAACTCGGAGAGGATCGCGCCGTCGTCACCCGCCTGAAACCAGTGCAGGCTGTTCGGGCGCAGGGTGTACTGATCGCCGGGCTCGAGCTCGATCTCGTGAAAAACGGTATAGTGGGGTTCGCTCCCCTCGGGGATGCGGGCCTGGATCGGTTCGGTGGGCGCCCCCTCCACGTAGAGCCAGACCTTGCCCTTGCGCAGGCGGAACGTCTCTTGCTTGCCCGGATCACCGCCCACGGGAGGATGCCGGTGCTCGGGACAGGTTTGCCCCGGAAAGAGAACGAGTTCCTTGGCGCAGTAGCGGTCGTTGTTTTCGTAGACCACGACCTGCAGCCCGGACCGTTCGAGCTCGTTCAAGCCGAGGTCGGCCACCTCGATCGCGTCCCTCTCCGCGTCGGTGAGGGCGATGCCCGCCTCGTCGAGCATGGTCGCCGTGCGGCGGCGTGCCGCATCGATCTGTTCGGGAGTGGTCATCCTTTTCTCCTCGTCCTCTCAAGAATGAGCCGGTCCGATCCAGCGCACTCCGTCCCTGCGCCATCCCTCCCGGTCGACCTCGAGCGGTTCCGTGGGCCAGCCGCCGTCGATCGCGGCGCGCAACCGGTCCCAGCTCATCATACCCGAAAGCGAGTCCGGCGCGGTCAGGCTCGCGGCCCCCGCCGCGGCCGCGCTCTCCAGCGTAAATCGCGCGGGCAGCCCCCTGAGAAAGGCTGTCAGGAATCCGGCGATCGCGGCGTCGCCGCTGCCCGTGGCATTGACCGGCTCGTCCACGCGAAAGGCGGGGATCCGGAATTCGCGCCCTGCCCAGCGTGTCACGTCGCCTGGAGCGGCCCGTCCCAGGTTTTCGAGGACCGGCGCGGTGCGCAGGTAGAGACCGCGGCTACCGCATTTGATCACGACCACCTTGGCACCGAGGCCGAGCAATAGGGAGCCGAATTCATGGAGATCGCCGCTGGAAAAAAAGGGCATTCCGCCTTCCGGGCCGCGGGCGCGGATCGCGTCGAATCGCGCCCGGTCGAGCATGAACAGCAGCTCCTCCACGCTCGGAAGAAAGAGGTCGACATGGGGCAGCACGGCGGCAAGCACCCCTGCCCAGTCCACGCGCCCGCCTGACGACTTCGGATCGGGCAGGGCCATGTCGAGCGACGTCGTGGCACCCCCCGATTTGATCCGTTCGAATGCCGCGCACAACTCTTTTCCGTTCTGCGCGTGCATCCGTTTCATGACCGGCGGGTACCCGAAGTGAAAGAGCCGTGCCCTGGACACGAGATCATAGTCGATGTCGCCGGCGCCAAAAGTGTCGTTCGCCCCGGAAGCATGGAGAAACATCCTGTCGAACCCGCCAGGTGCGAGGATCACCGAATAGCCGGTCGCGGCACCCTCGCCAACGATCAGGCTCGGCCCGTCCGGAAGGTCGGCTCCGACCGTTTGGTCGGCTCTGACCGGAGGGTCGGCGCTGTCCGCCCATCGCCGTTCGAGCAGATCGCGCACCAGCCCTCCGAGCGGGTCGTCCCCGACCTTGCCCATGAGAGCGACACGCATTCCGAGCCGGATCATGTTCAGGCCCGTGTTGCTCACGACCCCGCCCGTGCTCAGTGAAACCGCGCCCGCGGTGAGCAGCTGGCCGGGTGTGAAGAAATCAGACGGATCTTGGAGGTCGACCTTCCCGAGGTCGGGTGTGATATCGAGGCAGATGTGACCGGCGACAACGGCATCCAGTGTGCGATTCATGACCGCCCGGCTCATTGGCGAACGAAAATTTCCATCAGGTTCGTCAGCTCCGACGCGGGATTGCCCAGCGGTCCGGCGAGCGCCTGAAATGGGTGAATGTCCCCGGCCTCCCAACTCAGGGGGAGGTCGGCGGTAAAAACAAGTATCCCGTCCGCCGGAATCTGCCCGAGGGGAAATTCCGAAAGGGGCGGCCACCAGAGGTACAGGATCCCGTAGGGCGTCTCCGCCGGATTCACCGCCACCCGTTTGCCGAGATAGAGGGTGATCGGCGAGGTGTAGGGCTGGCCCGCGATCCTCACGTCGATGCTCCCCTCCGGAACGGCGTTGCCCGTGTAGTAGAGATGAAGGTGAAACTCGTCCGCACCCATGTCGACCGTCCCGTCCACCACACGCGGGTTGCGGTCAAAATCCTCCGATGAGATTCCGAAGGCGTTATTGCTGCCGGCATTCCTGCACGGCGATCCCCAGACGAGATGGAAGTCGCCTTTGGGAACATTGGCGAGGAGCGGATCAGCGTCGATATTGCCGGTCCCCCCCCATCCTCCTTCCACATCGCTATAGGTGATCTGCGGCGATCCGGATTCGACGTAGATCTCGGGTCCCGACGTGGCGCTGTCTCCCCAGAAGATCGAGTTGGCTATTGCCGGCGAGGCGTTGGAGCAGTAGAGCGCGCCGCCCGCCGTGAACGCCCAGTTGTCGGTCAGAGTGTTGCCTGTCATGACAGGCGAGCAATCGATGCAGCACACTCCCCCGCCCAGGAAGGCGGCGTTCCCCGCGATCGCGTTGCTGCCGATCTGGGCGGCCGAGTTCTCCACGTAGATCCCCCCGCCGTTTCCGAAATGGGTGTTGTTGGCGATGATGTTGCCGTTGATGACCGGCGTGGAGTCCTCGCACCAGATGCCGCTGTTCTGATTCCCCTTGATCTTGTTGTGCTCGATCACGGGCGAGGCGTTCTGGCCGCACCAGATACCGCCGCCGTAGGTGGTGATGCCGTTCGCGGTGATGTCGTTGCCCACGATCTCCGGGCTCGCGCCGTAGCAGGCGATGGCGCCGCCGCTGTACGCCTTGTTACCCTTGAAGAGGTTCTCCTCCACCAGGGGGGATGCGATGCCTCCGCAGAAGAGTCCGCCGCCGAAAAAGTCGGCCACGTTCGACCTGATCTCGTTCCGTCTGATCGTGGGCGACGAATCGACGCAATAGATACCCGCGCCGAGAGGGGCGCTCCCGCCGGTGATGGTGAATCCCTCGAGCCACGAGTCGGCTTCCTCGCCGTTGTAAAAGGAAACCGTCCTGCCGGCCGATCCCCCGTCGATGACGGTCGCTGCCGCCCCTCCATCGGAGATGACCTTGATCGCCTTGCGCCGGAAATTGATGTTCTCCACGTAAATTCCGGAGGACACGACGATCTCGTCCCCGGCGAGTGCCGCGTCGATCGCGGCCTGGATCGTGGTGTAGTCCGAGGGAACGAGCAGTGTTGCACCCGGGTAGTACTCGTCGGCGCCGATGTCGACCTTTCCGAAAGCGATGCGCACCCCTCCGCCGTGGTCCTCGTCAGGCAGGGCGGGCGCGCGGTTGTAGCCCTGGTTACGGCAAGGCGATCCCCCGTTGAGGCTGAAGTCGCCCGCCTCGGGATCGATGAACACGGGGTACTGGTCGATCATGCCATCGCCCCATTCGAGCGTGCATCCAGGTTCGACCTGGACCAGATCGAAACCGCCGTCGACATCGGAATGGCTGATCGTCACGATCGAAGGATGGGCATCGATTCCGATCCAGATCTGCTTCCCCACCGATCCCTCGTTGGCCCAGAGGATCGTGTTCGTCACCCTGAGAGCGCAGTTGACCACGCAGTAGATCCCGCCCCCGTCGAAAGCGGAGTTGTCGACGATGGTGGTGTTCGTGATCACCGGCGCCGAACCGTTCCAGCAGCAGATCCCACCGCCGTGGCCGTAGGCGTCGTTGCTGAAAATCATGTTGTTCACCACCACGGGGCAGGAAAAATCACAAAGATAGATACCGCCGCCCTTGAAGACGGAATTGTTCGTGATCGTGTTGCCGACGATCCGGGGCGATCCGTTCCGGCAGTAGACGCCGCCGCCCATCATGGCCGTGTTGTCCTCGATCGTGTTGCCGGCGATCGTGGGCGACGCGCCGTCGCAGTAGATGGCTCCGCCACGGTAGGTGTTGTTCCACATCCCCTTCGTTCCGGTGCCGTTGATGAGCCTGAATCCCTCGAGCACGGAATTGGTGCCCTCGCCGTTCGCGAAGGTGACAACGCTGCCGGCTTGCTGTCCGTCGATGGTCGTCACCGCCGGCCCCTGGCTGCTCCGCAGGGTCACCGCCTTGCCGGAGAAGTCGATGTTTTCCAGATAGCTTCCCGGTTTCACGAGGATGACGTCCCCGTCGACGGCGGCATCGAGCGCGTCCTGGATCGCGGGGAGGTCGTCGGGTACGACGAAGGCCACCCGCGCAAACTCGTCGCTTCCCATGTCGGCGATGCCGTTCATGACCCTCGGATCGCCGTCGAAGTCGATCGCGGGCAGGCCGGGGGCGCTGTTCGTGCCCGTATCGATGCAGGGAGATCCGCTGGTGAGGTGAAGATCCCACCCCGCGGGATCGGCCAGGAAAGGCTCGGCATCGAGCATGCCGTCGCCCCAGTCGAGTGTGCAACCGGCTTCGACCCATGTCCCTGCCGATCCGTTCCGCACGTCGGAGTAGCTGATCGACAAGACGGATGGATTCGGCGTATGGCCGACCCAGATCTCGGGACCCTCGGCTGCGATGTTGTTCCACAAAACAGAATTCGTCACCGTGAGCGAGCAACCGATCACACAGTAGATTCCGCCGCCGTTGGCACCGGAGTTGTCCACGATCGTGTTGTTCACGATCGCCGCCGTGATCGTGTTCCAGCAGCAGATCCCGCCGCCGTGGCCGTAGGCGTCGTTGCCGACGATCATGTTGTTCACGATCGCGACGTCGGCATGGTCGTCCACGTAAATTGCGGCGCCCTTGTAAGCCGTATTGCCGGCGAACTTGTTCCCCACGATCGTGGGAGAGCCCCTGCTGCAGTAGAATGCGCCCCCGTCATTGGCCGTGTTGGCGGTCAGGATGCAGCCCTTGATCGTGGGAGAGGAATCGGCGCAGTAGATCCCACCGCCGAGATAATTGCTCCACAACCCCTTGGTGCCTGTGCCGTTGGTCAAGGTGAAGCCGTCGAGCAGGGTGCCGGTCCCTTCGCCCGACCCGAAGGAGACCACGCTGCCCGACTGAGCGCCGTCGATGATCGTGTTCCCGGCGCCGTGGCGGCTGCGCAGGACGATCTCCTTTCCCTTGAAATCGATGTTCTCGACCCACATTCCCGGTTCGACGAGGATCTCGTCTCCGGTCGATGCCGCGTCGATCGCCCCCTGAATGGTGGAGTGATCAAAAGGAACGCTGATCGTATCCCCGCAGAGAAATCCCGCGGGCAGGAAGAAAACAATCAGGAAGAGAATGCCTCTTGAAGGATTCATGTTTGCACACCCTGAACAGGCTTCGGTCCGGATAGAGCGGCTTCGGGCCAACCCCTCCAACATATCAAAATAGGTTTTTGTTCTCAAGCAAAAATGCCCATTTGAAATCGTTACTCAGACCCCGCGCGATCGTGTATAACGCTGCTTGAAACCAAGCCGGATCTTATTGCCAAGCCGGAACATATCCTCAACCGGAGGCCAGATTACCGTGATGAATCTCGACGCGTTGGCCGGAGACTGGCTCTCTCCCGAGCGGGAAGAAGATTTCAGCCTGCCGGCGATCATAAATTTTCACGGGATGGTTCAGGCCGCGTGGGGCGTCACGGGGATCCGCAACTGGATCTGTCCGCCCACTGGCATGGCCACGCCCACGGCAGCGCTCTACGTCCGCGAGAACGGCAGGATTCGGCCTGTCCCGCGAACGGCGCGTTACAGGTGGAAGGCTTACGAGATCGAGCGCCGCAACGACCGGGTCTCGTCCATACTCAGGATGCCCTCGGGACTCCCCGCTTTCGTGGAGAAGATCCGTTTCGAGCGCGAAGGAACCTACTACCTCACCATCCACGGGCTGCCGCGCACCTGGCGTTTCGTCCACTACTGGAATCTCCCGCCCTGGGACGTGCCCATGCACAACGTCCACGAGACGGACCGGGGATTCATGCTCGACGACACCAAGACCTTTGGCAGGGCCGAGTTTTTCATTCCCGGCGAGAGGCGCATCTACGCGGATCTCGAGTCGTGGCTCGAAAACGCCCCACCTCGCGAGACGGGCAGGATCGGGGTCGTCCAGATCGACGCGCGCGCCGGCGACGAGATCTTCTGGGGCGCCGTGCAAAGTTGTGAAGAATCCTTGCCGCGCCTCGATCCCGCGGCGGCGTGGGAGTCGGGCCGCGAACACTGGGACGAGGTGTGGGAGGCCGCGTTCAATCCCGGCAACGATCATTTCTCCGGTCATCTGCCCGAGTTCCCCGGCGAGTTCGAGAGGCTCTACTCCATGTCGGTCCTCTCCTTGCTCCAGTGCCGTCGCCACGTGCCCGTACCCACGCGTCGATCGATGATCGGTACCGGCGGCCAGTGCATCTGGAACGCGGGTGAAATGAAACCTCTCGAGCGCGCTTACGTCTGGGGTGGGCCCGAGGGGGGAATGACAACGCTCTTTCTCTGGGAGCTCGAATTCCAGGCGCCGCTCCTGGCCCGCCTCGATCCGGCTGTTCTGCGCGCCCAGATGGAGGCGATGATCCGCGTCGACCTTCACCGGCACTGGGGCGTGGAAACCGTGAGCGGCCAGGGCGCCGGCATGGAGTACGGCGTCAACCCGGGCGGTTTTCTATCCTCCGTGGCCGACTACGTGCGCATCACGGGCGACAGGGAATGGGCGCTCGAACATGCCGATTATCTCCGGAGCTGCTGCCGGCCCGGTTTGACCGACTACGGCGCCTACGAGAACGTGCTCGAATGCGTGAGCACCTACGAGCACGTGATCGCCTCGTTCAATGCGCTCAACGTGCAGGGGATGCGTTTCGTGGCCCGATTGCTCGACGACCGATCGTTGGCGCGCGAAGCCGACGCGCTGGCCCGGGCGGTCCTGTCCCTGTTCGAGGGAGGCCCTTTCGCGTGCGTCCAGCCCGACGGAACGCGCCGTGTGGCGCGCACCATCCTCGACTTCGTCTACGTGGGCCGGTGCATGACGGCCGATCTCCCCGATCCGGTGAAGAAAGGCATGGTGGCCTTCTTCGAAAAGGAGCTGCAGACCGCGGATTGGCTGCGCGCCCTGTCTCCCGACGATCCTGATGCCACCACGAGCTTCCTCCCTTCTTTCCAGACCTTTCGCGCCGACCATCAGGCGACCGGTTCCTACGATGGTTGGCCGGGCCGGGCCGCGTCCGTACTCCTCAGGTTCGGCGAGAGGCAGAAAGCCGAGGTCTGGCTGCGGCGGCTGCAGGAAACGACGCGCGAGGGGCCTTTCGGCCAGGCTCATTTCGTCCACGCCGAGGGGGCGCGAAAAGCGAGTTTTTTCAACGGCAACTGTTACTTCAACGCGTCGGGCAGCGCCTACGCCTCCATGCTCCTCGACGACTATGGAACGTCTTGATGGTGAAGGAACGGACGATCACTGTCGTGGGCAGCGTGAACATCGATCTCGTCGTCGAGATGGAAACGCTGCCGCGCGCGGGCGAAACGATCCTGGGAAATCGCTTCCGCGTCGCACCGGGCGGAAAGGGCGCGAACCAGGCTGTGGCCGCGGCCCGGCTCGGGGCGCGCACCTTTTTCGTGGGCTGCGTGGGCAATGACGACCACGGCCGGATGGCGCGCCGCAATCTGCGCGTTCATGGTGTCGATGTGGACGGTCTGCGCATCGTCGACGACCACACCGGCGTGGCGCTCATCATGGTCGACGGAGAGGGGCGGAACATGATCGGCGTGGCGCCCGGCGCGAACCTCCACGTTCGGGCGAACGGGCAGGCCGGGGCCGCGATCGATCGTGACATCGTCCTCACCCAGCTGGAGACGCCCTTTTCGCCGATCGAGGGGGCACGGTTCGTCATTCTCAACCCGGCGCCGGCGAAACCGGTCGACCTGCACGGCGTGGACGTGGTGATTCCCAACGAGATCGAAGCCGAGCAGCTCACAGGCAGCTCCGATCCATCAGAAGCCGCCCGCGCCCTCGAGGCGATGGGCGCGCGCAGGGCGATCATCACTCTCGGCGCGGACGGTGTTTGGGACGGGGAGCACAGGCCGGGATTCGCTGTCGACGCGACAGACACCGTGGGCGCCGGCGATGCCTTCGTGGGCGGTTTCTCCGCTGCCCTGGCATGCGGCTTCGATGATCCGGTCCGTTTCGGCCAGGCCGTGGCCGCGCTCAAGTGCACCAGGCCGGGCGCCCAGAATGTCCCGTCGAAAAAAGAGGTCGAGCAGTTCCTGGCCGCACACTGAGTCGCGGCAGCCGCAAAGAGTCGCGTCCCGCAAAGAGTCGCGTCCCGCGGAGAGCCGCGTCCCGCACGCCGGAAGCCGCATAAAAATTTTTAAGTATTTTTACCCACAAGGCATTGCTGAGCCTGAACGAATTTTGTTATATTTGTCCTACTTACATTCAGTTTGGCACACTGAATCGCCTGTAGCCTAAAAAGTCAAACCGGGAGAACAGCATGCTGAGTTGGACTGTATGCGTGACCCGTAATTTTTCAAAGTAGAAGACACCATCGAAAAAGCCCGAATTTGCTCGAAACAATGTGAATGACGTCCGGCAACGGATCCGGCTCCGTGTCCACCAGAACTATTTTGGAGGCACCGTTATCGAGATGTAATCATTCTGAAGAGCTCGCAACAAAACCCTTTCCAGCAATTTGAAGGAGTTCAACATTGAAAAGGGAAAAGGTTTTTCTGATTGGCTTACTTTTGTTTCTGAGTGCAGCCACGAACCTTTTCAGCACTGAAGTAGATAATCCGATCGACGCCCGCGATCTGGTTTTCCACAAGCTTCTCGCCGGCGAGACCGACGGCAGACGGATCTCCGTCTGTCCTGACCTGCTCGAACCGGGAGACAGGATCGCCTCGTGGCGCAGCACGGCGATCATTGCCCCATCCGAGGGCTACGTCGTGTTCGTCGATGATCTCGCCTATGCCAACTTCGCCCATCCTTGCCGGTACGTGTTCGTCGATCGCCGGACCGGGCGTATGACGGTCGAGGCGGCGCAGACGCCGCCCCTCGATCCCACCGGGTGGATCGAGATGAAAACAGAGGCGTGGTCGCGGCTTTCGCAGGTAAAGAACGTCCGCCCCCAGCGGCCGGCGGTCAAGTCCCCGCGGCGAAAGAGCGCCCGAGGGGGCGAACTCTACGCGGTCCTCATCAGCGGCGGATACATCTCGGCCTACAACTATCCGCGGTACTGGAATGACCTGGCCAACATCTACGTGACACTCGTCGATGTGTATGGCTACGACGAGGACAACATCACCGTTTTCTGTTCGGACGGGCTCGATCCGGCAGCCGATCAATCGGACGGCTCCAACTCGGACCCGGACCTCGACGGCGACGGCGACGACGATATCGACCATCCCTGCGATTTCGCCAGCATCGACAACTTCTTCTACTGGTTCAAGTACACGATCCAGCCGGAGGACCAGCTCTTCGTCTTCACCACCGATCATGGAAACAGGATCACCGGCTGGGACGCCTACATGAACCTCTGGAACTTCGACTTTCTCACCGATGCGCAGCTCGCCGACATGGTCGACACCCTGCCGCAGTGCGACATGATCTTCACCATGGAACAGTGCTTCAGCGGGGGATTCGAGGACGATCTCTGCGCAAGCACCGGCCGTGTCTTCTCCTCGGCGTGCGCCTATGACGAGTATTCGTGGGCCATGGGGCCCAACTATGAATACGACGCGTACGTCTTCTTCTGGACCGCCGCGGTCAAGGGCGAGGACGCCTACGGCAACCCGGTCGACGCCGACCTCGACGCGGATGGCGCGGTCTCGATGTACGAGGCCTATGTCTATGCCGCGAGCGAGGACGAGGAAGACGAGACGCCCCAGTACGGATCGGAGCCGCTGAACCTGGGCGAGACGCTCTTTTTGGGAGAGACTCCGTCGGAGTATCTGGTGGACGCCGACGGATCGGGCGACTTCACCCGCATCCAGGACGCGATCGACGCGGCGGCGGCGGGAAGCACGATCCGCGTGGCCGCCGGGGTCTACAACGAGCAGATCGACTTTTCCGGGAAGGACCTCATCGTCCGAAGCGAACGGGGAGCGGGCGATACGGTCATCGACGGACAGCAGGCCGGCAGCGTGGTCACCTTCGCGAACGGCGAGGGGGAGGGCGCGCTCCTTCAGGGTTTCACGATCCAGAACGGCTCGGGATCGTACACGGTGCAGTCGGGAAACCTGGGCGGGGGAATCATCGTGGCCAACGGCGCCTCGCCGACGCTGAACGCCAACGTGATCAGGGACAACAGCGCCGACTCGGGAGCGGGGATCTTCTGCGCCTCGTCGCCGCTGATCACCAACATCGTCGTGGTGAACAACAGCGCCACTAAAAAGGGCGGCGGCGTCTATTTCGGATCCGGGTCCCAGGCCATCTTCGTCAACAACACCGTGGTGGGAAACAGCGCCGGTGAAGGAGGCGGAGGGATCTTCAGCGCCACCACGTCAGCGCCCCAGGCAACCAACACGATCATCCGTCTCAACCAGGCTCCCAACGGCGCCGAGATCCGGAATCTGGGATCGCTCTCGGTGACATTCAGCAATGTGGTGGGCGGCTGGACCGGCACGGGAAACATCGACGCCGATCCCCTGTTCGCCGATGAGGCTGAACAGGACTTTCACCTCACCTGGAATTCACCGTGCAAGAACAGCGGTGATTCCGGCGCTTTCGGACTTCCCGAGACCGACCATGAAAACGATCCGCGCAGTGCCGACGGCACGGCCGACATGGGGGCTGACGAGGTTCACCCCCATTTCTACATGCTCGGCACCGCGGTTCCGGGCGGGAGTGTCGACGTCTGCGTCGTGGGCGAGCCGGGACTGCCCGTCTTGCAGGCGCTCGGGGCCAAAATTCTCGACCCGCCCTGGACGACCTCCTACGGCCCGCTCTACATCTGGCCGGTCTTGAACTATCTTCCCCTGGGAAACATCCCTTCCGAGGGGCTCCTGGTCGTTCCCACGACCGTTCCGGCGAGCTGGATTCCGGGCGACGAGTATCCTTACCAGGCCCTGCTCGGCCCCCTGGGCAATCCGTCATCGATCCTCACCAATTTGATGATCGTCATTATAGAGTGAGGTTTTTCCCGGACAGCGCCGGAAAAAACCATCTCTGAGGACCGATCGGGGCGCGGCGAAAACTTTCCTTAACTAATTTTTTTACAACGCGTTATCACCCCTCTCATTTCGATCTTCCGGGCCTTTACGGGCGCAACATCCCTTCCAGCCCGAATCGCCAAAACCCGTAAATTGTGGGGTATCCCGTATTGATAAAAGTACTTATATGGGTTATTGTATTTACGTTAACACGAGCCTAATTAGCCAGATACAAAAGATTGGAGCTCATTTCCCCCGACCCTCGGAGATCGAAAAATGTCCCGCAGCACCCCCATTCCGCTCATATTCCTGTTCCTCTTTTCGACTTCCACGATTCAGGCCGCAACCATGGTCGTTCCTGATGATCACTCCACCATTCAAAGTGCCATCTTCAACGCCGCCCACGGTGACACGATCCTGGTCAGGCCCGGAACCTACCTCGAAACGATCGATTTCCACGGCAAGGCGATCACCCTCCGCGGCATGGACGGTGCCGAGACAACGATCATCGACGGATGCCGGATGGGCAGCGTGGTCACCTTTCGCATGCGCGAGGATTCCGGTTCCGTCATCGAAGGATTCACTCTCACCAACGGCCGAGCCAAGCGGGGCGGAGGCATCTATTGCGGCGACGGTGTGACGGCCAAGATCCTCTCGAACAGGATCGTCGGCAACGAGGCGACCGGAACCTATGGCAAGGGGGGCGGAATCTTCTGCTGGGATGGGGCCGAACCGGTTCTGGCGAGCAACGTGATCTCCGCGAACAGCGCCTACTGCGGCGGCGGCATCTACTGCAAGTACGCGGCGTCGCCGGTGATCACGAACAACACGATCGTGGAGAACAGCGCTTCTTTTGGCGGCGGCGGGATCTACTGCCGCGACAGCGCACCGATCGTATACAACACGATCTTCTGGGACAACGAGGGGCAAACGGGCCCCGAAGGGATCCTCGCCCACCGATCGACCCTCTCGATCGGCAACTCCCTCGTGAAGGGCGGCGCGCTCGGATTCCACGTCTATAACGGATGCACCCTCGACTGGGGAAGCGGCATGATCGACGGCGATCCCCTTTTCGTCGATGCCGCGCAGGATGATTTTCACATCACATGGAAGTCGCCCTGCCGCAACATGGGCGACCTCTTCGCACCGGAGATGATCCTCGACGATTTCGAGGGCCAGCCCAGGATCAGCGAGGAGGTGGTCGACATCGGCGCCGACGAATATTACATCGACGACGGCGGTCCCTACCCTTTCCTAGACATCAAGTGTAACGGACTCGACAGGGACGTGATCGCGAGCCAGGCCGACAAGGTCGCGGTCACGATCACGGTGAAGAGCCATGCCTATTCCGGTTTTCCCGCCGAGGTATGGGTGCTCATCGTGGACGAGACCAACACACCCTGGTGCTATCAGGCCGGCCGGTGGTGGCTCGGCTGGTGCCACCCCTACCTTTCGGGCGGGTTGACCGACATCACCGATACGGTCACCGACGCCTATCTCGATCCGGGCAATTATCGGGGTTGGCTCGCCGTCGACCTGACGCCGAACAGCCAGCTCAACATGCCCAAACTCTGGTACTACGACTGGTGCACGCTGACCGTGACGCCTTAGAGCGCACCTAACCGAACCTTTCCGGAACCGCACACCGAGCAATCCGTGCCCAAGGGGGGCGATTCGTCGAGACAGACGATTGAATCGTTCGATACTTTTTGATATATTCTCTCTGTCCCGATCAGGGATCACTCGCGACGAGGACTCTAATCAGGAGAAGAGTGATGAAAGGTGTCGCCCTTTTTCTCACCATGGCCTTGACCTGCGCGTTTGGCCTGCCTGCAACCATTTACGTGCCCACCGATTACTCGACGATCCAGGAGGCGATCGACGCGGCCTCCCTCAGCGACACCCTCGTCGTCTGGCGGCAGTCGGACGGATCGGACACCCAGGCCTTCAAAAGCGAATACCGTTCGGGGAACTGGAGCTTTCCCGCGAACCTCGACGACAACTTCTCGCCCGATGGCGAGAATATCTACGATATCTCCGCTGCCATGGCGCGCCACGGTGAGGCGATCGTGGTCTGGCGGCAGTCGGACGGATACAACGATCAGATATTCAAGAGCGACTATCGGAACGGTCAGTGGAACCACCCCACCGGCCTGTCCGACAACATCAGCCCCGACGGGCAGGATGCTTCCGATCCGTGCGTGGCAATGAGCGACGGCGGCGATGCGGTCATCGTCTGGTCGCAGTCGGATGGGGTGGACATGCAGATATTCATGAGCGAATACAGGGGCGGCGTCTGGACCCACCCGCTCGATCTGCTTGACAATATCAGCCCGGACGGACGGAACGCTTCTGACGCGGATCTGGCCCTGAACGCGGCCGGCGACACGCTGATCGCCTGGTCGCAGTCGGACGGGAACGACACGCAGACCTTTATCAGCGAGTACTGGAACGGTCAGTGGTCCCACCCGGCCGGCCTCTCCGACAACATCAGCCCGGACGGTACGCCCACGTGGCCGGCTGACGTGGCCATCGACGATTCCGGCGACGCGATCATCGTCTGGCCGCAATGGAATGGGCCGGATTATCAGATCTTCATGAGCGAACGCCGCGGCGGAGTCTGGACCCATCCCGGCCTGGCCGACGGTATCAGTCCCCCCGGCGGGGATGCCTGGTTTCCGTCAGTGGCCATGAACAGCGGCGGCGCGGCGCTCATCGCCTGGCCGCAGTACGACGGCAGTGTGACGAGCATCTTCATGAGCGAATACCGTGGCGGCTACTGGCACCACCCCCTCGACCTCTGGGATACGATCAGTCCTCGCGGGGAATATGCCTACAGGCCTTTCGCCGCGATGGGCACCGGCGGCGACGCGATCATCGCCTGGCACCAGTCGGACGGGAACGTGTCCCAGATCTTCAAGAGCGAATGCCGCCGCGGGCAGTGGGTCCATCCGAACGACCTCTCGGACAACATCAGTCCCGACAACGAAAGCGCGGACGAGGTCACGGTGGCCATGCGGAGTCACGGGGATATCATTGTCTGGCGGCAGTCGGACGGGAGCCGCTACCAGGTGTTCAAGAGCGAATACAGCGCCGGGCAGTGGCACCATCCGAACGGCCTCTCGGACAACATCAGCCCCGATGGGCAGAACACATACGAGCCGATGGTCGTTTCGGGCGCCCAAGAGGCGGACACGATCATCGTCCTTCCGGGAGTCTATGTGGAGAACATCGACTTCGCCGGAAAACCGCTCACGATCCAGAGCGCCCATGGTGCGGAGCTGACCATCATCGACGGGCGCAACCCGACCGATCCGGACCGCGGCAGCGTGGTCGCCTTCCGGAACGGGGAAGGACCTGATTCGGCCCTCCACGGATTCAGCCTGATCAACGGAACGGGTACGCTCGATCCTCTGAGCAGCGTGCGCCTCGGCGGCGCCGTCTACTGCTCCGGCTCCTCGCCCTCGATCACGCGCAACGTGATCGCTCACAATTCGGCGGAGTCGGGGGGCGGCGTCGGGTGCAGCCGGAACAGCGCCCCTCTTCTGGCCAACAACATGATCATGCAGAACCATGCCCATGGAGCCGATGGCGGCGGACTCTATTTTGGGCGGTCGGCCCCGGTCCTGACCAATAACACGATCGCCGCAAACTCGGCGGCACGAACGGGCGGCGGCATCAGGGCGGAAAACGATTCGGCGCTCATCGTGGCCAACACGATTCTGTGGAACAACGACGCGCCGACCGGGCCGGAGCTCTCCCTGGGGGGCGCCGGGCAGCCTTCGATCCTGACGATCGATTACTCGGACGTGGAGGGCGGGCAGTCGGCGGCCGATGTCGAAGCAGGCTCCACCCTCAGCTGGGGAGCGGCCATGATCGAGAGCGATCCGCTCTTCGCGGCCCCGCTCGACAATGACTTTCACCTGACGATCGATTCACCCTGCTTCAACAGCGGCCACAACGCCGCGGCCGGCGGTGATACCGATTTCGAGGGGGATCGGCGCATCGCGCTGTCCACGGTGGACATGGGCGCTGACGAGTTCTACTTTCATCTCTACGCCGTGGGACACGCCCTTCCGGGGGGTACGGTCGAGGTCAAGATCGTCGGCTTTCCGGGCACGCAGTCGGTCCAGTTCGCCATGGGTTGGGGCGTGAACGATCCGCCCGTTCCGACGCGCCACGGGGACCTCTGGCTCACACGGCCTTTCGTCTGGGTCCGCAATCCGGGCATCGTCCCGAGCACCGGGATTCTGACCTTTTCGCTCGTTGTTCCTTCCTCGGCGTCCCAGGGGGACATGTTCCCTTACCAGGCGTTGGTCGGGACGTGGGGCTACACGCACGCGACGCTCACCAATCTGATGGTGCTCGTCGTCGAATAGGGTGAGCTGACGTGGTTTTGTGGGTGGCGGTCTTTTCGGGGTGATTTTTGTTCCACAGGACCGAAGAGGGCGTTATATTACCCTCCCTGATGCGAACAGAGCGCCCATAGCTCAGTTGGATAGAGCGTCGGTTTCCTAAACCGAAGGCCGCAGGTTCGAGCC
>CAZUHB010000083.1:0-22721 GCA_964620445.1 uncultured Phycisphaerales bacterium
CTCCCCCAGCGGATGGCACTTCTGGCAGTTGCCCATTCCGAGCGGATCGGCCGGGTCCTTCTCCTTAAGCCGATGGCAGGTGATGCAGAGCCCGTGCATGGCGACCTTGTACCCGGCCGCCACGTGGCTGTAGCCCTTGAGGTGCTGCTTCTCGAGCCCTTCCATGTTTTCGGCGTGGCACTCGATGCACGCCTTGGCAGTGTCGGCCGCCTCGGACAGGTCCGGATCGTGGCAGGTGGCGCACGAATCGTCGCCGCCGTGGCGCATCTGGTGGGCGTCATGATCGAAGATGTCGGTAAACGTGCCCATGTCGCGGTGACACTTGTAGCACGCCGTCGAGTTGTCGTTGGGAAGGCTCAGGTGATGGCACTTGATGCACGACGCGTC
Source organism: uncultured Phycisphaerales bacterium (assembly GCA_964620445.1). GTDB lineage: Bacteria > Planctomycetota > B15-G4 > B15-G4 > CAYZWU01 > CAZUHB01. The sequence continues at coordinate 388 of CAZUHB010000083.1, forward strand.
GCCGCCGAGCTCGGTCTTGTGCTTCTCGTGGGGAAAGTCGACGGCCTCGGCCGCGAGGTTGCCGTCGATGCGCAGCGTGGCGCGCAGCGGGTCGAGACCGATCGGCGCGACCACGGGATCGGCGATCGGCCGGAACGCGCCCGTCGCCTCCTGATCGAGGCAGACCCACGTGACCGGAATGATCAGCACGACGATGGTCGCGATGCGCGCGGCGCCGCGGGCGAAAAACACGGTGCGCGCCTCGTCGCGCGACCAGAAGACCGGGATCGGTCCCTGCGCGCCCTCCACATGGGGCGTCTCCTCCTCGTCGTGGTGAGCCTCGTCCTCGGGCGCATCGAAAATATGAAACCGCTCCACGAGGAAAAAGAAGATGAGTCCTGCGGCGGAGAGCACGCCGAAACTCAGAATGTACTCGCTCAGGTTCGGCAGATAGATCTGCCCCGCCGAGCGGTAGTAACCGACGATCCCCGTGTCGAGACGATGCAGGGTGAGACCGATCAGGGCCGAGATCGACGCGACCCAGAGCCAGGGCACCTGCTTTCTGAGCCGGGGCACGAGGAGGATCGTCACGGGCGCGATCGCCTGGAGCAGGATCTCCACCGCGAAGACACCCGCCTCCCACGTCGCGTCGGCGCCGAAAAGATAGTTCCACTTCCCGTGCACGGTGAGATCGATCACCTTCACCGCGAGGTAGATCAACAGGATCACGGCCTGCACCTTGGCAAGCGCGCCCAGGATCTTCATGTCGATCTTGCGGCCGTAAAGCCACGCGCAGCCGAGGGAGACGAAGATGATCAGCGCCAGCCCCGCGCCCATGGCGGACAGGAAGAACTCGGGCGGCAGCCACATGGTGTGCCAGAGCGCGTGAAGCCGCGTGGGCGACGCCAGGAAGAGCGATCCCAGCGAGCTGTGGTGCATCGTGGACAGGGTGATGCCGAGGATCACGAAAGGCAGCATGATCTCGTGCATGAAATGGGTGAACTTGTTGAGCCGGAACCGCTCGGTGATGATCGGCACGAGCTCGAGCGCGGTGATGCTCCAGTAGCACGACACGCACCAGAAGACCTCGAAGAGGAAGGAATGCGGGTTCCACATGAAGAGCGGATGCCACCCGCGATGGGGTAGCCCCACGTCGAAGACGAGCGCCGTCAAGCTCGATCCGTAACCGAGAAAGCCGATCACGATCGAAAGCCGCGCCACCGGCTTGAACTTGTCGAGCTGCAGAATGTAGATCACCGACGCGAGCACGAAACCGCTCGTGGCGAGCGCCGCGCCCGCCACCATGTTGAAGATCTTCCAGAGTCCCCAGGGGAGGGAGTCCATCATGTTCGTCGACGCGCCCAGCCCGAAGGCGAAACGCCCGATCCCCACGATGAGGCCCGCGATGGCGAGCACCCAGAAGAGGTCCTTGATCCGTTTGAGGACAAACTTGTTCATCTCACCTGTCCTCCCCGTCGATCGGCGGTTCCACGATCCGGAACATGGGATCGGCCAGATCGCCCGAATCCGCCTCGGCCTCGGCGGCCGCCTCCATCTCCTGCCGCCTTTTTTCGGCCATCAGCTTGGAGCGCCGCCTGAAGAGCCACGTGCCGAACAGCCCGGTGAACACGCCCAGAAACTGGAAAGGCGTGACGAGCACCCAGTCGTGGATCGAGTCGGGAATCGACTCCCCCTCGGCCATGCGGGGCACGGCGCGCTTGGCGAACTCTTCCTTCGTCGGCATGCGCAACGGCGCGCCGAGGGGCACGTCGGAGATGTAGATCACCGAGGTGCCGCCGAACTCGTGCTCGCCGAAGATGTGATCGATGTAGAGGTCGGGTTTTTCGCGAATCCGGCGCCGCGCCTCGTCGATCAGCTTTTCGCGCGGGCCGAAGATCGTGGCCCCCGTCGGGCAGATCGATGTGCACGCCGGCATGCCGCCCGCAACGCGGCACTCCTCGTTCATCTTGCACTTGCGCACGTAGGGAAGCTGCTCCTCGTACTCGTAGCGGGGGATCATGAAAGGGCAGGCCAGCATGCAGTAGCGGCAGCCGATGCACTTGGACGCGTCGTACTCGACCGGGCCGTCGGGCCGCTTGACAAAGGCGCCCACGAGGCACGCCGACACGCACGAGGGCTCGACGCAGTGCATGCACTGGCGCCGCACCATCGACCAGGAGCCGGCCTTCTTGCCGGGCGTCTTCACGATCGACGTGAACCTCTGGCCCGAGAGCCCGTCGCCCGCCTTGAAATGGGCGGGGAAATCGTGGGAGAGCTTGTTCACCTGGGTGCAGGCCTCGACGCATCTCTCGCACCCGATGCACTTGGTCACGTCGGTGAGGATGCCCTTCATCATCGGTTTCCTGTCGGACAGGGGTCGGCTCATTTTTTGCCCTCCACCCGCGCGCGTTTCGCGGCCATCCACTCCTCGTGGCCCTTCATACTCCCGGCGGACACTCCCCAGTCGTCGAAGAAGGCGTCCCACGTGCGCGGGCCGCACTCGAGCTTCTCGTGGCACCCGATGCAGACCGCCTTGTAGGCGTCACCGAAGGAGCCCGCCTCCGATCCCTCGGCCGGGCTGCCGGGGACGGGGCCGCTCGCGCCGTGGCACTTCGCGCACGACTGCAGGCCGAGGGCGCTCCGCGGAACACCGGGACGCGCCAGCCACCCGGTGACCGCAGCGCCGTCCTTCACCATGGTGTTGTGATGACATTCGCGGCAGGACAGGCTCAGGCCAACGGCGTGAAAGCGGTGGTCCCACCAGAAGGAACGTTCCTCGGGATCCTTCTCCACGAAAAAGAAGACCGCCTCGTCGGCGTGCGGATTCTCCAGGCTCTCCCAGCTGGCGAGCCCCGCGCCTTCCTCCTCGTGGCAGCCGATGCAGTTGCGATTCAGCGCCTCGGGCAGCTCGGGAATCCCCTCGAAGTGGCCCGCGCCGTGGCAGCTACGACAGGCCGTGTGCGGTTCGGTGGGGATGTCGGTGTGATGGCACTCGTTGCACTCCCACTCGGTGTACTCGGCGTGGCGCTTGTGGCTCCAGACGATCGGATTCTGGCCGCTCCTGGTGAGCAGTGACGGATCCGGCTCGTGGCAGTCGGTGCAGTGAATCGGCATGCCCGGCCGGTACTCGGCCGAATCGACGCTGTGGCACTCGGCGCACCGCGCGTGGATCGCCTGCTCCATGCTGAGAGGTTCCTCCTCGCCGGAGCCCTCCGGTGTCTCGACGGCCAGTCCCGGGTGGCAGTCGAGACAGGAGCGCTTGTCGTTTTCCGGGTTGGTCACGGTGTGGCACGTGTGGCATTCGCCATGTTTGGCCGTCTCGTGCTCGGCGATCCCCGTGGCGATCTCGAGCCCCTTGAGGCTCGCCGGAATGTGGCACACGCTGCACGAACGATACTCGCCGTCCCACGCCGCGGAATCGTCCTTGTGGTGGCACCGCACGCAGTCGATATCCATCTGGCGCGCGTGAACGCGGTGGTCCCATTCCACGAGACCGTGGCTGCCCGAGAAGCTCTGGTTGTGACAGTCGCGGCACGCCGTCGGTCCCTGCTCCATCGCCTTGTGACAGCCGTTGCACTTGGCATGGAAGATATCCATGGCCGGAGGGCCGTCCTGGCCCGAGTACTTCTTCTCCTCCACCTCGGTGAAGAGGCCGGCAAGGAGCAGGGCGTCCTCGTTCGACTGGAGCTTGTGGCACTCGGTGCAGGGCTTGGGATTGGTGATCCCCTGCCGCTCCGTGTGGTGGCACACCGTGCAGTTGCCGATCTCCTTCATCCTGGCGTGGAGTTCGTGGTTCCAGACCACGTCGCCGATTCGGGCTCTCAAGGTCTGGTCAGGCTCGGACGACGGACGGACCATCATGCCGCCCGCTCCGAAGAAAATGAGCACCACGATCGCGCCCAGAAGAAGCTCGACTTTGATCTCTTTGCCTCGCAATGCTACGATCCTCAATCAAGAGACCGTCGGTATTAATCATTCACAGTCCAAGGCGAGCGAATCAGCCATGTCCCGAATCGGAACGGTGATCGAAACCAGAGGCGACCGGGCGCTCCTGTCCACATCGCGCCGCGGCATCTGCGACGGCTGTTCCGAGCGGTCGGCCTGCTCCTTCGAAAGCTCCGGCGGCATCGAAGACGCCTACGGAGGGGCCGCGTCCGACGAGATCGAAGTCCTCAATCCGATCAACGCCCGGCCGGGCCAGACCGTCGAGTTCGACCTTCCCGGACATGCCGAGCTGAAGGTGTCGCTCCTCATCTGGGCCGTGCCGATCGTGGCGCTGATCGCCGGCGCCGCCGCCGGGGCCAAACTCCTCGCCGCCACCGGTCTGTCCGTCGACCTGGCCACGCTGATCGGCGCCGCGGCCGGTATCGGCCTCGGCTTCGCGATCGTCGTCGCCTGCGACCGGAGAGCGGCCCGCACGCGGAAGCTGGTTCCTCGCATCAAAAAGCTTGTCAATCCTGCATCCTGTCCCGATCACCAGCAGACGACCGGGACCGATTCTCACAACCGATCGCCCTGATCACTTCCCGGGCGACCGGCGGAGTGTGTTCTTCAATTTCGTCACCGGGCGCTTCGACTTGGCGAGCGCTTCCTGTTCAGTGTCGGAAAAATAGCAGAGCGTGCCGCACCGCATGCAGCGGTCGGCCTCCGCTTTCATCAGCTCCGGTGTGAGGACGAGGTCGACCTCCTCGAAGGTCTTGATCCGTTCCTCCACGGGAAGTTCGGGCTGGGGAATCTTCGGCTGGCCGGAAACACCGGTGATCAGCACCTGCGTCGAGTAGGGGATCGACGTGGGCTCATGATAGGTGCCCTCCGCGAATCCCATGTCCTCGCCCCGCAGAAACCGGTGGATCGAACGCGCCGCGCGCCGTCCCGTTCCGATGGCGTCCACGAGCAGCGCCGGGCCGCTCCAGATGTCGCCGGCCGAGAAGATGTGGGGGATGCCCGACTGGAGGGTCACGTCGTCGGTCACGATCGTGTCCCACCGCGTCAGCTCGAGACCGCGCTCCTTGAGATCATCGGTGCACCAGTCCGCGAGCGGCCTCTGGCCGATGGCGGCGATCACCACGTCCACGTCGAGGAGCGTTTCCGATCCCTCGATCTGCACCGGGCGGCGCCGGCCCGACTTGTCCGGCTCGCCCAGCTCCATCTTGATGTACTCGATCTGTTTCAGCTTGCCCGACTCGTCTCCCACGAGCCGCACGGGCGCGGCGAGGAAGAGGTACTCGATCCCCTCGTGCTCGGCCGCCTCGATCTCCACCTTGTTGGCCGGCATCTCGTTGCGCGTGCGGCGGTAGAGGAGCGAGACCTTGGCCGCCCCCATGCGGACCGCCGAACGGCAGGCATCCATGGCCGTGTTGCCGCCGCCCACGACGACGACGGTCTTGTCCTTCAGGTCGACGTCGATGCCGAGCTCGCGCTTCTGGAGGAACTCCGTTCCCTTCCAGACACCGTCGAGGTCCTCGCCCTCGCAGCGCAGGGACGAGTTGTCCCAGGCGCCCATGACGAGGAGGATCGCGTCGAAATCCTGTTCCAGCTCGGCAACGGTGATGTCCGTGCCGAGGGCGGTCTCGGTCCTCACATCCACGCCGAGATCGAGGATCTCGTTGATCTCGAAGTCGAGGGTCTTCTTGGGCAGGCGGTACTCGGGGATGCCGTAACGCGCCATGCCGCCCAGGGCGGGCTTCGAATCGAAGATCGTCACTCCATGGCCGAGCCGCCGCAGGAAGTAGGCGGCGGTCAGACCGCCCGGTCCCCCGCCGACGATGGCGACCTTCTTGCCCGTGTCGGGAAGGACGGAGGCCTTCTTCCGGTCGGGAGTGTTCATCTCCCAGTCGGCCACGAAGCGCTTGATGTAGTTGTGATGGACCGGCTCGTCCTCGACAGCCGCCCTGCGGCATGCCTGCTCGCACGGCGCCGGGCAGACGCGGCCGCAGATCAGGGGCAGGGGGTTGCGCTCCTTGATGATGTTCACCGCCTCGGCGAACTTGCCCTTCGATGCGAACTCCACGTAGGCGGGAATGTTGATCTGCGCCGGGCAGAGCTGGCGGCAGGGTGAGAGGCATTCCTCCTCGCTGTTGAAGCTGAGGAGCCGGTCGGTGAGGCCGTAGAGGTGGATCACGCCGCTCGGGCAGACGCGCTCGCACGTGCCGCAGCCCACGCATTTCTCGGCGATCACGTGGGGATATCCCTCGGGCCCCATCTCGAGCGCGTCGAAGGGACACTCGGCCACGCACGTCCCGAAACCGAGGCAGCCCTGCTTGCAGAAGAGGTCGCCGCCGTAGATCTCGGCCGCGGCGCGGCAGTCGGAGATCCCCTCGTAGTGGAACTTCTTCACGGCGCGCTCGCCGCCCGTGCAGTAGTGGTCGGCGATCTTCGGCTCCACGAAGCCGACTTCTGCGCCCATGACCGACGCCACCTGGGAGGTCACGTCGGCGCCGCCCGCGATGCAGGCGTTGGCCTCGGCCTTCCCTTTCACGATCGCCTCGGCGCACGCCGTGCAACCGGTGAATCCGCATCCGCCGCAGTTCGCGCCGGGGAGGATGTCTTCCACCTCCATGATGCGGGGGTCGACCTCGACATAGAAGACCTTGGCGGCCACGGCGAGAATCACGGCTGCGCTCAATCCGATGGCCAGCATGACGATGGCGGGTATGAACACTTTTGACCTCTCTCTATCTACTCCTGCCGCGAGTGGGCGATCAGATCATGCCCTTGAACGCAAAGAAGCTCAGCGCCAGGAGCCCGGCGGTGATCAGTCCGATCCCGGTCCCCTGGAGCGCCTTGGGAACGCGCGACACCTCGAAGCGCTCGCGCAGCCCGGCAAAAAGAACGAGCGCCAGGCCGAAACCGGCCGCCGACGCCGCGGAGAAAACGATCGTATCGAGAAGACTCAGGTCTTCCTGGATATTGATGATCGCCGTGCCGAGCACGGCGCAGTTTGTGGTGATGAGGGGCAAAAAGATGCCCAGAGACTTGTAGAGCGCGGGGATGCTCTTCTTGAGGAAGAGCTCGACGAACTGAACGAGAGTGGCGATGACGAGGATGAAGGCGAGCGTCTGGATGTACTCGATGCCGAAGGGATCGAGGAGGAATTTCTGCACCACCCAGGTAATCATCCCGGCAAGGGTCATGACGAAGACGACCGCCGCCGACATGCCCACGGCCGTGTCCATCTTGCGCGACACGCCGAGGAAGGGGCAGTTGCCCAGGAACTTGGCGAGAAGGATGTTGTTGATGAAGATGGCGCCGATGATCAGCTCGAAGTAATAGTCCATCCCGCTACCTCCCCTGCTTTCCCAGCTTGCCGATCACGTTCATCGCACCGAGACAGAGGCCGAGCGCCACGAACGCGCCCGGCGCCTCCTGGAGGAAAACGAAGGGCTGGTCGATGAAAACCCTCTCACCGAAGATGAGCGTGAGCGTGCCGGCGCCGAAGAACTCGCGGATCGCGGCGAGCACCACGAGAGCGATCGTGAATCCGAGCCCCATACCGAGCCCGTCGGCCAGCGACGGGATCACGCCGTTCTTCCGCGCGAATGCCTCGGCCCGGCCGAGGATCACGCAGTTGACCACGATGAGCGGGATGAAGAGGCCGAGACTCTCGGAGAGGCCGAAGAAGAAGGCCTTCATCAGCATCTCGACGCAGACCACGAAGGTGGCGATGATCACGATGAAGCACGCCACGCGCACCTCGTTGGGAATCACCTTCCGCAGGGCGGACACGAGCACGTTGGAGCAGACCAGCACGAAGGTCGCGGCCAGCCCCATGCCGAGGCCGTTCTCGGCGGTCGTGGTCACGGCGAGCGCGGGGCAGAGCCCGAGCATCAGCCTGAAGAGGGGGATCTCGGCCCAGAGCCCCTTGGTGAATGTTTTGGTCAGCGATTGCATCAGTTCTCCTCGGCTCGCGCAAGCCGCGCTTGCTAGTGACCGATCGCCTCCTTTATCTTCTCCGCTATCTTGTCCGCGTTGGCCTCGTAGAAAACCTTGGCCTTGGCCAGCCCCTCGGCCACGGCGCGGCTCGACACCGTGGCGCCGGTGACCGCGTCGATATCGCCGCCGTCCTTCTTGACCATGTAGACGGCGTCCTTGCTCATGCCGCGAAACTGCATGGTGAACGATTCCTCGGTGACGCGCGTGCCGAGACCGGGCGTCTCGGACAGGGTGGTGATACCGATCCCCACGAGATCGCCCGTCTCCAGGTCGAAGCCGGCCATGACCCCGAGATCGCCGCCGAACCCGGCGCCGAAATCCTCGAGCGCCACGGCAAAGGGCGCGCCGTCCTTCTTGATCACGAAGAAGAGAACCGGCTCCTCGCCGCCGAGATCGACGAGCAGCTTCTCGGCGAGGAGCTCCTCCTCCACCTTGGTGCGCGCGGCGTCGTCGAGCTTGCCCGACGCGGCCTCGTAAATGTTGGCCACGGCGGGGATCTTCTTGAAGCGAAGGATGTTGTTCTGGGCGATCTCGTAGGTCAGCTCGTTGAGCCCGCCCAGGGCGAGGCCGCTCACCACGGTGATCACTCCGAGAACGAAAATCATGCGCATCGAGTTACCCATTCTGGATCACCACCTTTGTCACATGCCGCCGCATCCGGTCGAGCAGGGGACCCATCACGTTCATGAGCAGAACGGCGAAGGGGACCGCGTCGGGCCAGATCCCGTAGGCGCGGATCAGCACGATCAGGAAGCCGGTCCCGAATCCGTAGGCCAGCTGGGCCACCCTGTTGGCCGGCGAGCTGGTCGGGTCGGTTGCGAGGAAGAACGCCGCCAGGGCCACGTGTCCCGTGAGGAGCTGGCCCACGATGCTGGCGGGCCCGCCGTCGGCGCCGACCGGAAGGTCGCCCCGGAAGATCAGGCTGAAAAGCACGACGCCGCAGATCACGCCGACCGGAATCTGCCACCGGATGAAACCGAGCATGAGAAGCGCCACGCCGCCGGCGGCGGTGGCCAGGATCGGGGCGATGTGCACGGCGGCGATGCTCTCCATGCCGACCGGGTAGAGATGGTTCGGCCAGGAAAGGAGAAGAACGAGCCACCCCACGATCGCCGGGTGCATCGGATAGCCGCCGATGCCGCCGAAGACCTGCTTGCCGAGAAAGATCGCCACCGCGACTCCGACGGCCAGCACCCAGAGGGGCACGGTGGGCGGCATGAGCATGACCATGATGAAACCGATGAGCGCGCCATGACCGTTGGCCGCGTGATAGGGCTGGCGCATGACGATCTGGCAGACGTACTCGACGAGGATGCCGAGCGCCATGCCGAGGGCGATCATTCCGAAGATCCCCGAGAGCCAGAGGATGCCCGAGTTCAGGCCCATCTCGACGACGAGCGTTTCGATCACCCTGGCGAAGGGACCGCTGGCCGTCTTCATGGCCGTGGCGTTCGGGCCGAAGGAGTGGGCGATGGCACCCACGAGCGCGGCCGGGCAGAGCGCCAGGGTGAAGGCGACGTTGCTCTTGGTCAAGCTCGACGTTGTGCGCCAGTGGGGCGAAGTACCTACTGTTAGTGTCGGGACCTCCATGGGTCTCCTTGCCTCGCATTCACTCCGTGCTTCAGTTGCTTCCGTCCGGAGAAGCCTCGTTCGTCAATCGCTCCAGTTCGGCCTTGCGCTTGGCGATCTCTTTTTTCGCCAGCCTGTGGTACTGGAGCAGGGGGCGGCTCGCGGAGCAGACCGATCCGCAGAGGCCGCACTCGATGCAGTGTTCGATCTCCAGTTCCTCGGCGCGATCGAAGAAGCCGAACTCGGCATAGCGGCCGAGCATGTGGGCCTGGAGATTGACGGGGCAGACATCGAGGCATTCGCCGCAATTCACGCAAGGGTCGTCGATCCAGCCGCTCACCCCATCGGCGGGGATCACCATGACGGCGTCCACTCCCGCGTCGATGGCCGTGTCGAGCGAGAACTGGGCGAAACCGCGCATCGGGCCGCCCGCGACCACCTTGTCCCGCTCGTTCAGACCAAGGCCGCACTGCGGCAGGAGATCCCTGAGCCGCGTGCCGATCTGCACGCGGAAGTTGCCTGTCGCCTTTCCGTCGGACCCGATCACGGTGAGCACCTTCTTGTCCTGCACCTTGCCGTCGCACACCGCATCGAGCGCGGCGAGCGCCGTCTCGACGGCGACGACCCGCGTGCGGGCGCCCCCCCCGGCTCGCAGGGCGACGAGCGGTTCGAGGGTCTGCGGGTACTCGGGCGGGATCGACAGGATCTCGATGTCGTGCCCTTCGGTCTGGCGGGACGCTTCCGCGGCCAGGGGCGCGGGCAGGGCCAGCATCCCCCTCGACGCCCCGGTCAGCCTGACCAGGAGCCGCACGGCGCGCATCGCGTCCTCGGGCCGCTCCCGGAAGAGCTGCACGGCGGCGCGCACCTCCGGTTCACGGTCGGCGGCGAGCACGATCAGCGTGTCGATCCCGTCGCCCTCTTCGGGCGAAATCAGGTCGCACAGCGGAACGGGAAAAAGCGAATCGGTGAACACGCTCGCCTGCCGGATCCGGTTGAGAAGGTCGGGGACCGGTTCCGCGTCGGCATCGAGCGGTGAGAAAGCGGCGGGATTCGTGTCCGGTGAGGGCTCCACGAGGATCACCCTCTCCTCGAGCGCTCCGCGGATCCCCGGGGCCGTCGTGATCGTGGCCACCCGGCCCTTGACCAGACCGAGCAGGAATCCCCCCGACTGATTGGCCGCGAGGGGCAATCCGGGTTGAATTTCGTTGCCCTCGGCCACCATGAGCGAAAATTGATTCCCCTCATCTTCGGTCAGGGAGAAACTCAGGCGGAGTGGCATCGCCAGTTCGGTGATGGGCAACGGCTCGACAGAGAGAGGATAGTGAGCCTGTCGCCGGCCGATGAGGCGCTCTAACATCTTGGCGAACAACGGTTAGCTCCTGTTTGAATCACGACACGAGCTTGGCGATCTCGTGACCTGAGACAAAGGGGGAAAGCTAATGAAAGAAGAACCTGGAATCAAGAATATTCCTGGTCCCAGGCTGCTTTGTTTCAACTTTTTTTAATGAAAAAAGCCAGATTCAAGGGCCGGCGGATACCGGCTGCGTTTCTGCCAGAAAATCGTCGCGCAGCTTGCCGCTGATGAGGTTGACGTCGAGCTGCTGCTTCGCCTTTTTCAGGCGCATGATCGTTGCCGTGTCCGATGGGTCGGTGATGAACTTGAACATGCTGAACCGGAGCTCGCAGAGCAGGTCGCTGAGCTGGGACGCTTCCTTGATGGCCGCTTCCGACGGCGCGTCGCTCTCGATGATGCCCTTGAGCAGGTTGCGGTACTCCACCTCGAGCTGGTCGTAATTGTCTGTGGCGCGGTGCTTCATGCGTTCGTAGATCGACGAGCCGAGGATGATCGGATCGTGATGCATCTCGGCCAGGAGCAGATCGATGAGCCGGTCGGACAGGGTCGCCTTGTCGGCCTGGATCCGCTCCAGATCGTGGCCGTCCAGGCTCTTCGTCCGCTGGTAGATGTGCAAAACGAGCATGTCCTCGACGAGCATGAGAATCTTCCTGGCGTCGGGGTGCTTGAGGGCGACCTCCTTCAGGCGGAGGGACATGATCTTTTCCCGCGTGGTCTGGCCGCCGTACTTGTTGTCGAGATAGAGGGGCACCACGTTGCCGATGTACGACGGGATCTCCACGAAATGGATCTCGGAGATCCCCATGTCGCGACAGTTGAACATGAGGGGGACGCAGTCGTTGCGGAAGAGCACCGGGTTCATGAAGGTCTCTTCCACGATATCGGCCGTAACGGTGGCGAGGCTCTCGCCGCCCACGGCGCGCTCCGCGTAGGGCCAGAGATCCTGCGGCTTGTCGACCACGAGGATGTCCGGTTTTTTTTCCTCGAGAAGCGCATCCCTGGGGCCGACCTTGAGAGGACCGAGCTGCGAGGGGTGGTGGCCCGCGACGAAAATGTTGTCCGTGATGTGCAGCATCTGTCTTACTGCCTTGTTCTGAGTGAATTGCATTCGATAATGCCGGAGTGCCCTCAATCATACCAGATGTCTGTCGAGATGAACAGAATCGACTCTATATATCGCCCGCGATGGGAAGGGTCAATCGAATTAGTGTTTCATTCCGATTTCGTCGACGGCTCGACGATGCCCCTGAGGCAGTAACGCGTGGTCCGGCTGTTGATGATCTCGAGCTCGAAACGGGGAAAGTGCACCGTTTGCGCCTTCGGGGAGATTGGCAGTCTTCGAGGACAGAAAGCCGGATTTGCGGGGAGTCCCAGGGGATCCTCCTGATACCACGTCCACGACGGCTCATCGGGATCGTGGGTTTCGTTCCCGTTGCGGTCGTCGAACACGACAAGATCGTATTTTGTGAGCACCACCCCTTTTGAACTCTTGAAGGTAATCTTTGCCGGTCTTATGAACCGGCCGTCCTCCTCGAGTACGGGTTCGCCGAGGTTGATTTCGTTTTTACTGATGTTGCCGCCTTCGAGATCACTCCCCGCTTCGAGGCTCTCTTCCATGATCCGCATCAGGCGATCGAGTTGCCATTCGGCGTACCATTTGGAATTCAAGATCCTCCACACCGCCGTTCCGACGACGACGAGAACCAAGACGACGACGAAAACGCGGATTCTGGTTTTTCGACTCAACATGGACGCAATCCCAATTTTCGGGCGGTGATCTCGGTTGTATCCCTGCCGGTCTCAGATCATGCCTGAAAGAATCCGGCGATACGATCGATACCGGGAAAAAGACACGTCCTCCCGCGGCCGGTCGTCGAGGCAGGGCAGGTAGCGGCCGCTCTCGAGCAGATCGGGAACGACATCGTCGATGGCGCGGCGCACCGCGGCTTCGCCCATCTTGAGCGATTGTGAGTCGATGCCGCCGATGAGGGCCACTTCCGGGCCGTAGGTGCGGCGCAATGTGGGGTAATCCATTCCAGCACTCTGGATGTTGCTGATCCAGAGACCGTTGATGCCCGCGTCTATGAGGGGCGGAAAGAGCGCCGAAAGGTCTCCGCCGGTCGTGCAGAGGATGCGCAGGCCCACGCCGCGCCGCTCGAGCAGGTCGAGCACCTTGCAGTAGCCGGGGAGCGCGTAGCGCTCGAACATGGCGGGCGAAATCACGGGACCGGCAGGCGAGGCGATCGGCTCGTAGAGGGTGGCGTAGTCGACGCGCACCTGCGACAGCACCTTTTCGAGGCAGGCGCAATAATGATCGGCCACGTTGCCGAGCAGTCTCTCGATCATGGCCGGCTTGGTACAGAAGGCGCACATGGCCGCCTCGAGCGATTCCCAGTCGCCCACCCCCACCATCTGGAGAACGCCGCCTCCCCAGGCATCGACGTAAACGACGCTTCCTTCGGCCGAGGCGCGGGCGCACTTTTCCACGAAGCCCTCTTCGTAACGGGCGGGATCGTCCGGATCGTAGTGGCGCGCGAACCGCTCCGGATCGTCGAGCGCCTCGGGCGGCCCCACGTAGCGCGGGTTGCTGCGCAGGCCGAGGCCGGCGGGGACGTGTTCTTCCAGGTCGAAACATTCGGCGAAGGTCCGGTCGGGCGGCATGCCTTCCGTGCGCCACCTGGCGATCGTCTCCTCGGAGGGCTCGAGGTCGAAGAAGGGGAAGCGGTCGGCGCCGGTAGCGAGGAGGGTTCCGATGAAGCGTTGTTTTTGGGTTGGTGATGGCATGTTGAATCTTGCCCGGTTTCTTTGTCCGTCCGTTCTTTGATGTTCCTCCAATCGAGAAACATTTTCGGCTCAGGTCCAGGACGAAAATTCGATGGCAATCCCATTACCCCTATGGTAACAGAGTGCTTCATCTCGCCCGTAAAGGAATTTTGGGATCACAGTATCTTGAAGCGTGGTGATTCTGGCCATTGATCACGGCATAAATAAGGATGCGCAAAATGCAGAAGAAAAGAACACTATCAACATGTTTGACATTATCGGTTTTCTTGCTGTCTTTGACCGCCTGTCAAATATCAGCGTTTCAGAACACAATTCTCGATGTGGTTGAAGAAAAACGCGAGGGCGGTGGAACGACAAGATTCTATTCTTGCGACAAGGAGAAAGCCTGGGACGTAGCGAAACAGGTATTCCAGAAATTTCGCTGTACCAATTTGAAAGAGTTTTCAGAGAAAGGATATATACTGGCCGAGTTGGAAAGAACAGACATGAACCATGGATGTTTTTCGGGTGTTTGGTTCGATCAGTCGGACGACGACCGGACAGGCGTGACGGTGGTGACCATGAGAAGAACGCCAACGACACTATCGACACCGCTCTCCGAATCCGAGTTCCATGAGGAGTTCAACAAGCTGCTCTCCGAACAGACCGATTAGCATGAACAGAGCTCGGTCGATTCGGCTGAATTTCATTCTCCCGCGGCGGGAGCGATCTGAATCTCTTTCTCGATAGGTTTCCCCAGATCGTACAATCTGAAGATCACTGTTGCCGGCGAGTTGCCAAGGTGTTTCTTTAGCTTCTCTTCAAGGTCAAACTTCGAACCTTCTTTCAAGTTGATGTGACAGATAAATTTTTCAGGTTCCGCGTCCTTTTTCAAAAGCACTCTGACACGAAAACCGTGACGGGAAGATAATCTTTTTCTGTGCGGTTTCCATGGACCGGGCGGACTGGTCACGACCTGTTCCGGACCGGCCTCTTTAGCCGTGTACCGAGTCTGGGTAAAGGGATTGATCCCGGCGATCCACCACTCCAATAGGCCGAATCGAGATTTTTCATGCCTCCATGCGTGGGTTTCCGTCTTGATAAACGGGCCCGTGATCAGTCCGAAAGGAAGCATGATGACCGTACCGACCAGGTGGACGGGCCAATCGTGCATAAAATTTTCATATGCGTCAAACTCCCACGTCTTCGTGTGCGTCGTGACCGTTCGGCGCCTCTCGTATTCTTGAAAATAGCTACCCATCAGATTTACTCGAAAAACCATCGGGTTCTTCCTGTCCTGTGAGACTTTGAGATCAGAGTCATAACCAGCCACGATTTTGGAGTTTCGAATCTCCCAATCCGTGGTTTGCCATACATGGGGAGAACCCGCGACAGTGCAGCCGCTCAAAACGGCAGCGGCCGCACCAAGAAGACAAACGAGAAATGATCTTGCTATCGGTTTGTTCATCGCCTTCGAAATCACCTCCTGATAACTGTTTTGGTTTGGAATCGCGCGGAAACATTCAATGGTGAATGTCATAAGCAGGAAAGACTCCCGAAAGCACATGAGCCATCCACTTGCCTCTCGTCACCGGTACCAGTGCCGCTTCCCAACAAGGAGTCACCAGATCCCACGAATCCGGATTATAAACGAGAGATTCCGCCATGGCAAACATGTCCTGGTCAGATCGCTCCCCCAGGAAACCCGGTAGCCGACGGGTCAAGGCTTCCCGTTTCACATACATGGTCATGCGAAAATACTTCTGGATATAACGCGGACCCATCTTGCTCGGGTCCCTTTGAAAGACGATGCATTTCGGTCTGCTTCTTCTTATCAGATCATCGAACCGCGACTTGGTATTGTCGAGCCACAGCGTTCTGGCCTGTGAAGCGATGGCCGGAATCAAAAAGTAAGCTGCCAGTTTCCTTATGGGATTCTCTCCGAGAATCTTCATGCCTTTTTCTCGATAGACCACCAGGCGATCGCTTTTGACGGGCATCTTCAATTTGGGGAAATAGGGCACGCAGATCGTATGCTCGCTCTTCCCGGCGGAAACACCGTTCGCGATGACGAAAGCCTGCCAGCCATAGGCAATACCTTGAGCGATGTTTTCTATGATCACGATTCCGGCCTTGACCGTCTTCCTCACAAAAGGCGTATTGACGAGGTCGCCTCCTTTCTTGAAGAGCTTCAGCAGCTTCTTTTCAATTTTGATTTCCATGGCGGCCACCCTGCAACCCGCGCTGATCGCCGGACCGACGAAGGGAATGAAGGATCCAAAAAAAGACCCGGCATTCGCCGCCCATTCCTCTATTGTCAGGATCAACATGGCCTCGTCATAGGTCGGTCCGAATGAGTCGAGGACCGCCATCATCGCGGTGAGTTCGAGAAGGGCGATGTTGCAATTCGAGATCAGGTTGTAACCTCTGGCCAGCGTGACGGCAGAAGTGTAGGCAGCTTTGTCGGCCAGATTCTGGGTTTCGATCTTGGCCTGAACCGCCTCGCCGCCATTCATGACGATACCGATGAGTCCCAGAAAAAGAAACATCACCCAGGCCATCAAAAAGGTGACCTGTCCGTCTTCGGAGCGGCTGAAGAGTCTCAAGAATCTCAGAATCTTCCTGCAACCGGCGAACATCGTCTCTCCGTCAATCTATGTGTGTTTCGCATCCGTGGTCTCCACCCTGGTTGAGTAAGGTGGCGTGAGCTTTGAGCGGCTTGACAAATGAAGATCCCAGTAACAAGGTCGATGTTATTCCCTTGTATTTTCCCAGTATCCGCCCGGCGATCGGCACGCGCAGCACATATTCGTGTTCCACCGTCACCGTGATCGGATCGTCTTCTTTGAATTTTGATTTTTCCAGGGTCACACTCGTCAGCTCTCTCGCGTTTTTCAACCGAAGGCGCTCCTCCAAGAAAGCGATCTTGGATAATCCCGCGGATCCGATCGAGCGCGCTTTCGGTGTGATCGGCAGGCAGGAGATGGCGGCCGCGTCGCGGATGTGTTCGCGTTTCGTCGATCTGCTCCCGGTCGAAATGCGGTTGCGCCGCTCCCTGTCGAGATCGGCCGGAATCCACACGATCGCGCTCCGGGCCGCGTTGAACGCCGCGTACTGAACGAGGATCTGAGCGTGAACGAGAAGCGCGATCTGGCAAACCAACGCGATGATCGTCAGGAGAAAAGGAAAGGTGAGCACAAACTCCATGACATGGGTTGCGCCGGTCTCGTCGCGGCAGAAGGAGCGCAGCGTGTCAGAACTCTTGAATTTACATCCCACGGCTACGGGTAAGATATTCCCAATATCGTCTGGACGCACCAGGTGCAGATACCGAGGAAAATCGCAACTCCAAAAGGTAAACGCATCTTCAAGATATCCCCGTCTATCTTGTCTCTGAATGGTGGATATACCAGGGCCCCCGCGTAGAACACCATCGACAGGAGCAGGCGAAGCAGTTTTCCCCGAACACAGCAAATGATCACGATCAAGGCCATCGCCGCCAGAAGCGTGTAGAAGAGAACGACGATGATCGCGGGAAAACCGACCCAGACAGCGAGAGCGACCAGGAGCTTCGCGTCTCCGCCTCCCAGAACCCCCATCGAGTATACAAACAACACCGTGGCCAGAACACCGATCATCGTGAGCAACGCGTTGTCGATCAGCACGGGGCTTTCCGACGGCAAGACTCCCGCGCTTGCCGCCCCGGCCGCGACCAGCCCCAGCAGAACACCGGCAACTGTGATGTAGTTTGGAATCTTGCTCGTGAAGACATCCACCACGGCTGCCAGGAGGGACAGAGCAATCGCACCAGACATCTGGAGATCAAGATAACCGGGCATGTGTTCCAAGCTGCAAAAAAAATCAAGTGCCTGATGGGATTTCAGGGCCCGAACCGACGACATCGTTCCAGGCATCTTTGACGAAACCGATGATCTCGTCCTTGAAGATGATCAGAAGCGCAAGCAGCGGGAGCGCGATGAAAGCCAGAATCAGCAGCTTGTTCATCTCTTCCTCCGCGCCTCTGTCGTCCTTCCAGAATCTCTTCAGAATGTCTCGCATCTATCTATCCTTCCTGAAAATGCCACTCGTTTTTTGTGTTTTCCCGCAGACCGGAGAGTTCACGGGAACGGTAGATTGATGACCCTGTCAATGTAGTCCTGAAAATCCCGAAGGGCACTCACACCGAGCCATATCAACGCGCAAAGGGGAAGCACGACAAACCCGAGAACGAGTAAGAAATCCATTCCCGCTTCGGCATCCTCGTCACGATACAGCTGGATGACCCTGTTCTTGTTCATTCATCGACCTCGAACGGGATCGATTATATTCCATTCGCCGAAACCGGCAAATCAATAAGTCAATATTATTGACGCCCTGCATCCTGTTGAAAGGCTAAACAGACCAAAGATCGTTCGACGCCTCGATGAGTTCATGAAAACCTTGCGCTTTTGCCATTTCCGAAAAACTCGGACGATTCCCGGCCGGGACGAGATCGCCCTCGACCTTGCCCGCGGAGTCGATCCCCTCCTGGCGGAATCGATATAGATCCACGATCTGGTACTGCCCCGACTCATCGAGGGCCAGAGCCTCGGAGATTTCGCTCACCTTCCTCGATCCGTCGGAAAATCTCGAGAGCTGCACGATCAGGTCTATCGCCGACGCGACCTGAGCGCGGACGGCGTGGAGAGGCAGGTCCATCGATCCCATGAGCGCCATCGTCTCCAGCCGCCGCAGCGAGTCGATGGGATGATCGGCATGCAAGGTCGACATCGATCCCGAGTGCCCCGACGTCATCGCCTGAAGCAGATCGAGCGCTTCGCCGGAACGCACCTCGCCGATCACGATCCGGTCGGGCCTCATGCGTAGCGACGAGATGAACAGGTCCCTGATCGTCACCGCGCCCCGCCCGCGCGCGTCGGGCAGCCGCGCCTCGAGGGGAACGGTGTGCGGCTGCTGGACCTGGAGTTCGCTGGAATCCTCGATCACGATGATCCGTTCCTCCTCGGGGATGCTGCACGAGAGCGCATTGAGGAATGAGGTCTTCCCCGTGCCCGTTCCGCCGGAAACGAGGATGTTCTTTCTCAGCCGGACGCAGAGTTCGAGAAAGGCCGCGGCCGACCTGCTGAGGGATTGCTTCTCGACGAGGATGTCGAGATTGAAGAAGCTCCTGGAAAACTTTCTGATGGCGACGACGATGCCGCGCCGCGAGCAGGGCGGCAATACGACATGCACCCTCGAACCGTCGGGAAGCCGGGCGTCCATGCGGGGGGTGTTGTCATCCAGCGTCCGCCCGACGAACTGCGCGATGTTGGTGACGGCCGATCTCAGGCTCTCTTCCGACGGAAAGCGCGCGGCGGTGTGCTCGAGCTGCCCGGCCCTTTCGATGTAGATGTCGTCGTGGCCGTTGACGAGGATCTCGCTGATCGTGGCATCCTCGAGAAAGGCGAGCACGGGGCTCAGAAAATGGCGCACGCTCTTCGCGAAGAGGGAGGCGTCGCTCGATGAAGCCACCTGCGAGCCGGATCCGGTTTCTTCCTCGGTGACTGGCGGGTTGTCCGATCCGTTGTTCACGACCACTGTTGGCGTACCTCCTCTCGGGAAATTCCGGTTGGCTGCCATTCCCGTTCAAGCGGATTTTACGGTAGTCGTTAAACGGCTGCGTGTCAATGATCGGCACTTGCTCCCTGTACGGCCATCTCCTCGTCCCCACTCAGGATTTCGCGCTGGAATCGGTATAGCGGCACTCCTTATCATGTCAGCCGGGCAATCAAACGAATTCCGGCATATGCAGGGAGACTTCGATGACCAAGATCGGCGATCGCTACATTCTCGATCCCCACCCGATCGGCCAGGGTGGAATGGGAGAGGTTTTTCGCGCCACCGACGAGCGCCTGGGCGGGCGCGCCGTGGCTGTCAAGAAGCTCGCGCGGAATCTCTGGGGCGAGGAACGGGGTGTCGAGCGGCTCCGCCGCGAGGCGGAACTTCAGGCCAAGATCAGCGACAAGCGCCACATCGTGGAGATTCACGACGTGCTCGAGGACGAGTGGTACCTCTACGTGGTTATGGAACACGTGGAGGGCAAGCGTTCGCTCCATGACGTGATCGCCGCGGCAGGCGCGGGAGTTGCGGACTCCCTCACCCTGGACGAGGCGCTCCGCTGCTTCGAGCAGGCCTGCCTCGGCCTTCGGGCCATTCACAGCGCAGGAATCATCCACGGCGACGTGAAGGGCCGGAACTTTTTCATGACCACGCGCGGCGTCGTGAAGATCGGCGACTTCGGCCTCTCGCGCCTCTCGACCCACCCAGACATGTCGACGCGGCCCTGGGGTACGGCCCGAACAATGGCTCCCGAGGTCTACAGCCAGAGGATGACGGACAAATCGGACATCTACAGCCTGGGATTCACATTTTACGAACTGCTCGTCGGTCAGAACGCTTTCGAAACCGCTTTCAAAATCCAGCTCGAGGCGCCCAACGCCCCCGTGGCGTGGATGCGCTGGCACACCGATCCGAAGACCAGGCCGACTCCGGCGATCGACCTGAATCCGCTCGTCCCCGCGGGAATCTCGCAGCTCCTCGCGGAGATGATGGAAAAGGACGAAGCCCAGAGACCGGCGATCGACGAGGTGGTCCAGCGGTTGAGGGGAGAACGCCCTCGCGGCGACGGTTACGCGGAGGTCGAGACCCGTGCGCTCGCGGGAGCGGACAGGACCTGCGTCCAGCCGGGGAAAAGATCGGCTTTCAGGTGGTACTACCCGGCAGGCGCGCTGATGCTGGCGCTCATCGCACTGATCGTGTACTGGAAGGTGCACTCATCAGCCGAGGCAAAAGATCGGTCCCGGCAAGCGGAGTCGGCCCAAAAGGAGGCAGAGGAATCGATCGCTCGGTGGAGAGCCTCGATTTCGTCGTGGCAGGAGAAGGGTTTCCTGAGCAATGACGAGGGGCTCCTCGCTGACGCCTCGAGAAAGAAATCGGCGGGCGACAGCCATTTCGACGCGGCGCGGTTTGATAATGCCCTCTCGTGCTACGAACAGCTCCTGTCCGATGGACAGCTCGATTTTCGCGGACTGGAAAACCGTGTGCTGGAAAAAATCCTGGACGGTGCCGAAGCACTCCAGAAACGCGCGGCAGAAAAGATCACAGCCTGGTCAACATCGCTCTCAGGTTGGAAGAGCGCTGGATTCCTTACCGACGACGGTGGATTCCTGGCGGCGATGAAGAAAAAGAAGTCGTCAGGTGACGGTCATATCGACGCTGCACGCTACGAGGAGGCGTTGGCCTGCTACGAGGATTTGATTGCCGAGGGGAGCAACACAGTCGAGGGCCTGAGGGCGAAGGCCGATGGAGCCGCGCAAAGGGCCCGGCAAGCGGCAGAGGAGTCGAGGAGGCGCCAGCAGCTATCCGACCTTCGCGCGGAAGCGTTGGGATTGAAGACCGAGTTGCTCACCGATTACAGGGAGTACGGCATCTCTCATAACAAAGATTTCCTCGAAGGCGACCGGCATTTGACCGAGGCGTCCGGCGCCGTGCTGCGCAACGATCTTGACGGTGCTGAAGAATCCTACAAGGCGGCAAAGTCCGCTTTCGAGCGCGCGCGTGGCCATGGCGAGGGAGAAAAAGAAAAAGCCCTTGCTAAGAAACGGGAGGAGGAGTCGCAGCAGCGAGGTCGGCTGTTGAATGAGGGATTTCGTTTTGACCGGGAGGAGACCTTTTCGTGCGGCGGCCAGACGAAAAGTATCGAGATCTACATTCACAAGCGAACAGGGCTGGAGTTCGTGATTGTGCCTGGAGGGAATTTTAAGATGGGCTCGCCGCCGAGCGAAGTAAGGCGTGATAGTGACGAGGGCCCGCAGCATCCGGTCGAGATCAAACCTTTCCTGCTCTGCCGCACGGAATGCACACAGTTCGCGTGGGACGAAGTAGGTGGAAATGATGATCGCAGGTGGAGCGGTAAAAACCTCCCTATCGAAAGCCTAAGCTGGGAGGACGCGACTCGCTGGTGCCGGGATGCGGGAGGGCTTAGACTTCCAAGCGAATCCGAGTGGGAATACGCGTGCCGGGCGGGGACCGATTCTCTTTTTTGCTTCGGAGACACAGCAGCAGTACTTTACGAATACGGTAACTACTGCGACAGTTCGAACAGTAATGACTGGAGTTGGCGGGATACGCGTTACGATGATGGCTTCGACAAGACCGCTACCTGTGGCTCGTACAAGCCTAATGCATTCGGTCTTTACGACATGCACGGCAACGTCTGGGAGTGGTGTGAAGACACCTGGCATGACAGCTATGATGGGGTGCCGGCGGATGGGCAGCCTAGAACTGCTGGGGCCTCAAGCAGCCGGGTCTACCGGGGCGGCAGCTGGAGTCACATTGCCAGCGGCTGTCGGTCCGCCTATCGCGGCTGGAGCTTCCAGTCGAGCCGCTTCGACAACCTGGGCTTCCGCCCCGCTTTCTCCTTGCCAGATACCGATCAAGTTCACTCTACAGGAAAAAACGAAGAAATCATCAATCCCACAAGAGAATCATTTAACGGAAAATATATCCACCGGAAAGGACCTGAAAGCACAAATCAGGCCGCGCAAAGAGCTGTCGAGTGGGGCCTCGACTGGCTCAAGCGCCACCAGGATCCGGAGGGTTTCTGGGACGCCGATGCCTTCGACATGCAGTGCGCCGACACCTGCTGCGCGGGCAAGGGTCAGGCGCTCAATGACGTGGGTGTGACCGGTCTCGCCCT
>CAZUHB010000084.1:0-22102 GCA_964620445.1 uncultured Phycisphaerales bacterium
AGTCGATGTTGTGCGGACAGCGCGGCTGGCACTGGCCGCAGGTCAGGCAGTCCCATGTGCGCTTGTCCGTGGTGAGCCCCTCGTGGTCGCCGACCACCACATTGCTCATGATCGAGCGGGGCGAGAAGGAATGGCCCAGACGGGACACGGGACAGACAGCCGTGCACTTGCCGCACTCGAGGCAGCTGAGAATGTCCGTATCCTTGTTCAGTGCGTTGATGTCAACCATTTCGCCTTTCAGACCTTCGCTTTCTTCTTGCCGGATTTCTTTGCTTTCCTGCCGGCGGTCTTGCTTGTTTTTGTTTCCTTGCTCTCCGCCTCGCGGGCTTCGTCGACCAGCGCGGGAGGCAGGTTGATCGGGCTCGGCCCGAGTTTGGTGATCTGATCCACGAACTCGTCGATCAGCAGCCCCCACTTGGGCCCCTCGGCAGCCGATACCCATTCGAGGCGTATCCGTTCGTCCTCGAAGCCGAGCACCTTCAGAGTCTTCGTTGTGCGCTCGTACATCTCGATCGCCCGGTGGTTGCCGAAGATGTAGTGGCAGTCGCCGATGTGGCAGCCCGACACGAGAACCCCGTCGGCGCCGAGCTGGAACGCCTTGAGAACATAGGACGTTCTCACGCGGCCCGAACACATGACGCGGATCACACGGAACTTGGGAGAGTACTGGATGCGGCTCACGCCGGCCGTGTCTGCACCGGCATAGCTGCACCAGTTGCAGGCGAAGACCAGGATCTTCGGCTCCCACTGCCCGTTGCCGTCAGTTTTTTTCTTCTTCTCGCCGGCCATCAGGCGACTCCTTCGGTCAACATTGTTTCAAGCATGGCGTGAATCTGCTGGTCGGTGAAGTGCTTGGCGCCGATCGCCTGGACCGGACACCACGCGGCGCATGTACCGCACCCCTTGCAGAGTGCTTCATTGATTCGCGCCACACTGAGACCCGGTCCGATCTCGACGAAGCCCGGCGCATGGAAATCGCAGATTTCGACGCACTTGCCGCAGGCGCGGCACATCTCCTCGTGGACCTGGGCCGTGGTCGCATCCAGTTCGATCTGCTCGCGGCAGACGATCTCGGCCGCCTTCGACGCCGTGGCCGAGGCCTGCGCCATGGCGTCGGCCGAATCCTTCGGACCCTGGATCGTTCCGGCGAGGAAGATCCCTCCGACCGTGGTCTCCACCGGACCGAGCTTGGGATGGCGCTCCATCATGAATCCGTCGGGCGTGCGCGGCACCTTGAGCATCTCGCGGTATCGGGCCGTCTCGTCCTCGAAAGGCCGCATGGCCACGGCGAGGACCACGGCGTCCACGTCGAAATCGAGGTCCTGGCCCATGAGGTTCTCGTGGAACTCGACCTTCTCCGCCCTGGTCTTGCCGATCACTTTCGGTTTCGTTTCGTCGGGGTAGCGGAAGAAGATCACTCCCGCGCCGCGCGCGTCGCGGTACATCTCCTCCATGCTGTGCGCCTGGGTACGCATGTCGCGATAGAGCACGATCGATTCCGCGCCCTGCTCGGCCAGGGCGAGCGACTGCTTGACCGACGCCGCGCAGCAGTAGCGCGAGCAGGCCGGATTCGTCTCGGGATCGCGCGATCCGACGCACTGGATGAAGGCGACCCTCTTGGGCTTCGCGCCGCCGGGGTAGTTCTTGAAATCGTTCTTGAGATAATCCTCGAGCTCGAGGTTGGTCATCACGTTGGGGAACTTGTCGTAACCGTACTCATCGCCCGGCTGATGCAGGTCGGCGCCGATCGCGATGATTATGGCGCCCGCCTTGAAGGTCTCGCTCGTCGTCTCCACCTCGAAGTTCCCCACGAAACCGGAGACCTTGATCACGTCGGTCAGGGTGTGGACCTTGACCGAGCTCTCCTCGAGCTCCTCGAGTTTCTTGTCGAGTACTGCCGAGGCTTCCACATTGGCGGGATAGAGCTTGTACAGATCGCGGAGCCGCCCTCCGAGCTTGTCCGACTTCTCGATGAGAACGGTTTCGATATCCTGATCGGCCAGCTTCAGCGCAGCCTGGATCCCGGTGATGCCTCCGCCGACGACCACAACCGACCTGATCACGTCGATCGAACTCGTCTCGAGCGGCTGGAGCCACCGCGCGCGCACCACGCCCATGCGAAGCTGATCCATCGCCCTGCGGGTCGCTTCCTCCGGCTCCTTGCTGTGCACCCACGAGCACTGGTCGCGGATGTTGACCATCTCGAAGAGGAAGGGATTCATGCCGATGCGCGACATGGTCTCGCGGAAGACAGGTTCGTGGGTGCGCGGCGTGCAGGCCGCGGCCACCACACGGTTTAGCTTGTTGTCCTTGATCATCTCCTGGAGCTGCGTCTGGCCCGAGTCGGCGCAGAGGAAGAGATCGCGCGTCACGAAGACCGCGTCAGGCAGCGTCTTGGCATAGTTCTCGAGTGCTTCCACGTCGACCACGCCGGCGATATTGGCACCGCAGTGGCAGATGAAGACGCCGATGCGCGGCGGGCCGCTCACGTCGATCGGTTCGATGTCCGGCGGTTCCTCCTCGAGCCGTTCGCCAGGGATGAAGCCGGCCGCCTCGGCCGCCGCACCCGACGCCTGGGCCACGCAGTCGGGAATATCCTCGGGACCTTTGGCGCAACCCGCGACGAGCACGCCGTCGCGGCTCGAGTAGAGCACGTTGCCCTCGCCGAAGCGCACCTTGAAATAGCCCTCGGGATCGAGGTCTATGCCGAGCGCGTCGGCCAGACTCCGGTTTCCGGGCGACGGCACCGCCGCCGACGCGAGCACGACCATGTCCGAGTGGATCCTCTCGGGCCTGCCCGTGGCCGTGTTCTCCACGTGAATCACGAGGTCGTCGTCCGACTCGGCGGTGATCTTGGCCGGCCGGCCTCGGAAGTAGTTTATCTGCGGATAATCCTTGGAGCGCTGGTAGAACTCCTCGTAGCCCTTCCCGAAGGCGCGGATGTCGGAGAACATGATCTGGATCTCCTCGATCTCGTCGTGGTGGGACAGGGCCAGCATGGCCGACTTGACCGTGTTCATGCAGCAGAAGCGCGAGCAGTACTGGCGATCGCATTCGCCGCGCACTCCCACGCACTGGACGAAGGAGATCCTCTCGGGGATCTTCATGTCCGACGGCCGGATCACGTGGCCCTGCGTCGGGCCGGACGCGTTGAGAAGCCTCTCGAACTCCATTCCGGTGAGAATGTTGGGCGACGTGCCGTAGCCGTAGAGCTTCATGTCATAGGGATCGAAGGTATCGAATCCGGTGGCCACGATGACCGACGACACATCGAACTCCACGTCCTCGGTGGGCATGTCGTAATCGATGGCGTCCACCTCGCACACGCGCTGGCAGTTGCCGCAAACGATGAAGTCGTCGTTGAGGCAGGCGTCCTTGTCGATGGTGTACGTATTGGGAACGGCCTGGGGAAAGGGCGTGTAGATCGCCTTGCGCGCGCCGAGCCCCATGTCGAAGAGGTTGGGCGAGATCACGGGGCAGTCCTTGGCGCAGAGGCCGCAGCCGGTGCACTTGTCCCCGTCCACGTAGCGGGAGTGCTTGCGCACGGTGGCGCGGAAGTTGCCTTCTTCACCCTCGAGGCCGATCACCTCGGAGTAGGTGAAGGTCTCGATATTCGGATGTCGACCGACATCCATCATCTTCGGGCCGAGAATTCATATGGAGCAGTCCATGGTGGGAAAGGTCTTGTCCAGCTGGGCCATGCGGCCGCCAAGGCTGGGGGATCTTTCCACCAGGTGGACCTTCACCCTCGAGTTGGCCAAATCGAGCGCGGCCTGGACCCCGGTGATCCCGCCGCCGATGATCAGTACGCCTTTGTCCACTCTTGTATCCTTCCGTTATCCTGGTTGTCGAGCAGCCAGATCCAGTTTTTCCAGAACAGGCGCCACCTTGATCTTGTGGCGCTTGAATCCCATCTCCTCGGGCGCGAGCCCCTGGGCGAGACCCAGAAGCTGGAAGTAGTAGATCACGGGGAGCTTGAACTCCTCCTTGAACTTGCGGCTCAGCTTGATCTGGGCCACGTCGTACTCGTCGAAGCAGGTGGGGCAGATAAGCCCCATGCAGTCGACGTCGAGCTTCTGGATCGACTTGAGGATGTCGCGCGTCATCTCGTTCGGCATCTCGGGGTCCATGCACGCCTTGCCGCAGCAGAGGACCTTCTCCTCGTGCTCGACCGCCTCCACGCCGATGGCGTTCATCAGGTCCTCGAGGATCGTGGGGCGATCCGGATCGTCGACCTGCATCACCTTCGACGGCTTGAGCAGGTGGCAGCCGTAGTGGATCGCCACGCGCAGGCCGTCGAGCTTGCGCACGAGCGACGCCTCCACCTTGTCGAGGCCCACGTCGTCGCGCACCATCGTCACGATATGGCGCACCTTGCTCGTGCCCTTCCACTCGCGGCCCACCTTTTCGAGCCTGGCGTTGACGCGGTCCCTGAGGCCCACGTCGTCGTGCAGGAGGTGGACGGCTTCCTTGAGCGTCGCCGTGCAGCCCGAGCAGCATGTGATGAGGTCCAGCCCCGCTTCCTCGGCCACGCAGAGATTGCGGGCGGCCAGGGTGACCCACTCCTCCTTGTCGAAGGCCTTGAAGTAGATCGGGTCGGGGCAGCAGGAGAATCCTTCCAGGTCGACGAGCTCCACGCCGAGGGCCGGAAGCGTCTTGCGCACCGCGGCCTCGAACTGGGGGTACTTCGTGGAGATCATGCATCCGAAGAAGGGTGTAAACTTGAGTTTGCCATTGTCAGACATGGCTCTTCCTATCCTGTAGATGTCGTATCGAGGCCGGCCCGCCGGAAGGGGCCGATCCTTTCAACGAAGGAGCTTCTTGATCTCGTCGACCGGAACGGACTTGACCGGATCGAGGCCGAGGCTGTCCCGGATCTTGTTGATCGCCGGCGTGACAATTCCGGTGAGTCCGCTTTTTTGCACCGCCTTGACCATGTCGGAGACCTTGGTCGGGCGTGTCTTGCGCGCGCCGCACATGTTCTTCAAGGCGATAATCACCTCGGCCGGCCGGACATCCTGGGGACATCGTTCGAGGCAATTGTAGCAATTGGTGCACTCCCAGATCACCGAGTCCTCGGCGAGGAGTTCCTCGGCCTGGCCCATGATGCACTGGAGCATGATGAGCCGCGGATTGAACCGATTCGAGTACCGCGCCGAGGGGCAGTCGCCCACGCAGGCTCCGCACTGGAAGCAGTAACTGTGCAGTTCGCCGCCGATGATCTTGTCGAGCTTGTCCTTGAAGTCGAAATTGATGCTCGTCATGGTTCGTCAGCCTTATTTTCGGGAGGCCGCCTTTTTCTTCTTCTTGGCCGCCTTCTTTTTCGGTTTCGAAAGCTCCGGATTCTCTTCCCTGAGCCTCATTCCGTGATCGTATCCCTTGTTGAAGGCGTTCGTGTTGAGCTCCTCCGTTCCCTTGGGAACGGAGTCGAGGACCGACTCGAGAGCCGACTCCTTCTTGATGCAGCCCGTCATGGCCGTGAAGAAGCCGAACATCACGATGTTGAGAACCAGCTTGCGGCCCAGCTCCTCGGCGTAGCGTGTGGCCGGGATCGAGTAGACGTTGAAATGGGTCTTCCCTTCGCCGAGCTGAACGAGGTCCTCGTCGACGAGAACCATTCCGCCCTTCGCCACGTCGGGCGAAAACCGGGTGTAGGCCTCCTGCGACATGGAGACGAGCACCTTGGGATTCTTCACGTAGGGGTAGCGGATGATCTCGTCCGAGAGGATGACCTGCGCGCTGCACGATGAACCGCGCGCCTCGGGCCCGAAGGCCTGTGTCATGGTCGCCTGCCGCCCGTCGTAGATGGAGGCTGCCTTCCCAAGGATGTGGGCGCTCAGGATCACACCCTGGCCTCCGAAACCGGAAATCTTTACTTCTGTCATCACCATGAGATTTTCTCCAGCTTCCGTTATTGACGGTGACTACTTTTCGTCTTCCATGCCGGGCGGTTTGGGACCGTACCACTTGTACTTGTCCCCGAAGACCTTCTTGTACCACATGTTGGCGTTGTCGACGTGGGTCGGCTTCTCTTCGTGGATGAACTTGCCCACCTTGATCTTGGTCTGGTAGCCGATGTCGAGATCCTTGACGTCGTGGCCGTGGGCGATCTCGCTGTTGTCGTGATAGTACTTCATCAGGCTCAGGCCCGTGCCGAGCTTGTTGCGCCTGGCGTAGAGGGTCGAGCAGGGAGCGATGATCTCCACGAAGGAAAATCCTCTATGGTTGAGCATCTCGACAAAGGCGCGCGTCATGCGCCTGATGTGAAGCGCCGTCCAGCGCGCCACGTATGTGGCGCCGCACGAGGCGGCAAGGTACGGCAGGGAAAAGGGATTCTCCGCGTTGCCGAACGGGGTGGTCGAGCAGTTGGCCGTGAGCGGAGTTGTGGGAGCCACCTGTCCGCCCGTCATGCCGTAGATGAAGTTGTTGACGCAGATCACCTTGAGGTCGATGTTGCGCCGCGCTGCGTGGATGAAGTGGTTGCCGCCGATGGCGATCAGGTCGCCGTCACCCGAGAAGCACACCACATTGAGTTCGGGATTGGCGAGCTTGAGGCCGGTGGCGAAGGCGACCGAGCGTCCGTGCGTCGTGTGGTACGAGTCCATCTTGAGGTACCCGGGCACGCGCGCGGTGCATCCGATCCCGGACGTGACGCAGAGCTTGTTCACGTCGAGGCCGGTCTCGATGACCGCCTGAATGAAACAGGAGACGGCCGTGCCGATACCGCACGTGGGGCACCAGATGTGGGGAATCCGGTCCATCCGCAGATAGGGTTCCAGGGGATGGTCCATCATCAGTTGTTCCTCTTTCGGTTTATCTGCCACTTTTGTCATTTGGCCGCCTCCTTGATTGCAGCGTATACGTCGTCCACGTCGTGCACCCAGCCGCCGGCGTGGGTGACGCAGATGGTCTTGGCCTGGCCGGCCGCGTGCCGTTCCACCTCGAGGGCCATCTGCCCGAGGTTGATCTCGGGGATCACGAAGGCCTTGACCTTCTTGGCCAGCTCGGCGATGCGTTTCTCGGGGAAGGGCCAGACGGTGACCAGCCGGAGCTGCCCCACCTTGATCCCTTCCGCGCGGGCGCGGTCGACGGCGTGCTGCGCCACGCGGTAACTGATCCCGTAGGAGACCACGACGACTTGAGCGCCCTTGATCTGCTCTTCCTCGATCTCGATGATCTTGTCGGCGTTGAGCTTGATCTTGTTCACGAGGCGCTTGATCGTCTCGTCCTGGCACTCGGCGGTCATCACGGGGTAGCCGCGCTTGTCGTGGGTCAGGCCGGTCACGTGATAGAGGTAACCGTCGCCCGCCTTGGCGAATTCGGGCACCAGGTCTTCACCCGACTCGCCCACCTCGTAGGGCAGGTACTCGCCCGGTTTCTTTTTGGTGTATGGCCGCTCGTCGACCTCGATCTCTTCGGCGGTCGGGATCACCACCTTCTCGGTCATGTGCCCCACGCACTCGTCCATCATGAGAAGGGTCGGCGTGCGCCACTTCTCGGCGAGGTTGAAGCACTTGATCGCGTAGTCGAAGCACTCCTGGGGAGAGCTCGGCGCCAGGGCGATCACCTCGTAGTCGCCGTGCGAACCCCACTTGGCCTGCATCATGTCGGCCTGGCCCACCATTGTGGGGAGGCCGGTCGACGGGCCGCCGCGCTGCACGTTGACCAGCACGCAGGGCGCCTCGTGCATGATGGCGAGGCCGAAGTTCTCCATCATGAGCGAGAATCCGGGACCCGAGGTCACGGTCATCGTTTTCTTCCCCGCCCAGGACCCCCCGATGATGGCCGCTATCGCGCCGAGCTCGTCCTCCATCTGGATGGAGAATCCGCCGACGAGCGGGAAGCGCTGAGTCATGCGCTCGAAGACCTCCGTGGAGGGCGTGATCGGGTACCCGGCCGCGAACCGGCAGCCCGCAGCCAGGCAGCCTTCAGCGGCTGCATAGTCACCGTCGAGATAGTGATTGCCTGTCATAACTCCTGCTGGATCAGCCTTCACTGGTACCCTCCTCTTCATCATCCTTCCGAATACAGAAGATCGCAAACTCGGGACAGATCGTCTCGCAGAGATCGCAGTTCACGCACTCGCCCTCCTTCACGGCAATGGGCGGGTGGTATCCCTTGATGTTGAACTCCGGAGACAGCTCGAGCACGCCCTTGGGGCAGTACTCCACGCAGAAACCGCACCCCTTGCAGCGGTCCTTGACTATATAGAGTACGCCCTGAGGTATCTTGAGCTTGTTGACATCAAGGGGTGTTCGCCAGAATTTCACCTATTGTCCTCCTCAGTGTAAGTACGGAGAGTTCCGGTAATGCCGGCCGGACGGTTCCTGTGGTGACTGATGCATTTGGTGTTGGGGCTTGCCGAAAAAAAAAGGGCTGTGTAGAGGCGCTGGACGCCGGTCTAGGTTCATCCAATCATTTGAACTGACAATCAAGGTGCTCGATCCTGAAACGAACCTGACTCGAAAAGAACCTGGACCGGGCTGATCGTGGACGACGAAAAGACACACCGTCCATCGATTCGCAATCAGCCCATTTTTAATCGGGCGCAAACGGCCATTTCGGTTCGAGAGGCACTTGATGCTGTCAGAGAGTCTTGGCCGCTTCCAGCCCAGCCTTGAAAGCTTTTTTATTCATGTCCTCGGTCCCCTTGGGCACGCGGGACAGAATCGCCGATTCTGCTGCGGGCACGGAGACGACCTGGGACAGCGTCACCACCACGCCGAGAGCCACGATGTTGGTCACCGTTCTGTTTCCAACCTTTTCCATGGCGAGGTCTGTGATGGGGAGTCTGTAAACCGTGAAGGAACCATCCGGTATCCGGGTGACATAAGTGGAGTCGACGAGCAAAACGGCATCTTTCTTGAGATCCTTGGAATAGGAATCGCAAGACTCCTGCGTGAGAGCCAGGAAGAGGTCGACTTCGGTCACCTTGGGATAATCAATTTCTTCGTCGCTGATTATGACCTCGGATTTGCTCGCGCCACCGCGCGCCTCGGGGCCATAGGATTGGCTTTGCGTCGCGTTCTTGTCATCGTAGATCGCGGCCGCCTCAGCGAGAATTTTTCCAGCCAAAATCAGACCCTGCCCGCCGGATCCGGCGAGTCGAATCTCATATCGAAAACCCATAATAAACCCCAATGTCGAGTACGGGATCGAAAGGATATGAAAAAAGAAGAGGGGCACTCCCGGAGGAGGCCTTCCACTTGGAGTTTTCGACTTTCGATTTTCAAAATGAAAGAAACGAATTTGGCGCTTCATTGGCCCAGAAGCACCGTCTGTTTTCGATCAAGCGTTTGACAAAATGGATTAAAGGGCCTTAATCAATTCCTGTCAACAGGAAAAGGCCAGGAATGTTCACCGCCCGTTGATTTTCTTTTCCCCGTGACAGGCGCACTCTTTCTTGCCTCGCGGAAGAGGTTGTTTTCCGACTTTGAGCGGCCCGAACGGTCGCGATGTCGCACGTTCGAAGGGGCTCAACCAACCGTTCCCTCGAGCGAGAAATGGGGATCGAGGAGGTTGATGAAATCGAGTAGAGCGGTCGTGAAGAACTTGTCTTTCCTGTAGACGAATCCGTAACCGAGTTTGCCGAAAATGTGGGTCACATTGATCGCGGCCAGTTCCGGATCGGGTTCTGCCTCGAGCGACATGCCCGACACGATCGCCGCGCCCAATCCTGCCTTGGCATAATCCCTCAAAATCAGTGCGCCACCTGTTTCCACGACCGGGTTGCAGTCGAGCCCTTCCATGTCGAAAACCTTCTCCACCCGTTTGCGAATCGCTGTGCCCGGCTCGAAGAGAAGGAGAGGCTCATTCGCCACCTCGTCGACGGTGAGCTTCGGATCCTTGGCCGTGAGGCTGCTATAGGGATGTTCGGGCTGCACGCAGAGGAACATGTCGAAGGACAAAAACTCCTTGAACTCGAGATCGCCATGATCGGACCAAGACGTGACCACACCGAAATCGGCCGTTCCCGAGGTCACCATCGTGACGATCTCGTCGTCGACGAATTTGTTGTTCAGGCTGATACCCATGGAGGGGTAGCTGCTCCGGAACGATTTGATCACCTTGGGAAGCTTGTACTGGATGATTCCACGATGGGCAGCCACCGAAATCGTGCCAACAAATCCACCACGGAGCGCGTTGAGACACTCTTCCATATCCTTGACGCGCGCCATGATCCGGTCGATGTGACCAAGCACTTCTTTTCCTTGATCAGTAAGAACAATCCCCCGCCGGTGACGCTCGTAGAGCTTGATGCCCATGACTTGCTCGAGGGACTTAATTTGGTGTGAGACAGCAGATTGCGTCAGATGAAGCTTGCGTGCCGCATCTGAGAAATTACCGTACTTGGCTGCTTGTTGAAAGGTCTGCAATTGCCTGAAGAACACGATTTCTGCTCCAAATATCTTTCATATCACCATGATATTTACGCCATGATTGTGATATTAATATTAATACTATATCATTTCCAATTTAGCAATTGTATTTATATCTCATCTTCACCGATAATCGAAGCATCGGGTTTGGAAGACAGATCGAGTTCAAAAAACAACTGGCTGACAAGCGATGAAACATATTCCTGATTCAAATAGCTCTTTTCCAAGGAGGTCCTCGATGAAATCGCCCCAGATTCCCATGCTCCCCGCCAAGAATTTTGTCTTTCCCGTTCTTCGTCCTCTCCTCACCATGATCAAGTGCCTCAAGGCGATGGCCCAGTTTTCAGAGCAGGCCACGCCGCCCGTGGTCCTGCGCAGGGAATGCCTCTCCAATGCAGGCTACCTCGCCAGCGCGCTGGGCGAACTCTGCGCGAGAGCCGACATCGCCAAGTCCGAATACGCGCCGATCATGGAGACCTTGAGCGATCCGGGACTCTGGACAAAACACCCGGTCAACATCGAAATCTTCAACGGCCTGCTCAAAGGTCTCGAAAAATTCTGCCAGCAGCACAAGAAAGATCTGGGTGCGGCTTATCGCCAGGACAAGACATTCTTTCAGAAACTCTACAGGCAGAGCGTGCTCAAGCGCAAGGTTCTGATCATCCACGCATCGGACGACTCTCCCGAGGTGCTCAAGGAAACCCTCTCGTCGGGAGCCTATTACGACGTGGAAACACAATTGATCAGCCACGCGCGCGATGCGGGCGGCGCTCTCGAAAAGAGCGTCAACCATCACATCACTCTCTTCCTGTGCACCAGCTCGAAGGACGCGGTCGAATTCCTCGTACGCTCCTCGAGCGACTGCGTCGATCTCTTCCTCAGCGATCTCGGCAGGGAAGTGCCCGTGCTCAACATGAACCTCTGCCGCCTCGTGAATCAGGCTCAAAACGCGGGGATGAAGTTCATGTCTTCTCCCTACGTGGCCATGAAACTGCTGCCGGCCATCGAGGCAGCCTTCGTGGACCGCCTCGCGGCATTCGACAAGGCGATCGCCGACCAGGAGGGCGCCATGGCCGCCGAGGAGGACGCCCTCATCCAGGGTATGGACGAGGCGGTTCTGTTCGCCGAACTCATCGTGGAATCGGCATGGAAGAAGACCGCCGGTTTCACCATGGAGCAGTCGGTGATGGAGACCGGGAACTGATCACATAAGTAGAGACACATACCGAACAGTAAGCAGCGGCAGGTTCTCGGACATGCCGCTGTTTTTTTTTCGGAGCTCCGCCGCCCGTCCCTTCCTGACGCGGACACCCTTTCAGCGGCGGCGCCGCCCTCTGATCAGGCTCGCCGAGCCGCCGGAAAAAAAATCGAAATTACCTGGGATATTCTTCAATATTTCGTTGCCAATAGAGACGATCTGTAGTGTCATGTTCCAATTCTTGCGGCCTTGAAAATTTCTGTCTCGAAGGCGTGAATCGATACCGGTTCACGACCGGATTCGACCATTTTTCGAAGCCGCAGCTTCCTTGTAAAAATCGACGGCGCGCCACGAAAAAAAACACGAGGGCGTGCCAATTTCATTTAGTGCTGAGGAAGTTCATCGATGAGTAAAGAAGAGCCCCATCCCGCCCGGACCGACGATCATTGCGCGACTCCCCGCGCTAACGCGACTCCCCGCGATTGCGCGACCGAAGGTGGTCAGATCATGACCGAGAAGGAACTGGAAGACCTCAAGCTCGCCCACTCTTGCACCCTCGAGCAGGCCGAGGTCCTCATGGAAGAAGAACTCAAGACCTGCGACACCCCTGTCTATGTCTTCAAGAAGTGGTGCAAGGGATGCAACATCTGCGTCGAGTTCTGCCCCAAGGAAACGCTGGCGCTCGGCGCGGACATGAAGGTCCTTCAGGTCAGACCCGAGGACTGCATCCTGTGCGGCATGTGCGAGCTGAGATGCCCCGATCTCGCCATCTTCGTCGTTCAAAAGAAAGAAAAGAAAAAGAACAACTAGTTCCCGTCCCTTCCAAGGAGAAGGAAATGGCAGAGGAAAAAATTCTTCGCTTCTGGCAGGGCAACGAAGCCTGCGCTTACGCCGCAATCAATGCGGGCTGCCGGTTCTTCGGCGGCTACCCGATCACACCGTCCACGGAGGTGGCCGAGATCATGTCACGCGAGCTCCCCCTGGTGAGCGGCACCTTTATCCAGATGGAGGACGAGATCGCCGGAATCGGATCGATCATCGGCGCCTCGATCGCCGGTGCCAGGGCGATGACCGCCACGAGCGGACCCGGATTCAGTCTCATGCAGGAGCTGCTCGGTCTGGCTTGCATCTGCGAGGTGCCCTGCGTGATTGTCGATGTTCAGAGGGCCGGCCCCTCGACCGGCCTGCCCACTCAGCCCTCGCAGGGCGACATCATGCAGGCGCGCTGGGGCACGCACGGCGACCACTACCTGATCGCGATCTCTCCCCAGTCGGTGCAGGAGACTTACACGGCCACCTTCGAGTGCTTCAATCTCGCCGAAAAGTTCCGCACGCCGGTGTTGCTCATGCTCGACGAGGTGGTGGGCCACATGCGCGAGAAGATCAACGTCCCCCACAACGTGGAGATGGAAATCTACGAGCGCCAGAAACCCACCGTTCCCCAGGAAGAATACCTCCACTACGGCCCGGACACGGTCTGCAAGGCGCCCTTTGCGTCTTTCGGCGAGGGCTACAGGTTCCACGTGGAGAGCCTGACTCACGACGAAAAGGGTTTTCCCACCAACAAGCCGCACGAAGCGGTGCTCATGCTCGACCGCCAGAAGAAGAAATTCGAGGACCATCTCGAAGAGATCTACATCTACGACGAGTTCGAGACCGAAGACGCCGATGTGCTCGTCGTGGCCTACGGCGGTGTGGCGCGCTCGGCCAAACGGACCGTGAAGATGCTCAGAGACCAGGGGATCAAAGCCGGTCTCTTCCGCCCCCTCGTCATCTGGCCCTTCCCCGAGGACGCCCTCAGAAAAAGGCTCGAGAAGGCCAAGCTCGTCGTCGTTCCCGAGATGAACTGGGGCCAGATCATTTTCGAGGTCGAGCGGCTCGCGCCCGACGCGGCCAAGGTCGTCGGCGTCAACCGCTACGACGGATTGATCATCACGCCCGCTCAGATTTTGGACAAGGTGAAAGAGGAACTCTAAAATGCCAGGACTCGAAGATCTTCCGCCCACTTACAAGTACCTCAGGCCCGGAAAGAAACTCTCCCACGTCTGGTGCTCAGGCTGCGGAAACGGTGTCGTGTTGAACTCCCTCCTTCGCGCCATCCACAAGCTCGGGCTTTCCAAGGACGAGGTTTGCCTCATATCGGGCATCGGCTGCTCGTCGCGCATGCCGGTCTACGCCGACTTCTGCTCGATCCACACGGCTCATGGCCGCGCCCTGACCTTCGCCACGGGCGTCAAGCTCGCCAAGCCGAACATGAAGGTGATCGTGATCACCGGCGACGGCGACGCGACCGCCATCGGCGGAAACCACTTTATCCACACGGCGCGGCGCAACATCGACATCACCGTCATCCTCGTCGACAACTACAACTACGGCATGACGGGCGGGCAGTACTCCCCCACCACACCGGTGGGCAAGCGCGCCACCACCGCGCCCTACGGCAACGTGGAAAAACCGTTCGACATCTGCGAGCTCGCCCGCGGCGCGGGTGCGCCCTTCATCGCGCGGTCCACTGTCTACAAGGCGGTGGAGCTCACCAACCTGATCGCCAAGGGGATCGAGAAGGAAGCCTTCGCCCTCGTCGACGTGATCAGTTTCTGCCACACGATCCACGGCCGCCTCAACAAGATGCCCCGCGCCGACGCCATGATGAAGTGGTGCAAAGAGAACGCCGTGAGCGCCAAGGCCGCGGCCAAGATGTCGCCCGAGCAACTCGGCGACAAGATCACCACCGGCGTGCTTCTCGACCTCGACGAGAAGTCCTACTCGGACAAGTACCGCGAGTTCTGGAACGAGAAGATCCGACCCAAGCTCGACTCCGACACATCGTTCAACATCACCTGGGAACAGGGGCGCGAATTCCTCTGCTAATCGCGGGGGGTATGCCGCTGATAGATCCAGGGTGGGCGCTCTTACGGCGGGCGTGTGAGGTGTTTTTTTTGCCTTGCGGCTCCGCTCGAAGAGCCCGCTCAGGGGAAGACTACGATGTTGAAGGAATGGTCCCGCTTCAGTCTGTTTCCAACCGGAGCAGGAGTCTTCCCCTGAACGGTCTCCTGGTCGCTGCACCGGCCACAGGCAAAAAAAACACCTCACACGCCCGCCGGCCAAGGACCGCAAATCTGCCGGGTATACCCCGCGATTGGAATGAAAGGACTCCGACACCCCTATCCCAGAGAGTCTCAGAGACCCTCGAATGAGAAGAGCTGTACGACCTGGGGATTGTTATGTGCGAAGTCGTGGCTGCTGCCGACCGAAGGGTAGAGGGTTCCGACGCAAGCAACCGCTCCTGGGTTGGAGTCACCTCTCGCGTTTCTTCTAATGCAGGGGGAGACCTCTAAAGACGAGACAACTCTTCCAAAAGCCTCTTGGTAACAAGAGAATTTTGGAAAGTTCGTCACGTCGCCAGAGGCGCCCTTAGCACAAATAGCCCCCGAGGGGCACCCTCTTCATCAAACCTGAGAAAGGTCCTTGACGTCGATTCCCTCCACGCCCCTGTCGGCAAGCGCATCGCGCAGCATTGCTTGACAGAAGGGGCACGCCGTGACCACGACCTCGGGCTTCTCGGTCAGGATCTCGTCGATCCTCTCGTGGTTGATCCGTTTGCCCTCGAGCTCCTCGTTGAAGAACTGGCCGCCGCCCGCGCCGCAGCAGAACGATTCCGCCCGATCGCGGTCGGCTTCGACCAACTCCATACCCCTCGCTTTCAGGAAGGCGCGGGGCTCGCACGATCCTGCGGGAGCGTTGTAACGGCTCAGGTAGCAGGCGTCGTGGTACAGAGCCTTTCGGGGCCCGGCCGCGCTCGGGGCGGCGGCCTTGTTCCCGGCGGCGAGCTCGGCAAGAAGAGTGGAATGATGAATGATCTCGATCTCCTTGTTCAGGCCGAGATCCTTGTACTCCTTCAACGTGCGCTGGCAGTGCGGACAGGTGGTGACGATCTTCTTCGGGTTGACCGTGTTGAGCTTCTCGATGTTCTCGGCCGCGATCTCCTGGAAGAGGAACTCGTTGCCCGCGCGGCGCGCGCCGTCGCAGGTGCAGAGCTCGTCATAGAGCACGCCCCACGAGATCCCGGCCGTGTCGAGCTCCTCCCTGAAGGCGAGCGATACCTTCCGGTACTGCTCGTCGTAGCGGGCGAGACAACCCATCCAGTAGAGCACGTCCTGATCATTGTACTTGGGAAAGGCGTTCTCTTCGAGAAAATCGACAGCCTGGTCGATGGTGTAGCCCCAGGGATTCTGATGGCGCTCGAGGTTCTTGAACGCCGTCTTGAGCGGCGACGGAAACTCGCCGCCCGCCACGAGTCCGCGCCGCGTTTCGATGATCGGCGTCACATGCTCCACGCCGACCGGGCACTGATAGGTGCAGGAGCCGCAAGTGGTGCACTGCCAGATCGCTTCCACGGGCAATGTCTCTTCGGCCACGGCGCTCTTGGTGTCCTTGAGCAGGCCGCGCCTGATGTCGAGGATCACCTCTTTCGGATTGAGCGCTTTCTCCGTTCCTGCCGCGGGACAGTGATCGAGGCAGCGGCCGCACTCGACGCAGCTGAACGCGCTCAAGCCGGTGAACTTGTCGAGATCCTCGAGCGACTCGGCGCCGAACTCCTCCTTCTCGAAATCGAGGGGCTTGACGGGCGCCAGCTCGAAGTCCTTGAGATAGACGGTGAAGGGCCCGAGCACGAGGTGAAGGTGCTTGCTCCGCGGGATGAGGACAAGAAAACCGAGGATCCCGAGAGCGTGGATCCACCAGTTGACGACCGCGTCGGCCGGCGCCGCTCCGAAGACCGCCGACGGCTCTTCGAGGACGAAGTAGTCGAGCAGGTAGGTGATCATGAGCACGTTGATGAAGACGGCCACCAGGCCGGACGAGTAGGAGATGTGCGAGCCGAGCGCCGCGGGCTTCTCGACGAAACGGCGGTAGGCGAGGTAGTTGATCCCCACGATCACGATCACGCTGAAGCCCACCGCGATGCAGCGCAGAAAGTCGTAAACCACGCCATGCCCCAGGATCGGAATCCCGAAACCGCCGCGCAGAAAATGGTCGAGCGTGACGAGGCCGAAAGACATGAATCCCCAGAAGACGAAGGCGTGCATCAACCCCGGCAGGGGACGGTGCACGATCACCTTGCTCTGCAGGCAGACCTCCTTGAAGAAACGCCAGAGGCGGCGTTCCGGATTGGAGACGTCGAATTTCCCCTTCAGCGCCTGGATGATTTCATACTTTTTGCGCACGGGAAAGAAGAAGGTGAGCAGGGCGGCAACGATCGCGAAGACGAGAACGAGTCTCTCCAGGTCCATGAAAGCCTCCAGCCTCGATCAACCGCGGCGGGCGGTCCGTAGGCCCGACGGCTCCCGCGCGATCTGGAAAGAGAAAAGGTCTGCAAAGATTGACTCCCCATTGTGGGAAGTTATGGTGTTGGTTTCAAGACAGGTCGAAAGTTATGAGGTCAACAGCATGGACAAACCCGAAAAGGCCTACAAGAACCTCGAATTCCTCAACAGCCCGAGCGCGCGGCCGCTCCGCGTGCTGGCCGAGTTTCTCGAGCCGGCGGCTCGTTTCAAGAAACACAACATTCACGACACGATCGTTTTTTTCGGTTCCGCCCGCATCGTGAATCCCGACGAGGCACGCAAGCACCACAGCCAGCTCTCGAGCAAGTATCCCGCGCGCAAGAGGACGGCCGAGCAAAAAAAGCTGATCAAGCAGGCGCGGACCTCGGTCCGGATGAGCCGCTACTACGAGGAGGCCCAGGAACTGGCCAAGCTCCTCACCGACTGGTCGCTGTCGCTCGGCCGCGGCAAGCGCCGCTTCATCGTCTGCTCGGGCGGCGGACCGGGAATCATGGAGGCCGCCAACCGGGGCGCCACGGAGAACAAGAAGGGCTTCACCGTGGGCCTGAACATCAGCCTCCCCTTCGAGCAGTACGCCAACGAGTACATCACCAAGGATCTGAGTTTCGAGTTCCACTACTTCTTCATCAGGAAGTACTGGTTCCTCTATCTGGCGAAGGCGCTCGTCGCTTTCCCCGGCGGTTTCGGCACGCTCGACGAGTTCTTCGAGATGCTCACCCTGATCCAGACGGAGAAGACGAAAAAGAAGCTGCCCATCGTTGTCTACGGCAGCGACTACTGGAAGAAGCTGATCAACTTCCAGGTTCTCGTCGATCACGGGATGATCGACGAGGCGGATCTCGACTTTTTTCACATCTGCGACGATCCGCAGGAGGCCTTCGAGTTCCTGAAAGAGACGCTCACCAGCGAATACCTGAAACCGGCCAAGAAACGCCGGCGCAAGTGAGCGGGCTTCCAAACTCACTGTCGATGCGACGGCCGATCGTCATTCCCTCGCCTCGATCAGATCGATCTCGGTCTCGAAGAGGCCGCGCCCCCTCTTGATGGTGAGGGTCACCTTCTCGCCCGGTTTGAATTTTTCCAGGGCGCTGTAGTAGTCGTCCAGGTCTTTCACCGGATTCCCGTCAACAGCGGTGATCACGTCTCCGACCACGATCCGTCCCCGGCGGTCGAGATAAACTCCCTCGAGGCCCCTCCTGTCGGCGGGCGATCCACTGCGCACTTCCTGGATCACGGCGCCCGTGAGGTCGAGCGCCTTGGTGTAGCGCTCGGGCAGGAGGATCACCCCCGGATCGGGAACGATCACCCGGCCATGCTCGATCAGCTGGGGCACGATCCGCTTGACCGTGTCCGCCGGAACGGCGAATCCGATCCCGGCGCTCGATCCGGAGGGGCTCAGGATAGCCGTATTGACACCCACCAGGCGGCCGCCCGAGTCGAGAAGCGGCCCTCCCGAGTTGCCCGGATTGATCGCCGCATCGGTCTGAATCACGTCGCGGATGATCCGACCGGTCAGCGCCTTGATCTCGCGCCCCCGGGCGCTGATCACACCCTTGGTCAGGGTGTGGTCGAGGCCGAAGGGATTGCCGATGGCGAGCACGGTCTGGCCCACCCTGAGCTGCTCCGACGATCCCACCACGATCGGCACGAGCTTGGTTTTCGGCGCCTCGATCTCGAGAACGGCCAGATCCTTGTCAGGCGCCGCGCCCACGAGCCGCGCCTGCCAGACCGACTTGTCGGCCAGGGTCACACTCACAGCGTCGGCCCCGTGGATCACGTGGTAGTTGGTCACGATGTGTCCGTCGCGGTCCCAGATGAAACCGCTCCCCGATCCCTGTTCGATCTGGGTGGCGTCGAGAAAGAAGAGCCCCCGGCGCCGCGCCTTGCTCGTGATGTACGCCACTGACGGCGCATTCTGCTCGAAAATGGAGATGACCTTCTTCTCCTCGATGCAGAGACCGACCGGGTCGTCGGCCACTCTCCTTTCCGCGGCCCCTTCCTGCGCATTTGTGGAGAGGAACATGGCGCAGTTGGCGAAAAGGAGGGTGACGAGCACGAGGAGGGTGACGATTCTTATGTCGATTCTCTGCATGGGTTACTCCAGTTTGTTGATCCTTGGTGGCATCTTCTACGCGGGCTCGAGGTTTCTGTTGGGTTCCGCCACCGGCAGTTGCCCCGCCGGTTCAGCTCCCCGTCCCCTGGAATAGCTCAATTTTCTACTCTTGAATGCCGAAAAAGACAGGGGACGAGTCCCGAACGAACTAACTCATAACGTGTTATAGCGCAAGCAGTAAAAAGCACTGGGGAAGTTTCGACCCGTCCCGGATGTTCGTGAAGGCCCGATTTCGGCCGAAACCATTCGGCCATCGGTCCGACATAACGGTCCGGTTGAAGTACGAGGCAAAAGATCAAGGAGAGATCATCAGTCGCGCGGGCCGGTCATCGCTTCGAGAGTTGAAAAGAAATTAGGCGGATCATGACACGAACTCTGATCATCGGCAGCGGCCTGGCAGGATTGAGCTGCGGTTATCATCTGGAGAAGGCCGGGATCCCTTTCCAGATTCTCGAACGGCGCGAGCGGCCGGGCGGGCTCTGCCGCACCGATATCAGGGACGGATTCGCCTTCGATCAGTCGATCCATATCCTCTACTCGTCGATCCCCCATGTGAGAGACTTGATCACCCGCGATCTGCTCCGGAAGAACCTCTCCATCCAGGACCGGCATTCCTACTGTTACACGCGGGGCCGGTTCACCGAATACCCATACCAGGCTCACAACCACGGCTTACCCAGCGACGTGATCGTGGACAACCTTCTCGGCCTGATCGAAGCCACCTACAACGGGTTGGAGGGGAAACCAAAAAACTTCGAGGAGTGGATCGTCGACACCTTCGGAGAGGGGATCGCCAGGAACTTCATGCTTCCCTACAACCGGAAGCTCTGGGCCTGGGACCTGAAGCAGATCAACTACGACTGGATCGCCGGAAGGGTGCCGCGTCCCACGGTGAGGGACGTGCTCACGGGCGCGATCGAGGAGCCGTCGAAACGGTTCGGCCCCAACCACCAGTTCTGGTATCCCGAAACCGGGGGGATCGAAGCCCTGCCGAGGGGGCTCGCTTCCCGGCTCTCCACCGGCATTCTCGTGGAGCACACGGTGCGCGTCATCGATCCGGTCGCAAAAACCGTGGTCGCCCAGAATGCGGACGGCGACGAGGTCGCTTTCGACTACGATTTCCTCGTGGCGACCGTTCCCATTCCGGCGCTCCTCAAGCTCATGAGCCGGGCGCCCGCCGGTGCCGTGCCCGCTGCCGAGGATTTCAAGTACAACGTGGTCCACACGGTGAACCTGGGTCTGCGCGGGCCCGAGCTGCCGCCCTTCCACTGGGTCTACTTTCCGTCGGATGAGTCCGTCTTTCACAGGATCTCCTTCCCACACCGTTTTTCTCCCTGGATGGCGCCTGCCGGGTGCCAGTCGATCATGTGCGAGATCTCGGAGTCGGTACAGAAGCCGTGCCGCCGGGAGAGGCTGATCTGGGACTGCATCGCGGACCTGGAAAAGGTGGGGCTCATCGGCCCGCACCACGAGATCGTCCATCGCTCGATGACCACCCTCGATCCGGCCTATGTCATCTACGATCACCGGCACCGCGAAAACGTTGACACCTTTCACCAGGTGTGCAATGCTGCCGGCATCTTTCCCTGCGGCCGGTTCGGCGACTGGGAATATTTGAACATGGACCACTCCATGGCGAGCGGCATACGGATCGCGGAGACGATCGAGAGCAAGGTGAAGGCGAGATCGAATCTCATCACGACGTGATTCAATTCAGAGCGCAAGAACTCCACGAGGACGGGGCTTTCCGGGAGGCGGCGTACGCTTTCGAGGGGAGCACCGAGGAGGGCTGGACCGTTTTGCGCGAGGGAAAAAGGTGGCTCGAATTACCCACGGGGTACGAGCTGCTCGAGACGGTTTGTTGCGGCATCTGCTCCACCGACCTGTCGCGGCGGTTTTTGCCCTTTGCGCTTCCCCAGATTATCGGCCACGAGGCGCTGGCCAGGGATAGCCGGGGGCGACTCGTGGCGGTTGAGATCAACGCGTCCTGCACGGCGCTCGGCCTGCCGGAGGAAAAAAGGTGCTCGCTCTGCCGGCGCGGCCAGCCCACTCACTGTATAGAGCGGCTCACCCTGGGAATCGACAGGCTGCCGGGTGGGTTCGGGCCGTACATGCTTGCTCCCAGGGGGTGCATCGTTCCTCTGCCCGATGAACTTCCAGCCGAGGCGGCCGTGCTCATCGAACCCTTTGCCGCGGCGCTTCACGCGGTGGAAACGATCGACCTCGACTCGGCCGAAACCGTCGCCGTTCTGGGCGCGGGCCGGCTCGGCCTTCTCGTGGTGGCCGCGCTCCGGGCGGTGCGTGAGCGTTCCGACCGTTCCTTTACGATCGCGGTCTGCGAAAAGAATCCGCGCCGCGCCGCCCTGGCCCGCGACCTCGGCGCCGACGCCACGTGGGCCGCCCCGCCGGACGGAGCCGTCGCCGACGTGGTGATCGAAGCGACGGGAAGCGCCGACGGACTCGACCGCGCCCTGACCATGGCGCGGCGCGAGGTTCACGTCAAATCGACCACGGGCCGCGAAGCGCTCGGATTGAACCATCTCACCGAGATGGTGGTCGACGAGATCACGCTGGCTCCGCTCGAGCTCGGCCGCCCCGCGCCCGCCGCGATCGGCACTGCTCGGACAGCCCTCGTCATCGGCCGGGAGCTGGCACGCAGGGCAGGATCCGTCCTCGAACAGCAGGGATTGACCATCGTCAACCGGAGAACGTGGGAGATCGAGAAAACGGATCCCGGCAACTGGACACGATTCGACGTGGTCGTCGTGCCGACGCTCGAAATGGCCGACAGGGCGATCCGTCCACGGCCCGGCAGTTCCCGCGGACTGGTCCGGCCCCGGGGGACGATCTTGATCGACAGAACGGGGAGCACTGCGCCCCTGGTAGCCCGGCTCTTCGATCGTCATCTCCGCATCACGGCATCGCGGTGTGGCGATTTCGGCAGGGCTCTCGGCCTCCTCGAGGAGCTGCACCGGACCGGAGCGCGTCTCGGCGAAAGACTGATCTCCCATTGTCTGCCGGTCTCCGACCTGAAAGGCGCCATGAAAACCGCGAGCCAGCCCGATGC
>CAZUHB010000085.1:0-21755 GCA_964620445.1 uncultured Phycisphaerales bacterium
CCCCGCGGGCACGGCTGGAAAACGACCCGATCGAGGGGATTCTGTCGACTCGAGATCGGCGT
Source organism: uncultured Phycisphaerales bacterium (assembly GCA_964620445.1). Classification (GTDB taxonomy): domain Bacteria; phylum Planctomycetota; class B15-G4; order B15-G4; family CAYZWU01; genus CAZUHB01. The sequence goes on from CAZUHB010000085.1 coordinate 63, forward strand.
GACCGGCTATATTTCGATCATGGAGCGCTCCGGCTCGCGGCCTTGTACTTCTCCAGGAGCGCGCTGAGCCGCGCTGCCACATCGGGGTGCTCGGCGTAGAGATTCCGCGTCTCGCCGATGTCGTTTTCCATGTCGTAGAGCTGGCCCGGCGCGGGATCGTCCTTGCCCCCTTTTGTCCAGCCGCCCGATCCTTTTCCGTCGATCAGCTTCCACTTTCCCTCGCGGATGGCGAAGAGGCCGCTGATCGAGTGATGAACCACCGCGGTTTCGCGCGCCGCACGAGGGTCTCCTCTCAGAGCGGGCAGAAAACTGACACTGTCCTCGCCGGCGGAGCGCGGTACGGCAGACCCCACGATTTCGGCGCACGTGGCCAGGAGGTCGGTGTGGCAGATCGTCCCGCCGCTGGTCGTTCCCGGTTCGACCACCCCCGGCCAGCGGGCCACGAAGAGGACGCGGTGTCCGCCGTCCCAGACATCGGACTTCCTTCCCCGGAGATTGTGGTTGGGGAGGTGGTCGTATTCCTTCATCGGTTTCATCGTCGAACCGTTGTCGCTCGTCACGATGAAGAGGGTGTTGTCCAGCTCGCCCGTCCGCTTGAGCGCTTTCGTGACCTGCCCGATCGTCCAGTCGACCTGGGACACGAAATCGCCGTACTCGCCCGCCCGGCTCCGTCCCTCGAAGGGTTCGGTGGGCAGCACGGGCGTGTGGGGGGCGGGCAGCGGGAAGTAGAGGAAGAAGGGAGCGTCGCTCCCCGATCGGTCGTGGCGATCGACGAAGTCAACAGCCTTTCGAGTGAGCACGTCGAGAACCTCCTCGTGCTTGAAGCCGGGCGCGATCGGCCCGCCCCGGTAGAATGCCAATCCCCCCCGCTTCTCGATATGCTCGGTGGGCGCGGCCAGGACGCGGTCGTTCTCCACGTAGACGTAGGGCACCATGTCGAGCGAGGCGGGGATGCCGAAAAAGTAGTCGAAGCCGAGGGCGAGCGGCCCGCCGGCGATCGGCTTGTCGTAGTCGACGACGCGCTTTTCGTCGTCGTCCCCATCCTCGTTCTTGTACGCCCAGCCGAGTCCGAGGTGCCACTTGCCCACGCACGCCGTGGCGTAGCCCTGCTGCTTGAGGAGGGAGGCGACGGTCAACCGGTCCGGTTCGATGAGCGGGGGGGAGTATCCCCAGAGCACGCCTTTCTTGAGGGACGTGCGCCAGCAGTAGCGGCCGGTCAGGAGCCCGTACCGGGTGGGCGTACACACGGCGGATCCCGTGTGGGCGTCGGTGAACCTGACGCCCTCGGCCGCGAGCCGGTCGATGCTCGGCGTGGGGATCTTCGAGTCGGGATTGTTGCAGCCCACGTCGCCGTAGCCGAGGTCGTCGGCCATGATGTAGACGATGTTGGGGCGCCTGGCCGAACGCCCCCCGGCAATCGAGGCGCATCCCGCGGTCAGGGTCAGGGCGCTGCAGCCCAAGGTTTTCAGAAAGTCGCGGCGGGTGGGTGTGATCATCCTGTCTCTCTCCCGATAGATTTTGTCTGATTGGGACACCTGTTCGCCTGCCACTAGGGACAGAGGTGCCTGACCTCGTGAATGATGATTTTTTTCACTTCTTCCCAGTCTACCAATCTGATCATGTTCGGCATCGGCTCTTTCTCGGCGTCGTCGAAGAAGACCAGGCTTTTGAGCAGATGGTACTCGTTGTAATCGATCGCGGTGAACCTTTTCTTCAGGAGGGCCAGAATCGAGCCGAGGCTTCCCGAGGATTTGAGGTAGAAGTAGAGGTCGACGAAGTCCTTCCTGCTTCCCCTGCCTCCGATCTCCACGATTTTCATGACCGCGATGTCTCGCGGATCAGCCACCACCAGGGCGCGGTAGGCCACACCCTCGAAGAGGAGCCGCGGCCGGCACCGTAAAAAGCTGAAGCGGACTCCTTCGATGAGCGCGTGCAGTGTGGAACTGCCACGCTCCTGGATTTGTACCGCGCCGATCCTCGACAGCTCGTTCAGAAGCTGATCAGCGTCGAAGTCTTCAGGGTGATAGAGGTCGAGGTCTTCGGAATAACGGTGTCCGAGCTGCAGGGCGAGCCCCGTTCCGCCGGCGAGGGTCCAGCCGACGAGGAGACCCGTTTTTTCGAGATCCTTCACTATCTTCCAGGCTCGGGCGCTGAGAACCTTGGGGTGCATCGAGCTATTCCTCCAGCATCAGAGTCCAGAAATTCCGTGTCTTCCTGTCGATGGCGCGCGACGCGACCGCTTCTTTCAGAAGGCGATCGCCAAAATGGCCTCGCGCTAATCCGACCTGTTTCAGGTTACCGAACATCAAGACACGGCACATGATCCAATGGGGGAACGAGTCGAGATCCGCGGGCTCGAGTTTCTTGTCCCAGAAGAGATTCTCGAGCAGGAGTAGGAGTTTCGCCGATCGCGGTTCTTTTCTCTGCCGGGTGCTCTCTTTCACGAGCCGGATCTCGAGGCTGGCTCCCAGGGCGGACGCGATCTTTCGCAGTGTTTCGACCTGAAATCGGTCCCAACCGCTTTCGTATCGATGGAGCGCCGGCGTGCTCGTCCCGGCTTTGCGCGCCAGTTCGGCCAGCGTCCAGCCGAGGGAGCGACGCAGCTTCCGGATCTGGGCGCCCACCAGCGTGGGGGGGGATGTAAAGTTATCATTCATGATAATATTATCGGTCTTCCCAGCTGCCGAATCATTCGTTTTCTTGCCGGCGTTCATCGAGCCACGGAGCGGAAGAACCCAGCTTGTGGACTCCAGGTGAAAATACCTTTTCCAGTCTCCGGTCGGTTCCGTCGACGATCCGTGGACAACTCTCACCAATTTGATGGTGTTCGAATCCGGGTATCAGCCGAAGAGAAATCAGCCTCTTCTGCCGAAGAGAAATCAGCCTCTTCTACCGAAGAGAAATCAGCGATCGGAACCGATCGCCCACTCGAGGATCCCCCCGGAGAATCCCTCGCGCAGTTCCACCTCGATCTTCAGGCCCCCGGTCCTCACCGGATCGAAGGAGACCCTGTTGAACCGGTCCGCTTCGACACCGAAGGCGGTGGCGTTCTCCACGGGGAGCCAGGTGTCGCCCGCCCTGTAGAGGAGCCGCCACGACGCGGGAAGACGGCATCCGCCGTGGGGCGAATCGTCGAACCAGTAGACCGACACGCTCGATACGCCGCGGGCCGTGTCGAAGTCGTACCGGACCCACTCGGCCGAGCCCTTCTTGTCCCACCAGGTGAAGCGGGGGAGCCCGTGGTCGTTCGACGCGGACGGTTCCACGCGGTCGTAGAGAGCCTGCACCGCGTCCCCGCCGTGGCAGTGCGACGCCGACGCCGTGACACCTTTCAACGGGGGCATCGGAACGAGCTCGGCCGACTCGGGCAGCCAGACCACCATCTCGCCCGGCGCGCGATTGTCCCACGCGTAGTAGGGCACGGCCACGAACTCCTTGCGCTCCACGCGCGCTGCCGGGCCGTAGAGCCGATCCCCTTGATCCTCGCGAAAGGCGGCGAAAGCCTCTCCCTTGATCACGGTCACCCCGCCGAGCAGGCCGGGACGGAACTCGGCGCGAAGTATCGCATCCGGGGAAAGGACGAGATTGCGCACCTCGCCGCCATTGTCCACGCCCTCGAGGCAGTAGACGAGCGGCCCGCGCATGAGGGCGGTGCGCCCCCTGTTCGCTGCCACGTCGGGATGGGCCTTGACGCGCCGCACCGGCATCTGAAGATCGATCAGGACCTCGTCACCCTCGCGCCAGGTGCGGCGAAAGATCAGGTACCCCTTGTGGAAGGAGTCGCCATCGGACCACTCCTCCCCGTTGATCGTGATGCGCGACGATCTGCACCATCCCGGGAATCGCACGGCAAGGGTGAAATCCTGCTCTCCCGATTCGGCGTGCGGCTTCACCCCGATCGCGACGCGCCCGTCCCAGGGGTAGCGGGTGTCTTGCACGAGAGAGACGGCACCGTTCTCCAGCGGAATCGTCGCGCTCCCGGCGGCGAAGAGATTGACGTAGATCGTGTCCGCGCGGTGGGCGTACACGTATCCGGCGAGCGACGACAGAAAACGCACCACGTTGACCGGGCAGCAGGAGCAGCCGAACCACTCTTTGCGGTGGCGGTTCCCTTTGCTTCCGAGCGGGTTGGTGTAGAAGAAACGGTTCCCGCTGAGCGATACGCCGGACAGCATGCCGTTGTAGAGCACGCGCTCGAGCACGTCCACGTACTTGGCGTCGGCGTGGAGCAGATTGAGACGGTGGTTCCAGAGCACCATGCCGATGGCGGCGCACGTCTCGGCATAGGCCGAGTCGTTGGGCAGATCGTAGGCCACGGTGAATCCCTCGTTGTGGGCCGACGGTCCGATCCCGCCGGTGATGTACATCTTGCGCTTCACCACGTCGTTCCAGATCCGCTCCATGGCGGCGATGTAACCCTCGTCGCCGGTGACGGCGGCCACGTCGGCCATGCCGCAGTAGAGGTACATGGCGCGCACGGCGTGGCCCACGATCTCCGTCTGCTCGCGCACGGGCATGTGGTCCTGGCAGTAGTCGCCGTAGACCTTACGCCGCTCGGTGCGGCCCCGCTCGTCGATGAAGAACTGGGCCAGCTTCAGGTAGCGCTCCTCGCCGGTGGTGTGATAGAGCTTGACCAGGGCGAGCTCGATCTCCTCGTGGCCGGGCACACCGGACCGCTTCCCGGGTCCGAAGATCGAGTCGATGAGGTCGGCGAAGCGGATCGCCACGTCGAGCAGGGTGCGCTTGCCCGTGGCCTGATGGTGGGCCACGGCCGCCTCGATCATGTGGCCGCCGCAGTAGAGCTCGTGCATGTCCTTCAGGTTGGACCAGCTCTTGTCGAGACCATTCAGGGTGTAGAACGTGTTGAGATAGCCGTCGCTCCTCTGGGCGGCGGCCATCTTGGCGATCAGGTCGTCCACGTATCGTTCCAGGGATCGATCCGGTTCGGCCGAGAGGGCATAGGCCGCGGCCTCGAGCACCTTGTACACGTCGGAATCGTTGAAGTAGATCCCCTCGAACTCGCCCTCCGCCAGGCCGCCCGCCTTTGCGAAGTTGCTGATCCGTCCCGTGTCCTCGCACTTCTCGAAATTGTAGGGCAAGGTCACGGCCCGCGTGGTCTGCAGCCGCGGCGCCCAGAAGCTGTCGTTCAACCGAACAGCGGTGAACGGGAGAGGCTTGAGCTCGCGCGTCTCCTCGGCAGAGAGGTGAAGAGGAGCGAAAAGCGCCAGCACGGCGAGGAGAAGGGCAGTGGTTTTCATCGGTTTGTCCATCATCGGAAAATGATCGTCACGGGGCAAAGTCGGTCCCGGATTCGGTTCCACGAAAGCTCCATCTTATAACACAAGACAGGCCTCATGTCTCTTTCGCGTGATGAAGGGGAGAACGTGATGAAGGAGAGAATATGAGCGTCCGTTCCGCTCAGCGGCTTTGGCGGTCGCGGTGGACGGTTTCGTAGAGCCGTTCGAGAGCCGGCACCATTCTGTCGGCGCTGAAGTCGCTGAGCGCCCGCTGCCGCGCGCGCTGTCCCATCGCGAATCGCTCATCGATCGAGGCGCTGATCATCGCCTTCATGGCCGCGGCGATCGCGGCAGAGTCTTCCGGATTCACCATGAATCCGAAGGGCGTCTGTCCGAAGACCTCCACGATGCCGCCCCTGTCCGAGGCCACCGCGGGGATGTTCGACGCCATCGCCTCGAGCAGGGCGAGCGGGATCCCCTCGCGCAGGGAGGTGTGGACGAAGCAATCGATCGCGCGCAGGATCCGGGGGATGTCCTGCCGGAATCCGACGAACGCGATCCGGTCGCCGAGGCCGGCCGATCGGGCCAGAGCTTCGAGCCTGTCCCTTTCAGGCCCGTCGCCGGCGACCACGAGGCGTGCCTCCGAGAATTCGTCCGCCACGATGCGGAAAGCCTCGATCAGTGTGTGGACATTCTTGCCGCGCTGGAGACGGGTCACCGCGCCGAACCAGAACCCTTTCTTCTGCTCGATCGGGATCGCTGCGCGCGCCGCGTCTTTTTCGATTTCGGCCGGAAAGGCTCCATAGTCGAGACCGTTGGGTATGGAGACGACCTTCTCCGGATCGAGCCAGGGATTGGCATCGAGAATGTCCTGCCGCACGGCGTCGCACACGGCGACCGTTCTGGCGACGCGCCGCAGGAAATACCTGTTCAACAACCGGCGGACCCAGGTGCGCCCGCTGCCGAGCCCGTGGATCGTGGAAAGGACAGCCGGCCTCTCTCTCGCGCGGCCGGCGGCGATCACGGAGGTGAGGGTCGGTTTGTAGAGGTGGCTGTTGACGATGTGGATCCCCTCGTCGGCGATCGTTTTCTTCAGGCCGGCGATGGCGCGCGGGCTGTACCACCGCGCCCGGCGGCTCCCGGCCGGAAAGAGCGGCCGATCGCCGCTCAGGCAATGTGTGACGACGCGGAATCTCTCGGGATCGAGCTTGGCCTGCTCGTTGAGGAGGGGATGGTTGGTCGCGCGGCGTGCCAGGACCAGCAGAATATTGATCATGATCGCCCGATCCCTGATCTACCGATCCCTGATCGGCCAGTCGTGGAACGGCCGGTCAGGTGAAGAACGGTCCCGATCAAGACCTGAAGGGATTTCCCGCCAGGGGATTCGCCGCGGGCGGAACCTCTCCCGCTTCCGCGGCCTGCTGCTTTTCGAGCTCCTCGTCGCTCATGTCGTCGAGGGAGATCTTGTCCTGCTCCACCTCCATGAGCGCGATGGTGACATAATCCTCGATAGGAGTTTCGATCAGCTTGGGAGCCCCGTTGACGAGTTCCCGTATCCTCTTTTGCAGGAGCACGGTCAGCTTGAAGAGGCCGCCCACCTTAGCACTGAGTTCCCAGAGTTTGTTGCGGTCCATTCTCGTTTTCTCCCTATTGCTAATCCCCTCCCGCTCGGCGGATGGGGTGTTCGATCAATGCAAGCCGAGATACTTTTCCGTCTCCCGGACTGCCCGTTCGAGGTCGTCGTTCACGATGACCTTGTCGTAAGCGTCGATCTGGTCCATCTCCCAGGCCGCCTTGGCGAGGCGCTTTTCTATCTCGGCGTTCTTTTCCGTTTTCCTGCCCGAGAGACGGCGTTCCAGTTCCTTCATGTCCGGCGGCTGAATGAAGATGTACCGGCCCTCGTAGTCGAGGTCCTTGAGATTGAGGGCGCCCTGCACATCGATTTCCATGAGGTAGTACATGGTCTTGTCGGCCAGACCCTTTTCCAGTTCGCTCTTGAGAGAGCCGTAGAGGACGCCGTTGCCAAAGACCTCGTTGTGCTCGACGAACTCTCCGTCGACGATACCGTCCCGGAACTGCTTCTCGCTCATGAAGTAGTAGTCCTTGCCATCCTCTTCGCCCGGCCGCCGCGGCCTGGTCGTGGCGGACACCGACATCGTCACGCGATCGTGGGCGCGGATCCTTTTGCAGATCGTGGTCTTTCCCGAACCTGACGGCCCGGATATGACGACGAGTCCGCCCGTGAAGAGGCCATTCTTGTTTGCTGCCCGTTTCATCACTCTATGTTCTGCACCTGCTCGCGGATCTTCTCGAGTTCCGCCTTCGACAGGATCACGGACTGGGTGATCTGTACGTCCGACGCCTTGGAGCCGATCGTGTTGATCTCCCGTCCCATCTCCTGGATGAGAAAATCGAGAGCGCGACCGATGGGACCGCCCGTGCTCAAGGTTTCAGCGAATTGCTTGAAGTGGCTCTCGAGCCGATCGAGCTCCTCGGTGATATCGCTCCTGTCGGCGAGAAAGGCGATCTCCCTCTGAAGCGAGGGGTCGTCCGTTTTCAGCTTTTGCTGCCCCTCGAGAAGTTCGTCGACGCGCGCCTTGAGGCGCTTCATGCGCGCCTTGTCGGAACGGGGCGCCCTGCGGCGCACCCTGCCCACCAGCCTCTCGAGGAGGCGGAGCCGTTTGCCGATCGCCGTTGCCATCCGGCGTCCCTCGGACCGCCTCGCCTTGGCCAGACGCTCCACGCACCTGTTCACCGTGTCGGCCACGATCCGCACGATCGGCGCCGGCACGGTTCTTTTTTCTCTCGATTCGACCACGCCGGGAAGAGAGAGCAGCTCGGCGGCGGTGGGCTGATCGTCGGCCACGCCCTTCTCCCTGGTGAGCTTCTTCGCGGCGCGTGCGTAGTCCTTGAGGCGCTTGTCGTTGATCGTCCAGGTCAGGGCCTGGTTTTTCATCTCGAGGCGGACGAAGAGTTCGACCGTTCCGCGGCTCAACCTCTGCCGCACGATCGAGTCGATCTGGCTTTCCATCGACGTGAGAAGTCCCGGCAGGCGGACTTTCAGGGAGAGATAGCGGTTGTTGACCGAGCGAGCCTCCGCGGTCACCGCGCACTCCGCACCGTTGTAGGCGGCACTGCCGAATCCGGTCATACTCCGTACTTCGTGAATCTTCGTCGCTCCCAAAGGGATTGTCTTCTATGATGAACTGCCCTCTATGAAACGCTAGTCGCTCTTGACTGTCCGGGAGCCCGGCTTGACGGGCTCACCCATCTCGGCACAGAGAGGACAATCGTCCGGCTGATAAATAGGGAAATCGAGCTTGATCAACGCCTTGAAGGGCTCGTCGAAGGGATTGCGCGCACTCCGATTGCCGATCGAGCCCACGCCCACGATGGTCGCGCCCGTGGCGCGGACCACCTCGATCGCTTCCTTGGCCGACTTTCCCGTGGTGACGATGTCCTCGGTGACGAGAACCCTTTCGTTCGGCGCTATCGTGAAACCCCGGCGCATGGTCATCTCGCCGTTCACCCTCTCGGTGAAGAGGGCGCGGGCGCCGAGGGCGCGGGCAACCTCGTAGGCGACCAGGATTCCGCCGAGGGCGGGGCCGACCACCACGTCCGGTTGCTCGTCCTTCCAGAGTTCGGCCAGGGCGGCACAGACCAGACCCGCTCGCCCCGGTTGTTGCAGGAGCTGCGCGCACTGAACATAGGCGGGACTGTGATTGCCCGCTGAGAGCAGGAAATGGCCTTCGAGGAACGCACCGCTCTCCTTGAGGTGAGTCAGGACTGCTTCTTCGTTCATCTTTACCTTTCCTAGTTTCCGTCGTCTTCGGTTGCCGGGGGAGTGTCCGTCTCCGCGGGGGTGCCTGTCTCGGGAGGTGTACTCACGTCTCCCGCGCCCGTGGGAATACCCGTATCGGCGGGCGGCTGAGTCGTGCCGTCGATGACCGATTCGTCCTGGCCCACGCAGGTGAGGAGGATGGCGCTCAGCATGAAGACAACAGCCACGTAGGCGGTGAACTTGGTGATTCCCGTGGCCTTGACGCCGAAGGTCTGGGCACCCATTCCGCCGAATGCCTCGGCCAGTCCCCCGCCCTTCGGCTCCTGAAGGAGAACGACAGCGATGAGAACGACAGATGAAAGAATGAAAATGAGCCAGAGAACAAATTCCATGAAATGAGCTCCTTAAGATACTTCGAATCCGACGATTCGAGTGAATGATTCCGCTTTGAGAGATGCCCCTCCAACGAGAACGCCGTCGATCTCGGGGACGGCCATCAGTTCGTCCACGTTTCCGGGCTTGACCGAGCCTCCGTAGAGTATGCGCACCTTCTGTGCGAATTCGGGGCTGTACATCCCGGTCAGCATGCGGCGGATCTCGGCGTGGACCTCGCCGGCCTGCTCGGTCGTGGCCGTGACGCCCGTGCCGATCGCCCAGACCGGTTCGTAGGCGATGACCAGGTCGGCCAGCTCGTCGGCGGAGCGGCCCTTCAGCCCGATCTCGATCTGTTCCTTCACCACCTCGTTGGTGCGGCCCGCTTCCCTTTCCGAAAGAAGCTCGCCCACGCAGAGGACCGGTTTCAGGCCGTGCTCGAGGGCGGCGGTCACCTTGCGCGCCGTGTCCGCCGATGTTTCACCGAAGACATGGCGACGCTCTGAGTGACCGATCAGGGCGTATGTTGCACCGACGTCCTTGAGCATGGCTGCCGAGACCTGGCCGGTGAAGGCGCCTTCTTTTTCGAAGTATATGTCCTGACCGCCGACGGCGAGCGCGCCCTCGGTCGCCTGAACTACCTCTGAAATATAGGGATAGGGCGGAAAGACTCCCACCTCCACCTGGGGCAGGGTCAGAGCCTGGTCCTTGAGCGCCGCGCCAAGATCGGCGATCGTGGTGCGATCGAGGTACATTTTCCAGTTTCCGGCAATAAAGGGCCGTCGGGTCATGGTTTAGCTCCATGTTTCGATTACTGGATGAAATCCCGTATTATCTGTTTACTTCTGGAAAGTGTCAACAGGCAACCTCAGAATCCTTGGGATTCTGGGCTGCTTTTATCGGATGCGCCATGAACTTACCAAAAAGGACCGGGTCGAGTACAGGCTATCTTTACGGCTTCCTGTGCGCTTTCTTTTCGGCCGTGATGATCGTGCTCATCAAAAGGGTGCAGGAGAGCCTGCCCACGCTGTCGATCCTGGTGATCGTTCTCGCCGTGGCCGCCCTGGTCTTGAGCGGCGTCATGTTCACCGGCGGACGGCATCGTCTGCTCCTTCGCGTGAGCGCGCACGGTTGGTTCTGGGTCGGCGGCATCGCGGTACTGACATTCTTCTGCTACTGGACCCTCTTCGCCGCCATCGATCTGCTCGATCCCACGGTGGCGTCATTTCTCGGGCGGGCCGAGACGCTCGTCACCATCGCCTTCGGGGTCGTGTTCCTTGGCGAGCGCTTTCGCAGGATCGAGATCGCCGGCGCCGTTCTGGTGCTCTCCGGCGTGGGGCTCATCCGCTACACCGGCGGGGTGGAGATCTCGAGGGGATTCGTGCTCTGCATCGTGGCGTGCATTCTGTGGGGGGTGACCGAGGGGCTGGCCAAGGTGGCCGTTCGCCATGCGAGTCCTCTGTTCTTTACATGGGGGCGCACCGTGTTGCTCGCGCCCGCTTTTTACTGCACGGCACTCGCGAGTAACGGAGGATTGGTGCTGCCTGACAGCACGCACCTCTGGATACTGGTGATCGCGTTGAGCCTTTCCGGGCCGGTGGTGGCACGCTACCTCTACATGAAATGCCTGACCCTTCTGCCCGTGTCGCGCGCGGCGTTGATCAACCAGTCCCAGCCGATCTGGGTCGCGGTGATCGCCGGAGTCTGCCTTGGTGTTCTACCAGGGCCACGCGAATGGATCGGCGGGGGGTTGATCATCGCGGGGTGCCTGCTGCTCGTCAGGCGGCGAAAAAATTCACCGTAACTGTGGGGCAACTCCTTCGACTTGAAGAAAAGATTTCTCGCCAAGATCGCCAAGGGCGCCAAGGAAATATTTTGGGTTATAGGTACAGAGATTCTTGAACCAAATCAACTCTTTGCGCCCTTGGCGATCTTAGCGAGAGAATCAATGGAGTCTGAACCTCGCAAAGCCGCAAAGAGCGCAAAGGATGGAAGAAAACGAAATAGGGACAATTGTGGTGGATGCGGCGATTGCGGTGCATCGGGAACTTGGCCCGGGATTGCTCGAGAGTGTCTATGAAGTTGTCCTCGCGCACGAATTGAAAGAACGTGGACTGAAAGCCGAGCGACAGGTGCCCATTTCGATCGTCTGCCGTGGTTGCCGCTTCGACGAAGGATTTCGGGTAGACATCTTCATCGAAGGTAAGGTGATTTTGGAAGTCAAGTCGGTGGAGAAGGAGAACAATGCCCACAAGAAGCAATTACTGACCTACCTGAGACTCACCGGAGCGAAATTGGGATTCCTTCTGAATTTTGGAAAAGGCCTGATGAAGGATGGGATCACACGGATCGTGAACGGTCTCGTGGTAGAACGTTGAGCGTGTGTTTCCTCAATGCTTGTTAACTTCCTCCTGGCGACCAGTAGTCATTCATTTAGATGCAATAGTTGGCCACATACCTTCATAGGTCCAGGGATAAAGCGGTGAGTGTACCATCCTTTCTGTAAATTCCGGTCTTCTCTTGGGGAGCCTCGCGGAGCAGAGCCTATGGTGGGGCCGTGGGGCGGGGGGCGGATAAAGCCGACGAATTTGGATATCGTCACGGTGGAGTGAAGGCATTTAACGCCCTGGGGACACGATGTGATGGACAGAGTATTTCTGTTCTCCTCGGCGCCCTCCGCGCCTTTGCGAGAAAAAAATCTTCGATCAAAACGTGGCCAGAAACTGCTCCTCCTCGTCGGGAGAAAGAGGCAGCGGATAAGGGTAGAGCTCCAGCGGAACGAGAGTGATGATCTGGGACTCGCCCGTCATGGTCTCCTCTTCATCTTCGTCCATCTCGCCCGTTTCGGAAGCCGTGCCCGACCAGCGCCAGATCACGGCCCGGTAGTTCTGCGACAGCTTTCCGCCGGAGGTACGCACCGAGATGTAGACGGTGAAGACATTGGACGTCGTTGCCAGAAGGGAGGTGAAGGTCTCCTCGGCGTCATCGTCGAGGTTGAAGGTGGTGTTGAAATATTCCTCGACCCGTTCGAAGACCTCGGCCGGTGTGGTGAAGATGAAATCCTCGTCCTCCTCCTCGTCGATGAGGCCGCCGAACTCCCCCTCGCGGTCCTGCAGATCCTCGTAGGCCTCGATCGCCTTCCCGCGGAATTCGAGAATCTTCTCCAGAACCGAATTGGGGATCTCGCTTTCGTCCATGAGGCCGCGCAGCACGGCGTAGGAAGCGGTGTTGATGTTGACCCGCCCGCTGTTCGTCTCGACAGGTTCGGACTCTTCCTCGTCCTCCTCCTCGCCGTCCCCCTCCTCGTCGCTGCCGGGAGGTTCGTCCTCCTCGGGAGAAGGCTCCTCGCCGAATGAGTCGTCCTCGGCTTCCTCCTCGTCCTCGGGCACCGAATCGAAGATCAGGTTCGAGTAGCAGGTGATGTGTTCGACGAGCCCCGGAATCCTCTCGCCGCCGTCCTTGTAACCGAAGAGTATCTCCTTGGTGAGGCTCTGGCACATCTGAAGCTCTTCGACGGTGAGGGGAAAGTGGATCGGTTCGTCCTCGAGCCGGTCGGGAGCCACATCGTCGGCGCCCGTCTTGATGAGCGGCGTGGGAAAACGCTCCCTGTCCCGATTGCCCTCGAGCCATTCGACGAGTTCGTCGACGATCCTCTCCGAGGCGGCGCCGCTCACGTCCCCCTTCGTGCTCTCGCGAAAGGTGTCGATCAGCCGCGACAGGCGGATGCGCGATTCCTCGGCGTCCTCCTCGTCCTTGGCGATCACCGAGAGAAGATTGAACTTGGAATCCTCGTCGCGAACGAGGACCATCACGTCGAGATCGTTCGAGGTCATCACCGTGATCGCGCCTGGCCGGGCCCATTCGTCAACGAGCGAGTCGGTGTTGGCCGTGGCGTCGCCGGAGCCGTCCTCGCCCATGCCGTTCTCTTCGGACCCGCTTTCCGAGCCCTCATCGCCTTCGCCCTGGCCCATGCCCTCTCCACCGGCGTCCTCGCCCATCTCGTCCTCGCCGCCCGACGGGCTCTCCATGTCCTGGAGCAACACCGCCTTGGCCTGAAGAAAGGCGCCCAGCGCGGCCATCTTCATGGGAGTCTTGATCTTCTGGTGGTGGGTGATTTCCTTGTTGACCGAGGTGTCGAAGAAGAGCTGCACCATGACGCAGGCCAGGATGAGGACGACGAGCATCACGAGAATCAGGATCACGCCCTGCTCGCCGTGCGCTCTCGCATCGCGTTTCGCTCGAGTCATCTCCGCCCTCCGTGGCAACGGTTCGTTTCGGCTACTTTCCTTGGACGCACACCCGCCGGTCCTTATTCCGTCGAGAGATAAATATCCCACCGTTCGACCTTGGGAGACTTCTGGTGGAGATAGAGATCGGCCCGGCCGTCCCCGTTCAGGTCGGGCGTTCGCGTGTTCACGTGGAAGCACTTGGGCACGATCTTCACTGGAAAAACCATGTCCGGCTCCTCGGAGAAGGTCCCGTTCGGGAGACCGCGGAAGACGCGCACCCTGTTCTTTTCCCCCCGGAGGAGAAAATCGCACCGCCCGTCGCCATCGAAGTCGCCCCGAAAGGAGCGGATCAATACGCTCTCCACGCTCAGTCCCTTGGCCGAGGTGGAAAAACTCAGCGGGAAGGAGAGGGTCCGCGTATCGTCGGGGATCTGCCGGAAGAGCGGCTTCTGCCTGTTGTAGAAGACGAGGTAGTTCATGTCGAAGCGGCTCGTGAAAAACACCTTCAGCACGGTGAAGAGGCCGATCTTGCCGGTCGTGGGCAGGATCAGGTCCTTGAATCCGTCATTGTTGAGATCGGAGAAGATCGGCAGGAAGGTGTTCCCCTCGACGCGGATGCAGAAATCGTGGTCGTCGGGCTGCTCCCTGTCGATCCCGGTGTAAAAGCTGATCTCGCCGTGCGAGTTGTTGCAGACCGCCAGGTCGCCGCGTCCGTCGCCGTCGAGGTCGTCGAAGAAGACGTTCGTGTGGAACCGCATGCGCACGTCGCGCTCCGACGCCTCCTTGCTGCGCCGTTCCACGAGGCAATGGGTGGAGAGCTCGCGGCAGACGCCGTCCTCTTCCTTTCTCACGATCCGCACGTTCGATCCGTCGTAGAGGATCAGGCGCCGGTCCTCTTTCGATCCGCCCGCCATCACGAGGGGCACGTAGAGGGTTTCGCGCAGTCCGCCCGTTTCGGAGAGGGGTTCGGCGTGGATCTCGCTGCGCGGGAGAAAAGGGATCTCGCCCCACTGGACGAATCCTCCGGACCGATCCCGTTCGAAGATGTGCAAGCTTTCGAGATCGGCGAAGAGGATGTCCTCGGGGCCGTCACCGGTGATGTCGCGCACGAAATTGACGAAGGAGAGCGCATCGACGCGTTCGGGCAGCAGGCGGCTCCGCGCCTCGACGATCTTCTCCTCCACCGGATTTCCGTCGGCGTCGGGGCCGAAGATGTAGACTCCGTCCTTCTTGGCGATCACCACCTTCCGGATCTGCCCGCCGCCCAGATTGGACACGTCGAAGAGCACGGCATCGTCAGGCGCCGTCAGGACCAGATCGGGTTTCGGCCCGGGCCCGCCGCGGGAGCTCAGGAAAAAGGAGAAGAGCCGGCCGTCGGCGAGGAGCACGTCCTTGATCCCGTCGCCGTCGAAGTCGTCGAAGACTTCCAGGCCGGGCCGGCCGGCCGGTTCGATCTGAACATGGTCGAAATCGGCCGGCCCCGGGCAGGGCGATGCCCATGTCGAGGGCGCGGCGGCCGTCCAGAGGGGTGCCGCGAGAAGGAGCGCGATCAGAATCGTAAACCTAGCGCACATGGATCACCCTGACTGTCGTCTCCCCGGAGGTGATGATCTCCCGGCGGCCGTCGCCGTCGAGGTCGACGACCGTGAGAGGGCCGGGAAAAGGCCCGGCCACCTGGTAAAAGGGCCGCGAAACGAAATCGACCTCGGTGGTGGAAAAGAAACCCTCGTCCCTCTCGCCGCGGAAAAAGTTGAGCCGGTCGCTTTCATAGATGACCAGATCGGGCCGCCGGTCGCCGTTGAAGTCGCTGTCCATCATGGCAAGCCCCTCGATGCCGACCGTCTCGAAGCAATCGGACGGCACGGGCACCTCGCGGCTCCAGTCCGGCTCGAAGGAATATGTTCCCTTCTCCGGATGGAAGAGGAAGACCTGGCAGGTGATGATCACCCGGTCGAGCATCGCCTCGAGAAACTTGGCCAGTATGCTCGCCTCGACGAAACGCAGGATCAGGTCCTTATGGCCGTCCACGTCGAGATCGGAAAATGACGGCTTGGCGCAGATCCCCGCGTTGGCGATGATCTGTCGCGGCTTGAATTCGAGCTCGCCCTTGTCGGGATACTCGAGGATGTCAAAGAAGGTGTGTTTCGTCTTCAGGTTGGTGAGGATGCCGACCTGGCCCGATCGCTCCGAAAGGAGAAGGTTGGGCCGGCCGCTCCTGTTGAAGTCGCCGATCATCGTTCCCGCGTACTCGAGGGTGCCCACCTTGACCTCGGCAGAGTAGGCGCCGTACTTCTTTCCGGTGCTCGCCATGCGTACGAAAGCGCCCCTTTTCTTGTCGTAACGCCGGCCGATCAGATGCCCGCCCCGCTCGAGCACGATGAAAGGGCTCTCACCCTCGAAGGGCAGAACGCGCGTCTTGGCCGCTTCGACCGTCACGGCGAAGAGGGAGTTCTCGTAGCGTTCGATCTTTCTTTTGACCGGCTCCTCGATCGGAACGGACCGCTTCAGCCCGTCGAAGAGGACGGCGTACTCCGAGTCGGTGGCCACGATCGGATCGTCGAGCCCGTCGCCGTCGATATCGAAGGAGCAGTCGAGGAAGAAAAAATCTTTATGCACGGCGCCCTGAAACAGGCTCGACAGCCGGATATCGTTGGCCAGAAGCCGCGCCTCCCCGTCGCGGATGCCCAGGATCCCGATCGCCTTCTTGCTCACGATGAGGATCTCTTCACCCGCCGTCCGGTCGAACCGGCCGATGTCGACGAGGAAGCTCTCCCTGGTCCAGTCGGCCGGTACGCGGACCGGCTCGAAGCTCCCCTTCTCCTTTTGCAGGTAGACGATGATCGCGCGCTTCGATGGTACGGGCGGCTCGGACTGGGTGAGGACCACCATGTCCTTCAGCCCGTTTCCGTCCATGTCGGCGCAGCGCAGGCCGGTGACCTTGGCGTCCGTTTCGATGAGAATGTCCTCGTTGTCGCCCCGCGCGAGGAGCGCCGGCGCCAGGGCGAGACAGCAAAGCGCCGCCGCCGCGAGGGGAACGAAAACGGTCTTTCCAAAGGCCATGCTCTATGACTCCGTCTGGATGCGCACGTATTTCTTCTTGCCGGCGCGGATCATGAGGGTGCCCTCGTCGTCGAGCAGATCGGCGGTGATCGCGTGGTCGATCGCGGGGACCTTCTCCTTGTTCACGTAGGCGCCGCCCGCCTTGATGAGCCGCTTCGCCTCACCGCGCGATCCGGCGAGGCCGGCGTCGACGAAGAGCTGGATCGCCTCGATCCCGTCCTCGAGCGTGCCGCGCGCCACCGTGTGCGTGGGCACGCCGTCCATGGCGCCCGCGCCGCCGAAAGCGGCCGCCGCGGCGTCCTGCGCCTTGCGCGCCTCCTTCTCGCCGTGGGTGATCCTCGTCGCCTCGAAGGCCAGGGTGCGCTTGGCGTCGCGGATCTTCTCGTCCTTGAATGCGCCGAGCCGCTCCACCTCTTCCATGGGCAGAAAGGTGTAGAGAGCCAGCCAGCGCTTCACGTCCCTGTCGTCGCAGTTGATCCAGAACTGATAATAATCGTAGGGCGAGACGCGCCCGGCGTCGAGCCACACCGCTCCCTCGGCCGTCTTGCCCATCTTGGCCCCCGACGCGGTCGTGACCAGCGGCGAGGTGAGGCCGAAGGCCTCGGCGCTCTCCGTGCGCCGGATCAGGTCGGTGCCGGCCACGATGTTGCCCCACTGGTCGTCGCCGCCCATCTGGAGGCGGCACCCGTGCATCCTGTAGAGAACGAGGAAGTCGTAGGCCTGGAGGAGTTGATAGTTGAACTCGAGGAAACTCAGCCCCTTCTCCATGCGCGCCTTGTACGCCTCGAAGGACAGCATGCGGTTCACGCTGAAGTGGCGGCCGATCTCGCGCAGAAACTCGATGTAGTTCAGGTCGAGGAGCCAGTCGGCGTTGTTCTCGATGATCGACTTCTTTCCGTCGAAGTCGAGATAGCGCTGGAGCTGGCCGCGGATGCACCCGGTCTGCTTCGCGATCGTGTCGGTGCCGAGCATCTGTCTGAGCTCGGTCCGTCCGCTCGGGTCGCCCACCATGACCGTGCCGCCGCCCACGATGGTGAGCGGCCGGTGGCCGGCCATCTCGAGATGCTTGAGCGCCATGATCGACAGGAGGTTGCCCACGTGGAGGCTTTCGGCCGTGGGATCGTAGCCCACGTAGGCCGTGACCTGTTCCTTTTCGAAGAGATCGCGCACCGCTTTCTCGTCGGTGACCTGCTGGATGAAGCCTCGCTCCTGGAGGGTGTCGTATACGTTTGTCATCGAATCTTTCCGCATTCTCAGGGGGGTGCTCGGGGCCGCGGGGACAGAACAAGAATCACGCTCACGGATTATGCGGATCGGTGGGGATCGAGGTCAAGCACTCATTCCCAGGAGATCTTGGCAACGCTCGGGAGGAGACGGCCGTGGAACTCCCTCTCGAGGCCGATCAGGCCGCCGAGGATCGCGGCGCCGACGAGCCGCAAGACGCGTTCGAGGAGTTCAGCGATATCCAGAGGCATGAGCGAGTCCTTATCTGCCGCAAGAGCAACGTGAATCCGGTACCTCTTTAGCAGAAGTCTTCCGAAAAGGTGTTCTATTTTTCGGAAGTGTCCTCTTGTGCCTTGGCGCCTTCCGCCATCCCGAGGAGAGCCTCGAACTCCGCAGCCCTTTCGGTTCTCCCCAGTGCCTTGTTGAGGTCGATCAGCAACCGCAGCGAGGACCGGGTCCTTTCGTGCGTCATGCCGTAGAGAGCCTTGAAAAGTTCGAAGGATTCGAGCAGCAGCCTCTCCGACTCATCGGGGCGCCGCAAACGCATCAGGCAGGTCCCGTGGTGCATGCAGAACCGTGCGACCTGGTCCTTGTTCAGCGGTCTGAGCGTGCGCACGAGCTCGAGGCTTTTCGTGAACAGGCGGTCAGCCTCGTCCAGCTCGCCTTGCTGCATGAGGATGCACGCGAGGCCTTCCATCGTGCCCACAGTGATGGGATGCTCTTCGCCCAGAACGCGTTCTTCGATCTCGAGCGAACGGCGGGCGATCGACTCCGCTCCGGAAAAGTCGCCCATGGCAAGAAGCAGGCACGCGTAGTTGTCCATCGTCGTGATCGTCTCGATCCTCTCCTCCCCGAGAACGCGTATCCTCGCCTCCAGCACCTCGCCGAAGAGGAGCCGCGCCTCGTCGAGCTTACCCTGCTTGAAGAGGACCGCGGCCAGGTTGTGCATGGCGTTGATCGTATGAGGATGTTCTTCCCCGAGGATACGTTCCTTTTTCTCCAGGAGTTCCCTGTGGAGAGGTTCGGCCCCGGCGAGCTCGTTCCTGTCGATGAGGATGGCAGCGAGATTGGACAGGGAAAAGAGCGTGTCGGGATGATCTTCGCCCACGATGATGCGTTGCTCCTCGAGAGCCTGGCGTTGCAGCGTCTCGGCTTCGGCCGACTTGTGCCTCCTGGCGAGCACGACAGCGAGACTGGCCATGGTGGACACAGTGTCCCTGTGGCCTTCCCCGAGCATGAGCCGTTGCTTTTCGAGAACATCGCGGAGAAGCTCCTCCGCCTCGGCCAGCTTGTTGTGATCGGCGTACAGACCGGCCAGGCTGGCGCGCGTGCGGAGTCTGTCCGGAGCATTCTGCCCCAAAATACGGCCCTGCTTCTCGAGAACCTCGTCG
The DNA here is from genome assembly GCA_964620445.1 of uncultured Phycisphaerales bacterium. Taxonomy (GTDB): domain Bacteria; phylum Planctomycetota; class B15-G4; order B15-G4; family CAYZWU01; genus CAZUHB01. The sequence goes on from CAZUHB010000085.1 coordinate 19,357, forward strand.
AAAAGGCGTTGCGCCCGGTCCAGGCGGTTCAGTTTTCCCAGGACGCCGGCCAGCCTGCTCAGCGTCGAAAGGGTCTCTTCATGCTCGGCGCCCAGAACGCGCTCTCTGATCTCAGCCGCGAGGCGGTACTGCTTCTCCGCCTTGTCGTACTCGCCGAGGCTCCTGTAGGTCTGGCCGATCGTGTTGCGCAACGAGGCCTCGACCTCGGGCTGGTCGGGAAAAGCCCTGTCGATCCGGTCCACCTGCCTGTCCACCACGGTGAGCACCTTCACGTTCCGATCGCCCCTGTCCGGGTTGGCCGATGAGAGCATCTCTTCCAGGTACTTGTTGATTGCCAGGGCCTTTTCGGACTCCTTCCTCGCGGCCTCCTCGGCCCTGAGAGCCGCCTTGCGCTGAATTTGCGCCTCTTTCTTCTCTGCCCTGATCTGGGGGTAGGACCAGAGCAGCACGTAGAGCACGAAACCGATCGCGGCGAGCAGCGCCGTGGCCACGGCCGTGCTCGACACCGGATTGCGCCTGACCCGTTTCCACGCTTTGGTCGCGAAGCCGGCCGGCTTGGCGAGGATCATCTCGCCGGCGAGGAGCCGTTCCAGATCGCCGGCGAAGGCGTCCATCGACTGGTAGCGGCGACGGGGGTCCTTGTCCATGGCCGTGACGATCACCGTCTCGAGATCGCGCGAGATCGCCGGATTCAGGTCGCGCGGCGGGGGTGGTTCCTTTTCGAGGATCTGGTGGAAGACCTGCTCCGTCGTTTCCCCTTCGAAGGGCGTGCGGCCGGTGAGCGCTTCGTAGACGCACACTCCAAGTGAGTAGACATCGGTGCGCGCGTCGATCGTGCCCCGCTCCGCCCGGATCTGCTCGGGGGAGGAATAGTGGGGCGTGCCGCGAAAGTCGCCGGTGAGGGTGAGGGTGGAGAGGTGCATGTGGCGCGCCACGCCGAAGTCGAAGAGCATCGCCTCGTTGTCGGGCGTGATCCTGATGTTGGATGGTTTCACGTCGCGGTGGATGATCCCGGCCTGGTGGGCGGTGTCGAGCGCGCCGGCGATGGCGCGCACCCAGCCGAGGATTCGCGGCGTGGAGATCTTCTCTCCCCCCGAGCGCGCGGCGGCCAGGATTCCGTCGAGGCCTTTGCCGGGAACGTACTCCATGGCAAAGAAGCGCACATCCTGTTCCTCGCCGCTTCCGTGGATCGTGACGATGGCGGGGTGGCGCAGCTCGGAGATGGCGTCGATCTCGCGCCGGAACCGCGACTCGGCCTCGAAGGAGCCGGCCCGGTCGGCGCGGATCACCTTGAGCGCCACCTCGCGGTCGAGCGATTCCTGGATCGCGAGATAGACCGCGCCCATGCCGCCTTCGCCCAGCTTGCGAAGCAAGCGGAACTCGCCGAGCCGCTCGAAGGGCAGGCCCGGCTCGGCCTCCGGACCGGAGCCGATCGCTCCTTCGCGGCCGGCCCCGGCCACGAGAGGTATCCACGCGGGCCGGTCGGGGAAGTCGGGCGCCCCATCGAGCGCATCGAGGAGCGATTTGACTTCGCCTTTCAGGTCCTCGTCCTTGCCGCAGGCCATCTCGACGAAAGACTCGCGCTCGGCGGGCGCGCGCTCGAGAGCGGCATGGAAGAGCTCCTCGATTCTCGTCTCGCGATCCATGACGATCTACCCGGTTTCCTTCAGTTCCCTCGAGAGCCACGCCCGGGTGAATTCCCAGTCCCGTGCGACCGTGGCCATGGACACGCCGAGAACATCGGCGGTCTGTTCATGGGTGAGCCCCACGAAGAAGCGCAGCTCCACCACGGTGCACTTGCGCTTGTGAACTCCCTGCGCACCCAGCTTGTCGAGCGCCCTGTCGAGGGCGTCGAGGTCTTCGAAGAGATTCTCGGGAGCTGCCGCAGCGCCGTCCCCGGCCTGCACCTTGTCGAGGGGCAGGGGCTTCGCGCCGCTGCCGCGCTTGGCCGCCTTGCGGCTGCGGGCGCGGTCCACGAGGATGCGGCGCATGGCGCGCGCTGCCACGCTGAAGAAGTGGGCGCGGTTCTCGAAACTCGAATCCTGATCCTGGACGAGACGCATGTAGGCCTCGTGGACGAGCGCCGTGGTCTGCAGCGTGTGGCCCGGACGTTCCTGCCGCATGGCCGAGTGGGCCATCGCGTGCAGCTCGCGGTAGACCACCGAGAGCAGCCGGTTCCACGCGTCCTCCTTGCCGGCCGAGATTCCGGAGAGGAGGGCGGTCACGTCTTCGGGGGTGCGGGGCATTGCGGTTAACCTGATACTTCTGAGACTTCGCGATCCGGATCGGACCTTGCGCCTTTCGGATGCCGGTGAAAAAGTTCCGGCCCTGTTCAATCCGTAGACTGTCTAGAATTATATCCGAAATCGTGATCGACCACCACCTTGACCGCATCGGGC